>JBBATA010000017.1:18305-31457 GCA_040399005.1 Solirubrobacteraceae bacterium
CGGCCCGGGTCAGTACCTGCGGGGCGGCGAAGTGGCCAGGGCCCGGGAGAGCTCCTCCTCGGTAACCACCCCGCAGAGACGGTGGTCGGGGTCGATCACGATCACCGCGCCCAGTCGCCGAAGCGCCTCGAGTCCCAGGAGGTTCTCGACCGGCGTCTCGCGGGTGACCGCGCTGGCCTCGGCCTGCTCGGGCTCGAGGATCGCCCGGACCGGCTCGTCGCCGCGTCCCTGCGCCAGGGCGGCCTCGACCTGCTCGGAACGCACGATCCCCTCGAGCCGGCCGAGCTCGTCGACGACGGCGAACCAGGGCCAGGGGAAGCGCGAGAAGAACTCGAGCTGGGCGTCGGCAACGCTCACCGTCGCCGGCACGACGATGGGGCTCATGTCCATGATCTGCCCCGCCGTGACTCCCTCCAGCTGCTCGCTGTAGCGGCTGCCGACCACGGCGTTGCGGGCGGCCGAGGCCAGGAACCAGCCGAGCACGGCCGACCAGATGCCGGAGACGATCGCCCCGGTGCGCAGGATGATGAAGAGGCCGAAGGCGACCATCAGCCAGCCGAAGCCCTGGCCGAGGTAGCCGGAGAAGCGGGTGCCTCGGCTGCGGTCGCCGCTGACCTTCCAGGCGATCGCCCGGGTAACGCGGCCGCCGTCGAGCGGGAAGGCGGGAAGCATGTTGAAGACGAGGAGGACGAGGTTGGTGAGGGCGAGCCAGCCGAGCAGCGCGACCCATGGCGTGGTGCTCGAACGGGTGAGCGTCGCCGCGTCGAGGACGCCGGTCTCGTTGGCGGCCAGGGCGCCGATGCCCAGGCAGACGAGGACGATGACCGCGGTGACCGCCGGCCCGGCGATCGCGACCTTGAACTCCTCGCCCGGGGTCTGCGAGTCGCGGGTCAGCTTGGCGACTCCCCCGAAGAGCCAGAGGTCGATGCCCGAGGTGCCGATTCCCAGCCGGCGCGCCATCAGCGCGTGGCCGAGCTCGTGGAGCAGGAGCGAGGCGAAGAAGAAGATGGCAGCGGCGACCGCGGTCACGTAGGCGACCGTCGTGCTCGAAGCGACGAGCACGTCCCCGAAGTAGTCGGAGAGCCAGATGATCATCAGGAAGAGGAACAGGAACCAGCTCGGATTGGCCCCGATCCGGATCCCGGAGACGGTGAAGAGCTTTATCGAGCGCTCGCCGAACACCCCTTAATGGTGACAGCCGCCGGCCGGGCCGGCAGAGGTTGGGCGCCTCAGCCTGCCGGGGTGTGGCGGGCGACGATCGCGGCGCAGTCGGCGCCGGCCGGCAGCGTCCCGTAGTTGAGGCCGGCGGAGCCGTCCAGGCGAGAGGCGCAGAAGGCGTCGGCCACCGCCTCGGGGGCGTGCCGCACCAGCAGCGAGCCCTGGAGCGCGACCGCCATCCGCTCGACGATCCGGCGGGCGCGGGACTCCAGCCCGTCCGGGTCGGAGAACTCGTCACGAAGCCCCGCGACGTGGGCGTCGAGCCTCTGGTCGGCGCCGGAGGCCAGCTCGACCTCGGCGAAGAAGCTCTCGAGCGCCTCCGGCTCGTGGGCCAGCGCGCGAAGGACGTCGAGGGCCATCACGTTGCCCGAGCCCTCCCAGATCGAGTTGAGGGGCGCCTCGCGGTAGAGACGGGGCATGCCCGACTCCTCGACGTAACCCACTCCGCCGAAGACCTCGAGCGCCTCGAAGGCGTGCTGCGGCGCGCGCTGGCAGACGTGGAACTTCCCGATCGGCGTGGCCAGGCGCTTGAGGTGCGCCTCGGACGGGTCGTCGTCGGCCTGGTCGTAGGCGCGGGCCAGCCTCATCGCGAGCGCGGTCGCCGCCTCGGCCTCGATCGCCAGGTCGGCCAGGACGTTGGCCATCAGGGGCTTGTCGACGAGCGGGCTGCCGAAGGCTGAGCGGTGGGTGGCGTGCCAGGTGGCCTGTGCGACGGCGGCGTGCATTCCGGCCGCGGTGCCGGTGATGCAGTCGAGGCGCGTGTGGCCGACCATCTCGATGATCGTCGGGACGCCGCGGCCGGGTTCGCCGACCATCCTCGCCAGGGCCCCGTCGTACTCGACCTCGCTCGAGGCGTTGGAGCGGTTGCCGAGCTTGTCCTTGAGGCGCTCGACCGAGATCGCGTTGCGCTCGCCGTCGGGGAGGATCCGCGGGAGGGCGAAGCACGAGAGCCCTTCGTCGGTCTGGGCGAGGATCAGGAAGAGGTCGCTCATCGGCGCCGAGCAGAACCACTTGTGGCCGGTTATCCGGTACTCGGCGCCGGGGCCGCCGCCGTTCACCGCAACGGCGCGGGTGGTGTTGGCGCGCACGTCAGATCCGCCCTGCTTCTCGGTCATCGCCATGCCGCAGATCGCCGAGCCCTTGCCGGGCGCGGGGGTGCCTTCCGGGTCGTAGGAGGTCGAGGTGAGGAGCGGCTCCCACTCGGCGGCTATCTCGGGCTGGGCCCGCAGCGCGGGGACGGCGGCGAAGGTCATGGTGATCGGGCAGCAGAAGCCGGCCTCGGCCTGGCTCGCGGTCATGAAGAGGGCGCCCCGGGCCACGTGCGCCCCCTCGCGCGGCTCGCGCCAGGGCAGGGCGTGGAGCTCGTCCCGGACCCCGGCCTCCATCAGCCGGTGCCAGGACTCGTCGAAGTCGACCCGGTCGACCCGGTTGCCGTAGCGGTCGTGGCGATAAAGGACGGGCGGACGCTCGTTGGCCAGCACGCCCCACTCCATCGGCTCGCCTCCCCAGAAGGCTCCGGCCTCCACGAGGCGGTCGCGGGCCCAGCCTCCGCCCTCGCGCTCAAGGGCCTCGCCGAGTGCGGCGTTGTCCTCGAAGAGGTTGCGCCCGGCCAGCGGCGGGGGCTGGTTCGTAACTTCGTGGGTGGCCACCGGCTCTCAGGTTAAGGCCATGAGACCGGTCTGCGTGCACGATCGCGGCTCCACTAGCCTGCGCCCGTCAGAACCCGGAAGGAAGCGATGACCAAGATCAAGGTTGCCAACCCAGTAGTCGAGCTCGACGGAGACGAGATGACCCGGATCATCTGGGCCTTCATCAAGGACCAGCTGATCCTGCCCTACCTCGACATCGAGCTCATCTACTTCGACCTCGGGATCGAGAACCGTGACGCCACCGACGACCAGGTGACCGTCGACGCGGCCAACGCGATCCGCGAGCACGGGGTGGGAGTCAAGTGCGCGACGATCACGCCGGACGAGGACCGCGTCGAGGAGTTCGGCCTGAAGGAGATGTGGCGCTCGCCGAACGGGACGATCCGCAACATCCTCGGCGGCGTCATCTTCCGCGAGCCGATCGTCATCGACAACATCCCGCGCCTGGTCCCGACGTGGACCAAGCCGATCGTCGTCGGCCGCCACGCCTTCGGGGACCAGTACAAGGCGACCGACTTCAAGGTCCCCGGCGAGGGGACGCTCACCGTCACCTTCGCGCCGGCCGACGGCACCGAGCCGATGGAGTTCAAGGTCTACGACTTCGAGGGTGCCGGGGTCGCACTGGCGATGTACAACACCGACGCGTCGATCCGGGACTTCGCCAGGGCCTCGTTCAACTACGGGCTCGACAAGGGCTTCCCGGTTTACATGTCGACCAAGAACACGATCCTCAAGGCCTACGACGGGCGCTTCAAGGACATCTTCCAGGAGGTCTTCGACTCCGAGTTCGCCGCGAAGTTCGAGGCGGCCGGCCTGACCTACGAGCACCGGCTGATCGACGACATGGTCGCCGCCGCCCTCAAGTGGGAGGGGGGCTTCGTCTGGGCCTGCAAGAACTACGACGGCGACGTCCAGTCCGACGTGGTCGCCCAGGGGTTCGGCTCGCTGGGCCTGATGACAAGCGTCCTGATGACGCCCGACGGCAACACGGTCGAGGCCGAGGCCGCCCACGGCACGGTGACCCGTCACTACCGCCAGCACCAGAAGGGCGAGAAGACCTCCACCAACCCGATCGCCTCGATCTTCGCCTGGACGCGGGGCCTCGAGGCCCGCGGGCGGATGGACGGCACCCCCGAGGTGAGCGAATTCGCGCGCACGCTCGAGCGGGTCTGCGTGGAAACCGTCGAGTCGGGAGCGATGACCAAGGACCTCGCACTGCTGATCGGCCCCGACCAGCCGTGGCAGACCACCGAGGAGTTCCTGGCGAGCATCGACTCCAACCTGCAGGCGGCGATGGCCTGAGGGTCGCCGGGCGCGCAGGCGCTGTAGCGTGAGAAAGACCGGATAACCAGAGTTCAGGAGGCCAAGAGGACGATGAGCACCCCCACCAAAGTCACCGTCACCGGAGCGGCAGGTCAGATCGGCTACGCGCTCCTGTTCCGGATCGCCTCGGGCCAGCTGCTCGGGCCCGACCAGCCTGTCGAGCTGAGCCTGCTGGAGGTCACCCCGGCCCTCGAGGCCGCCGAGGGCACGGCGATGGAGCTCACCGACTGCGCCTTCCCCCTCCTGTCGCGCATCGACATCAGCGACGACCCGAACATCGCCTTCGACGGCGCCAACATCGGCCTTCTCGTCGGTGCCCGCCCCCGCACGAAGGGGATGGAGCGCGGCGACCTGCTCGAGGCCAACGGCGGAATCTTCGCCCCCCAGGGCAAGGCGATCAACGACCATGCCGCCGACGACATCCGCGTCCTGGTGGTCGGCAACCCGGCCAACACCAACGCGCTGATCGCCCAGGCCAACGCGCCCGACGTTCCCGCGGAGCGCTTCACGGCGATGACCCGGCTCGACCACAACCGCGCGCTGGCCCAGCTGGCCAACAAGACCGCGATGCCGGTCGAGAAGCTCAAGAAGATGATCATCTGGGGCAACCACTCGGCCACCCAGTACCCGGACATCACCCACGCCACCGTCGACGGCGCGCCGGCCAGCGAGGTGGTCGACGACCAGGCCTGGGTAGCCGACGAGTTCATCCCGCGGGTCCAGCAGCGGGGCGCGGAGATCATCGAGGCCCGGGGCGCGTCGAGCGCCGCTTCGGCCGCCAACGCAGCGATCGACCACGTCCACGACTGGGTGAACGGCTCGGCCGAGGGAGACTTCGTCTCGATGGCCGTTCCCTCCGACGGCTCCTACGGCGTGACCGAGGGAGTGATCAGCTCCTTCCCCTGCACCTGCAGCGGGGGAGAGTGGTCGATCGTGGAGGGACTCGAGATCAACGACTTCTCCCGCGAGCGGATCGACGCGAGCGTCGCCGAGCTGGTCGAGGAGCGGGACGCCGTCGCGGCGATGGGCCTGCTCGGCTGAAGGGTTCGGGGCCGCCGGCGGGCTAGCTAGCACCCGGCCCCAGGCGGCGGGGCAACCCCGGGCCAGGCCCGGGGCGCACCCTGCCCGGTGTCAGGCCTTGGCGGTCGGGTACCAGCCCTTGCCCTTCTTGGTGACCAGGCCCTCCTTCTCGAGGGCCGGCATCACGCGGTAGAGGTAGTTCTGCTTGATGCCGATCTTCTTGGCGATCTCCGGAATGGTGATCCCCGGGTTCTTCTTTACGAGGTCGGCGCACTGCTTGCCGCGCTTGCCCGATCCCTTGGGGCGACCGCGCTTGCCGGTGCCGGTCCCGCGCTTGCGGCCTGCCGGGCGGCGGGTGGCCCGCCGCGTGGCGCCGGAGACGCTTCGGGAGGCTGAGCGCGCAACGCCACCGAGGGCCTCGATGGCGGCCTCGAGGCGGTCGTGCTCTTCCACGTAGGGCTTGAGCTCCTTGAGGCGCTTCTCCATCTCAGCGCGCTTCTTGTCTACAAAATCGGCCATGTACTTTTTTCCTTTTTTGGCAGAAGGTACGTTTATTCGGGAAGTACGTATAGCAGCTTTCGCCCTGTAAAACGAGCGTACTTGTCCCTGAAGTGAAGCGGGGGTTTTCTGTTACTCGCAGATTTTGCGGAGCCGTTCGAGTGAGGCGATCGCCTCACTCTCGGGCATGTCGCCGGCGATGGCGCGCTGCGCCACCGCGCCGAGCGGCCCCAGCGGAGTCTTGAACTCGTTGCTGTAGGCGAAGAGCGTTCCCCCGTCCTGGGGAGTCAGCCGGTAGCTCGTGGTGGCCCGGGAGCGCGCCGGCCCCTTGCCGGCCCATTCGGCGTAGGTGGGCTCGTCGCAGCGGACCAGCTCCCAGTCGACGGTCAGCGGGACCCCCCGCAGGGTCATCGTCTGGCTCATGCGGAAGCCCTTGTAGGCGGGAGGGTCGTCGTGGTCGCCCAGGGAGCGGTGGATAGTCACCCAGTCGCCGAGCCGTGCCGGGTCGAGCGCGACCTCCCAGATGCGCTCCGGGGGCGCGTCGATGAAGAGCTCGACCTCGACCGCCGACATCAGCGGGCCCTCACCGGTTCGGCGGCTTCCATCTCCCGCAGGGCGTGGGCGATCGCCCGGTCGAGCCGGTGCAGGCGGACCCCGAAGAGCTCGGCGGCAGCGTTGTCCCTGGGCAGCAGGTCCGAGCCAAGCCCCTCCATCAGCGGGCCGATCAGCTCCGGGTCCTCGTCGGCGAGCACGGCGGCGGCCGGCCCGGCCAGCGCAGTCGCCGAGAAGGGAAGCTCGATGGGGGGACGGTCGATCAGCATCTGGTCGGCGATACGGGCGACCAGCTGGCCGTAGGTCACCACGTCGGGCCCGGCGATGTCGAGGGAGAGCGGGCCGGTAACGACCGTTGAGGTACCCGCCGCCACCAGGAAAGAGGTGACGTCGCGGCTGTCTATGGGCTGCGTGCGGTTGTCGCGCCAGCTGGGGAGCGGCAGGACCGGCGCGCGCTCCAGCAGCCGCACGAGAAACCGGAAGGAGCGCGAGCGGGAGCCGATCACTATCGACGCGCGAAGCGCCACCGCCTCGGGGGCCGCTTCGAGCAGCAGCTCCTCCACGGCGAGCCGGCTGGAGAGGTGCTCGGAGGCGGGTACGCCGGCGGGGACGAGCCCGCCGAGGTAACAGATGCGCCTGACCCCGGCCTCGCGGCAGGCTTCGGCGAAGCCGGAGGCGGCCCGCCGCTCGCGCTCGGCGAAGCTCTCGTCGCCGGGCTCCATCGAGTGGACGAGGTAGTAGGCGACCTCAACCCCCTCCAGCGCTTCGGGCACCCCGGCACCGGTCACCACGTCTCCCACCAGCGTCTCGGAGATTCCGGCGGCCTCGACGCGCTCGGGGCGACGGGCGAGAGCGCGCACGCGGCAGCCCGCCTCGGCGAGGGCCGGCGCCAGTTCGCTGCCGATGGCGCCGCTGGCGCCGGTGAGGAGGACCTCCATTCCGGGGAAGGTATCGGCGCGGCGGCGCCCGGCGATCTGCGCAGAGAGCGGGGTCTTTCCGAAGCGCCGCTCGTGAAAAACCCGGCCATAGCGAAACGACCCGTTGCGGCTCTGCGCAGCTTTGTGATTTCTTGGCCGCCGGTTAGTCAAGAAGGTCAGTCGAGAAAGAGCTGGAGGGGAGAATGGCGAAGGGTCGGACGCGGGCGAAGGTGAGCTGCGAGCAGTGCTTCTTCCATAACCACCAGCTCTGCGCCCTCGACCTCCCCGAGGCCTGCGCGACCTTCCGCCCCGACCACCCCGAAGGGCTTCGGCCGCCGAGCCAGCTGAGGCTCGTCTTCCGCCAGGAGCGGGCCGCCCGGACCGCCTGGGCCTTCCCGACCGCCTCCGAGCAGGCGGCGATTCACCGCTCCTGAGCCGAGGCGCAACAATGGGGATGTGCCGATACCGCTAGCGGCCGCCAGTGGGCTGGCCGACATCCTGCTGGCCCTTTTTCTCGTCCTGCTCGCGGCCAAGATCGGCGACGAGATCTTCAAGCGGATCGGGCAGCCGGCGATCATCGGCGAGATCCTCGCCGGGGTGGTTATCGGGCCCTCGGTGCTCGGAATCGTCTCCCCGAGCGAGACCCTCGAGGTCTTCGCCGAGCTCGGCGTCGTCTTCCTCCTCTTCTGGGTCGGGCTGGAGACACGGCTCTCCGACATGCGCGAGGTCGGGGGCGTGGCGACCCGCGTCGGCGTCTTCGGCATGGCGCTGCCGCTGGTGGCGGGATTCGTGGCCGCCGACGCCTTCGGTGCCTCCTTCGAGACCAGCCTCTTCGTCGGCGCCGCCCTGGTGGCTACCAGCGTCGGCATCACCTCTGCGGTGCTGATCGACCTCGGCGCCCTCAGGACCCTCGTCGCCCGCACGATCCTCGGTGCGGCGGTGATCGACGACATCCTGGCCATGATCGTCCTGGCGATCGCCGTGGGGATCGCCGAAAGCGGCGGCCTTGACCTGGCGTCGGTGGCCCTGGTGATCGCCCTGGCCGTCGGCTTCGTCGTATTCGTCGGCCTGGGCGGGACAAGGATCGCCGCCCGCTGGCCCGACATGTTCCACGCCCCGAAGTTCGCCGAGTCGCCGCTGATGCCGGCGGTGATCCTCTGCCTCGGCCTCGCCGCCTTCTCGGCCGAGATCGGCCTCGCGGCGATCATCGGCGCCTTCCTGGCCGGGATGATCGTCGCCGAGACCAGGGACCGTGGCGACTTCGAGCAGGAGGTCGCCCCGCTCTATGCCTTCTTCCCGCCGTTCTTCTTCGTCTTCATCGGCCTGAAGGTCGACCTTGGTGCACTGGCCGACCTGGAGGTCCTGGCCGCGCTGGCCGGCGTGACGCTGCTGGCGGTGGTTACGAAGTTTGCCGGAGCGTGGGTGGCCGCCCGCTCGCTCGGGCCGCGAAACGCCATTGCGATCGGCTTCGGAATGGTGCCGCGGGGCGAGGTCGGGATCATCGTCGCCGGGATCGGGGCGACCGCGGGCGTGGTGAGCGACAGCCTCTTCACGGTGATCGTCGGCATGTCGATAGCCACCACGCTGATGGCGCCGCCGCTGCTCAAGCGGGTGCTGGGACGTGGCGGCGGCGAGGCGCCTGATGCCGAGCCCGGCGTCTCCGGTTCCGGGGGAGGCGTATAAGTACGGGAGCGGAAGCGGCCCGTACCTTCGAGGGGACGGCCGCGCTCCCCCGCCGACGATGAAGATCACGATCCTTGGAAAATCACCCTCCTGGCAGGACGAGGGCGGAGCCTGCAGCGGGTACCTGGTCGAGGGCTCCACGACCACGCTCCTGGTCGACTGCGGCAGCGGGGTCTTCGCACGGCTGCGCGAGGCGACCGACTACCGCGAGCTCGACGCGGTGCTGATCACCCACTTCCACGCCGACCACGTTCTCGACCTGGTGCCCTTCGCTTACGCGCTGACCTTCTCGCCGCTCGGCCCGGCG
Source organism: Solirubrobacteraceae bacterium (assembly GCA_040399005.1). Classification (GTDB taxonomy): domain Bacteria; phylum Actinomycetota; class Thermoleophilia; order Solirubrobacterales; family Solirubrobacteraceae; genus F1-60-MAGs163. The sequence goes on from JBBATA010000017.1 coordinate 27,473, forward strand.
ACCAACCGGCCGGAGCTGATCGTCCCCGCCGGGGGCACGAAGATCCTCCACGCGCTTGCCGAGCTGTGGGGTCCGGCCGACATCATCGAGGAGGCATTCCAGATCGTCGAATACGAGCCCGACGACATCGCCAGCGCCGGCGAGTTCACCATCCGCTTCCAGCCGGTGCCCCACTACGTCCCGACCTTCGCGGTCGACATCCGCGCCGGGGAGGACGGCCCGCGATTCACCTTCGGCGCCGACTGCGCCCCCAACGAGGGGCTGGCCGAGTTCGCGCGCGAGACCGACTTCCTGCTGATCGAGGCAACCCTCCGCGAGCCCGAGGACGACGAGCCCCGCGGCCACCTGACGGCCATCGAGGCCGGTGAGCACGCCCGTGCCGCCGGCGCACGCCGGGTGGCCATCACCCACATCACCGACGAGCTCGACCAGGAGCTCTCGCGCCGCCAGGCCGAGGAGGCCTTCGGCGGGCCGGTCGAGCTGGCACGTTCGGGCGCCGTCATCGAGCTCTAGGCAGTTCCCCGCGGCCTTCGTGCCCTTTTCCGCACGGACCGCCGATTGAGGCTATGCTCACGCACCTCAGCCGATTTTCTGACGAAATTCCGACAGGAGAAGAGATTCGATGGCACTTTCCACCTGGGCAGCCAACGCGAGCGAGAGCGCTCAGCAGCTGAAGGACAACGAGTACCTGAGGCGTATCGCCGAGGACCCGAAGGTCCGCGAGAACGCCCGCGTCGCCTACGAGTCGGCCCGTGACGCCTTCGACCGCATCTCCGCCGCCGACAACCCCGCCGCCGCGATCCTCGACGACGACAAGGTGCGCCGCTCGATCAAGAAGGCCAGCGACGCCGCCCTCGAGGCGCGCGACCGGGTCGTCGCGCCGCCGCGCAAGAGCCACCTCGCCCGGAATCTCCTGATCCTCACCGCCGGTGCCGCGCTGGCCGTCGTAGTGAGCGTCGGGCTTCGCGACAAGATCCTCGACCTCGTCTTCGGTGCCGAGGAGGAGTTCGACTACGTGCCGACCACGGCTCCGCCCACCTCGGCGGCGACCGCCTCGGCTCCGACCGCTGCTCCCGAGGCCGAGGCTGCCGCAGCTGCGGCCGCTTCGACCAACGGCGACGGCTCCGCCGCCGACGCCGACTGAGCCGGCTCCCCGGCTACAGCCCAGCCAACCGGCTCAGCTGAGCTTCGGCGTCTGCCAGGGCTCGGCCAGCCGGCCGGCCAGCAGCGCCGGCAGCTCGTCGACCGGCACGCGCTCCTGGCTCAGCGAGTCACGGTCGCGCACGGTGACCGTGCGGTCCTCGAGCGACTGGTGGTCGACGGTCACGCACCACGGCGTCCCGATCTCGTCCTGGCGCCGGTAGCGCTTGCCGATCGAGCCGCCCTCGTCGTACTCGGCCTGCATCACGGGCCTTAGCGCCTCGTAGAGCTCGCGGGCCAGCTCGGGCTGGCCGTCCTTGCGCACGAGGGGCAGCACGGCGACCTTGACCGGGGCCAGGCGGGGATGGAGCCGCAGGACGGTCCGGCTCTCGCCCTCGACCTCCTCCTCGTCGTAGGCGTCGACGAGGAAGGCGAGCGTCGCCCGGTCGGCGCCGGCCGCCGGCTCGATCACGTGGGGTACGTAGCGCTCCCCGCTGGCCTGGTCGAAGTACTCGAGCTTCTCGCCCGAGAACTCCGCGTGGCGGCTCAGGTCGAAGTCGCCGCGGTCCGCGACGCCCTCGAGCTCGGACCAGCCGATCGGGAAGAGGTACTCGATGTCGCTGGTCCCGCTCGAATAGTGGCTGAGCTCGTCGGCCTCGTGGGCCCGCAGGCGCAGGTGGTCGGGGCGGATGCCCAGGCCGGTGTACCAGCGCTCGCGCTCGGCGGTCCAGTACTCGAACCACTTCCCGGCCTCGGCGGGCGGGACGAAGAACTCCATCTCCATCTGCTCGAACTCGCGCGTGCGGAAGATGAAGTTGCCCGGGGTGATCTCGTTGCGGAACGACTTGCCGACCTGGGCTATCCCGAACGGGGGGCTCTTGCGCGAGAACTGCAGGACGTTCTTGAAGTTGATGAAGATTCCCTGGGCGGTCTCGGGCCGCAGGTAGGCAACCGAGCCGGAGTCCTTCACCGGCCCGACCGTCGTTTCGAACATCAGGTTGAACTCGCGCTCGTCGGTGAGCTCGCAGTCCGGCCCGTCGCCGGGGTTCTTCGAGGGCTTCTGCGGGCAGCTGGCGTTCTCGAGGTCGTCGGCCCGGAAGCGCTGGCCGCACGTCTTGCAGTCGACCATCGGGTCGCTGAAGCCGCCGAGGTGGCCGCTGGCCTCCCAGACGCGCGGATGCTGGAGGATCGCCGAGTCCAGCGCGACGACGTTGTCGTGCTCCTGGAGCATCGACCTCCACCACTCGGCCTTGACGTTGCCCTTGAGGAGCACGCCGTAATGGCCGAAGTCGTAAGTGGAGCCCAGGCCGCCGTAGATCTCCGACGAGGGGAAGATGAAGCCGCGCCGCTTGCAGAGGGCGACGATCTTGTCCATGGTCACGGAGTCTTCGGCCATGGCCGCATGCTAGGGGCGACGGCCGCCGGGACGCCCCCAGCCGGACCTATAATCTGCGCCCGCGATGCCCATCTACGAGTACAAGAGGCCCGACGGCTCGACCTTCGAGATCGAGCAGCGGATGAGCGACGACGCCCTCACCGAGGACCCGGAGACCGGCGTGCCGGTGGAGCGGGTCCTGCACCCGGTCGCGATCCACTTCAAGGGCAAGGGCTTCCACAACACCGACTACGGGACGCGACGCCGCAACCGCGAGCTAGAGAAGTCGGCCAAGGAGGGCGCCGACTCGCACGACGCCAAGACGGCGGAGAAGGCCAAGGAGAAGAAGGAAGCCAAGGCCAAGGGCTCCGGCAAGGAGAAGCCGGCCCCCTCCAAGAAGAAGGACTGAGCCTCAGCGGCTCATGAAGCGCGCCACCTGGCGCTGCTTCGATGCCTCGCTCACGGTGAGCGCCAGGCCGCCGTCCGGGAGCACCACCGCGCCGTCGGGTTTCAGGACGCTTGAGCTGCCCGATCCCGAAGCGGCGACCGTCAGCATCAGCCCGGTCAGCCCGGCAGCCCCCATGTCGGAGCTGATCGTCTGCGGCGCCTGCCAGCCGACCAGCGGCCAGCGGATGAAGCCGCGCGGAGAGAGCACCTGCGAGCGCATCGCCGAGACGAGCTGCTGCTGGCGGCGGGCGCGGTCGAGGTCGTTCTCCCCGGGCGCGCAGCTGTTGATCCGGGTTCGGGAGAGGGCGAGCGCCTGCTGGCCGTTCAGCCGGGTGGTGCCTTTCGGCAGGTCGAGCGTGACGCCACCGTTGGCGTAGCCACCGTTGATCTTCGCCTTTACGCAGCCGCCGGTGTAGTTGACGCCCCCCATCGCGTCCACGAGTTCGGGGAACTGGTCGAAGTTGACGAGGATCACGTGGTTGATCGGAATCCCGAGGTAGTTGCTGACCGTCTCGATGGCCAGGGCAGGGCCCCCGAGCGCGAAGGCCGAGTTGATCTTCCGCGGTCCGTAGCCGGGAACCTCGGCCACCGTGTCACGAGGGATCGAAAGCTTGGAGCTGTGGCCGCCACCGACCCGCATCACCTGGATCGAGTCCGACCGGCTGGGCCCGGAGGTCGCCGCACCCGGCTCCTTCGATCCCTTCGCCCGCAGGTCGGAGCCGAGGATCAGGGTGTTGGAGGCCGAGACCAGCGGCGCCCCGGGCGCCTCCAGCTGCGCGCGGGCGCTGGAGGGGACGCGGTCCTGGAGGAACTGGGCGCTGAAGAGGAAGAGGCCGACCGAGAGGGCGGTCCAGCCGGCGATCGCCAGGATCGTCCACTTCGCAATCCGCCAGGCCAGGCCGCGCCGCCGGCCCGGCTGCCGCGGCTCGCGCGGCTGGCGCGAGCGCCGCGAGGGCCTGCCGGGGGCCCGCGGGGGCGGCGGAGGCGGGGGCGCCGGGGAAGGGTGCCTTCCCTCGCGGGGCG
>JBBATA010000018.1:0-30784 GCA_040399005.1 Solirubrobacteraceae bacterium
GAGGTCCACGAGGGCGCCGCGACGATGGACTGGATGGAGCAGGAGCAGGAGCGCGGCATCACCATCACCTCCGCCGCCACGACCTGTGAGTGGGACGGCTACCGCATCAACATCATCGACACCCCGGGCCACGTCGACTTCACCGTCGAGGTGGAGCGCTCGCTCCGCGTCCTCGACGGGGCCGTAGCGGTCTTCGACTCGGTCGCCGGCGTCGAGCCGCAGTCCGAGACCGTCTGGCGCCAGGCCGACAAGTACTCGGTCCCGCGCATCGCCTACATCAACAAGATGGACCGCACCGGCGCCGACTTCGACATGGGGATCCAGACCATGGTCGACCGTCTCGGCGCCAACGCCATCCCGATCCAGCTCCCGATCGGCTCCGAGGGCGACTTCGCCGGCATCGTCGACCTGGTGACCATGAAGGCGATCACCTACTCCGACGACATGGGCACCGAGCAGATCGAGGGCGAGATTCCCGCAGACATGGCCGACGCGGCCGCCGCCGGGCGTGAGCGCCTCCTCGACGAGGTCTCCAACTACGACGACGCCGTCATGGAGCTCATGCTCGAGGACGCCGAGATTCCCGTCGAGATCCTCAAGTCGGCGATCCGCAAGGCGACCCTCGAGATCAAGATGACCCCGGTACTCGCCGGTTCGTCCTTCAAGAACAAGGGCGTTCAGCCGCTGCTGGACGCGGTCGTCGACTACCTGCCTTCGCCGCTCGACGTCCCGCCGGTCGAGGGGATCGACCCCAAGAGCGAGGAGCCGGTGGAGCGCCCCACCGACGACTCGGCCCCGTTCTCGGCCCTGGCCTTCAAGATCATGGCCGACCCCTTCGTCGGGAAGCTCACCTACTTCCGCGTCTACTCCGGCTCGCTGGAGGCCGGCGGCCGCGTCCTCAACGTGACCACCGGAAAGACCGAGCGCGTCGGGCGCATCCTGATGATGCACGCCAACGACCGCGAGGAGATCGAGCGCGTCTACGCCGGCGACATCGCCGCCGGCGTCGGCATCAAGCAGATCGTCACCGGCGACACCCTCTGCGCCCCCGACCAGCCGGTCAAGCTCGAGACGATCAGCTTCCCCGAGCCGGTCATCAAGGTCGCCGTCGAGCCGAAGACCAAGTCCGACCAGGAGAAGATGTCGGTCGCCCTGGGCCGCCTGGCCGAGGAGGACCCGACCTTCCAGGTCCAGACCAACGAGGAGACCGGCCAGACCGAGATCTCCGGGATGGGCGAGCTCCACCTCGAGGTCCTCGTCGACCGCATGAAGCGCGAGTTCAAGGTCGAGGCCAACGTCGGCAAGCCGCAGGTCTCCTACCGCGAGACCATCCGCGGCAGCGCCGAGAAGGTGGAGGGCAAGTTCATCCGCCAGACCGGCGGCTCGGGCCAGTACGGCGTCGTCTACATCAACCTTGAGCCCGCCCCCGGCGTCGGATTTGAGTTCGAGAGCAAGATCAAGGGCGGCGCGGTCCCGACCGAGTTCATCCCCGCCGTGGAGAAGGGCTGCGAGGAGGCCCTGGCCAACGGCGTCAAGGCCGGCTTCCCGATGGTCGACGTGAAGGTCGAGCTCGTGGACGGCAAGTACCACGACACCGACTCCTCGGAGATCGCCTTCAAGGTCGCCGGTTCGCTGGCGATGAAGGAAGCCGCCAAGCGCGCCAAGCCGGTGCTGCTTGAGCCAATCTTCAAGGTGGAGGTCGTCACGCCCGAGGAGTTCATGGGCGACGTCATCGGCGACCTCAACCGCCGTCGCGGCCGGGTCGAGGGCATGGAGCCCCGCGGAAACGCCCAGGTCGTAGACGCCTTCGTGCCGCTGTCGGAGATGTTCGGGTACGCCACCGACCTGCGTTCGGCGACGCAGGGACGGGCTACCTACACGATGCAGTTCGACAAGTACGAGGAAGTCCCGCCGAACATCGCCGAGAAGATCATCGAACACCGAACCGGAGAGGTGGTCGCGGCGTAAACGCCGTTTCCACGTATCTAAGCTAGATTCCTTGGTTGGTCGCCGTTAGGCCACCGGGGTCATTACGACTGAAACAGACAGGAGCGAATCGCAGTGTCCAAGGAGAAGTTTGAGCGCGACAAGCCCCACGTGAACGTGGGAACCATCGGTCACATCGACCATGGAAAGACGACCCTGACCGCGGCCATCACAACCGTGCTGTCGGAGAAGAGCGGAGGCGAGGCCCGCAGCTTCGCCGAGATCGACAACGCTCCGGAAGAGAAGGAGCGCGGGATCACCATCGCCACTTCTCACGTGGAATACGAGACCGACAACCGGCATTACGCCCACGTCGACTGTCCCGGCCACGCCGACTACGTCAAGAACATGATCACCGGCGCCGCCCAGATGGACGGCGCGATCCTGGTGGTCTCGGCGGCCGACGGCCCGATGCCCCAGACCCGTGAGCACATCCTGCTCGCCCGTCAGGTCGGCGTCCCGTACATCGTCGTCTTCCTCAACAAGGCCGACATGGTCGACGACGAGGAGCTCCTGGAGCTCGTCGAGGTGGAGGTCCGTGACCTCCTCAACGAGTACGACTTCCCGGGCGACGACATTCCGTTCATCACCGGCTCGGCGCTCAAGGCGCTCGAGGGCGACGACGAGTACAAGGCCAAGATCTTCGAGCTGGCCGACGCGCTCGACTCCTACATCCCGGAGCCGACCCGCGAACTCGACAAGCCGTTCCTGATGCCGGTCGAGGACGTCTTCTCGATCACCGGTCGCGGCACCGTCGCCACCGGCCGTATCGAGCAGGGCATCGTCAACACCGGTGACGAGGTCGAGATCGTCGGTATCAAGGACACGACGACCACGACGGTCACCGGAGTCGAGATGTTCCGCAAGCTCCTCGACGAGGGCCAGGCCGGAGACAACGTCGGCCTGCTGCTCCGCGGTGTCGACCGTGACGAGATCGAGCGTGGCCAGGTGCTCTGCAAGCCCGGCTCGATCACGCCTCACACCAAGTTCAAGGCCGAGGTCTACGTCCTCAAGAAGGAAGAGGGCGGACGCCACACCCCGTTCTTCACGGGTTACCGGCCCCAGTTCTACTTCCGCACGACCGACGTGACCGGCGTCGCGACCCTCCCCGAGGGAACCGAGATGGTCATGCCGGGCGACAACGTCACCATGGACGTCGAGCTGATCCAGCCGATCGCCATGGACAAGGGCCTGCGGTTCGCCATCCGTGAGGGTGGCCGCACCGTCGGCTCGGGGGTGGTCACCGAGATCATCGAGTAGTTCCGAAACGGGGCGGGGAGGGCGAGCGCCGTCCTCGCCCCGCTTTCTGAGTAATCAGATACGACCGAAGGACGCAGGGGCGGAGCCCGGCCAGGGATACCGCCCCCGCTCCGTGTTCAGAGACGAAACAGGACGAAAGAACAGCAAGACCGAAAAATGGCCGTAGCCACTCAAAACAAGATCCGCATCCGCCTCAAGGCGTACGACCACTCGGCAATCGAGACGGCCGCCAAGGAGATCGTGGAGACGGCTACCCAGACCGGCGCCACCGTGACCGGCCCGGTTCCCCTTCCCACCGAGAAGAACGTCTACTGCGTGATCCGCTCGCCCTTCAAGGACAAGGACTCCCGCGAGCACTTCGAGATCCGCACCCACAAGCGGCTGATCGACATCCATCAGCCGACGCCGAAGACCGTCGACTCGCTCCAGCGTCTCGACCAGCTCCCGGCGGGAGTCGACATCGAGATCCGCCTCGCAGGCTGAGCAGGACGATGGCCGCGATCCTCGCCCGCAAGATCGGCATGACCCAGCTCTTCATGGAGGACGGCAGCGTCGAGCGCGTGACCGTGCTCGAGGCGGGGCCCTGCCCGGTCACCGCGGTGCGCCGCAGCGACGAGGACGGCTACGACGCCGTCCAGCTCGCCTTCGGCGAGGACAAGGAGAAGCACCTCAGCGGCGGCGAGCTCGGCCACCTCAAGAAGGCCGGCGCCTCCCCCTACCGCCACCTCGTCGAGTTCCGTGACGAGGGCGAGGAGCTCAGCGTCGGCGACACCGTCACCGTCGAGAGCTTCGAGGAGGGCCAGAAGGTCAAGGTCGCCGGCGTCACCAAGGGCAAGGGCTTCCAGGGGACCGTCAAGCGCCACAACTTCAGCCGTGGTCCGGTGACCCACGGCTCCCACAACGTCCGCGCTCCAGGCTCGATCGGCGCCTCGGCCTGGCCGGCCCGCGTCTTCAAGGGCATCCGTGGCCCGGGCCAGATGGGCAACAAGCGCGCCACGCAGCGGGGCCTGACCGTCGTCCGGGTCGACTCCGGAGACAACCTCCTCCTTCTCCGCGGGGCCGTTCCCGGGGCGAAGGGCGGCCTGGTGGAGGTGCGCACCGATGGCTGACGCTCCCGTGCTCGGCGGCACCGCAAAGATCTCGCTCGACGCCGAGATCTTCGGCGCGCGCCTGAACCGCACCCTCATCCACGAGTCGGTCCGTGCCGAGCTCAACGCCAGGCGCCAGGGCACCGCAGCCACCAAGACCCGCGGCGAGGTCCGCGGCGGCGGCGCCAAGCCGTGGCGCCAGAAGGGAACCGGCCGCGCCCGCGCCGGCTCCTCGCGCTCGCCCATCTGGACCGGCGGCGGCACGATCTTCGGCCCCGAGCCTCGCCACTACCTCTCCAAGGTCAACCGCAAGGAGCGCCGCGCGGCAATGCGCAGCGCCCTCTCGGTCCACGCCGACCGCGGATCGGTAGCCGTCCTCGACGTGGCCGCCTTCGAGGCGCCCTCGACCAAGGCCGCCGGCGCCCTGATCGGCGCCTGGAAGGCGGACGGTCCCGTGCTCGTCGTGCTCGGCGCCGACGAGGACCAGGCAGCGCTCTCCTTCCGCAACCTCGAGGAGGCCACCGTGATGCCCGCGGCCGAGGTCGGCGTCGCCGACGTCGTGCGTGCCGGCCGCCTCCTGGCCAGCGAGGCCGCCCTCACCGAGCTCAGCGCCCGCCTGGGCACCGTCGAACGCAAGAGCGAGGCGGCGGCCTGATGGAGCACACCGACGTGATCATCAGGCCGATCATCAGCGAGAAGAGCTACGTGCTCGCCGCCAACGACCGCTACACCTTCCGCGTCCATCCCGACGCCCACAAGACGGAGATCCGCCAGGCGGTGGAGAGCCTCTTCGACGTGGGCGTGGTCGACGTGCGCACGCTCTGGGTTAAGCCCAAGCCAAAGCGCCGCGGCTACACCTCGGGCCAGACCCGTCGCTGGAAGAAGGCGATCGTCCAGGTGCGCGCCGGCGACTCGATCCCCGTCTTCCAGGGCCTCGCGGAGCTGGAGGGGTGAGCTGAGAGATGGCGATCCGTAAACCCAAGCCCACCAGCCCCGGCCAGCGCTTTGCGACCTACTCCGACTTCGCGGAGGTCACGAAGAGCAAGCCGGAGAAGAGCCTCGTCGAGGGCAAGACCCGCAGCGGCGGGCGCAACTCGAACGGCCGCAAGACCTCGCGCCACCGCGGCGGCGGCGCCAAGCGCCTCTACCGCAAGGTCGACTTCAAGCGCCGCAAGGACGGCGTGCCGGCCAAGGTGGCGGCGATCGAGTACGACCCCAACCGCACCTCCTACATCGCCCTCCTGCACTACGCCGACGGCGAGAAGGCCTACATCCTGGCCCCGAGCCAGCTGAAGGTCGGCATGACGGTCAGCTCCGGCCCCGACGCCGAGATCGCCGTCGGGAACTGCCTGCCGCTCTCGGCGATGCCGGTCGGCACCATCGTCCACAACGTCGAGCTCCAGCCCGGGCGCGGCGGCCAGATGGGCCGCTCGGCCGGCACCTCGATCCAGCTGATGGCCCGCGAGAACGACATGGCCACCCTCCGCCTGCCCTCCGGCGAGATGCGCATGGTCCGCGCCGACTGCCGCGCCACCGTCGGCGTCATCGGAAACGCCGAGCACCAGAACGTCAAGGTCGGCAAGGCGGGGCGCAAGCGCCACATGGGCGTCCGCCCGCAGACCCGCGGCACGGCGATGAACCCGGTGGACCACCCGCACGGCGGCGGCGAGGGCTCGACCACCGCCGGACGCCACCCGGTCACCCCGTGGGGCGTGCCGACGCTCGGCTTCCGGACGCGCAAGAAGCACAAGCAGTCCGATCGCTACATCGTTCGCGGCCGGCGCCGCGGGAAGGCGGGCCGCTAAGTGAGCCGCTCAAGCAAGAAGGGCCCGTACGTAGACGAGCGCCTCCTCTCGAAGATCGTGAAGATGAACGAGAACGGCGACAAGACCATGCTCAAGACCTGGTCGCGCACCTCGACGATCTTCCCCGAGATGGTCGGCCACACGATCGCCGTCCACGACGGTCGCAAGCACGTCCCTGTCTTCATCAGCGAGTCGATGGTCGGGCACAAGCTCGGCGAGTTCGCTCCCACCCGCACCTACCGCGGCCACATGGGCGCCGGGGAGGTCAAGTCCTGATGGCCGACGAGAAGACCCCCGAAGAGGAGCCCAAGAAGCGTCGCGGCCTGCGCCGCCGCAAGGGGGACGAGCCTGCCGCCGAGGCCAAGGGGCAGGAGGCCGCCGAGGCCACGGAGGAGACTCCCGCGGAGGAGGCTCCGGAGCAGGAGGCTGCCCCCGCGGAGCCCGAGGCCGAGTCCACGCCGGAGGCCGAGGAGAAGCCGAAGAAGGGCCGTGGCAAGAAGGACGAGGGCGATGAGCCCGAGGCCGAGGCGCCCAAGCCGGTCGAGCCCAAGGCCCGCCCGCTGCCCACGCCTGCCCCGGTCGAGGAGATCGGCGGGGTCGAGCGTCCGGTCGTGAGGGCCAAGGCGAAGTACGTGCGTACCTCGGCCCGCAAGGCCCGGCTGGTCTGCGACCACATCCGCGGCCGTTCGGTGCCCGACGCCCGGGCGATCCTGGACCACGCTCCACGCGCGGTCGCCCGCGACTGGTCGAAGCTGCTCGAGTCGGCGGTCGCCAACGCGGAGAACAACCACGAACTTCCCGGCGACGAGCTCGTCGTACTGGTCGCGCAGGCCGACGAGGGCCCGACGCTTCGCCGCTTCCGCCCGCGCGCCCAGGGCCGCGCCTCGCGGATCAACAAGCGCACCAGCCACCTGTCGATTGCCCTCTCAACGAAGGGCGAGGAGTAGCCATGGGGCAGAAGGTCCATCCCGAGTCGATGCGCGTGGGCTACATCCACGACTGGAAGTCGCACTGGTTCAGCGAGAAGGACTTCGCCGACTACCTGGCCGAGGACACCTGGATCCGCGTCCACATCGAGAACAAGCTCGCCCACGCCGGCATCTCGCAGATCACGATCCGCAAGGACTCCACCGAGGTCGAGGTGAACATCCACACCGCGCGCCCCGGCATCGTCATCGGCAAGTCCGGGGTCGAGGTCGACGCCCTGCGTCGCGACCTGCACCAGATCACCGGCAAGTCGGTGAAGGTGAACATCCGCGAGATCAAGCGTCCCGAGCTCGACGCGACCCTCGTCGCCCAGTCGGTCGCCGAGCAGCTCCAGAACCGCGTCGCCTTCCGCCGGGCCATGAAGCGCGCCCTCACCAGCGCCATGCGCTCCGGTGCCAAGGGCTGCAAGATCCAGGTGAGCGGCCGGCTTGGCGGCGCCGAGATGGCCCGCACCGAGAGCTACTCCGACGGCCGCGTTCCGCTCCACACCCTCCGTGCCGACATCGACTACGGCTTCTGCGAGGCCCGCACGACCTTCGGCCGTATCGGCGTGAAGTGCTGGATCAACAAGGGCGAGATCATGCCCGAGGGCTTCAAGGGCGCCGACCTCACCGACATGGAGGCCCCCGCTCCCGACCAGCAGCAGGGTCGTGGCGGCGCAGGCGGCCGTGACCGTGGCGGAGCAGGCGGACGTGATCGTGGCGGCGCAGGCGGCCGTGACCGTGGCGGCCGCGGGCCGCAGGGTGGTGGCGCCTGATGCTCGCTCCCAAGCGCGTTAAGCACCGGAAGGTCATGCGTGGGCGCAACCGCGGCTACTCGCGCGCGCAGACGAGCGTCCAGTTCGGCGACTACGGCCTCAAGACCCTGGACCACGGCCACATCACGGCCCGCCAGATCGAGGCCGCCCGCGTGGCCATGACCCGCAAGATCAAGCGTGGCGGGAAGGTCTGGATCAACATCTTCCCCGACAAGCCGTTCACCAAGAAGCCGGCCGAGACCCGCATGGGCTCCGGCAAGGGCGGTCCCGAGGGCTGGGAGGCGGTCGTCAAGCCCGGCCGCGTGATGTTCGAGCTCGCCGGAGTCCCCGAGCCGCTTGCCCGCGAGGCGCTTCGCCTGGCCGGGCGCAAGCTGCCGGTCCGCACCAAGATCGTGGCCCGGGAGGGTGAGCTGTGAGCACCGCCACCGAACTCCGTGACAAGACCCCGCAGGAGCTGAACCAGCTCATCGCCGACACCCGTCGCACGCTCCTCGACCTTCGCTTCCAGAACGCCAGCGGCGAGCTGGAGAACACTGCCGGCCTGCGCGAGGCGCGCCGCGAGCTGGCCCGTGCGCTGACCGTTGCCCGCGAGCGCGAGACCGAGGCCGTCGATGAGCCCGCCGCCGCTCCCGCCGCGTCCGCGGAGCCGACCGAAGCCACCGAAGAGACCGAGACCGAAGAGCAGTCATGAGCGAAGAGAACGAGAACGAAGAGACCGTGGAAGAGACACCGGCCGAAGAGGCAGCTGTCGAGGAGACGCCGGCCGAGGAGCCTGCCGCGGAGGAGACTCCCGCGGAAGAGCCCGCTGCCGCGGATGAGCCTGCCGGGGAAGCCCCAGACGAGGAGGCTCCGGCCGACGATGCCCCGGCCGACGAGCCGGCAGGCGATGCCGGTTCCGGCGGTGACAGCGATGGCGATGGTGAGCCCTCGAAGTTCAACGCCGCAAAGACCGAGCGCAAGCGCACCCGCCGTGAGGCCAAGGTTGAGGCCAAGCCGCAGCGCACGCCCGAAGAGCGCAAGGAGGAGCGCCAGGCCGAGCGCCGCCGCAAGGCCGCTTCGCGCTCACGCTGGCGCAAGCGTCGCCGCGAGAAGCACGTGGCCGCCGGCCCGCGCGAAGCGACCCCGCCGGCCGCAGTCGAGCCCGGCACCGCCCAGGTGCGCCAGGGGGTAGTCACCTCCAACAAGGCCGACAAGACGATCACCGTCCGCGTCGACATCGCCAAGCGCCACCCGAAGTACCAGAAGATCGTCCGCTCGACCAAGAAGCTCCACGTCCACGACGAGGCCAACGATGCCGGCGTCGGGGACCTGGTCCGCGTGGTCGAGACGCGCCCGATGTCCCGCACCAAGCGCTGGCGCCTGGTGGAAGTCGTGGAGCGCGCCCGATGATCCAGAACGAGTCCCGGCTGCGTGTGGCCGACAACACCGGTGCCCGCGAGATCCTCTGCATCCGTGTCCAGGGCGGCTCGAGCCGCAGGTACGCGCACGTCGGTGACGTGATCACCGCCACGGTCAAGCAGGCCACGCCGAACGGCTCGGTCAAGAAGGGCGAGGTCGTCAAGGCGGTCGTCGTGCGCACCCGCAAGGAGTTCGGCCGCGAGGACGGCACCTACATCGCCTTCGACGAGAACGCCGCCGTGATCATCGACGAGGGCAACAACCCGGTCGGCACCCGCATTTTCGGCCCGGTCGCCCGCGAGCTGCGCGACCGCAACTTCATGAAGATCATCTCCCTCGCCCCGGAGGTGCTCTAGCATGGCCATGCGTATTCGCACCGGCGACGAGGTTGTCGTCATCAGCGGGAAGGACCGCGGCAAGAGCGGTCGCGTCCTGCGTGTGGATCGCGGGAACGACAGGGTTTTCGTGGAGGGCTTGAACATCATCAAGCGCCACGTCCGTCCCTCTCAGCTCCCGGGCGCAACGCCGGAAGAGGCCGCCGGCGGCGTCATCGAAAGCGAAGGCCCCATTCACGTAAGCAACGTCATGCTCATCGACCCCAAGGACAAGAAGCCGACCCGGATCGGCGTAACCCGTGAGGGCGGGGTCCGCAAGCGCGTGGCCAGGCGTTCGGGGACGGCGATCGACTGATGACCGCCACGCAGACACCCGCCCGTCTCAAGCAGCGTTACGAGGAGGAGATCCGTCCTGCCCTCGTCGAGCGTTTCGGCTACACCTCCGTGATGCAGGCGCCGAAGCTCGAGAAGATCACCCTCAACATGGGGGTCGGCGACGGCAAGCAGGACTCCAAGGTCATCGAGGCCGCCTCCGAGCAGCTCGCGCAGATCGCCGGCCAGCAGCCGAACGTGCGCCGGGCCCGCAAGGCGATCGCCAACTTCAAGCTTCGCGAGGAGATGCCGGTCGGCCTGGCCGTGACCCTCCGCGGCGAGCGCGCTTACGAGTTCCTCGACCGGCTCACTTCGGTCGCCATCCCGCGCATCCGTGACTTCCGCGGCCTGCCGGCCCGCCTCGACGGCCGCGGCAACTACACGATCGGCGTCCGCGAGCAGATCATCTTCCCGGAGATCGACTTCGACGCCGTCGACCAGATCCGGGGCCTGGACATCTCCATCACCACCTCCGCCCGGACCGACGAGGAGGGCAAGGCCCTGCTCGAGATGTTCGGGATGCCCTTCGTCCAGGTCGAGGAGAAGGCACCCGAGCCCGAAGAGGCACCGGCGCCGCCGGCGCAGGAGCCCGAAGCCGGCGACGAGTCCGAAGCCGATGCTGGGGGCGACGAGCCCGAAGCCTCCGCCGCCGACGATTCGGCCGGGGAAGAGGCCACCGGCGACGACAGCGCCGAAGAGGCCGGCGCCGAGGAGGCCGCCGGGGAAGCAGTGGAGGAGGCCGCCGACGCAGAGCCGGCCGGCGACGAGAACGACGACGAGACTCCGGAAGAGGAGAGCTGAGCCATGGCCAAGACTTCACAGCGCGTAAAGCAGGCCCGCGAGCCCAAGTACCCGACCCGCCGCTACAGCCGCTGCCGACGCTGCGGACGCTCCCGGGCGGTCTACCGGAAGTTCGGCGTCTGCCGTATCTGCCTGCGCGAGCTCGCCCACAACGGCTACATCCCCGGGATGACCAAGAGCAGCTGGTGAGACCATGTCGATGACCGATCCCATATCCGACTTCCTGACCCGCGTGCGCAACGGGATCATCGCCGAGCACGACTCGGTCGAGGTGCCTGCGTCCAAGCTCAAGAACGAGATGGCCAGGATCCTCACCGAGCAGGGATACATCTCCGGATTCGAGGTCGTTCCCGCCGGTGACGGGCGCCCGGCTCCCGTGCTGAGGGTCGACCTCAAGTACGGCGAGGACCGCAGCAGCGCCATCACCGGGCTCAAGCGCGCCTCGCGTCCGGGCCAGCGCTTCTACGTCCACCGCGGGGCCATCCCCAAGGTCCAGGGCGGGATGGGCACCGCAATCGTCTCGACCTCCAGCGGGGTCATGACCGGCCACGAGGCCCGCGCCGCAGGCGTCGGGGGAGAGGTCGTCGCGTACGTCTGGTGAGCCATGTCGCGTATCGGTAAGAACCCCATAACCGTGCCGGAAGGCGTCGAAGTAGTGATCGAGCCGGGCCTCGTGACCGTCAAGGGTCCCAAGGGCGAGCTCTCGGAGAAGATCTCGCGCGACCTGACCGTCACCCAGGACGGCGACACGGTCACCGTCGCCCGCCCGACCGACCGCGGCGAGCACCGGGCCCTCCACGGGCTGAGCCGCTCGCTGATCGCCAACATGGTCGAGGGCGTGACCACCGGCTTCGAGAAGACGCTCGAGATCCAGGGGGTCGGCTACCGGGCCCAGCTCAAGGGCAAAGACCTCGTGCTGGCTCTCGGCTATTCGCACCCGGTGGAGATCACCGCCCCCGAGGGGATCGAGTTCGAGGTTCCCGAGCCGACCGAGGTAAAGGTTCGGGGCATCAGCAAGCAGATGGTCGGCGAGACCGCCGCCAACATCCGCAAGCGCCGCCCGCCGGAGCCCTACAAGGGCAAGGGGATCCGCTACCGGGACGAGCACGTGATCCGGAAGGTCGGTAAGCGCGCATGAGCGTCAAGACCGCACCACAGAGGCGCCTTCGCCGCCGCCGCCGCGTCCGCGCGAAGGTCCAGGGCACCGCGCAGCGTCCGCGCGTCTCCGTCTTCCGCTCCAACCGCGGGATCATGGCCCAGCTCATCGACGACGAGAGCGGGCACACGGTCGCAGCGGCCAGCTGGACCGAGGCCGACGTGCGTTCGCTGCCGCCGATGGAGCAGGCAACAAAGCTTGGGCAGATGCTCGCCGAGCGGGCCAAGGCTGCCGGCGTCGACTCGGTCGTCTTCGACCGCGGCGGATACCGCTACCACGGCCGCGTCAAGGCCTTCGCCGAGGGCCTTCGCGAGGGCGGCCTGAACGTCTGAGAACCGGAGATAAGCGATGAACAGCCAGATCGACAGAACCGTCAGCGCCGCAGGACTCGACCTCCAGGAGAGGGTCGTGGAGATCAACCGTGTCGCCAAGGTCGTCAAGGGCGGCCGGCGCTTCTCCTTCACCGCCCTGGTGGTGGTCGGTGACGAGAAGGACGTCGTCGGCGTCGGCTACGGCAAGGCCAACGAGGTCCCCGTGGCCATCCAGAAGGGCGTCGAGCAGGCCAAGAAGAATCTCTTCCGCGTGCCGCGCTACGGGTCGACCATTCCCCACCAGACCACCGGCGTCTTCGGGGCCGGGCGCGTCTTCATGAAGCCGGCCTCTCCCGGTACCGGCGTCATCGCCGGCGGCGGCGTGCGCGCGGTCTTCGAGCTCGCCGGGATTCACGACATCCTCTCCAAGAGCCTCGGTTCCCAGAACCCGATCAACCTCGTCAAGGCGACCGTCGAGGGCCTGCGCTCGCTGCGCACCCCGGAAGAGGTTGCCGAGATTCGCGGCCTGACGGTGGCCGAGGTACTTGGCCTCGAGAAGGGACCGGCCCCCGACCCGGCCGCCCAGGCGGGCGCCGACGAAGGCCAGGCGCCGGTCGCCGTGGCCGTCGAGGAGACCGTTGCCGTTGAGGAGGCTCCCGCCGAGGTCGCGGTCGAAGAGACCGTCGTTGCCGAGGAGGCCGAGCTGCCGGCCGGCGAGCCCGGCGACACCGTGCTCCCCGAGGGTGAAGAGGTCCCCAACGCCGAGGGCGAGGAGGGCGCTGAGTCATGAGCACCGTCCAGGTGACCCAGGTCAGGTCCTCCAACGGCTGCAAGGCCAACCAGCTCGAAACCCTGCGTTCGCTCGGGCTTCGCCGCATCGGCCAGACCGTCGAGGTGGCCGACAGTCCGCAGGCGCGGGGCATGCTCCACACCGTCCGTCACCTCGTGAAGGTCGAGGGTTCCTGATGCCGCCTGCCAAGAAGCCCGAGGACGAGGCCGGAAAGCCGGCGGCGAAGAAGCCCGCCGCAAAGAAGCCGGCCGCAGGCAAGGCTGCCGCAAAGCCGGCCGCAAAGAAGCCTGCCGCCAGCAACGCCGCTGCGAAGAAGCCTGCTGCCGCCAAGCCGTCAGCGAAGGCCCAGGCCCCGGCGGCGGGCGCCGAGAACGAGCGCTTCGGCCTTCACAGCCTCAGCCCGGCGCCCGGAAGCCGCAGGCCCCGCAAGCGCGTGGGCCGGGGCGAAGGCTCGGGATTCGGCAAGACCGCAGGCCGCGGCCAGAAGGGCTACGGCTCCAGGTCGGGCGCCAAGGACCGGACCCGGTTCGAGGGCGGCCAGATGCCGATTCAGAAGCGGATGCGCAAGCTGCGCGGCCCGAACATGAAGAAGTCGATGCCCTTCGAGCGCTTCCGCACCCACACGCAGGCCGTCAACATCGGCGACCTCGACGCCCGCTTCGACTCCGGCGCCGAAGTCACCATCGAGGCCCTTGGCGCCAAGGGCCTGGGGCAGCGCCCCGGCGTCCCGGTGAAGGTCCTGGCCAAGGGCGAGATCAGCAAGCCGCTGACCGTCCACGCCCACGGATTCAGCGCCTCGGCCCGCGCGGCGATCGAAGCGGCCGGCGGAACCTGCGTCACCGTAGAGCCGTAGGAGCCTAGACTCCCGAAAGCATGCTCGGGACCATCCTCAGCGCCTTTACGGTCGCCGACATTCGCAAGAAGCTGCTCTTCACGGGCGGCATGCTCGCGCTCTACCGGATCGGCGCCTACATCCCCGTGCCGGGCGTGGACGTAAAGGCGGTCGAGGCGATCCAGCAGCAGTTCGGCGGCGGCGGGATCCTCAACCTCCTGAACACCTTCAGCGGCGGCGGCCTCTCCCGGATCGCGGTCTTCGCGCTGGGGATCATGCCGTACATCACGGCCTCGATCATCCTCCAGCTACTGACCGTGGTGCTCCCCTCGCTCGAGAAGCTCTCCAAGGAGGGCGAGGTCGGCCAGCAGAAGATCACCCAGTACACGCGCTACCTCACCGTCGGCCTGGCCTTCGGGCAGGCGATCGGCTACGTCTTCCTCTTCCGCTCGTTCGAGGGCAGCGCCGGCCAGCCGGTGATCGACAACTTCAATGTCGGGACCGTCTTCCTGATCGTCCTGACGCTCACCGCCGGCTGCGTCGTGGTCATGTGGCTCGGTGAGCTGATCACCCAGCGCGGCATCGGCAACGGCATCTCGCTGATGATCTTTGCCTCGATCGTCGCGGGCCTGCCCAACGGCGTCCAGGCCTGGTGGACCAGCCCCGACCAGGTCTTCAAGGTCATGATGCCCTTCCTGGCGCTCGCGGTCATCGCCGCGGTGGTCTTCATCCAGGAGGGCCAGCGCCGCATCCCGGTGCAGTACGCCAAGCGCGTGATCGGCAAGCGGATGAGCGGCGGCGGCCAGACCTACCTGCCGCTGCGGGTGAACATGGCCGGCGTGATCCCGGTGATCTTCGCTGCCTCGCTGATGGCTTTCCCGCCGACGGTCGGCCAGCTGATCCAGGCGCCGTGGGCCCAAAACGTCGCCGACTTCTTCGCCCCGTCCGGCTGGGCCTACCTGCTCGGCGAGACGATCCTGATCATCCTCTTTACCTACTTCTACACGGCCATTACGTTCAACCCCGTGGATCAGGCCGAGAACCTTAAGAAGTACGGCGGCTTCATACCCGGAGTGAGACCGGGCAGGCCCACGGCCGAGTTCCTCGACAGGATCCTCGCCCGCCTCACCTTCCCGGGCGCCCTCTACCTGGCCGCGGTCGCCGCGCTGCCGACGATCCTCATCAACCAGACCGCCGCGAACTTCTACTTCGGCGGAACCTCGCTGTTGATCGTCGTCGGCGTCGCGCTCGACACGATGAAGCAGCTCGAGGCCCAGCTGATGATGCGCAACTACGAGGGCTTCCTCAAGTGAGCGAGCTCAACCTGATCCTCCTCGGGCCTCCCGGTGCCGGCAAGGGCACCCAGGCCGAGAGGCTGCGGGACGAGTTCGACCTGCCCCACATCTCCACCGGCGACATCCTGCGCCAGGCGGTCGCCGACGGCACCGAGCTCGGCCAGACGGCCAAGGGCTACATGGACGCCGGCGACCTGGTCCCCGACGAGGTCATCATCGGCGTGATCATCGAGCGCCTGGGCGAGGACGACGCCCGCGACGGCTTCCTGCTCGACGGCTTCCCCCGCACGATCGGGCAGGCCGACGCGCTCGGCGACGCCCTCGCCGGGCTGGACCGGACGCTGACCGCGGTGATCCTCGTGGAGGTCCCCGACGAGGAGATCGTCAAGCGGATCTCCGGCCGCCGGGTCAATCCCGAGTCGGGGCGCGTCTATCACGTCGACTTCGACCCGCCGGAGGTGGAGGGAATCGACGACGTCGACGGAACCCCGCTCGTCCAGCGCGAAGACGACCAGCCCGAGACCGTCCGCAACCGGCTCGCCGTCTACCACGAGCAGACCGCCCCGCTGGTCGCCTACTACGACGACCTCGGCCTCCTGCAGCGCTTCGACGGAACCGCCGCGCCGAACGAGGTCGCAGGCCACATCCGGGCGACGATCTCGACGCTGCGCCGCGAAGAAGAGATCTGACCCGCGCGCAGTGATCGTCCGCAAGAGTCCTGAGGAGATCGAGAAGATGGCCGCCGCCGGCGCCATCCACGCCCGGACGATGGAGCTGGTCGCCGACATGATCCGGCCCGGCATCACCACCGCCCAGCTCGACCACGCTGCCGAGAAGTACATCCGCTCCCAGGGTGCCGTCCCCTCGTTCAAGGGCTATCGCGGCTTCCCCGGCTCGATCTGCGCCTCGCCGAACTCGCTCGTCGTCCACGGCATTCCCGGCGAGGTCACGCTCGCCGACGGCGACATCATCTCGATCGATATCGGCGTAACGCTCGACGGATGGGTGGCCGACGGCGCCTGCACCTTCGCGGTGGGGGAGATAGACCCGGAGACCGCCCGGATGCTCGCGGCCACCGAGGCTTCGCTCTTCGACGCGGTCGACCAGGCCCGCCCGGGCAACCGCGTCGGGGACATCTCCCACGCGGTCCAGGAGCGGGTCGAGGCGGCCGGCTTCTCGGTCATCCGAACCCTGGTCGGCCACGGGGTCGGCCGGGAGATGCACGAAGACCCGCAGGTCCCCAACTACGGCCCACCGGGGAAGGGCCCGAAGCTCCGGGACGGCATGGTGCTGGCCATCGAGCCGATGGTCAACGTGGGGGGTCCGGAGGTCCACATGGCCTCCGACGGCTGGTCGGTCTACACCGACGACGGCTCCCAGTCGGCCCACTTCGAGTTCACCGTGGCGATCACCGACAAGGGGCCGCGGATCCTCAATCCGTGGCACGAGCTCGTCAGGGAGCGCCGGTGAGCGTCCTCAAGCCCGGAATTTGCCGCGGTTTTGCTACCGTACGAGCTTCGAGTTCAGGGCGGGTTCCTGAGCGGAAGCTTCAATCCGTGAGCGGTAGCGGCGGCCTCCTGCGGTCTCCAGAGCCTCTCCACGGACCATCGAGAAGAAGGCGAGATGAAGGTAAGGCCCTCGGTCAAGCCGATGTGCGAAAAGTGCAAGGTCATCAGGCGTCGCGGCGTCGTCCTCGTCATCTGCCCGAACCCGCGTCACAAGCAGCGCCAGGGGTGAGCTGAATGGCCCGTATTTCAGGGATCAACATCCCCCTCAACAAGCGCGTCGAGATCGGACTCACCTACGTCTACGGCATCGGCCGCTCAACCTCGCTCAAGATCCTCGAGGAGGCCAACGTCAACCCGGACACCCAGGTCCGCGACCTCACCGAGGACGAGGTCTCCCGGATCCGTGGCGTGATCGACAACGAGCTCGTCGTGGAGGGCGACCTTCGCCGCGAGCGCTCGCAGGACATCAAGCGCCTGGGAGAGATCGGCTGTTACCGCGGGATCCGCCACCGGCGCAAGCTTCCCGTCCGCGGCCAGAACACCAAGACCAACGCCCGTACCCGCAAGGGTCCCAAGCGCATGCAGGTGGCCGGCAAGAAGGCCCCCACGAAGACCTGAGGATTTAAGTGCCCGCACCCAAGAGACCAGCCCGTGGACGCCGCAAGGCCCGGAAGAACGTTCCGGTCGGCCAGGCCCACATCAAGACTTCGTTCAACAACACCATCGTCTCCCTCACCGACCGCGAAGGGAACGTCATCGCATGGGAGTCGGCCGGCAGCGCCGGTTTCAACGGCTCCCGCAAGTCGACCCCCTTCGCCGCGCAGGTCACCGCCGACGCGGCGGCCCGCAAGGGGATGGAGCAGGGCCTCCAGAAGGTCGAGGTCTTCGTCAAGGGCTCCGGCTCCGGGCGCGAGACGGCTATCCGCTCGCTCCAGGCCGCCGGCCTCGAGGTCACGAGCGTCCGCGACGTGACCCCGCACGCCCACAACGGGTGCCGCCCCCGCAAGCGGCGCCGGGTGTGAGGTGAGCTGACCGATGGCCCGCGACACCGGACCGCAGTGCAAGCAGTGCCGCCGCGAGGGGGAGAAGCTCTTCCTCAAGGGTGAGCGCTGCCTGACCGACAAGTGCAGCATCGAGCGCCGCGCCTACCCGCCGGGCGACCACGGCCGCGGCCGCCAGAAGCAGAGCGAGTACCGCGTCCAGCTGCGCGAGAAGCAGAAGGCCCGCCGCTACTACGGGGTCCTGGAGAGCCAGTTCCGCCGCTACTACGAGAAGGCCAGCCGCCAGAGCGGCGTCACCGGCGAGAACCTCCTCACCCTGCTCGAGCAGCGCTTCGACAACGTGCTCGTGCGCCTTGGCTTCGCCGGCTCGCGCCGCCAGGCCCGCCAGCTGATCCGCCACGGCCACTGGACGATCAACGGCCGCCGCGTCGACATCCCCAGCTTCCAGGTAAGCGAGGGCGACGTCATCGCCTTCAAGGCCGGCAGCCCCGGCGAGCCCGTCGTCCGGGCCGCGACCGAGCTGACCGCGCAGGTCCCGGCCTGGCTCCAGGCCGACCACGATTCGCTCACGGCGAAGGTCCTGCGCTCGCCCGAGCGCAAGGAGATCGCCACCCCCGTGCAGGAACAGCTCATCGTCGAGCTGTACTCGAAGTAGGAACAGGCTTTAGCGCCGGGGCCCGCAGGAGGGCCGCGGCGCGAACGACGCCGCCGAGGGCGGCGCGCAGAACACGACGACAGGAACCCCGATGCTCGATTTCCAGATCCCCCGAATCACCAGCGAGAAGTCCGACGACGACCGTGGCTCGTTCGTCATCGAGCCGCTCGACCGCGGCTTCGGCTACACCTTCGGCAACTCGCTGCGCCGCGTCCTGCTGAGCTCGCTCTCGGGCGCCGCGGTGACGAGCGTCCGGATCGAGGGCGTCGCCCACGAGTTCTCCAACATCGACGGGGTCAAGGAGGACGTCACCGACATCATCCTCAACCTCAAGGGAGTCGTCTGCCGGATGCACTCCGACGCGACCGAGGTCGAGGCACCGCTGGTCGTGACCGGACCGGGCGAGATCACCGCCAAGGACATCGACCTTCCCGCCGGCGTAGAGATCCTCAACCCGAAGGCCCACATCGCCACCCTTGAGAAGAAGACCAAGCTCGAGATGTACCTGACGATCGGCCGCGGCCGCGGTTACCGCCCCGCGGAGGAGAATAAGACCGAGGATCAGCCGATCGGCGTCATCCCGGTCGACTCGATCTTCTCGCCGGTGCGCCGCGTCGCCTACTCGGTCGAGCAGGCCCGCGTCGGCCAGCGGACCGACTTCGACAAGCTCACCCTCGACATCGAGACCGACGGCTCGATCGACCCGCAGGCCGCCCTTCGCGAGGCCTCCGAGATCCTGATCAGCCAGCTGGCGATCTTCACCGACGAGGACCGCATCGAGGAGCTTCGCCAGGGCCCTGTAGGCGTGCTCGAGGGTGGTGTTCCCGGGATGCCCGGGGTCGCCCCGATCGCGGTCGGCGGCGCCGACGACGACATTCTCATCGAGGAGCTCGAGCTCGGCGTGCGCTCGTACAACTGCCTCAAGCGGGCCGGCATCCAGACGATCGGAGAGCTGCTCTCCAAGTCCGAGGACGAGCTGGCGGCGATCCCGAACTTCGGTCGCAAGTCGATCGACGAGGTCGTCGAGACGCTCGCCGCCCGCGGCCTGACGCTCCGCGAGGACTGATCCGGGGATAATCCGGCCATGCGCCACCAGAAGACCCGACATAAGCTCAGCCGCTCGAGCTCCCACCGAAAGGCGCTGCTGCGCAACCTCTGCAAGGAGGTCATCGAGCACGAGCGGATCAAGACGACCGAGGCCAAGGCCAAGGCGGTCAAGCCGGAGATCGAGCAGCTGATCACGCTGGCCAAGACAGACGACCTCCATTCGCGCCGGCAGGCGCTCGCCGCCCTGGGCCAGGACAAGTTCGCCGTCCATAAGCTCTTCGTCGAGATCGCTCCCCGCTACGCCGACCGTCCCGGTGGCTACACGCGCATCCTGAAGCTTGGGCCGCGCCGCAGCGACTCGACCGAGATGGTCTACATCGAGCTCGTCTGAGCCTTCCGGAGCCCACAGGCGCCCGGCGGGGCGCGCTATATCGTGAGGCGGGCCGATGAGGGTCCTGCTCACCAACGACGACGGAATCGAGGCCGAGGGGCTGCAGGCGCTGAGGCGCGAGCTGGCCGCCGTGCCCGGGGTGGAGCTCGCGGTGATCGCCCCCGACGGCAACCGCTCGGCGATGGCGCGGATGATCACCACGCGCCGGCCCCTCTGGCTGGAGGAGGTCCCCTTCGACGATGGGTCCGTCGGATACGCCACCGACGGGACCCCGGTCGACTGTGTCCGGTTCGCCCAGCTCGGTGTTATCGACGGCTTCGTGCCGGAGCTGATCGTCTCCGGCATAAACCACGGCTCCAACCTCGGTGACGACGTCACCTACTCCGGCACCGTTGCCGCTGCCCTCGAGGGGATAGTTCTGGGGATCCCCGCCGTGGCGGTATCCCAGCAGTCGACGCTGAGGGAGATGGACTTCCGGATGGGACGCCACTTCGACTTCGGTACCGGCGCCCGCTTCACGGCCGGCCTGGTCGCCGGACTCGAGGAGATACGGCTGCCCGAGGGGACGCTGCTGAACGTGAACGTGCCCGGCGGCGAGCCGCTCGGCGTCCACGCCACGCGCCTGGGCAAGCGGATCTACCGAGACGAACTGACCCTCGAGCACGACGAGGGAGACGGCCGGCGCCGCTACCTGATCTACGGGGCCGACCACGGTTATGAGGACGAGCCGGGAACCGACCTTGCCGCCGTCGCGGAGGGGATGATCTCGGTCACCCCCCTGCACTTCGACCTCACCTACGTGGACGGAATCCAGCACCTCAGCGACAGCGCCCTCGAGCGGCTGCTCCATCCCGCGGCCCCGGAATCAGGGTGAGCGCACCGGCCAAGCGCGCCGAGGAGCTCCGGCGGGAGATCCGCCGTCACAACGAGCTCTATTACGTCGCCGACGACCCTGAGATCGCCGACGACGAGTACGACGCTCTCCTCGACGAGCTCCGCGCGATCGAGCGCGACAACCCTGAGCTGGTCACGCCGGATTCGCCGACCCAGCGCGTCGGAGCCGAACCGGTCAGTGCGCTTGAGAAGGTCCAGCACCCGGAGCCGATGTTCTCGCTGGCCAACGCCCGCAACGCCGAGGAGCTCGATGCGTGGGCGGCGCGGATGCGCAACCACCTGGCCCGCGAGGGGATCGAGCGCAAGAGCTTCGAGTACGTCTGCGAGCCGAAGGTCGATGGGCTGGCCATCTCGATCCTCTACCGGGACGGGGTGCTCGAGCGGGGGGCCACCCGCGGGAACGGGGAGGTGGGGGAAGACGTAACGCACAACCTCAAGACGATCCCCTCGGTCCCGCTGAAGATCGACGGGCCCAAGGGGCTGCTCGAGGTGCGGGGAGAGGTCTACATGTCTCTCAGGGACTTCACGGAGCTCAACGAGCGGCGCGCCGAGCAGGGCGAGCCGACCTTCATGAACCCGCGCAACGCCGCGGCCGGCACGATCCGCCAGCTCGATCCGCGCCTGGCCGCCGAGCGGCCGCTCTCCCTCTGGGCCTACGGGATCGGCGCCTCCGAGAACCTCGAGCTGGAGAGCCAGTGGGAGACGCTCGAGTGGCTGCGCGGCAAGGGCTTCCCGGTGAACGCCGATATCGAGCGGGCCCGGGGCGAGAAGAAGGTGATCGAGCTCTGCGAGCGCTGGGGCGAGAACCGCGGCAACCTCGACTTCGAGATCGACGGAGTTGTGGTGAAGGTCGACGACTTCGAGCTTCAGCGCCGGCTCGGCGTGGTTGGCCGCGACCCGCGCTGGGCGATCGCCTGGAAGTTCCCGCCGACCACCAAGGTCACGACCCTCAACGCGGTCGAGTGGAACGTCGGCAAGTTCGGGGACCTCCACCCGGCAGCGATGCTCGAGCCGGTTCACGTGGGTGGCGTGACCGTCTCGATGGCGACTCTCCACAACGAGGAGGACGTGGTCCGCAAGGACCTCCGGGTCGGCGACGCGGTGATCGTCCTGAGGGCCGGCGACGTCATTCCCCAGGTGGTCTCGCCCGCCCCGCACGCCGCGGAGAAGAAGGGCCGCTCGCGCCCGGTAAAGCCGCCTAAGAAGTGCCCGGCCTGCGGGACGGCGACCGTCAAGCCCGACGACTCGGTCTTCACCAAGTGCCCTAACGCCGACTGCCCGGGCCGGCGCCGCCAGCTGCTCCAGCACTTCGTCTCCCGCGGGGCGATGGACATCGACGGGCTCGGCGACAAGCACGTCGACACGCTCCTCGGGGAGGGCATGATCGAGACGGCCGGCGACCTCTACCGGCTCACGGTCGAGCAGCTGGCCGGACTCGAGGGGATGGGGGAGCTCTCGGCCACCCACCTCGTGAACTCCCTGGAGGAGTCGCGCGGGCGCCCCTTTGCCCGGGTGCTCTTCGCGCTGGGGATCGAAGGCGTCGGCGAGGTCAACGGTCGCAACCTGGCCCAGCGCTTTCGCTCGATCGATGCGCTGCTCGGCGCCGACGAGGAGGAGATCGCCCAGACGCCGGGTATCGGCCCGATCGTCGCCGCCCAGATCCACGAGACCCTGGCCTCGGACCGGATGCGCTCCCTGATCGCCGACCTGCGCGAAGTCGGCCTCACCTTCGAGGAGGAGGGTCCCCCGCCGGGCGAGGGCCCGCTTGCCGACACCACCTTCGTGCTCACCGGAACGCTCCCCGGCCTCACCCGGGAGCAGGCGACCGAGAAGATTCTCGCCGCCGGCGGGCGCGTCACCTCATCGGTCTCGAAGAAGACCGACTACCTGCTGGCCGGGGACTCGCCGGGCTCCAAGGCCGAGAAGGCTGAGCGGCTGGGCGTGAAGGTGATCGACGAAGCCGCGCTGCTGAAGCTGCTGGGCGCCTAGCCGGCGTAGCGGGCCAGCGAGCGGGCAATCGAGTCCTGCAGGACGCGCCCCCTGGCCGGCGCAATCGCGTTCATCATCAGGGCGAAGGCGATCGTGTGGCCGGAGGCCGAGCGGCACGTTCCCGCGAGCGTGCTCACGTTGCTGAGCGTCCCGGTCTTGGCGCGGCAGTTTCCCGCCGCCGTCGTCCCGCGCATCCGCGAGGCCAGGGTTCCGGTCCGGCCCGCGACGGCGAGCGAGCCTTCGAACGCATCCCGGTCGTCGCCGCGGCGCATGCCGATGATGAGCGCCATCACGTCCCGCGGGGAGGTCGAGTTAGAGCGCGAGAGGCCCGACCCGTCGGCGATCCGCGGGCTGGCACCAAAGCCCGAGGCCACCGAGCGGGCCACGGCAGCCCCGGCCGTGGTCGTGCCGGCGGCGCCGAAGCGGGCCCCCAGCTCCTTGAGCATCACCTCGGCCATGAAGTTGTCCGACGGCGAGTTGACCAGCCGCGAGAGCTCGGCGACGGTAGGCGAGCTGACGCGACCCAGGCGGCGGGCTCCGTCGGGGGTGCGGCCGGTCTTCGTCTGGCCCCTGACCCGCACCCCGCGCGCACGGACCGCCCGGGCGAAGGAGCGGGCAGCCGAGATGCCCGGCCCGCCGTCGCCCCAGCCGCGGGAGACCGCGAGCGCCCCGATCGAGCCACCCAGCCAGGGGCTGTAGCCCCAGCCCGAGCCGCCGCGCCGCGTGTCGAAACGCGACTCGTCCCCGACCACCGATCCGGAGACGCTGCGAATGCCCGAGGCCCCGACGCGCCCGGCGAGCGTCGCGATGTCCGAAGCGCTTAGCGTCGGGTCGCCGCCGCCGCGGATCACCAGGTCGCCGTCGAGCCGACCGTCCTCGTCTAGCGTCCCGGTGGCCAGAACGTCGGTGTTGAGCCGGGTCGAGGCTCCCATCCGTCGCAGGGCAGCGGCGGTGGTGTAGAGCTTGGCCACCGAAGCGGGGATGCGGTCGGCTCCGGGGCGCAGCTCGAAGAGGACCTCTCCGGTCGTCAGGTCGCGGACGAGCGCGCCGCTGTACGGGCCGGCCTTCTTCATCGCCTTGGACGTCTTGGCGACCAGGGCCTGCCGGGTGAGCGCCAGCGCGCCCGGAGCGAAGGCGAGCAGGGCAGCGAAGGCGGCCAGGGCGGCGATCGCAGCGAGGCGGGGCCGGCTGTACGGGACAAGCGGCACAGGGCCAAGCTAGCGGGCCCCCGGCGCAGGGGCGCCATTTCGCCTTCATGGCGCCCTCTGGGGGGTAGTAACCACTGCGCCCGACGCCGCCCCGCTGCCTAGAATGGAGGCGATGGGCGATGTCGTAAAGCTCGATCCCGCGCCGAAGATGGAGTCCTCGCGGCGCCGGTCCCCCCGGTCGGACCGGGTGGCGCTCGTTCTCGGGGGCGGGGGCCTGACCGGCGGGGTTTACGAGATCGGGGCCCTGCGCGCGCTCGACCTGCTGGCGGTCAACCGGAACGTCAACGACCTCGACATCTACGTCGGCACCAGCGCCGGCTCTTTCGTCGCCGCGATGACCGCCAACGGGGTCACGCCAGCGGAGATGATGCAGGTGGTCAACGGGCGCGGCGACACGCCCTTCCGCGACGTCAGCGTCGCCACGGCGATGAAGCCCAACGTCAAGGAGTTCGCGCGGACGGGGGCGCTCTTCCCGCTGCGGCTTGCCCGCCTGGCCGCCGAGCTGATCCCGAAGATCGGCGAGGTTTCGGCGATGGACCTTGTCCTCGGCCTCGGCGAGGACCTTCCCTCCGGCCTCTACAGCGGCCGCGGACTCGAGAAGTACCTGGAGGAGGTCCTCAGCGACCCCGAGCGGACCAACGACTTCCGGGCCCTCGGACGCGAGCTCTACATCACCGCCACCGACCTCGACGTCTGTGAGCGGATCGTCTTCGGTGCCGAGGGCTGGGACGACACCCCGATCTCCCGGGCAGTGCGGGCATCGACGGCGCTGCCGATGCTCTACAAGCCGGTGCGGGTCGGCGACCGCGAGCTGGTCGACGGGGGAATCATCTCGACCACCAACGTCGACGTGGCCGTCGCCGCAGGCGCGACGCTGATCATCGTCGTCAACCCTCTGGTGCCCTACGTCGGCGACCACGACCGCAGCCACCCGGACACGCCCGGCGCCCGTCCGAGCCACATCAGCGACATGGGCATGGCCCAGATCGGCTACCAGTCCTTCCGCCTGATCGCCTGGCAGCGGCTCCACGAGGTCGCCGCCCGCTGGGAGAAGCGCTACCCCGACGTGGACATCGTCCTGATCGAGCCCGACGCCGACGACCGGCTGATGTCCGAGACGGCGATCATGGACTTCACCAAGCGCGTGGAGATCGCCCGCCACGGCTTCCAGTCGGTGACCGTCAAGCTCGCCGACAACTACGACTACTACAAGGAGATCATGGCCCGCCACGGGATCACGATCTCCGCCACCCGGGTGCGCAAGGTCGTCCGCCACGTAACCCGCGAGCAGGAGAAGACGCGGGCCTGGAAGCGGATTCTCGAGCAGACCACCGGCACGCTCCTGCGCCAGTCCGAGCAGGAGCCCGACCCGGTGGACATGGCCGCCGGCCGCGGCCGCTAGCGGTCAGCCCAGGCCCAGCGCCTGTTCAAGGGCCCGCAGGAAGCGGGCGGAGGCCGCCTCGTCCTGCACGGTCACGCGAACATGCCGGCGGTCGCCGAGAGCCGCGCCGGTGGCCACCTTCACCGAGAAGCGCGCCAGCGCCGAGGCGAGGTCGGGGCCGTCCATGCCCTCGGCGGCTATCCAGAGGAAGTTGGCCTGGCTGTCGGGCAGCGCCTCGACCGGGAGGGCGGCCAGCTCGCCGTAGAGCCTGGTGCGCTCGGCGGCCACGGTGCCGGCCCGACCGGCGACCACGCCGGGGATCGCCTCGAGCGCCTCCAGGACCCCGGCCTGCGTCAGTTCGCCGATCCCGAGGGCCGGGCCCAGCCCGGCCAGCAGCGGCTCGGCCCCCGGGCCACAGACCGCGTAGCCACAGCGCAGCCCGGCCAGCCCCCAGGCCTTGGAGAAGCTGCGAAAGACGATCAGCCGCGGGTGGCGGTCGGTGAGGCGGAGCGCCGCGTCCTGCTGCTCGGCGGAGACGAAGTCGCGCAGCGCCTCGTCGAGCAGCACTCCGACCCGCTCGGGAAGCGCCCCAAGCAGCCGGTCGAGCTCGCCGGAGGCGATCAGCTCCCCGGTCGGGTCGTTCGGGTTGGCGATCACCACCAGGCGGGTCTTCTTCGTGACCGCTGCGAGGATTGCGTCGACGTCGTGGCTGGCGACGGTGGCCACCTCGCCCCTGGCCTCGCGGGCCATCACCGGGTAGAGGGGGTAGGAGGGCCACGGCGTGAGGAGCTCGTCTCCCGGCTCCATCAGTGCCTGGGCCGCGCTCGAGAGAAGCTGGGAGGCGCCGTCCCCGAGGACGATCCTTTCGGCCCCTATCCCGTGGCGGTGAGCGATCGCGGCGCGCAGCTCCCCGGCGCTGTCGGCGTAGCGGTGAAGTCCACGCCGCGCCGTGAAGGTGATCGCGTCCACGACCACCGAGGGCGGGTACTCGTGCCAGGTCGTGCGCGAGAGGTCGAGCTCGCCGACGCGGTCGAGCGCCTTGCGGCGGCGCTCGTCGGCCTCCTTGCGCAGGCCCTCGCTGACCTCCTCGGGGGAGAGCTCCTGGAACTGCCGGTAGCGGTCGAGCAGGCCCATCAGGGAGGGGTCGGCGTGCCGCCCTCGCCCATCTGGGCCAGGCCGCCCCCGAACACCATCCACAGCCCGAAGAGGGAGACGCCGACGAAGGCGGTGTAGGCGAAGACGCGGCCCACGACGCCTTCGCGCTGGTCGTAACCCGCCGCCCGCCGCACCAGCACCCACGCGCGGTCGAGCTGCTTGAGAATCGAGAGGGCGCCGACCAGGGTGAGCAGGATCCCGACGAGGGCGACGATCACCGCGAGGAAGACCCGCTCGGCCAGGAACGGGATATGGGAGACGATCCAGAGCCAGCCGGCGGGGATCGGCCCCCAGAAGCAGAGGTTGATGAGCACCATCAGTGCGAGGATCGCGGCCGCGAGCACCGAGTCGCGCCGCCGCGAGCGATCGTCGCCGAAGACGGGGGCTTCCCGGTAGTGGACCGGCTGGGTGCCTGGACGCCGCCCGACGAACAGCCCGCCGTTGTCGCTGGGGTCGCTGCGCATGCCCCTTGAGGATAGGAGCCGGCCCCGCTGCGGGAGCCGGCCCGGCTCAGCTCTCGTAGAGGGCGTCGAAGCGGTCGGCGTACTTCTCGTTGACGACGTTCCGCTTGACCTTGAGCGTCGGGGTGAGCTCGTCGGTCTCCTGCGTCAGGTCGTGCTCGAGGATGAAGAACTTCTTGACCTGCTCGACCTGGGCGTACTTCTCGTTGGCCTTGTCGAGCTCGGCCTGGATCATGGCGATCACCTGCTCGTTCTGGGAGAGCGCCTCGATCGAGGTGTCCTCGATCCCCTCTGCCTCCGCCCACGGGACGATCGTCTCGGCGTCGAGGGTGATCAGCATCACCGGGTACGGGCGCCGGTCGCCGTGCATGACGGCCTGGCTGACCCACTGGCTCTGCTTCATGTCGTTCTCGAGGTTGGCCGGGGTGAGGTTCTTGCCCCCGGCGGTGATGATGATGTCCTTCTTGCGCCCGGTGATGTAGACGAAGCCGTCCTCGTCGATGCTGCCCAGGTCGCCGGTGTGAAGCCAGCCGTCGACGATCGCGCCGAAGCTGGCGTCGTCGTTCTTGTAGTAGCCCTGGAAGATGTTGGCGCCCTTGATCAGGATCTCGCCGTCGTCGGCGATCTTCACCTCGACGCCGGGCAGCGGCTTGCCGATCGAGCCGAAGCGGTGGTTCTCCGGGGTGGAGGTCGTGGCCACGGTGGCCGTTTCGGTCATTCCGTAACCCTCCATGACCGGGACTCCGGCGGCGTAGAAGAAGCGCAGGATCTCCGGCGCGATCGGGGCGGCACCGGTCACCGCCTCGCGCACGCGTCCGCCGAAGGCGGCGCGCACGTTGACGAAGAGCTGCTCGTCGAACTGGTCGAAGGCGGCCTGAAGCTCCTCGGGCACCGGCTCGCCGGCCAGCTGCAGGTCGCGGACCTGCTCACCGACCTCGGTGGCCTTGGCGAGCATCTCGGGGTCGACGTTGCCGGCAACCATCGAGTAGAGCTTCTCGAAGATCCGCGGAACCGACGGCAGGTAGGTCGGCTTGACCTCGCTGAGGTCGGGGATGATCAGCTGCGGGTCGCCGGACCAGTAGGCCACGGTCGTCCCGGTGTCGGCGGCGCCAAGGCTGATCAGGAGCGCGAAGGCGTGGGCCAGGGGCAGGAAGAGGTAGACCACGTCTTCGCCCTCGGCGAAGAGGCCACGCTCGTTGACGCTGTTGAGCACCGAGCGGTAGTTGCCCTGCGAGAGGACGCAGCCCTTCGGCGGCCCGGTCGTCCCGGAGGTGTAGATGAAGGTGTAGGGGTCGTCGGGGGTGACGGCCTCCGAGCGGGCGGTCAGCTCGGCCTCGTCGATCTCCCGGCCCTTCTCCCGCAGCTCTTCGACGCTGACGGCGTCGCCGGTTTCGCCGGACGGGTCGATGACGACCACGAAGCGCAGGTTCGGCAGTCGGTCACGGACCTCGGCGATCTTGGCGTACTGCTCGGCGTCCTCGACGACGATGGCCGACGACTCCGAGTTGCCGGCGACCCACTCGCACTCCTCTGGGGAGTTGGTGGCGTAGATCGGGACGACCACGCCGCCGGCGCTGGAGATCGCGAACGAGTTGTAGTTCCACTCGGGGCGCGTGCTGCAGAGGATCGAGACGCGCTCGCCGGGCTCGAGGCCCATGGCCATGAAGCCGCGGCCGATCTCCGAGACGATCCCGCCGAGCTCGGCGAAGGAAACGTCGGTCCATTCACCGTCGACCTTGTAGCGGGCCGCCGGCTTGTCGCCATAGATCTCGGCCGCCTTGGGAATCAGGTCGGCGATCGTCTTGGAACCCGTGCTGGGGGTGGTGCCTGCCTCCATCGCTGCTCTCCTCGGCGTAGTGGAAGTTGCGAAGCCGATCCTACGCAAAATGCGGGGTTACCGCTAGCGCTGGCGCGTCAGACGGGATTCTCGATATCGACGAACTCGTGTCCAACGCCAAACCGCTCGGCGAGAAGCTCTCCCAGCCTCCGCACGCCGAAGGTCTCCGTGGCGTAATGGCCTGCGGCGATGAAGGTGATCCCCGACTCCCGGGCCTCGTTCATCACCCGTTCGGCGGGCTCGCCGGTGACGAAGGCATCCAGGCCGGCGGCGACCGCGTCGGGCAGGTAGGAGGCGCCGGCGCCGGTGACGATCCCCACCCGCTCGACGGCCTCGGGCCCGTCGGGGAAGACGAGGGGCTCACGGCCGCCAACGGCGGCGGTGGTGCGCTCCACCAGCTCGTCGCGTGCGATCGCCTCGGGAAAACTGGCGACGGTGCCGATCGGCCGGCCCTCGTGGAGGGCGAAGGGGACGGCCGAGGTGGCGCCGAGGGCTTCGGCGAGCAGCGCGTTGTTGCCGACTTCCGGGTGGGCGTCGAGCGGGAGGTGGTAGGAGGCGAGCGCCACCTGCTCTTCGATCAGGAGCTCCAGACGCCGGAAGGTGACCGGGTCCAGGGCCTGTGGCCCCGTGCCCCAGAAGAGCCCGTGGTGGACCAGCACGAGGTCGGCTCCCGAGCCCGCGGCCTGCTCGAAGAGCTCCATTCCGGCAGACACGCCGGTGACGACCTGGCCGATCTCCGCGGGGCCGGGCACCTGGAGCCCGTTGGGGCAGTAGTCGGCGAACGCCTGTGGCTCGAGCAGCTCGTCGAGCCAGGCGACGATCTCGTCGAGCCGGGCCATGGCCGCAGGGTAGAGTGCCGGCCGTGCCGCGTGACGAGCTGCTTGCCGGGCTGACCGACTCGAGCCTCTACACGATCGGGGCGAGCTTCTGCGACGCCAGCCCCGACCTGGTCGACGACGTCCTGGCCCAGAGCCTGGAGATCGAGAAGCGCGGCCTCGAGGAGTGGGCCCGCCGCGAGGGGGTGGGGGTGGACGTTGCCTTCCAGACCCTGATGACCGGCCTCGCGGTTCGCTTCTACACCGCGGTCACCGGCGGCGGCTGACCGCCGCCCGGAGCGTCGCGGCTCCGGCCGCGCTGCCTATAATCGAGCCACATCGGGGCGTGGCGCAGCCTGGTAGCGCGCACCGTTCGGGTCGGTGAGGTCGGAGGTTCAAATCCTCTCGCCCCGATAGGCGGGGCCGTGCGTGTGCGCGGCCCCGTTCTCGTTCTGCGCCGCTCTCGGGCGGCCCCGGTCCGTCGACTCAGGCGGCCAGCTCGGCGGCCCACGCCGCGGGCAGCGCGCCAAGCGTCGGGCGCCCGGAGGCCCTGTCCCAGCGGGCGAAGAGCCAAGCGCCGCCGACCTGCGTCTCGCCGATCCCGGCCTTGCGCCACTCGCGGCGGATATCCGGGTCCTGTGTGATCCACCGGGCCGAGTCGCTCAGGGTCCAGCGCCCGGTTCGCCCCGCCGGCATTGCCGGGTCAAGGATCTCGGCGTCGCGCTCGCCGGCCGGCTGGGTGGAGTTCGGGTCGAGCAGCACGTAGTGCGAGGCCATCGTGTCGTCGTAGGTGCCGGTCTTGAGCATCATCACCAGTCCCGCCCGGTCGCCCGGGGCGAGGCTGCGGTAGGCGCGAACAAGCGGCGCGGTGTCGCAGTGGACCGGTGCCCACTTACTGTCGCCGGGCAGGTAGTTCTCGTTCAGTGCGAGCTGGACGGCACCGCCGGTCGCCTCGGAGGCCAGGTCGGCGTAGAGCGTGTTCATCGCCAGCCCCGAGAGCGTGTAGAAGAGGCGGGAATGGGCGGCGCGGTTGAGCGTGCGTGGCGTCCAGGCGGGAGTGCGCGGAGCGGCCAGCAGGTGCAGGACCATGGCCAGGCAGGTGAGCTGGCAGCCCTCATTGCCGATCGAGTTTCCGTCCGGGTAGTCCCAAAGGAGGTCCCGGGCGTCGCTGCGGTTCATTCCACCGGCCCGCGCGGCGCGGATCACGCGCCTGCGGTCCCACATCAGGTCCCTGGCCCAGCGCGGGTCGTCCTGGCGCATCGGCAGGCC
>JBBATA010000019.1:0-30090 GCA_040399005.1 Solirubrobacteraceae bacterium
TCCACGAGGCGAGCTTCATCGAGGCCGACAGCGAACGGGCGGCGCAGACCGGTCACGCCACGGCCGCCGAAGCGGCGGCGATCGCCAGCGAGGCCGAGGTCGGAATGCTCGCGCTCGTTCACCTTTCCCCCCGTTACACCGTCCGTGACGTTCGCGACGAGGCTCGGTCGACGTTCGAGAACACGGTGGTGCCTCGCGACTTCGACTCGGTGCGGATCCCCGTCGCGGAGAAGGGTGGGCCCAAGCTGCTGCGCGGCGACGAGCCCGAGGCGACGGCGACCCCGGCGTGAGATTCCCTCCGTCCTTCGGCCGGAGGCGCTGCTAGCTTCCTCGGCGTCAACCCTTTAACCCGGTCCCGTGAGGCCAGGAAGGGAGAAAAGATGGAGCAGGAGCGGGTCGTCCTCGACGAGGGCGAAATCGAGAAGGCAATCACGAGGATCGCCCACGAGGTCCTTGAGGCAAACGATGACGCCTCCCTGCTGCGGGTCGTCGGCATCCAGAGGCGCGGTGCAGTTCTCGCAGCCCGGGTCGCCGCCCGGCTCTCAGAGTTCTCCGGCCTAGACGTCCCGCTCGGGATCCTCGACATCGGCTTCTACAGGGACGACCTGGGCAGCCGCCCGGACGCCCCCATGGTCTACGCGACCGAGATCGACTTCGAGGTAGCCGGCTCCTCCGTGGTGATCGTCGACGACGTCCTCTTCACCGGACGCACTGTCCGCGCCGCGATCGACGCGATCTTCGGATACGGCCGCCCGGACCGGGTGCAGCTCGCGGTCCTCGCCGACCGTGGCCACCGTGAATTGCCGATCCGCCCCGACTTTGTGGGCAAGAACCTCCCGACCTCGCCCGACGAGCGGGTCTTCGTCCGGGTCCGCGAGATCGATGGGGTCGAACGGGTTGAGATCGGCTCACCGACCGGGAGCGCGGCGTGAAGCACCTGCTCAGCTCGGAGGACCTCACGAGGGCCGACATCGAGCGGATCTGCGACCGCGCCGCGGCCTTTGCCGAAACCCAGGAGAGGGACGTCAAGAAACTGCCGGCGCTGCGCAACCGCACTGTCCTGAACCTCTTCTACGAGGCCAGCACCCGCACCCGCGGCTCCTTCGAGCTCGCGGCCAAGAGGCTCAGCGCCGACGTCGTCAATTTCGCCGCTTCCGGTTCCTCGACCGAGAAGGGAGAGTCGCTCAAGGACACCGTTCTCACCCTCTCGGCCCACCAGCCGGACGCAATCGTCGTGCGCTGCCCATGGGCCGGGGCCCCGGCGCTGCTCGCAGAATGGACCGACGCGGCCATCGTCAATGCCGGCGACGGGAAGCACGAGCACCCCACCCAGGCACTCCTGGACATCTACACGCTGCGTCAGCGCATCGGCAGCCTCGACGGCCTCAACGTCTGGATCGTCGGGGACGTCCTTCACTCCAGGGTCGCCAGGTCGAATATCAGGCTCTTCCAGGAGATGGGAGCCGACGTGACCCTCGCCGGGCCGCCGACGCTGATGCCTCGCGAGATCGAGGCCACGGGCGCCCGGGTCGCGTATTCGCTGGACGACGTCGGCGAGGCCGACGTCGTATACGCCCTGCGCATGCAGAACGAACGCATGGACGAGGCCTACGTTCCCTCGCTGCGCGAGTACGCCTGGTTCTTCCAGGTCGATCCGCGCCGCATCGCCCCGGGAGCGCTGATCATGCATCCGGGCCCGGTAAACCGAGGGGTGGAGATCTCGGCCGATGCCACCGACAGCGACCGTTCGCTCATCCTCGAGCAGGTGGCGGCCGGCGTGGTGGTGCGGATGGCGGTTCTCTACGAGCTCCTCGCCGCCAGCAGGGCCGGTGCGCCGGTCAGGGAGGGGGCGCCGGCATGAGCTTCGCGACCGAACCCATCCTCGTCGGAGGGCCGGAGCACTCGGGGGACATCCTGATCCGCGGGGCGAGGGTCGTGGACCCGCGAGCCGGGCTCGACGAAACACGGGACGTCGTAATTCGCGAGGGCGAGATCGCGGAGCTGTGTGAACCGGGTGGCGGCGTGGCGTCGGGCGAGGTCGTGGAGGCCGACGGGCTGATGCTCACCCCCGCCTTCGTCGACCCCCATGTCCACCTCCGGGTTCCCGGCCAGGAGCACAAGGAGGAGCTCGAGACCGGAACGCGCGCCGCCGCTGCCGGGGGCTTCAGCGCTGTGCTGGCAATGCCCAACACCGATCCGGTGATCGACAGTGGTTCGATCCTCGGGGCCCTGCGGGAGGGCGCCAGACGGGAGGCCAGGATCCCCGTCGGCTTCCTCGGCGCGATCACCGTTGGGCAGCGCGGGGAGAGCCTCACGGCCATGGGTGAGATGCGGGAGCTCGGCGCGGCCGGCTTCACCGATGACGGCCTGCCGGTCACCAGCGCAGGGGTTCTCAGGCGGGCCCTGCAGTACCAGAAGATGGTCGGGGGTGTGCTGGCCCTCCACGAGGAGGATCCTTCGCTCTCCGGCGGCGGAGTGATGCACGAGGGAACGGTCAGCGCCGAGCTCGGTGTGGCCGGCATTCCCTCGGTAAGCGAATCGTCGATGATCGCCCGCGATGCCCTGATCGCCGGCTACGAGGGCGGGGCGATCCATGCCCAACACCTGAGCAGCGCCGAGTCGGTGCGGACCGTGGGGGAGGCCAAAGCCGCCGGAATCGCGATCACCTGCGAGGCGAGCCCCCATCACCTCTGCTTCACCGACGAGGACGTGCGAACCCTCGATACGCGGATGAAGATGAACCCCCCGCTTCGCACGGAGGCCGACCGGCAGGCGCTGATCGACGGCCTGCGGTCGGGGACGATCGACTGCATCGCCACCGACCACGCCCCACACGCCCCACACGAGAAGGAGGTGCCGTTCGAGCAGGCGCCGATGGGTACGACCGGCCTCGAGAGTGCCTTCGCCGCCTGCTACGACGAGCTCGTGCTGCCCGGCCTTATCGACCTTGGGACCCTCCTTGAGCGGATGAACGCAGGCGCGGCAATCTTCGGGCTCCC
Source organism: Solirubrobacteraceae bacterium (assembly GCA_040399005.1). Classification (GTDB taxonomy): domain Bacteria; phylum Actinomycetota; class Thermoleophilia; order Solirubrobacterales; family Solirubrobacteraceae; genus F1-60-MAGs163. The sequence continues at coordinate 3,000 of JBBATA010000019.1, forward strand.
GACACCAACGGTCCGGCCCGGGGCGCCCGCCGACCTCGCCCTGATCGACCTCGACCGGGAATGGGTCGTAGGCGCCGACGGCTACGAGAGCCGTTCGGACAACTGTGCCTTCGGCGGAAGACGCCTGACCGGGCGGGTGCTCATGACCATCGTCGGCGGAGCAGTCGCCTACCGCGACCGGGGCTTCGCCCTGAGCGCAGCCCCCGAACCGGAGATGCAGGGATGAGCGAAGCCGGGCTTCTCACCCCGTCGAACTCGACCCTCGTGATCGTGGACCTCCAGGAGCGATTTGCCCCTGCCATCGACGGCTGGGAGCGGATCGTGGAGCGCGCGTCGATACTTGCCCGCACGGCGACCCTCCTTGGCTGGCCGGCTGTCGTCACCGAGCAGTACCCGCAGGGTCTCGGCCCGACCGTAGAGGCGATCGCCGGTGAGCTGGAGCCGTTCACTGCGCTCGAGAAAACCGCCTTCCCGGCGACGGGGGCACCCGGCTTTGACCTCGGGGAACGCCCACACGCCGTTGTCTGCGGTGTCGAGACCCACGTCTGCGTCCAGCAGACGGCCCTGGAGCTCGCCGGCGGCGGGGTCGATGTCCAGATCGTGGCCGACGCGACCGGTTCGAGGAGCTCCAGCGACCGCGACGCCGCCATGGCCCGGATGGCGATGGCCGGGGTTGCGCCCACCACGACCGAGGCCGTCGGCTTCGAACTCCTCGGTTCGGCCGACGCCGAAGGCTTCAGGGAGTTCCAGGAGATGATCAAGTGACCCGGCCCGGATTCGTGCTGCTCGAGGACGGCACCCGCTTCGACGGTGAGCTCTGCGGGTCCGAGAACCCGGGCTGCGGCGAGATGGTTTTCACGACCGGGATGAGCGGCTACCAGGAGTCGGTGACCGACCCCTCGTTTGCCGGCCAGGTGCTCGCCTTCACCTATCCGCTGATCGGTAACTACGGCGTCGGCGACGACGCGATGGAGAGCGACCGCATTCACGTGAACGGAGTAGTCATGCGGGAGGCGGTGAACCGGGACGATGCACCGGCGGCCCGGCAGGGCTGGCTCGACTGGCTGACCGGGAACGGGGTGCCGGCGATAAGCGGAGTAGATACCCGCTCGCTGGTCCGCCACCTCCGCAGCCGCGGCTCCATGCGGGGCGGGATCTTCGCGGCAGCCGAAGAGGCCGGCGCGGCCGACATGATCGAGGCAGAGCCCCCGATGGAAGGCAGGGACCTGGCCAGGGTGGTCGGGACCCGTGAGGTCGTCCACGAGGGGGCCGGCGGTTCCGGGCCGCGGGTGGCCGCCATCGACACCGGCATCAAGCGATCGATCGTCGACCAGCTCGTCCAGCGCGGCGTGCGGCTCGACCTATATCCGCCGGACGTGAGCGCCGAAGAGCTCCTGGCCGGTGACCCCGACGCCATATTCCTGGCCAACGGGCCAGGCGATCCGGCCGCACTGGACTACGTCGTCGAGACCGTTCGCGGGGTAATCGGCAAGAGGCCGGTCTTCGGCATCTGCCTGGGCCACCAGCTCTGCTGCCGCGCCCTTGGGCTCGAGACGTTCAAGCTTCCGTTCGGCCACCGCGGCGCCAACCACCCCGTCAAGGACCTGGCGACCGGGAGGATCGAGATCACCTCCCAGAACCACGGCTTTGCCGTGGCGGCGCCTGACGGCGGCTTAAGGGTCGAGGAGGACGAACCGGTCCGCTGGGAGACCGACTTCGGGGCGGCGGAACTCAGCCACGTCAACCTTTACGACCGGACCGTCGAGGGCCTGCGCCTCCTCGACGTGCCGGGCGCCACCGTCCAGTACCACCCAGAGGCCGGTCCGGGGCCGCATGACTCTCTCTACCTCTTCGACCGATTCCTGGACGAGGTCGCCGCCGCCTGATGCCCAAGCGCGAGGACATCCAGCGGATCATGATCATCGGCTCCGGCCCGATCGTCATCGGGCAGGCGGCTGAATTCGACTACTCGGGAGTCCAGGCCTGCAAGGTGCTCCGCGAGGAGGGCTACGAGGTGGTCCTGGTCAACTCCAACCCGGCGACGATCATGACCGACCCCGAGTTCGCCGACGCCACGTACGTCGAGCCGCTGCTCCCGGGGCCGGTCGCGGCAGTGATCGAGAAGGAACGCCCGGATGCCCTGCTGCCGACCCTGGGCGGCCAGACGGCGCTCAATCTGGCCAAGGCGCTGGCCGAGGACGGCACCCTCGAGCGTTATGGGGTGGAACTGATCGGCGCCGACTACGAGGCGATCGACCGGGCCGAGGACCGCGAACGCTTTCGGGAGACCATGGAAGCAGCCGGGCTCAGCATGCCCGCAAGCGCAATAGCCACCACACTGGACGAGGCGCGCGCGCAGCTCGCCGAGGTCGGGCTGCCGGCGATCATCCGACCCGCCTTCACCCTCGGGGGCCGCGGAGGCGGCATCGCCCGCACCGAGCCGGAGTTCGAGGAGATCGTCGCCCGAGGACTTGAGGCATCACCGATCGGCCAGGTGCTCATCGACCAGTCGGTTCTGGGCTGGGGCGAGTTCGAGCTCGAGGTGATGCGCGACGGCGCCGACAACTGCGTGATCGTCTGTTCAATCGAGAACATCGACCCGATGGGAGTCCACACCGGCGACTCGGTCACCGTGGCACCGCAGCAGACCCTCCCCGACGAGCTCTACCAGCAGCTGCGGGACCAGGCCCTGACCGTGATCAGGGCGGTAGGCGTCGAGACCGGCGGCTCCAACGTCCAGTTCGCGGTCAACGCCGAGACCGGGGAGATCCTGGTCATCGAGATGAATCCGCGAGTCTCGCGGTCGTCTGCGCTGGCCTCGAAGGCCACCGGGTTTCCCATCGCGAAGATCGCCGCCCGACTGGCTGTTGGATACACGCTCGACGAGATCCCCAACGACATAACCGAGGTGACGCCGGCGAGCTTCGAGCCGACCATCGACTACGTCGTCGTCAAGTGGCCGCGCTTCGCCTTCGAGAAGTTCGCGGGGGCCGATCCACGCCTCTCGACCCACATGAAGAGCGTGGGGGAGGCCATGGCGATCGGCAGGACCTTCAAGCAGGCGTTCGCAAAGGCGATGCGCAGCCGCGAGCTGGACTCGCCGGCCCGGACCGCAGACCAGCCCCTCGAATCCCTCGTCGAAGGCCTGGAGGTCCCGGGCGCCGACCGGTTCGACTGCCTGATGGCCGCCTTCGCCATGGGCCTTTCGGTCGACGAAGCCCACTCCCGGACATCGATCGACCGCTGGTTCCTCGAAGAGCTCCGGGCACTGGCCCTCGAACCGGAAGCACCGTTCGAGGGTGAAAGATCCTTTCGGGCCGTCGATACTTGCGCCGCGGAATTCGAGGCGAGGACGCCGTACTTCTACTCGGGCTGGGACCGGCACCCCGCCGATGAGGTCGAGAGGGGCGAGCGGCCGTCGGTGATGATCCTGGGGGCGGGACCGAACCGGATCGGCCAGGGCATCGAGTTCGACTACTGCTGCGTGCACGCCGCCATGACCGTTCGCGCATCGGGCCGCGACGCCGTGATGGTCAACTGCAACCCGGAGACCGTCTCGACCGACTACGACACCTCCGACCGCCTCTACTTCGAGCCGCTCACCCTCGAAGACGTCCTGGCCGTCGCGCGGGTTGAGCGTCCCGAAGGGGTGATTCTTCAGTTCGGCGGCCAGACGCCCCTGAAGCTTGCGGCCGGGCTCGCGGAGGCCGGAGTGCCGCTCCTGGGAACCGACGTTGAGGCGATCGACCTGGCCGAGGATCGCGGCCGCTTCGGCCGGCTCCTGGACGAGCTCGGGTATCAGGCGCCGCCCTACGCCGAGGCCCACTCGGTGGAGGAGGCTGTCTCCGCCGCTGAGGAGGTTGGCTTCCCGCTGCTGGTGAGGCCGAGCTACGTGCTCGGCGGAAGGGCGATGGAGATCGTCTACGACACCGATGGCCTCGAGGACTACCTCGCCCGCCACGTCCACGATGACGGGCGGGCGATCTACCTCGACCGGTTCCTCGAGAACGCCATCGAGGTGGACGTCGACCTGCTCTGCGACGGCCGCGAGGCGTGGGTCGGGGGGATCATGCAGCACGTCGAGGAGGCCGGGATCCATAGCGGTGACAGCGCCTGCGTCCTGCCGCCCCATTCCCTCGGCCCGGAGATGCTGGAGCGGATCCGCACCCAGGCCAGCGGACTGGCGCTCAAGCTCGGCGTGGTTGGGCTCTGCAACGTCCAGTTTGCCGTCTACGGCGCCGAGCTCTACGTCATCGAGGCAAATCCCCGGGCATCGCGAACCGTCCCGTTCGTCAGCAAGGCGATCGGGGTGCCGCTGGCCAAGATGGCCTGCCGGATCATGCTTGGGGAGAGCATTGCCGACCTCGACCTGCCCGAGGACCCGATGGGCCATGACCACGTCTCCGTGAAGGAGGCGGTGATGCCTTTCGACCGGTTCGACGGCGCCGACGCCCTGCTCGGCCCCGAGATGCGCTCCACCGGGGAGGTAATGGGCGTCGCCCGCGACTTCCCGACCGCCTTTGCCAAGGCCCAGGCCGCTGCCGGCGCCCTCCTTCCCGACGGGGGCTGCGCCTTCATCACGGTCACCGACTCCGACAAGGCCGGCGCGGTTGCCATCGGCCAGACCCTTCACGACCTCGGCTTCCGGATCGTTGCCACGAGCGGTACCCGGGAGGCGCTCGAGAGGATGGGAGTGCCCGCCGAAGAGCTGAAGAAGATCGGCGAGGGTTCGCCGAACGTCGTCGACATGATCGAAAGCGGCGACGTCACTCTCGTGGTCAACACGCCGACCGGTTCGGGGGCCAGGACCGACGGGTGGCAGATCCGTCGCGCCGCCGTGGCTCGCGGCATTCCCTGCCTTACGACCCTCTCGGGAGGCCTGGCTGCGGTGCGGGCGATCGCCGCCGCACGACAGGGCGAAGCCGAGGTTCTCTCCCTCCAGGAGCTTCACCGGGAGCCGGGGGCCGTGGAAAGCGCCGCGTGAGCGAAGGGCTGCCTGCCGACGGGCGCTACGGACCCGCCCCACCCGACCGCAGGTCGCTGGTGGTAGCGGAGCGACGCGAGGTCGGGCCGTACGTCGTGATCTCCGTCGAAGGCCCCGACGGCCCCGCAGCGGCACCGGGCCAGTTCTACATGCTCGCCCTGGCCGAGAGGTGGGGAGGGGGTACCGACGAGCGCCCGTTCCTTCCCCGCGCGATCTCGGTGATGGATGCCCCCGCCGGGAAGCTCGAATTCATGCTCGAGGACGTAGGCCCGGGCTCCGGGGAGCTCTGCTCTGCTCAGCCCGGAGAAGGGCTCATGGTCCTCGGCCCCCTCGGCCGGGGATTCCGTCCCGCCCCCGGACGCCAGCCGGTGGTCTGCGCCGGTGGTATCGGGATCGCCCCGATGGTGATGCTCGCCCGGGCGCTGGGCCCCGGCACCCCCGCAGCTCTCGGGTTCCGCGACGCGCCACACGCCGAGGCGGCATGTCTCCTCCCGGATGCGCAGGTGGCGACCGATGACGGAAGCGCCGGCCACAAGGGCAACGCGGTAGAGCTCCTTGCCTCAATCCTCGACGGCGTTCCCGAGGCGGAGGTCTACGCCTGCGGTCCGCCGGCAATGCTTGGCGCCGTACGGAAACTCTGCCTCGAGCGGGGAGCCGGTTCCCAGCTGGCGCTCGAGTCGGGGATGGCCTGCGGCTTTGGCGCCTGCTACGGCTGCGTCGTCCCGATGGCGACCGGCGGCTACTCGCGGCTCTGCGTCGACGGCCCCGTCCTCGACGGCTCCCTCCTCGACGACGACTGGCAGGTCGCCTACGGATGAGCGGGGTCGACTTCTGTGGAATATGGATGCGCCACCCCGTGATCAACGGCTCGGGAACCTTCGACATGATCGCGGCGGTCGAGGCCTTCGGTGACGAGATCCGGCAGCGCTTTCCCTTCGCCGCCTTCGTATCCAAGACGATCACGCTTGAGCCCCGGCGGGGCAACCCGCCCCCGCGGCTGTACGAGACGCCTGCGGGGATGATCAACTCGATTGGCCTCCCTGGGCCCGGCGTCGACGGCTATCTCGAGAATGACCTGCCGGAGCTGGCCGCCCTGGGGGTACCCCTCATCACAAACGTGATGGGACCTTCGGCCGACGAGGTCGGCGAACTATTCGACAGGGTCGATCCGCGCGCGGAGATCGCGGCGGTCGAGCTGAATGTCTCCTGCCCGAACGTCAGGACCGGCCTGGACATCGGCTCCGACCCACGGGAGCTTGAGGAGCTCCTCGGAGCCGTCCGCGGGCGGCTCTCCAAGCCGCTGATCGTCAAGCTCACGCCCAACGTGACCGACGTGGCGGATATCGCCCGCGCCGCAGAGGGGTCGGGTGCCGACGCCGTCTCCCTGGTCAACACGCTCCGGTCCTGGGCACCGCATCCCGACCGTCCCGGGGAGCCCTGGCTGGGCGCTGTCCGGGGAGGCCTTTCCGGCCCCGCGATCAGGCCCGTGGCCCTCTCCCAGGTGGAGGCCGTGGCATCGGCGACCGGCCTTCCGGTCGTCGGGATGGGGGGCATCTCGAGCGCCGCCCACGCGAGGCAGTTCCTCGACGCCGGCGCAACGCTCGTGGCCGTAGGAACCGAGAGCTTCCGCGACCCGCTCGCCGCAGCAACGATCGCCGCGGGCCTGGCCTGAGCGTCGACCGGGGTCCGGCCCGGACAAGCGTCTGACCCACCGTCGACCTCAACTTGAGGTCCAGCCGAATTCCTGCGTCGCCGGCATCGCTCCGTGACGAAGGTGTATGGTTGCCGCTCCGTGACCCCGGCGACCGACAGCAAGACCAGCGGCACCTCAGCGGCACCCGGAAGGTCACAGACCCAGCGCATGGAAGCCCTCGAGAGGGCCAACCACATTCGCACCCGCCGGGCCCAGCTCAAGCGCGACCTCAGGTCCGGCAAGGCCCGCATCGACCAGCTCCTCGAGTCCCCGCCCGACTACCTGGAGACAGCGAAGGTTTTCGACATGCTGCTCGCCGTGCCGAAGTACGGCAGGGTCAAGGCCAACAAGGTTCTCCAGCAGGTGAGGATCTCCCCGAGCAAGACCATCGGGGGCCTCTCGGATCGCCAGCGCACCGAGCTGGTATCCCTGCTCCGCGCCCGTCTCGGCTAGCGCCGCCCCATCGCCTAACCTGCCGCCGATGGCGCTGGTCGTCGTGATCACTGGGCCCTCCGGGGTCGGCAAAGGAACCCTCATCGGGGCGCTGCGGGACCGCCTTGGCGGCCTTCGCCTCAGCATCTCCGCCACGACCCGAAGTCCACGGCCGGGAGAGGTCGACGGGGTCGATTACTTCTTCCTCGACCGCGAGAGGTTCGCCGCGCTGGTCGACCAGGACGCGTTCGTCGAGTACGCCGACTACGCAGGGGAACGCTACGGAACCCTCCGTGAGCAGCTGGTCAGCGGTCCGGCCGACGAGGCAGTCCTGCTCGAGATCGAGGTGCAGGGAGCCCGCCAGATCCGGGAGACACTCCCCGGGGCCCTGCAGGTCTTCATCGCCCCGCCGTCCGCCGAGGACCTTCGCGAGCGGCTGGAGAACCGTGGGACAGATGCCCCCGAGACGATCGACCGGCGGCTGGTCGCCGCGCAGGGGGAGATGGAGGCTCAGGGGGAGTTTGCCCGCGTCGTCGTCAACGACGACCTGACGCGAGCGACCGGCGAGCTGGAGGGAATCGTCCGGGAAGCCCTCGACGAAGGGGTAGACTCGGGCTCATGATTTCGCCCCGCATCGACACCCTGCTCGAAGAGGTCGACTCCAACTACGCAACCGTGATCGTCGCCGCCAAGCGCGCCCGACAGATCAACAGCTACTACCACGCCCTCGGCGAGGGCACCTTCGAGGAGTTCGTTCCGCCGATGGTTCCCTCGAGCTCCAACAACTACCTGACCATCGCCCTGGAGGAGATCGCCGAGGGCAAGGTCAAGTACAGCTACCCGGACTGAGCCGGGCGGCCACCCGCCGGAGCCCACCATGGCCCGGATACTCCTAGGCGTCACCGGAGGAATCGCCGCCTACAAGTCGCTCGAGCTGGTGCGCCAGGCCACCGCTGCCGGGCACTCCGTACGGGTCGTCCAGACCGATTCCTCGACGCGATTCGTCGGATTGGCGTCCTTCGAGGCGCTCACCGGGGCCCCCGTACTGACGAGCGAATGGGAGACCGATCCCGCTCGTGGGGCCTTCCCCGGGCAGGAGCTCCCGGGTCATGACCCCCTCAACCACCTCGAGCTGGTTCGCAACGCCGACGTCTTCGTCGTCGCTCCCGCCACGGCCAACACCATCGCCAAGCTGGCAACCGGGCTGGCCGACAACCTGCTGACCAGCTGCGCGCTGGCGTCGACCTGCCCGCTGGTCATTGCACCGGCCATGAACCACAACATGTGGCGGCACCCCGCCACCAGGGCCAACATCGAAGCGCTTGCGAGCCGGGGCGCGGTGATCGTCGACCCGGGGGAAGGGGCACTGGCCAGTCGCGGCGAGTGGGGCGAGGGCCGTCTCGCGGAGCCCTCGGCGATTCTCGCGGCGGCCCTGGCACAGGTGCCGGCCGGTCCACGCCCCTGGGACGGGCTCCGCGTCCTGGTGACAGCGGGCGGAACCCGAGAGCCGATCGATGGCGTCCGCTACATCGGAAACCGCTCCTCCGGCCGGATGGGATTTGCGCTCGCAGCGGCCGCGCTGGACCGAGGGGCCCAGGTCACCCTGGTCGAAGCGAACACGAGCATCGACCCACCCGCCGGCGCCGATGTGGTGCCGGTAGAGAGCTCCTCCGACCTGGCGTCGGCATGCTCGGAGCACTTTCCCGCGTGCGACCTGCTGCTGATGGCCGCCGCTGTCTCCGACTACCGGAGCAGCTCCGCCGTCGAGGGGAAGCTCCCGCGTGCGGCAGCGGGAGTCACCCTTGAGCTCTCTGCCACCGAGGACGTGCTGGCCGGGCTGGCCGCCGAGCGCCGGGCCGACCAGGTCATCGTCGGCTTCGCCGCCGAGCATGGCGAGGGGGCGGAGCAGCGGGCAAGGCAGAAGCTGAAGCGCAAGGCCGTTGACGCGATCGTCGTCAATGACGTCTCCCGGGCCGACATCGGTTTCGAGAGCCCGATGAACGAGGTGACAATCATCGACCGTGATGAGACGCTCCACCTGCCCCGGGCCTCCAAGCCCGAGATCGCCGAGGGGATCCTCGCCTTCTGTTCAGACCTATTGGCTTCGAGGCGGCGCGCAGAGGCCTGAGGCGCCGCTACGCTCTCAGCGTGGCTTACACCGATGCATACGAGGACTACCGATCGGGCTGTGAGCTGCTCGAAAGCGGCAACCACCACGCCGCCATCCTTCCCCTGGCGAGAGCCCGAGACTTCGATCCGGACAAGGCGTCGGTACGCGAAGCCCTGGGGCGTGCCTATTTCGGCGCCCAGCGTTACCGCGATGCCGCCGGCGAGTTCCAGGCCGTGGTCGAGATCTCCCCGGTAAACGACTACGCACTGTTTTGCCTGGGCCGCTCGCTCCAGAAGCTGGGCCAGCACTCCGAGGCCTGCCAGCCGCTGGCCATAGCGGCCTGCCTGCGGCCCGAACGCGGCGATTACGTCGCCTACCGGGACGCTTCGCGGCGTCTCGCGGCCTGACGCTTTCAGTCCCGCCGGTTCTCCCACGGGCCGGGCGTCCACTGCTATCTTTGGATTACAGCTTTCGAAGGGGCGGGCAACCGCCCGGGCAGGACCGGAAGTGGGCGAATGCCCACTTTTTTTTGCCCCAAAACCATGACTGCAGACCTCCAGGAAGACATAGAAAGAAGGCTCTCGGGGACACGGCCGGAGGTAGAGGTCGTACTCGTCGAGCCCTCCGGCCCGGGGGCGCTCCGCGTGACCATCGACCATCCCGAGGGAGTCACGCTCGACCTCTGCGAGGCCGTGACCGGGGACCTTGCCGAACTGCGCGAGCGGTACGCGCTGGAGGTCTCGTCGCCCGGGACGCGCCGTCCGCTTACCCGCCCCTCCCATTACCAGCGCTTCACCGGGCGCCGGGCGAAGCTCAAGCTCGACGGCGAGGGCGGTTCCCTCACCGGTGAGATCACCGCAGCCGGCGAGCAGGACGTGACGGTCAGCGGTCCCGAAGGCGTGGCCACCATCCCTTACGAACAGATCAAACGAGCAAACCTGATCGAGGAGTAACCAGCATGTCCACCGAGATCATCGAGGCGATGACCGCCCTGGCCAACGAGAAGGGGATCAGCCCCGACCGGCTGATCGCAGCGCTCGAGGATGCGCTGCTCTCGGCGTACATGAAGCAGCCGAACGCGGTCAAGTACGCCCGCGTCCAGCTGGACCCGCAGACCGGTGATTACCGCGTCATCGAGCTGATCGTGCCCGAGCGTCTCGAGGCGCAGCTGATCGTCGAGGCCATCGACGAAGGCACCTACCTCGACCCGGACACCGGCGAGTTCGTCGAGCCCGAGGAGCCGGAGATCACCCAGGAGAAGTTTGCCGAGCACCGCGACCAGATCGAGGAGAGGGACGTCACCCCCGACGACTTCGGCCGGATCGCCGCCCAGACGGCCAAGCAGGTCATCCTGCAGCGCGTCCGCGAGGCGGAGCGGGACATCATGTTCGAGGAGTACCAGGACCGGGTCGGCGAGCTGATCAACGGCATCGTCCAGCAGTCCGACTCCCGCTACACCCTCGTGCAGCTCGGGGTCGGCGGGCGTGTCGAGGCGCTGCTCCCGCGCTCCGAGCAGGTCGACGGCGAGCGCTACGACCACGGCCAGCGCGTCAAGGCGGTCATCAAGGAGGTCTCCGACTCGACGAAGGGACCGTCGATCATCCTCAGCCGCCGCGACCCCGAGCTGATCAAGGCCCTGTTCGAGCTCGAGGTTCCGGAGATCGCCGACGGCCTGGTGGAGGTCGCCAACGTTGCGCGCGAGCCCGGCTACCGCTCCAAGATCGCCGTCGTCTCCTACGCCGACGGTGTCGATCCGGTCGGCGCGTGCGTCGGCCCGCGAGGTTCACGGGTGCGCATGGTCGTCTCGGAACTCCGGGGCGAGAAGATCGACATCATCCCCTACAACGACGAGCCTGCCCGGTTTGTCGCCAAGGCCCTTTCCCCGGCGCGGGTGCGGGAGGTGCTCGTCGATGACGAGGCGCGTCAGGCGACGGTCATCGTTCCCGACGACCAGCTGGCACTGGCAATTGGCCGAGAGGGCCAGAACGCCCGGCTCGCTGCCCGTCTGACCGGCTGGCGTATCGACATCCGCTCGGAGACCGAATTTGCCAGTGAAGGTGGGGGCGAGGAAGGCGAAGTGGAAGAGGCAGGGGGACGGTGCCTGGCGGTGCTCTCCAATGGCCGCCGCTGCCCCAACGCCGCCCTCCCGGGGACCTCCTACTGCGGACTCCCGGCTCACGTCGCGCTGGGACGCTTCCAGGGCAACTCCGTCGCACTGGTCGCCGAACTTTCCGAAGACGAGGTGGAGGAGTTCGCCTCGGACGCTTTTGACGAGTCGAAGTACGCGGCGCGGATCTCCGATATCGAAGAGAAGGTCTCCGCGGCCCAGGCCGAGGAGGAGGCTCGAAAGGCTGCGGAAGAGGCAGCTGCAGCTGCGGCCGCCGAGGAAGAGGCTGCGGCCGCAGCCCTCGCCGAGGAGCAGGAGAGCGGGGACGAGTCGCAGGCCGACGCTGACGACCCGGGCGATGCGGACACCGCCGACGACGGTGCCGGCGACGCTCCCGACGACGGGGGAGAGGCCGACGGCGAGGAGCCGGGAGAGGACGACGAAACCGAAGAGGCAGAGGCTCCGGAGAGCGCCGAGGAAGAGGCCCCCGAAGGCGATGGGGACTCCGGGGACGCCACCGATGAGGAAGAGGCTTCCTAAGCGCCCAAGAAGAGGCCCTGCCGGCTCCGGCATCGGCCTAGGATTCAGATAGCGGATGGCCAACAAGCGCGTACACGAAATAGCGAAGGAACAGAACCTCTCGAGCAAGGAGGTCCTCGAGGCCCTTGTCGCAGCCGGCTACGAGGTCACGGCGGCGGCGTCGAGCATCGACGAGGACGTCGCCCTGAGGGTCCTGAAGGGAGAGGCGCCGTCCACGAGCAAGGCGGCAAGCCCCACCAAGCCGGCCGCCCCCAAGGCGCCGCCGAAGGCGCCGGTCCCGCAGGAGGCGCCGGCCGAGCCCGACCAGCGGGTCTTTGAGCCGGACGCGCCCGCCCCGGCCACGCCGAGCGGCAAGGGCGCCGGCCGCGAGCCCTCGCTTCCGCCCGCCCCGCGGCCGAAAGGCGCGGAGCGGGCCAAGGCCGGCCCGCCGCCGCCCAAGCCACGTTCAGAGCAGCCCACGCAGCCGCCGCCAGCCAAGGCGAAGCCGAAGAAAGAAAAGCCCGAGGAGGTCAAGACGCCGCCACCGGGACAGGGTGAACAGCTTGGGCCCAAGATCATCGCCCAGCCGGAGAAGCCAAAGCGCCAGGAGGGCCCCAAGCCCGGCGCACTTCCCGGTGGGAAGAGGCGCGTCGTAATCGACTCGCAGGCCTCCCGGAGGCCGGGTGGCCCGCCGCCGCCCGGCGGGTTCCCCCAGAGGAGGCCGCGCAGGCGCGGACGCAGGCGTCTTGATGACACTCCTCTCGCGCCCCTGGACACCTCGGCGCAAAGCGCGACCGATGTCATCCGCGTCAACTCCGGCTCGACGGTCAAGGACGTTGCCGAGTACCTCGGGGTGCCCGTACCCGACGTGATCAAGGAGCTGATGGGCATGGGCGAGATGGCCACGCTCACCCAGACGCTCTCCGACGAGGCGATTCTCGTGCTGGCCGAAACCTTCAAGAAGGAGGTCGAGATCGTCTCCGCCGCCGAAGAGGCAGCCGAGGAGATCGTCTTCGACGACTCGGAGGCCGAGCTGGTCGAGCGGCCGCCGGTAATCACGGTCATGGGCCACGTCGACCACGGGAAGACATCTCTCCTTGACGCCATCCGCGAGACGGAGGTCGTGGCCGGCGAGGCGGGAGGGATCACCCAGCACATTGGCGCCTACCAGGTCCACCACGACGGACACTCGATCACCTTCCTCGATACGCCGGGCCACCAGGCGTTCACCGCGATGCGCGCCCGTGGAGCGCAGGTGACCGACGTTGCCGTCATCGTCGTAGCCGCCGACGACGGACCCAAGCCGCAGACCGACGAGGCCATCGACCACGCCCGGGCCGCGGGCGTTCCGATCGTGGTCGCCGTCAACAAGATCGACAAGGAGGGCGCAGACCCGACCCGGGTGCGCACCGAGCTGACCGAGCGCAAGCTCCAGCCGGCCGAGTGGGGAGGCGACACCGAATACGTGGACGTCTCCGCCCGCTCCGGAGAGGGCATCGACTCCCTGCTCGAGACCCTCCTCGTGGTCGCCGAGCTCGCCGACCTGAAGGCCAACCCGGAAGCGCGGGCCAGCGGCGTAATCGTCGAATCGAAGCTCGACCCCGGCCGCGGCCCTGTCGTGACCGTTCTCGTCCAGAGGGGAACGATGCGGGTCGGCGACCCGCTGGTGGCCGGAGCCCACTGGGGCAAGGTCCGTGCAATGCACGACTACAACGGCAAGGACTGCCCGACCGCAGGGCCGGGAGATCCCGTGGAGGTGCTCGGTTTCGACGGAGTGCCCGACGCCGGGGAGTTCGTCCTGGTCACAGAGGACGACAGGTCGGCCCGCCAGCAGGCCGAAGAGCGGGCCACGCGCCTCAAGAACGAAGCCCAGGCCCGCCGCTCGGGCCGGAAGGTCTCCTTTGACGACCTCTTCACCGAGATCAAGGAGGGCGAGCTCAAGGACCTGAATCTCGTGCTCAAGGCCGACGTTTCGGGCTCCCTGGAGGCCTTCGAGGACGAGATCGCCAAGCTCCCGCAGAAGGAAGTCGCCGTGAACATCATCCACCACGGCGTCGGGGGGATCAACGAGTCGGACGTGATGCTCGCCGCCGCCTCCGATGCGGTGATCCTTGGATTCAACGTCAGGCCGGTAGGCGAAGCGCGGGCAAATGCCGAGCGTGAGGGCGTCGAGATCCGCACCTATTCGGTGATCTACAACGCCCTCGACGACCTCCGCGGCGCCATGACCGGGATGCTCGAGCCCGAGGAGGTCGAGGTCGAAGTAGGGGCGGCTGAGGTCCTACAGACCTTCAAGGCCTCAAAGGTGGGGACGATCGCCGGCTGCAAGGTCACGTCCGGCAAGGTTGTCCGCAACGCCCGGGCCCGCGTAATCCGCGACGGATCGGTCGTCTACGAGACGAAGGTCGACAGCCTCAAGCGCTTCAAGGAGGACGCGAAGGAGGTTACCGAGGGAATGGAGTGCGGCATCACCCTCGAGAACTTCCAGGACGTCAAGGAAGGCGACGTGATCGAGGTCTTCGACACCCGTGAGGTCGAGCGGGAGCTCAGCTGAGTCCCGCACCGGCTCCCCCGCAGACCCGCGAAAGCGCCATGAGCCACAGGATGCGACGGGTCGACGAGGTGATCCGCCAGGTGGTGGCGGAGGCGGTAGCTACGTACGTCGCCGATCCCCGGGTAGGCTTCGTGACTATCACCGACGTTCGTACCAGCGCCGACCTGCGCCACAGCGATGTATTCGTGAGCGTGATGGGGGATAGCGCGGCAGGCGAGGCCGCGATAGAGGGGCTCCAGTCCGCCCACGGCCGCATCCAGGCCCAGCTCGCCGACCAGCTGCGCATGAAACGGACCCCCACCCTCAGCTTCAAGCTCGACGACACCGCCGCCCAGGCCGAAAGGGTCGAGGAGATTCTCCGCAGGCAGGAGGACGACCGATGAGCACCGCAGGGACGACAACCGACCGGTCGGAGGCCATTGAAGCCCTGAAGGGTGCCGATTCCCTCGTGCTGGCAACCCACGAACACCCCGACGGGGACGCCGTCGGGTCGCTCCTGGCCCTGGGCTGGCTGCTGCAGTCCCTTGGCAAGGACACGGTTGTCCACATCGGCCCCGAGGACCTCCCGCTTCCCTACGAGTACGACTGGCTGGACGTTGCCGGCGTAACCACAGGGATTCCGGCGGACATCGACGACCGGGTGGTTGTTCTGCTCGACTGCGGGAATGCCGAGCGCTGCTCCCTCGTCGACCCCGCGGCACTGCCCGCGAACCTGGTCAACATCGACCACCACCACGACAACACGGCTTTCGGCTCGATCAATTACGTGGACAGCGATGCCTCCTGCACGGCAGAGATCGTCTGGGAGATGATCGGGGACCTGGGCGCGCAGCTGACCCCGGGGGTCGCCGAGGCGCTCTATGTCGGCCTGGTAACCGACACCGGGCGCTTCATGTACTCCAACACCGACGCGCGCTCGCACCAGATGGCGGCCGAGCTGCTCGATACGGGGATCGACCACAACCTGATCTACCGCCGGATCTATGAGCGGCTTCCCGGGCCGAAGCTGAAGCTCTTCGCCCGCGGGCTCGGGTCGGTGCAACGCCCCCTGGACGGGGCCCTCACGATCTCTTTCCTCACCACCGGCGACTTCGAGGAGACCGGAGCGAGCTCAGACCACAC
This sequence comes from Solirubrobacteraceae bacterium, assembly GCA_040399005.1. Lineage (GTDB taxonomy): Bacteria > Actinomycetota > Thermoleophilia > Solirubrobacterales > Solirubrobacteraceae > F1-60-MAGs163. The sequence goes on from JBBATA010000019.1 coordinate 18,521, forward strand.
CGAGGGGATCGTCGACTTCCTGCGAGCCGTGGACGGCACGCGGGTTGCAGCCCTCGTTCGGGAGCTGGGGGAGTCCGCACCCGGCGAATGGCGAGTGTCACTTAGATCGAGCGACGGCTCCGTGGACGTCTCCCGGATAGCCCGGGAAGGCGGCGGGGGCGGCCACCCTGCCGCGGCCGGCTTCCGGACCACGATGAGCCCCGAAGAGCTGCTGTCCTTCCTGAGTGAGCAGATCCTCGAGCAGTCCTGACGCCCCGGAGGGCATCGTCCTCGTCGACAAGCCGGCCGGGAAGAGCTCGCGCCAGGCGGCGGCGGGGGTCGCGCGCGACCTCGGGGCGTCGAAATTCGGGCATGCCGGCACGCTCGACCCTTTCGCAACCGGGCTCCTGGTCGTGCTCCTGGGGCGCGCCTGCCGGACGCAGGACTGGTTCACCGCCCTGCCCAAGGAGTACGCGGCAACGGCGCGGCTTGGCTGGGTCTCCACCACCGGGGACCCGGAGGGGGAGATCCGCGAAACAGGGAACGTGCCCGAGGAGCCCCTGAAACTCCCTGCCGGCCGGATCCGCCAGCGGCCGCCGGCCTTCAGTGCCGTCCACGTCGGTGGGCGACGGGCATACGAGCTCGCCCGCGCCGGCGAGCCGGTGGAGACGCCCGAGCGTGAAGTGACCGTCTACGAGTTCACCGAGACCGGGAGGGAGGGGCACGACGTGAGGCTTCGAATCTCCTGCTCATCGGGCACGTACGTCAGGTCGCTGGTATCCGACCTGGGCGACGCATATACGACCGCGCTCACCCGGCTTTCCGTTGGCCCCTTCTCCCTTGGCGATGCCGATCCAGACCGCGTAATCCCGATTGGACGGGCGCTTACCTTCATGCCGACGGTGGAGCTGGACGATGAGGAATCCCGCCGGGCAGGCCACGGCCAGGCTGTCGAGCCACAGGCCCCGGTGCGCCCAGCGGCCTGGTCCGGCCCGGGCGGCCAGCCCGAAGAGGTCCTCATGATTCACGACGGGGAAGCGGTCGCCATCGCGAAGAAGGCAGGGGAGGCACCCGGAATGCTCAAGCCCGTCGTAGGGTTCAGGGGATGAAGGTCACGCCCCTCAATGACGCCGTCCCCAAGGCGCGCCGTGTTGCGGTCGGAACCTTCGACGGCGTTCACGCCGGCCACCGTGCCGTCATCGGCGACGCCGACACCGTCCTCACCTTCGACCCCCACCCGCTCGAAATACTCGCCCCGGGCCGGGCTCCCGGGCTGCTGACCAGCACTGAGCGCAAGGCGGAGCTGGTGTCGGGCCTTGGGGTGGAGGAGATGGTGGTCATCCCGTTCGATCGGAGCTTCTCCACCCAGACGGGACAGGAGTTCGTCGACGCCGTCCTCGTGGATCGCCTGGGGGCTACGGAGGTGCGGGTTGGGGAGAACTTCCGGTTCGGGAAGGGCGCCGGAGGAGACGCCGCCCTGCTGGCCTCTCAGCCTTCCTTCCAGGCCACAGTCGTCGAGCTCCTGGAACGGGACGGGAGAGTGGTCAGCTCGTCCTGGATCCGGGATCTGGTCTCCGGCGGCCAGATCGACGCCGCCAATGGGCTTATGGAGTCGAGCTTCGAACTATCAGGGACGGTCGCCCAGGGAGAGAAGCGGGGCACCGGCCTGGGCTACCCGACGGCGAACCTCGAACCGGACCCCAGGAGATGCCTGCCGGCCTACGGCGTCTATTCGGCGCTGGCCGTGCTCGAAGACGGCTCGGAGGTTCCTTCAGCGGTGAGCATCGGCACCCGGCCGACCTTCGATTCCGAGCTCGGGGAGCTGATTGAGGCCCACCTGATCGACTTCGACGGCGACCTCTACGGCACCCGGCTGAAACTCCGCTTTCGGGACCGCCTGCGGCCGGAGCTCGAATTCGACGGTGCGCAGGCGCTAATCGAACAGATGGAGAAGGACGTCGCCGACGCCAAAAGCCTGCTGGCCGGGGGCTAGGGCGCCTGCTACCGTGCTTCGCCGATGAGCACCCTTACGCCCGAAAAGACCGCCGAGATCGCCGAGCGATTCGGCGGCAGCGCAGCCAACACCGGAGATGCCCGCGTGCAGGTTGCCCTGCTCACCCAGCGGATCGAAGACCTCACCGCCCATCTCCGCGATCACGCGAAGGACCACGCTTCGCGCCGTGGACTGCTGATGCTCGTCGGACGGCGGCGCCGGCTGCTGGATTACCTGCAGGCCAAGGACATCGAGGCCTACCGCTCCCTTGTCTCCGAGCTCGGCCTGCGCAAGTGAGCGTCATTGCCGCCGGGAGCGAAGTCCCGGCCTTCACGCTCAAGAGGGAAGACGGCACCGAGTTCACCGAGGCCGACCTTCAGGGGACGACGACGATCCTTGTCTTCTATCCGTTTGCCTTCAGCCCCGTCTGCACCGACCAGCTGCAGATCTACAACGAGGCGCTGCCGGAGATCACGGCCAACGACGCCGTGATCTACGGCGTTTCGACCGACCCGACCTTCTCGCAGGCAGCCTTCCGCGAGAAGCTCGGCGTCGACATTCCCCAGCTCTCGGACTTCGAGCCCAAGGGCGAGGCGTGCCGGGTATTCGGTGCCTACTTCGAGCCTGGCGGAATGAGCAACCGGGCTCTGGTCATCGTGGGACCGGACGGCCGGGTGGCCTGGAGCCACCTCGCCGATACCCCGGGCGACCTCCCCGGCGTCAACTTGATCTTCGACGGCCTTCAGGCCGTCTGAAGACCGGCGCTCCGCTTCTCGATATCAGCGGCCAGCAGCGGGCCGATCACCTCTGCCCGGTAGTCGAAGATCTTCTCGACGTCCGCCCTGACGAACAGCTTCCAGGCGATCTCTCCCACAGGCCCGAAGCCGACCGAGTAGCGCACGGTGTCGGTCATGAGGGTCCTCTCGCCTGCTAGCGGCTCGAAGGTGTGGGTGTGGTGCCAGAGCCGGTAGGGGCCCTTGAGCTGGCGATCCACGAAGCGCGACGAGGGGCTCCATTCCTCGATCCGCGTCTTCCAGCGCACCGGGAGCCCGTGAACCCGCAGGCGGTACTCGATGAGTGTGCCGGTGTGCATGTCGATCGGCCTCGGGGTGAGGACCCGGAACCGGAGCAGGGGAGGGGTGATCGCCTCGAGGTTGTGGGCGTCGGCAAAGAAGGGAAAAACCTCCTCCGGCGTGCCTTCAAGCTCCTGGCGACGTTCGAGAACGTGAACCTTCACATGCTTCGTACGGGCAACCTGCGGCTTCTGGACTAACCTCGCCGCGATGCGCGAGCTGACCAGCGCCGCCTGTCGCCCTCCCGGCCCGGATGATCACCGCCGCGGACCCGAGGACGGGGTTCCGGTCGTCTTCTTCGCGGACTTCACCTGCCCGGATTGCGCTGTGGCTGCCGGCGAGCTTGCTGACAGGGGCGCCCTCGTCCACTTCCGCCACCTCGCCATCTCCAGCCGCCACCGCCGGGCCGTTCCCCTCGCCGCTGCCTCGGAGGCGGCCGCACGGCAGGGGGCGTTCTGGGAGTTCCACGACGCGCTCTTCGGCGACCCGGGCAGGACCGACGATCCGCACCTTTGGCAGCTCTGCGAGGAGCTTGGGCTCTCGCTCGAGCAATTCGAAACCGACCGGCGCTCCGCGGAGCTACTCGCAGTCGTCTCCGCGCAGACTTCGGAGGCCCTGCGGGCCGGAGCCATCTCAACGCCCTCGTTCCTGGTCGACGGCCGTCTGCTGGCCGAACTGCCAGAGGCTCTCGGCGCCGAAGGCTGAGCGGGCGCGCCCGTCCAGCGGGCCCGTAACGGCTAGGATCCGTTCATCGGATACCGAAAGTGATTTAGACCCGGGGCGCGCAGGATCCGTAGGCGGCCCCGAAGCGAGGTACGAAAAAAGTATGAGTTCTCCAGCTGTGACCACGGTCTCGACCGAGATCGGCGGCAGCGATATTTCCTTCGAGACGGGGCGCATGGCCAAGCAGGCCGGCGGCGCCGTCGTCGTCCGCCAGGGCGACACCATGGTTCTCTGCACCGCGACCGTCGGCAACCTGCGCGACGTCGACTTCCTCCCGCTCACGGTGGATGTCGAGGAGCGGATGTACGCCGCCGGGAAGATTCCCGGCTCGTTCTTCAAGCGCGAAGGGCGCTCGGGCGAGAAGGGAACCCTCACCGCCCGGATGATCGACCGGCCGATTCGGCCGCTCTTCCCGAAGGGCTGGCACTACGAGACGCAGCTCGTCGCGATGCCGCTCAGTGTCGATCACGTCCACCCGTACGACATCCTGGCCATGAACGGCGCCTCAGCTGCGCTGATGATCTCCCCGGTGCCCCTCCCGACCCCCGTCGGCGCAGTCCGGATCGGCAAGGTCGACGGAAGCTTCGTCGTCAACCCGGAAGAGGACACGCTCCTCGAGGGCTGCGAGCTCGACCTCGTGGTCGCCGGTACCGACGAGGCGATCCTGATGGTTGAGGCGGGAGCCAACGAAATCACCGAGGCGGAGGTGCTCGACGCCCTCGACATCGCCCACGCCGAGATCAAGAAGCTCTGCGCCCTCCAGCGGGAGCTCGCCGAGAAGGCCGGCAAGGAGAAGATCGTCGTCGAGCAGCCGCCGAGCCTCGACGAGCTCGTTGAGCAGATCAAGTCATCCCACGGAGCCGACCTCGACGCAGCGACTCAGGTCGAGGACAAGCTCGAGCGTCAGGACGCGACCGCCGCCGTCGAAGAGGCGGTAATCGCCCAGTACGCCGGCCCGGAGGAGGCCGAGGACTACGCCGCGAAGCGTGCCGCTGCGGCGAGCGCCTTCGCGAAGCTCGAGAAGTCGGTGGTACGCACCCGCATCGCCGTTGACAAGAAGCGGCCCGACGGACGCAGCGCGGACGAGATCCGGCCGATCTCGATCGAGGTCGGCGTGGCGCCGCGCACTCACGGTTCGGCGCTCTTCACCCGCGGCCAGACGCAGGCGCTCTCGGTTGCCTCGCTGGGCACGCTCAAGGAGGAGATGCGGCTCGACACGCTGGGCCTGGAGAAGCAGCGCTTCTACTGGCACCACTACAACTTCCCGCCCTTTTCGGTCGGGGAGGCCGGCTTCATGCGCGGCCCCAAGCGCCGCGACATCGGACACGGTGCGCTCGCCGAGCGTGCCCTCGTGCCCGTGGTGCCCAGCACCGAGGATTTCCCGTACACGATTCGCGTGGTCTCGGACATCCTCGAATCCAACGGCTCGTCCTCGATGGCATCGGTCTGCGGATCGTCGCTCTCGCTGATGGACGCCGGCGTGCCGATCAAGGCAGCCGTGGCCGGAATCGCGATGGGCCTGATCAAGGAAGGCGACGACTACATCGTCCTGACCGACATCGCCGGGGTCGAAGACCACCTTGGCGACATGGACTTCAAGGTGGCCGGAACCGGCGAAGGAATCACCGCGCTGCAGATGGACATCAAGATCACCGGGGTTACCTTCGACATCCTGCGCGACGCGCTCGCGCAGGCCCGCGAGGCCCGGCTGAACATCCTCGGCCAGATGAACGAAGTCATCTCTGGCCCGAACGAGGAGATGTCTCCCTACGCGCCGCGAATCATGCAGCTGCAAATCGATCCTTCGCAGATCGGCCTGCTCATCGGCAAGGGCGGCGAGACGATCCGCGGCCTGGCCGAGGAGTTCGAGTCGCAGATCGACGTCAACGACGACGGCCAGGTACTCATCTACTCGTCCAACGGCGAGCTCGGTGAGGCCCTCAAGGACCGGATCGAGTCGATGATGAAGGAGATCGAGGTGGGCGACGAGTTCACCGGGAAGGTCGTGAAGACCACGACCTTCGGGGCCTTCATCGAGCTGACCAAGGGGACCGACGGACTCCTGCACATCTCCAACGTCCTGCCGGGCGAACGCGTCGAGAACGTCGAGGACGTCCTCAGCCGCGGCGACGAGATCGAGGTCCGCGTCTTCGAGGTCGACCGCGAACGCGGGCGAATCGGGCTTCGACGCGCCGAGGACCCGTCGGTCGCCGGCAAGAGCGCCGACGAGCTCGCTGCCGCCGCAGCCTCCGGGAACGGTGGTGGCGGAGGCCGTGAGCGTCGCGGCGGCGGGGACCGCGGCAGCCGCTCGCGCCGGCCGCGGCACCGCCGCGGCGAAGACCGCGACTGAGGAAGCCACGTGGCAGCGATCAAGGTCGCCGTTGCCGGGGCCAGCGGTCGGATGGGCCAGGCGGTCTGCCGGGCCGTCGAGGCGGCCGACGACATGGAGCTCGTCGGTCGCGCCGACCCCGAGCTCGGCACCGGGGTCGCCGAGGCGATCGCCGGAGCCGACGTGCTGGTCGACTTCAGCGTGCCCGACAGCGCGCTTGAGAATGCGCGCCTGGCCGCAGAGTCCGGTGTGGATGTCGTGATCGGGACGACCGGCTTCGACACGGCCCAGCTCGACTCGATCCAGGGGGCGAACGTCTTTGCCGCCCCCAACTTTGCCATCGGCGCGGTGCTCATGATGCGCTTTGCCGAGGAAGCCGCCGGACACTTCCCTTCGGCGGAAATAGTGGAGCTCCATCACGAGAACAAGCTCGACGCTCCAAGCGGCACGGCGGCCCTGACCGCCGAGCGGATGAGAGGCAGCCTCGGCGGCGAGCCGCCTATTCACTCGGTGCGCCTTCCGGGCGTGGTTGCCAGCCAAGAGGTCATCCTCGGTGGCCCCGGGGAGACCCTGACCATTCGTCATGACACCGTCGACCGGGACTGCTTCATGCCTGGAGTGCTCCTCGCCGTCCGACGCGTTGGCGCGCTCGATAGCTCGCCGGTTATCGGGCTCGAGAACCTGCTGTGAGCGGCTCGGCAGACGCAGCTCCCAGGGGTAGGGTGGCCCGGTGTCGCTAGGAGCGATCCTCACGGCGGTCGTGACGCCGATGAATCCCGACGGCTCGATCGACGAGCCCGGCTTCGTCGAACTCCTCACCTGGTGCGCAGAGAACGGCTCCGATGGGTTCGTCGTCTGCGGCACCACCGGTGAGGCACCGACCCTCACCACCGAGGAACACCTCCGGATGATCGAGCTCGCGGTCCAGGAACGGCCGGCGGGGACGACGGTCATCGCCGGTGCCGGCTCCAACGACACCGCCCATGCCGTCACCATGACCTCGCGGGCTGCCGATCTCGGCGCCGACGCGATCCTTTCGGTGACGCCGTACTACAACCGGCCGAACCGCCGTGGAGTCAGGGCCCACTACGAGGCGATCGCTGCGGCCAGCGACCTGCCGATCGTCCTCTACAACATCCCGAGCCGAACCGGACTCGACCTCCCGAACGACCAGCTCGCCGAACTGGCCGAGATCCCGAGCGTCCGCTACGTCAAGCAGGCCAACCCGGACAACCTCGCCCCGGTGGACGGCCTCGGCATCTACGCCGGAAACGACGACATGCTCGCCGACGTGCTCGACATGGGGGGAGAGGGCGGCATCCTGGTGGCAAGCCACCTCGTTGGCCGCCAAATGCGCGAGATGGTCGACGACCCCGGCCGCCGCGCCGAGATCGACACGCGCCTGCGACCGTTCTTCGATTCGCTGGGGGTCACCACGAACCCCATCCCGATCAAGGCCGCGCTCTCGATGATGGGCCTTCCGGCAGGGCCCCTCAGGCTCCCGCTTGTAGAGGCCACCGACGCCGAGCGCGCCGCGGTGCGCGAGGCGATGGTCGCCGCTGGGCTGGAGCCGACTTCCTGATGGCACAGGAGAAGCTTCGGATCCTCCCGCTCGGCGGGCTGGGCGAGATCGGCAAGAACATGACCGTCCTGGAGTACGACGGGCGGATCCTCATCGTCGACTGCGGAGTCCGGTTCCCGACCGCCGAGATGGTCGGCATCGACCTCGTCCTGCCCGACTTCAGCTGCCTTCGGGGACGGATCGACGACATCGAGGGGATCGTCATCACCCATGGCCACGAGGACCATCTCGGCGGGCTGCCCTGGATGCTCCGCGAGCTGGGTGAAGGGGGAGAGCTTCCGCCGGTCTTCGGGGCGCCGCTCACCATGGCGATGGCCCGCTCCAAGCTCGACGAGCACAAGATCCGTGACATCGAGATCGAGGACGTGGAGCCGGGCGACCTTCTCGAGCTCGGGCCGTTCGACGTCGAGCTGATCCGGATGACCCACTCCATACCCGACGCGGTTGCCGTCGCCGTAACCACCGACGCCGGCACGGTCCTGGTCACCGGTGACTACAAGTTCGACCAGACCCCGGTCGACGGGCGAACCGCCGACCTCGCCCGGCTCGCCCGTCTCGGAGACGAGGGGTTGCTCGTCCTTTTCGGAGACTCGACCAACGCCGACCGTCCCGGATACTCCGAGAGCGAGGCCGGCGTGGGCCCGCACCTCGAGACCGCCTTCCGCAACTGCAAGGGGAGGATTCTCGTCACCTCTTTTGCATCCAACATCCATCGCGTCCAGCAGGTGGTCGACGCCGCCAAGGCCGAAGGCAGGAAGGTCTGCCTGATCGGCCGTTCCATGCGCAAGAACGTGAATATCGGCCGCTCGCTGGGCCACATCGACATTCCGGAGTCGATGCTCGTGCAGCCACGCGAGCTCGAAGGGCTCCGGGATGACGAGATCGTGATTATCACGACCGGATCGCAGGGAGAGCCCCTGAGCGCACTGCGCCGGATGGCCTTCGGAGACCATCGCCAGGTGAAGCTCAAGCAGGGTGACACCGTGGTCTTCAGCGCCACGCCGGTCCCCGGAAACGAGCGTGCGGTGAACGAGACGATCGACCGCCTCTACCAGCTCGGCTGCGAGGTAATCACGCCGAAGGATGCGCCCATCCACGCCTCCGGACACGGCTACCGGGAGGAGCTCAAGCTGATGCTCAACCTCACCAAGCCGCGCTACGTGATGCCGGCCCACGGGGACACGCAGCGCCAGGAACTCCATGGCGAACTCGCCGAGGCAGTGGGCATCGACCCAGAGCGAATCTTCATCGGTCGCAACGGCCTGCCCCTGGAGGTTGGCCCGGACGGGGCTGCCTTCGGCGAGGAGGTTGGCGCCGGAATGATCTTTGTCGACGGGGTCGAGCTCGGGGACCCGAACGACGCAGCGCTCCGCGACCGCAAGATGCTCAGCGCCGACGGGATCTTCATCGTCGTCGCCACGGTTTCGGAGAGCGACGGCAAGCCGGTTGGGGAGCCGGAGATCATCTTTCGCGGGGTGCCCTTCCCCGACGAGGCCGAGCGCCTCATCGACGAGCTGGGCCGCGAGGTCGACTCGACGCTGAACCGCGCCGCGCGGGAGGGAAACCGCGAGCCCGACGTCGTGCAGCGGATGCTCCACGACGACCTGGCCGAACTGGTCTACAAGAAACTGCGCCGGCGACCGATGGTCCTGCCGGTGGTTATCGAGGTCTGAGGCTCTCCGCGGAAGGGACGGGTTCGGCCGCCTCCGGACCGGCCCCGCTGCCCGACAGCGGCAGGTCCACCGTGAAGCGACTGCCCGGGGCGGCGTCGGCGAGCGTAACCGACCCCCCATGGGCTTCGGTTACGGCGCGAACGATGGCCAGCCCGAGGCCGGTCGACTGGCCGCTGTCACCGCCCTGGCGCACGAACCGGTCGAAGATCCGCTTGCGCTGGTCTGGCGGTATCCCCGGCCCATCGTCGGACACGACGATCCTGGCCCTCGTGCCGTCACGCTCCACGCGCACGGTGACCCGGGTGCCGGGGGGAGTGTGAAGCGCAGCATTTTCGACGAGGTTCAGCACCACCCGGTGAAGCTCGTCGGGATCGCCACAGACCATCGTGGCGCCGGGGGCGTCGACGATCATCTCGTGGCCCGCCGCCAGGGAGGCCGCCTCGGCCGAAGCCTCACGAGCGGTCCTGCTCAGGTCGACCTCGTCGCGCACCGGTTCGCTCCCCGCGTCGCTTCTCGCCAGCAGCAGAAGGTCGGCAACGATTCGCCGCATGCGCCGGGTGCTGCGAAGGGCGGCCTGCGCCGCCTCCCGGTCATCGCCTTCGAGGTCGCCCGAGAGGAGCTCCAGGTTGGCGAGGACGCTGGTCAGCGGCGTCCTCAGCTCGTGAGAGGCGTCGGCCACGAACTCCCGCTGCCTGACCAGCGCAGCCTCGGTCTGCTTCTGCGACTGCTCGAGGGACTCGAGCATCTCGTCGAAGGTCCTGGCGAGTTCCGCGACCTCGTCGTCGTTTCGCGGCTCGGGTACCCGCTGGCCGGCATCGCCGGTGCGTGAGATGGAGCGCGCTGCATCGGTGATCTCGGAGATCGGCCTGAGCGACCGGCGAGCCAGGAAGAGCCCGCCCCCGAGGGCGATCAGCGCGCCACCCAGGACGCCGATGGCAAGAAGCAATCTCAGGCGGCCGATGGTTTCGTTGAGGTCATCGAGGGGCCTTGCGTACTGGACCCACACCCCGATCCGCGCCTGGGGAACTCCCTCCGGGCCGGAGCTCAGCTGGACGAATCTTGTCTCCACCAGGTAGGCGCCTACCCGTTGGGCACCCACCTCGTCGGGGGTTCCGAGGTCGGGGGAGACGAGCCGAAGCGAGCCGTCGTCTATAGGCCTTCCGTCACTCCAGAACAGCTTGATCTGCGCATTGTTGGCCGCCCCGTAGATTGACAGGGAAGGCCGGACCGAGAAGGTCCCTGTCCCATCCGGAGTAATCGTCAGCTCCTCGCTCAGCCGGGTTGCCGCCCCCGCGGTCTCCGCCTCGAAATCTGCGGTGATGCGGTTCTCGGTTATGCGCCCGTACACGCCGGCGAAGGCGAGAAGCACGAGAAATGTGAGCCCCGCCGAGACAAGCGCGAGCCGCCAGCGGATGCTGAGGCGGCTAAGCACGGAGGACGTACCCCGCTCCGCGAATGGTGTGGAGCATTCGCGGTTCGCCCTGGGACTCGAGCTTGCGGCGCAGGTTGGAGACGAAAACCTCGATCGTGTTGGTGTCCGCGAGCGGGTCGTACCCCCAGATGTCCTCCAGGAGCTGCTGCCGGGAGATGACGATCCGCTGATTGCGCATCATGAACTCGAGCAGCTCGAACTCGCGCTGCGTGAGGTCGATCTCCCGTCCACCCCGGTGGACCTCATGGCGGTCGGGGTTCAGCTCCAGGTCCCCGACCATGAGCGTGGCGCTGCCCCTCGGGGGCCGGCGCCGGAGAAGGGCTCTTATGCGGGCGAGAAGCTCGTCGCGCTCGAACGGCTTGACGAGATAATCATCCGCTCCGGCGTCGAGTCCCTCGACACGGGCATCGACCGAGTCCCGCGCCGTGACGATGAGGATCGGAACGTCTGCCCCGAAGCCGTCACGCAGCTCCCGGGCCACCTCTATCCCGTCCATTCCGGGCAGGCCTAGATCGAGCACGATCAGGTCGGGATTGAAGGTCCGGCTGCGGGAAAGAGCGTCGGTCCCGTCGGCGCTGAGGGCGACCTCGTATCCCTCCATGCGCAGGGACCGCTGCAGGACGTTCGCGATCTCCTCGTCGTCCTCGACCACGAGAACCCTTGCCAGATGATCAGCCACGGCCCACAGGGTACGGAATGCCCGCGGCGCCAATGAAGGGAGCTGGCCACCAGCGTCGAACGTGCGCAAGGTATGGCCACGACACGGAAAAAGCCCAGCAAGCCGCG
>JBBATA010000020.1:0-30033 GCA_040399005.1 Solirubrobacteraceae bacterium
CCGGCTAGTCGCCGTCCGGGCTCTCGCCGCGGTTGCGGCGCCTCTGCTCCTTGGTCCTGCCGACCTGGTCGAGGGTCTGCTTCCTGAGGCGGATGTGGTTCGGAGTGACCTCCACCGCCTCGTCCTCGCGCAGGAACTCGAGCGCCTGGTCGAGCGAGATCTCGCGCTTGGGAACCAGCCTCACCAGCTCCTCGGCGGTCGAGGAGCGGATGTTGTTGAGCTTCTTCTCGCGAACCGCATTGACGTCGAGGTCGTCGGAGCGCGAGCTTTCGCCCACGATCATCCCCTCGTAGACGTCATCACCGGGGCCGACGAAGAGCGTTCCCCGCTCCTGCATCGCGAAGCAGGCGAAAGAGGTCACCTCGCCCTGCCGGTCAGAGACCAGCGAGCCGGAGGTGCGGGTCTTCAGCTCCCCCGCCCAGGGCTCCCAGCGGTCGAACGTGGAGTGGGCGATCCCCGTGCCGCGGGTCTCGGTCAGGAACTCGGTGCGAAACCCGATCAGCCCGCGGGAGGGAACGAGGTACTCCATGCGGACCCACCCGCTCCCGTGGTTGGAGAGCTCCTCCATCCGCCCGAGCCTGCTCGCCAGCAGCTGCGTAACGGCGCCGACGTGCTCTTCGGGCACGTCGATCGAGAGGTGCTCGACCGGCTCGTGGACCTTGCCGTCAACCTCCCGGGTAACCACCCTCGGCTGGCCGACGGTCAGCTCGAACCCTTCCCGGCGGAGCTGCTCAACGAGGATGGCCAGCGCCAGCTCACCGCGCCCCTGGACCTCCCAGGCGTCGGGACGGTCGGTGTCGAGCACGCGGATGGAGACGTTGCCGACCAGCTCCTGGTCGAGCCGGCCCCGTATCTGCCTGGCCGTCATGAGCGAGCCGTCACGGCCCGCGAGGGGCGAGGTGTTTATCCCGATCGTTACGCCGAGGCTCGGCTCGTCGACGGCGATCAGGGGAAGCGCCTCGGGGCTCCCGGGGTCGGTGAGGGTCTCGCCGATATTCACCTCGTCTATCCCGGCGACGGCGACGATCTCTCCCGGTCCCGCCTCCTCCACGGCGACCCGCTCGAGCGCCTCGGTCACGTAGAGCTCGGAAATCTTCGCCGGCTCAACGGTCCCGTCGCGCCGGCACCAGGCGACCTCCTGCCCCGAGCGGACCGTTCCTTCATGAACGCGGCAGATCGCCAGGCGCCCGACGTACGGGGAGGCGTCGAGGTTGGTGACGCGGAGCTGCAGGGGGTGCCCCTCCTCGTAGACCGGCGCCGGGATCGTCTCGACCAGCAGGTCGAGGAGCGGCTTCAGGCTCTCGCCGGGCTCGTTGGCAGCGAGCGAGGCCTGGCCGGCCTTGGCGTTGCAGTAGACGATCGGGAAGGCGATCTGTTCCTCGTCGGCGCCGAGGTCGAGGAAGAGGTCCTCGACCTCGCTGACCACCTCGGCGATCCTGGCGTCCGGGCGGTCGATCTTGTTGACGACGAGGATCACCGGCAGCCGGGCCTCGAGGGCCTTGCGCAGGACGAAGCGGGTTTGGGGGAGCGGCCCCTCGCTGGCGTCGACGAGGAGCAGCACGCCGTCGACCATGAAGAGTCCGCGCTCCACCTCGCCGCCAAAGTCGGCGTGGCCGGGCGTGTCGATGATGTTGAGCTTTACCCCGTCGTGCTCGACCGAGGTGTTCTTGGCGAGGATCGTGATGCCCTTCTCGCGCTCGAGGTCCATCGAGTCCATCACGCGGTCGTCGACGCTCTGGCCCTCGCGGAAGGCCCCTGACTGCCAGAGCATCGCGTCGACGAGGGTGGTCTTGCCGTGGTCGACGTGGGCGATGATCCCCACGTTTCTGATGTCCGAGCGCTCGCTCACCTGACGATCATGGAGGTTTGCCCGCGGCGGTGCGGCTCCCCTCCCTGAGCGCTCGCAGGCTAGCCTTGCGCGCCGTGCGCAAGAAGCTCGAAAAGGAGTGGGTTCCCAGCCTGATCCTGAAGGTGTCGATGTTCACGCTTCCCTTCCGCCTCGCGGCGGCGGCGCGACGCGCGGCCGGGCGCCGCGGGCGGGTCGAGCTCTTCTACGCCTACGACGAGCCGACCAGCGCCTACGCGCTGCTGGAGCTCGGGCGCACCGTCCAGGGACGCGCAGTGAGCATCGGTCTCCTGCCGGTGGTCGACCGGGGAATCGATGGCGACTCGGCGGCGGAGCGCAAGCGTGCCTACGCCCTGGTCGACGGGCGGCGCCTGGCCCGCAGGCTCGGGCTGACGATGGGGCGCAGCGAGCCGCTCGACGCCGAGAGCGTCCGCTTCCTCGCCGCGTGGACGGCGCTCGGCCCGCAGGGGCCGGCCCTTCAGGCATTCGCCGAGGAGGCGATGCGGCGGCTCTGGTTCGACGGCGACGGGCCGGTCGAGAGAGAGACGTACGCCGAGATCTGGCGCGCGGCGATCGGGAGCGATCCGCCGGACGAGAACTCCTCCGAAGCCCGGGCGGCGATCCGGGCCAACGAGAAGCGGATGGCCCGAAGCGGTCCCTACGAGACTCCGGCGGCGAAGATCGGAGGCCGCTGGGACTTCGCCCAGGATCGCCCGAAGCAGATCGGCGCCTGGCTGGACGAGCTGGGGTGGAGGGTCTCGTGAGCGAGCGGGTCGACTGGTTCTACTCGTTCCGCAGCCCGTACTCGTACCTCTCGGGCGCACGGGGCTTCGACCTCGCCGACGACTACGACATCGAGCTGTGCTTCCGGGGCGTCATCCCGATGATGATGCGCGGCGAGTCGGTGCCCATGTCCAAGCGGATCCACACCCTCCGCGACGTCAAGTGCGAGGCCGACCGCCTTGGCATTCCGTTCGGTCGCACCCACGATCCCCTGGGCGACGCCGCCACCCGCATGCTCGCCGTCAGCGAGTACGCCAATGACCAGGGCCGCGCACGCGAGTTCGTCCTGGCCGCCTCGACGGCGACCTGGGCCGAGGCGATGGACCTGGCGACCGACGACGACATGCGTGTCGTCTGCGAGCGGGCCGGCCTGGACTGGGAGGGGTGCGTCGCGGCGATGAACGACCCGGCGATCGCCGCGCGGGTCGAGGCCAATACGCAGGAGCTGGTCGACATCGGCCACTGGGGCGTGCCGGTCTTCACCTTCCGGGGCGAGCAGTTCTGGGGCCAGGACCGGATCGACGATCTCAGGGTCGTGCTCGACGACGCCGGCCTGCGTCGCGCCTAGCCGCCGAGCGGAACCTGCGGCCAGACCGTGTCGATAGGCGTCAGGCTGACGCCAAAGGCCGCAGCGCTCTCCTGCGGGTTGTCGATCGGGACGCTGTCCGAGCCCATCACGCCGACCAGTGCCGAGGTGAGCTGCTTTGAGAAGGGGACCAGCGCGGCGGCGAGGAGCACCGACGTGTAGCGGACGCTGATATCCGGATGGTTGACGATGTGGATCAGGTCGTCGATCGGCATCGTCTCCGGGCCGCCCAGCTCGAAGGTGCCTGCCGGTCCCTCTCCGGAGATCGCCGCGACGATCATCGAGACCAGGTCGCCGGCGTAGAGGGGGGCCACCAGCTGGCGACCATCACCGATCGCGCGGATCGGCCTGTTGTCGTGGGACAGAAATGCCTCGGTGGTCGGCCCGGGCCTTGAGGGCTCGCCGATGATCAGCGGGCAACGCAGGATCGTCGACTCGACCCCGCAGGCGCGAACCAGCTCTTCTGCCTGTCCCTTGGCCTTCAGGTAGGAATTGCGGGAGGAGGGGTTGGCCCCCACGTAGCTGACGTAGACCAGCCGCTGGACGCCGCCGGCGGCCTCTACGCCCTCGACCGTCCGGCGCACCGTCTCCACGTTCGCCGACTCGTAGGTGTTCGGCTTCACCGGGGTCAGGGTTCCGGCGAGGTGGACGACGGCCTCGCAGCCCGATATGGCGGAAGCGGTTTCGCCGTCGCGCGGGATCGCGCGCGCCTCGACTCCCAGCTCTCCCAGCCGGCCCACGAGCCAGCGACCGACGTGGCCGTCGGCTCCCGCGATCGCCACCGGATTCAGCGTTGCCATGCCCCAACGTTATTGACTCCGACCGCTGGCGCCTATAGAAGGATTTCAATCAGGCGAGGGAGGAGAGCCAGTGTCAACGGAAACGGTTACCAGCGGGCACGTGCCCGAGCGGCGCAGCGCCAGGAGCGTCCTCAAGTGGGTCCTGCTCATCGCGCTCGTCACCTTCTTCGCCGGACTTCTCTTCGGCTACGACCAGGGCGTCATCGCCGGCGCTCTGGCCGGAATCGGCCAGGACTTCAAGGTCGGCAACTTCGCCAAGGAGGTCATCACCTCCTGGGTGACGCTCGGCGCGCTCTTCTCGGCGCTGGTGGCCGGGACCCTGGCCGACCGTTTCGGCCGCAAGCCGATCCTCCTTTCGGCCGGCGTCCTGTTCATCGGTGGCGCGGTCATCCAGGGTGTCGCGCCCGACGTGCCGGTTCTCACCGCCGGTCGCGTGATCACCGGTTTCGGCATCGGCTTCGCCTCGACCATTGCCCCGCTCTACGCCGCCGAGATGGCCCCGACCAAGATCCGTGGCCGCATGGTCTCCACCTACCAGCTGGCGATCACCGTCGGGATCTTCTTCGCCTACCTCGTCTCCGACCTGCTCGAGCCAGGGCGCTGGCGCGAGATGTTCCTCGTGGCGATCATTCCCGGCACGCTTTTGATCCTCGGCGTCCTGGTGGTCCCGGAGTCCTCCCGCTGGCTGGCCAAGATGGGGAAGGAGAAGAAGGCCAAGGAGTCGCTGGCCAAGGTGACCCCGCCGGACGAGGTCGACGCCCATCTCAGCGACATGGAGCACGAGCTCGCTCATGAGAAGGCCGAGGGGGAGGCCACCTGGGGCGACGTCTTCAGCCCGGGAATACGGAAGGCGCTGATAGTCGGCGTCGGCCTCTCGATCTTCCAGCAGGTGACCGGGATCAACGCGATCATCTACTACGCCAACACGATCTTCGAGAGCGCCGGCCTCACCAGCACCGGCGCGCAGACGACAGCGACCCTCTACTGCGTCGGACTGACCAACGTCCTGGCCACCTTCATCGCCGTGGCCTACGTCGACCGCTTCGGGCGCAAGCCGCTCCTTTTCCTGGGCCTGAGCGGGATGTTCGTCGCGCTCTGCGCCGTCGGCCTGGGGTTCGCTATCGAGTCAACCTCCGATACCGGCGCCGGAGCCTCGATCGTCGGGATCATCACCATGGCTGCGCTGGTCATCTTCATCGCCTCGTTCGCCTTCTCGCTCGGGCCGATCGTCTGGACGATCATCTCCGAGATCTATCCCAACCGGGTCCGCGGCCGGGCGGTCTCGCTGGCGACTGCGGCCAACTGGGGGGCCGCCTTCCTGGTCACCCAGTTCTTCCTCACGGTCGTGGACGGGATCGGCGAGTCGGCGACCTTCTTCATCCTTGCGGCCATGTGCGTCCTGGCCTACGGCTTTATCTGGAAGTACGTCCCCGAGACGAAGGGCCGCTCGCTCGAGCAGATCCAGGCCCAGTGGGCCAAGGGCGGCTCCACCAAGGACTGGGAGGAAGGGGCGTCCTAGCCCGGGCGTGACCGGCGCCGTCAGGCGCGGGGGCCGACGCCGAAAAGGTCGACCACCCGCCGCCAGACCTCGCCGGTCAGGCGCTCGGCGTCCTGTTCGCTCACCGGTGCCTGCGGCCCCTGGGCCAGCGGAGCGGAGAAGCGGACGCTCAGCCTGCGAAAGCGCAGGAACCCGGCCTTGTGGAGCTTCGTGGCGTCGACGATCGCCGCCGGAACCACGGGTGCCCCGGTCGCCAGGGCAACGATGCCGATGCCGTGCTTCGGGCGGGAGTCGAGCGACGGGCGGATCCCTCCCTGCGGGTAGATCACCACGAGGCCGCCACGCCGGACGATCGCCTCGGCCGCGTCCATCGCCGCGTGGTCGTGGGCGCCGCGGCGGACCGGGAAGGCGCCGAGCGCGGAGAGGAGCCGGCCGACCACGGGGTTGGAGAAGAGCTCCGCAGCGGCCATGAAGTTGACCGGCCTGTCGATCCGGCAGGCCAGGAAGAAATGGTCGAGGTAGGAGCCGTGGTTGGAGGCCACCAGCGCGCCACCGTCCTGCGGGACCTCGTCCAGGCCCTCGAAGCGGGTACGCCAGAGGCGGGCGGCATTTCGGGCAACTACGCGAACTGCGTCCTGGGCCAGTCCGGGCGGGCGCGAGACGGCGCGCTCCAGCAGGAGGTCGAACTGCTCGTCGGAGCGGGAAGGCGCCACGCGGGCAGCGTACCGGCGGCTCCGGGCCGCCGGAATGTCATCCTGAGGGGGTGAAGAAGGCAGCCCTCCTCCTCGCATCTGCCGGCCTGTTCCTGGCCGCCTGCGGCGCCGGCCAGCCGGCCGGCCAGGCGACCACCGCGAGTGCCGCCGGCGTCAAGCTCGTGGGCGTCGGGAAGTTCGACCAGCCTCTCTACGTCACCTCGCCGCCGTCCGACCGCCGTCGTGTGATGGTGCTCGAGCAGCCGGGCCGCATCCTCGTCGTGCGCGACGGCAAGCGCCTCCCGCGACCCTTCCTGGACATCCGCTCCCGCGTCCTCTCCGGCGGCGAGCAGGGGCTGCTGGGGCTCGCCTTCGCGCCCGACTACGCCAGGAGCGGCCTCTTCTACGTCTACTACACGCGCAAGGACGGCCGACAGTCGGTCTCCGAGTTCCGTCGCAGCTCCAGCGACCGGGCCGACGCCACCAGCGAGCGGCAGGTGCTGGTCATGGCCGACCCCGAGGGCAACCACAACGGCGGCCAGCTGAACTTCGGTCCCGACCGGCTTCTCTACATCGGGACCGGGGATGGGGGAGGGGCCGGCGACCAGCACGGGGCGATCGGCAACGCGCAGGATCTCGGCTCGCTGCTCGGGAAGATCCTGCGGATCGACCCGCAGGCCAGCGGCGGCAGGCCATACACCGTCCCGGCGTCGAACCCCTTCGTCGACCAGTCCGGGGCGCGCCCGGAGGTCTGGACCTACGGGCTGCGCAACCCGTGGCGCTTCTCTTTCGACCGCCGGAACGGCGACCTCACGATCGGCGACGTCGGCCAGAACGAGGTCGAGGAGATCGACTTCACGCTGAAGGACAAGAGTGCAGGGGCAAACTTCGGGTGGCGCCCGTTCGAGGGTGACCGCCGCTTTACCGACGAGGAGGCGCCAAACGCGGTGCCACCGGTGATTACCAAGGACCACGACCAGGGCTGGTGCTCGATCACCGGCGGGTACGTGGTGCGCGACCCGAAGCTGAAGGCGCTACAGGGCCGCTACCTCTACGGCGACTTCTGCAAGGGCCAGGTCTGGTCGGCCCGCCTGTCGGAGGGGGGCGCCAGCGGTGACCGTCGCGTCGCCGGCCTGCCCACCGTCGAGCAGCTCTCCTCGTTCGGGGAAGATTCGCGCGGGCGCATCTACGTGGTCTCGCTTGCCGGCCAGGTGAGCCGGCTGTCCGCCCGCTGACCGCCGCCTCCCGGGAGGGCTGCCGCAGGGCATCTTCGGCGCCCGTCGAATAGCGTTCGGGCAGCCCGATCCACCTTAAGCAACCGGAGAACAGCCTTGTCCGAAATCACCGTTGACCACCGCCAGCCCGTCCTCGCCGACGAGCTCCCGGGTTCGATCGCCCGCGATATTGCGCTCATCGTCGCCGGCGCCCTCTTCACCGCCCTGCTGGCCCAGATTTCCATCAACGTTCCCGGCTCGCCGGTCCCCATCACCGGCCAGACGCTTGCCGTGGGGCTGGTCGGCGCCTCGCTGGGAATGACCCGGGGGGCGGCCTCGCTTGCCCTCTACGCGGTTCTTGGCCTCTTCATGCCCTTCTACGCCGACGGTGCCAGCGGCATCGAGGTGATCTGGGGTGCCAGCGGCGGCTACATCATCGGCTTCATCTTCGCCGCCGGGGCGATCGGCTGGTTTGCCCAGCACGGCGGCGACCGCAGGATCCTCTCGACCTTCCTGGGCTTCATCGTCGCCCAGCTGATCATCTTTGCCTTCGGCCTGGTCGGGCTGCAGATCGCCACCGGGGAGGACTGGGGCTGGGTCGTCTACAACGGCTTCACGATCTTCATCGTCGGTGGCCTCGTGAAGGCTCTCATCGGGGCGATCGCGCTCCCGTCGGCCTGGTACCTCGTGGGCCGGGTCGACAACCCCCGGCAGGACTGAGCTCCGGCGCTCAGGCGGCGCGGTGAGCGGCCCGCCGCTCGCGTGCCCGCCTGCGCCAGGGAGTCTCCTCGGGCTCGGGCAGCGCGGTCAGCTCTTCCAGCGCCTCAGCCAGGTCGGCCGCCACCTGCTCGATGTCGGGCACCAGCGCCGCGTCGCCGTAGCAGCCGACATGGAGGCGCCCGCCGTAGGAGACGGCACCGATCGACAGGGAGTGGCCGTCGACCAGCGGGACCGCCGGCCAGATCGCCTCCAGCTCACGGCCCAGGACGCCGATCTCGCCCTCGGGTCCCGGGACGTTGGAGATGACCAGCGTGAAGTGGGCGGCCGCGGCGGTCGCTTTGACGGCGGTGCTGCGTACCGGGGCGGGAAGCAGTTCGGCTGAGCGGATGGCGGCATCCAGCGCACCGGCCTGGCCGGCGCTCTTCAGCGTCCGGGTCCGCGCGCGCACAGTCTTCAGCGTCCGTTCGAGGTCCGGCCTTCCGAGCGGCAGTTCGACGGCGAGAATGGAGATCCTGTTGCCGTGCGTGGAGGCGCCCTCGTCCCCGTCCCGGACGTCTGCGGGCACGAGAACGCGAACGTGGTCGGGCTCCTCGCCCCGGCGGGCCAGGGCCCGGCCGACCGCCACCGAGGAGGCGGCGAGCAGGGCGTCGTTGAGGGTCGCCCCGTGGCGGCCGACCGACTCGCGGATCGGTCCGATCTCGGCCGAGACGGTGGCGACCGTCCGCCGGCTGGTCGCCGAGCGTTCGAGCGCGGTCCGGGGCATGGGGGTCACGAGGGTGGCGAGGATCGAGAGCGCCTCGCGGACGGTGTCGGCTCCGGAGGCCAGGGAGCGGGCGACGGTGGCGGCCACGTCGCCGCCGGCCCCGATACGCGACAGCGCCGAGGCGGTAAGCATCTCGGCGGTCGAGGGCTCCGGGTCGGCCTGCCAGGGCACCGGAGCGACCGCCGGCGCTGCTCCGTCGAAGAGGACGGTGGCTATCTCGATTGCCGCGACCCCGTCGACGAGGGCGTGATGGGCCTGGCCCACGATCGCAAAGCCCCCCGGCTCGAGCCCGGTGACCAGCTGAAGGCGCCAGAGCGGCCGCTCACGGTCCAGCGGCTCGGAGAGCAGGCGCCCGGCGATCTCCTCCAGCCGCCTGGGCCCCTCGGCCGGCACGAGGTGGACGGCGCCGACATGACCCTCGATCGAGAAGTCCGGATCGTCCACCCAGTGGGCGTCTCCAAGCCCGAAGGCCGGCTGGGCCAGCCGCCGGCGCAGGCGGGGCACCGATCCCAGCCGTCCCTCGACGGCGTCACGGAGGGCTTCGACCGAAGGCGCATCGCCCCGGAAGCGCATCGTCCAGCCCACGGTCATAGGCGCCCTCTCGGTCTCGAGGTCGAGGAAGACGCAGTCCAGCGCGCTCAGCCGGTCGAAGGTGGCCATGACGCCCCAAACCTACAGCTATCCGGCCACTGCGCAGGGCTGTAGCCTCGCTGGGAATGGATGATCTCAGCGCAGTCGATGTCGAGCTCGTCCGCGCCGACAACCCCGGCCCGTTCACGCTCGAGGGGAGCAACAGCTGGCTGGTGGGCCGGGACCGCTGCTGGGTGGTTGACCCGGGCCCTGACATCGACTCCCACCTGGACCTGCTGGCGCAGGCGGCAGAGCGCCGCGGCGGGGTGGAGGGGATCGTCCTCACCCACGGTCACGGCGACCACGCCGACGGCCTCGCCGGCCTTCTCGCCCGCGTGGGGAACGTCCCCGTGGGGGGCGCCGAGGCCGGGAGCGTCCGGCTCGTGGACGGGGAGACGGTTGGGCCGTTCGAGGTTTTCGAGACGCCGGGGCACGCTCCGGACTGCCTGAGCTTCCGAGCCGGGGCAGCGCTCTTCACCGGCGACGCCGTCCTCGGGCACGGCTCGGTCTTCGTCGCCCCGGATCCGGGAGCGATGTCGGGCTACCTGAGCGCTCTCGAACGGCTGCTCGAGCTTGAGGTGACGGTCCTGTGCCCCGGCCACGGGCCGGTCGTGCTCGACCCGCAGGCCAAGCTCTCGGAGTACCTCGACCATCGCCTCGACCGCGAGCGGCGCCTGATCGCGGCCCTCGACGACGGGCTGCGCACCCCGGATGAGCTGCTGGACCGGGTCTGGTCGGACGCCCCGAGCGAGCTCAGGGGCGCGGCGCTGCTCACCCTGGTCGCCCATCTCGACCGCCTGTCCGAGGACGGGCTCGTTCCCGACGGGGTGGAACGGCCCGAGATTCCCGAATACGGTGAGGTCTGATGGCCACCGCCGAGCGCATCACCTTCTGCCGGATCTGCGAGGCCCACTGCGGCATGGTCGCCACCGTGGAGGACGGCGTCGTGACGAAGCTGCGGCCAGATAAGGAGCATCCACTCTCCCGTGGCGAGGCGTGCCCGAAGGGGATCGCGATGGTGGACGTGCAGAACGACCCCGACCGCGTAACCCGTCCGCTTCGCCGCCGCGAGGACGGGGAGTTCGAGGAGGTCTCGTGGGAGACGGCGCTGTCGGAGATCGGCGAGAGGCTGCGCGGGGTCATCGACCGTCACGGCGCCGGCTCGGTCGGGTGGTACTTCGGCAACCCGGGAGCCTTCTCCTATTCGCACTCGCTCTGGGTAAAGGGCTTCATGGAGGGGCTTGGCTCGCCGCACTACTACACGGCCTCCTCCCAGGACGTGGCCAACCGCTTCGCGGCCAGCGCGATGCTCTACGGCTCGCCGGCCCTGGTGCCGATTCCCGACCTGAGCCGCACCGACTTCCTGGTGATGGTGGGAGCCAATCCCTTCGTCTCGCACGGCAGCCTCCTCACCGCACCGCGAATCCGCGAGCGGATGCGGGCGATAACCGGGCGCGGGGGGCGCGTGGTGATCGTCGACCCGAGGCGGACCGAAACGGCGCGCGCTTTCGAGCACGTGGCTATCCGCCCCGACACCGACGCCTGGATGCTCTCCTCGATCCTCAGCGTGATGATCGAGGAAGGCCTGGTCGACGAGGTCGCCCTCGGGCAGCAGGCCGTGGGCTGGGCGGCCTGGCGTGAGCGGCTGGGGCCGCTCACGCCCGAACGGACCGAGCCCGTCACGGGGATCCCGGCCGCCGAACTGCGCCAGCTGGCCCGCGACCTCGCAGTGGCACCTTCTGCCGCCGTCTACGGGCGTACCGGCTCCTGCCTGGGCCGTCACGGGACCGTCGTCGCCTTCCTGCTCGACCTCGTCAATATCGCCAGCGGCAATCTCGACCGGCCCGGTGGCTCGGTCTTCGGGCTGCCGGCCGTCGCCTTCGACGAGGTCGCCAATCTCGCCGGCCTCGACACCTACGGGAAGGTGCGATCCCGGCTCGGCGGCTTCCCCGACGTGCTCGGGGCCCTGCCGGCGACGCTCCTGGCCAAGGAGATGACCACCCCGGGCAAGGGCCAGATTCGGGCTTTCTTCACCAGCGCCGGCAATCCCGTCCTCAGCTGCCCGGACGGGGAGGAGCTCGAGGAGGCCCTTGAGACCCTCGAGCTCTACGTCTCGCTCGACATCTACGTCAACGAGACCAACCGCCACGCCGACTACGTGCTTCCGGCGACCACATGGCTCGAGCGCGACGAGCTGCCGCTGCCGTTCCTGGGCTTCTACGTGACCCCGTTCGTCCAGTACTCCGAGCCGGTTGTCGAGCCGAGGGGAGAGGCGCGGGAGGAGTGGGAGATCATCGACGCGATCTCCCGGGAGATCGGCGTCCAGCCGTACCCCGCGGCCCCCGTCCGGGCCCTCTCCAGGCTCGGCCTGCGGCCCCGCCCGAAGTTCGTGGCCGACCTGCTGGTGCGCACCGGCCGGGAAGGTGACCGCTTCGGCCTGCGCCCCGGCGGCCTGAGCCTGGCGAAGCTGCGCCGGCAGCCCCATGGAGTGGTCGTCGCCGACCAGATCGCCACCGGGGTCCTGGGCAGCCGCGTTCGCTACCGCGACGGCAAGGTGCGCCTCGACGCTCCCGAGCTGCTCGCCGAGTTCGACGCCATGGAGCTGGAGCCCGGGGGCGATGGCGAGTTCCCCCTGAGGCTTATCGGACTGCGCGAGCTGCGCTCGCACAACTCATGGATGCACAACGCTCCGCTGCTTATGCGCGGTGGCCGCGAGCAGCCGGCGCGCGTCAACCCGGCCGACGCCGAGCAGGCGGGCGTCGCCGACGGCCAGCAGGTTCGCGTCTCCTCCAAGTCGGGCTCGATCGAGCTGCCGGTGACGGTCACCGACGAGGTTATGGCCGGCACGATCGCCATCCCCCACGGCTGGGGCCACCGCGGCGGCTGGCGGCTGGCCAACGAGGCCGGGGGAGTGAACGTCAACCAGCTGGCCAGCTCCGAGGCCGACGACCTCGAGAGGCTGGCCGGCATGGCCTTCCTCAACGGTATTCCGGTACGGCTGGAGCCCGCGGCGGCCTAGGCCTCGATGTTCGACATCACGTGCTTGATGCGCGTGTAGTCGTCGAAGCCGTACATCGAGAGGTCCTTGCCGTAGCCGGACTCCTTGAATCCGCCGTGGGGCATCTCGGCGACGATCGGGATGTGCGTGTTGATCCACACGCAGCCGAAGTCGAGCCCCTTGGCCATCCGCATCGCCCGGCCGTGGTTTTCGGTCCAGACGCTTGAGGCCAGCCCGTACTTGACGTCGTTGGCCCAGGCCAGCGCCTCGGCTTCGTCGCTGAACTGCTGGACGGTGACGACCGGGCCGAAGATCTCGTTCTGGATCATCTCGTCGTCCTGCTTGAGGTCGGCGACGACGGTGGGCTCGAAGAAGTAGCCGTCGCCCTCGCCGGCATTGCCCCCGGCCGCCACGCGGGCGTGCGACGGGGTGCGCTCGAGGAAGCCCTGCACGCGCTCGCGCTGAACCTCGCTGATGACCGGACCCATGTAGGTGTTCTCGTCCAGCGGGTCGCCGTAGACGGTGTTCTGCGCCTGCTCGGCCAGGGCGTCGACGAGGTCGCCGTATAGCCCGGGGCCCGCGATGACGCGCGTTGCCGCGGTGCAGTCCTGGCCGGCGTTGAAGTAGCCGGCGCCGGCGATGCCCTCTGCGGCGGCCGCGATATCGGCGTCGTCGAAGACGACGACCGGAGCCTTGCCCCCGAGCTCGAGGTGGACCCGCTTGAGGGTGTCCGAGGCGGCGGCAGCCACCGCCTTGCCGGCGCGGACCGAGCCGGTGAGAGAGACCATGGCGATGTCGTCGTGGCGGACGAGCATCTCGCCTACGTCGCCCTTGCCGAGGATCACGTTGAAGAGGCCCTCGGGCAGGTGCTTCTGCATCATCTCCGCCATCCAGAGCGTCGATACCGGGGTGTTCTCCGAGGGCTTGAGGACGATCCCGTTACCGGCGGCGATAGCCGGGCCGAACTTCCAGACAGCCATCATGAACGGGTAGTTCCACGGCGTGATCTGGCCGACGACGCCGACCGGCTCGCGGCGGATCGAGGAGGTGTGGCCCGACATGTACTCCGCGGTGGCCAGGCCCTCGAGCATCCGGGCGGCGCCGGCGAAGAAGCGGATCTGGTCGACCGCCGGGGGAATCTCCTCCTCGATCGTCAGCTGGAGCGGCTTGCCGGTGTTCTCCGACTCGATCTTCGCCAGCTCCTCGCCGCGCTCCTCAAGCTCGGCGGCGATGTTCAGCAGGGCGAGGCTGCGCTCGGCCGGGGTCGCTTCCTTCCACTCGGCGAAAGCCTTCGACGCGGCCGCAACTGCGGCGTCCACGTCGGCGGCGCTGGAATTGCCCATCTCGGCGATGACCTCGCCGGTGGCGGCGTTGCGGACCTCGTGGGTCCCCTCGCCGGTGGCGGGAACGCTCTTCCCGCCGATGAAATTCTCGAGCTTGGCAGCCATCGATCTCTCCTCCTTGACTCGTTGCCGGGAACGTACCAAGCCGCGGGCTTCGCGGAGGGGAGGGTGACCCTGCCGGCAGCGCCGACTAGTCTGCGGATGCCCCGATGGCCCACTACGCAAGCGACAGAGAGCTCTATTCCGACCTTGGCGAATGCCTTCGCCAGGTCCTCGGCGATCCCGAGAACGCGGAGAAGGCCCGGGGAGTCGGCTCGGTCATCAGGATCGAGACCGTCCGCCCGCAGGCCAGGATCACCCTCAACCTTGCCGCCGACGGCGACCCGGAAGTGCTCCTGGGCGACTGCGACCTGCGTCCTGCGGCCGTAATCACGATGGAGGCAGACGCCGCCAGGGGGTTCTTCCTGGGCGAGGTGTCGCTTATCGGGGCGCTCTCCGGCGGGAAGATGACCGCCCAGGGCCCCGTTGCCCCGATCCTGCGCGTGGTTCCTCTCGCCAACCTCGTGGCGCCGAAGTTCCAGGAGTTCGAGGCCTCCGCCGAGTCTCCTGCGGCGGAGGGTGAGGAGGCTGCGGACGCCGCGGAAGCGCCCACAGAGGGGGGCGAGGAGCCTTCCGCAGAGGGTGAGGCGCCCGAAGAGGATGCGGCTGCCGTCGAAGAGGAGACGGCACCCGAGGAGGCCTCGGACGACGAGCCCGAAGGGAAAGCTCGCGAAGAAGAAGCGTCCGAAGGGGAAGCTGCGGGGGCCGAGCCCCCCGCCGACGAAGCCGAGCCGGCCCCCGAGGGCGATCAGTCGTAGCCGGGCTCGCCCGGCAGCACCACCCGCGCCACCTCTCCCTCGATCAGCACCCGCGGCTCCACCGGCTCCACCTCGCGGCTGCCGGCGTACTCGATCAGCTCCCGGGCCGAGCCGAAGGCGGCCAGCTGCTCGAGATGCTTGATCGTCGGGAAGACAAGTGCCAGCTCGTCGGCCCGGTGGGCATCGAGCGCCGCCTGCGGCGAGTACCAGCGGTGATCGACGATCTCCGACTCGTCGATCGTGACCGTGGCGCCGTCGGGCAGGTGGGCCACGAAGAAGTGGGTGTCGAAGCGGATCTCGACCTGGCGCGGCGTGATCCACTGCGAGAACTTGACGAGCTCGGCGGCGCTGACACCCTCGACGCCGGCCTCCTCGGCCAGCTCGCGGACCGCAGCCAGACGGTGGGCCTCGTCGCCTTCGCCCTCGTGGGCGTCGACCGCCCCGCCGGGGAATACCCAGAACCCTCCCATGAAACGGGCCTCCGGATTTCGCCTCACGAGGAGAACCTCCAGCCCTGCGTCGGCGCCGCGAATGACGATCACCGAGGCGGCCTGCCGGGGCTCGGTCGGCTCGCCGCTCTCGTTGAGCTCCTCGCCTGGTGCCGGTCGGTCGAACTCCACCACGCAACCCTACCCCGGCCTTCGATACCGTCCCCGGCGATGAGCGATTCGACAACACGCTGGATCTGCGAGCAGTGCGGCTTCATCTACGACCCCGCCGAGGGGGACGTCGATGGTGGGATCCCCCCAGGGACAGCCTTCGAGGACATCCCGGACACCTGGTTCTGCCCGGTCTGCGGGGCGAAGAAGACCGACTTCACGATTTACGAGGACTAAAGGTACGTCCGTACCCTGCGTCTCGTGAATGAGCGCAGGCTGATATTCGCCATCGCCGCGGTGGTCGGCATGGCCTCGCTGGGCTCGGAGATCGCCGGTGCCCGCCTCATGGCGCCGTGGTTCGGCGCGTCGACCATCGTCTGGGCGAACACGATCGCCACGGTGCTGGTTGCCCTGAGCGTCGGTTACTGGTTCGGCGGGCGCCTGGCCGACCGCGACCCCACGCTCCGGGGTCTCTCGCGGGTGGTGCTGCTGGGTTCGGTGCTCCTGGCCGCTGTTCCGTTCGTCGCCGGCCCGTTCCTGCGGGTCTCCGTGCAGGCGCTGGACAGCGTTGAGGCCGGCGCCTTCGTCGGCTCGCTCGTCGCGGTGCTCGTACTCCTTGCCGTGCCGGTGCTCGTGCTGGGAACAGTTGCGCCGTATGCGGTGAGGCTCTGCGTACGCAGCGTGGGGGAGGCCGGCGAGGTCGCCGGCCGCCTTTATGCCGTCTCGACGATCGGGAGCCTGACCGGCGTCTTCCTCAGCGCGCTGCTGCTTATCCCGGTGGTCGGCACCCGCCGGACCTTCCTCATCTTCGCCCTTGCCCTCGCCGTCGCTGCGCTTCCGGGGCTGGCGCGGGTTGCCGTCGCAGTCCCGGCGGCAATTGCCGTGCTGATCGCCATCCCGGTAGGCACGATCAAGCCCGCGCAGGGAGCGACCGTGATCTGGGAGCGCGAGACCGATTACCAGTACGCCCGCGTGATCGAGTACCGGGACGGCGAGCGAATCCTGGAGCTCAACGAAGGCCAGGCCATCCACTCCGTTTACCGCCCCGGCAGCTTCCTGACCGGCAACTACTGGGATGAGCCGCTCGTGCTCCCGTTCGCCACCCGTCCGCGTCCGCCAGCCTCGATCGCCGTGCTCGGCAACGCCGGCGGCACCGTGGCCCGCTCCTACGCCCACTTCTTTCCGCGCACGCGGGTCGACGGCGTGGAGATCGACGGGGAGCTGACCGATGTCGGCAAGGAGAAGTTCGATCTCGCCGGGCCCAACCTCCACCTGCATACCGCCGATGCGCGGCCCTTCCTGCGGGCTTCGGACCGCCGCTGGGACGCGATCCTGATCGACGCTTACCGGCAGCCCTACATCCCCTTCTACCTGGTTACCGAAGAGTTCTTCGAGCTGGCGCGGGACCGCCTCAACCCCGGCGGGGTGGTGATGGTCAACGTTGGCCACCCCGAGGGCAACGACGACCTGGAGAAGACCCTCGCGGCGACCATGAGGACCGCATTCCGCACCGTCCTGCGGGACCCGAGCCAGGCGGAGACGACCGTGCTCCTGGGCGCGAACTCGCCGGCCTCGGGAGCCGCGATCGACCGTGCGGCGGATACCGGCGCAATGCCGCGTGAGCTTGTGCCGACTGCGCGCAAGACAGCGGCGCGGCTCGCTCCCGCCCTCACGGGCGGAGAGGTCTACACCGATGACCGGGCTCCGGTCGAGTGGCTGATCGACGAGTCGATCCTCTCGGTGGCCGCCGAGGGCAACCGCTGAGCGCCCGGAAGGCGGCTAGCCTTCGCCCGCGATGGTCGTCGTCTTCGGCAACTACACCGCTCCGCTCGAGGAGGTGGACGCCCATCGGGAGCGTCACCTCGGGTTCGTTCGCGGGCTGATGGACGAACGCCGGCTGCTGGCGGCAGGGCGCCGCGAGCCGGCCGAGGGGTCGGTCCTGCTCTTCGCCGGAAACGACTCCCAGGACGCGCTGGCCCTGCTCGCAGAGGACCCCTATGCGCTGGCCGGGGTCGTCGAGTACGAGGCTGTAGCGGTCTTCGAGCCCGGCGCCGTCGCCGAAGGCCTCGAGGGCCTGCGCGGCTGAACGCCTCGCCAGCGCGAGACCGCAGGCCTCAGGCGAACTCGACGAGCAGCGGCGCGTGGTCGCTGGGCTTCGTGCCCTTACGAAAGTCGCGGTCGATGCCGCAGGCCTTGATCTCCCCGGCAAGCGGCTCGGAAGCCAGCAGCAGGTCGATCCGCAGGCCCATGCCGCGGTGGAAGCTGCCCCCGCGGTAGTCCCACCACGTGAAGCCCTGCTCGTCGGGGTGCAGCGCGCGGAAGCAGTCGACCAGCCCGCCGGCCTCCTCGACGTCGGCAAGCCGCGTGCGCTCGTCGTCGGTTACGTGCGTGGAGCCCTCCCACGCGGACGGGTCCCAGACGTCCAGGTCGGCCGGGGCCACGTTGAAGTCGCCGCCGACGACCAGCCGCTCGCCCTTCAGCTCGCCGACCCGCGAGCCGAGCGCCTCCAGGAACTGGAGCTTCTCGGCGAAGGGCTCGCTGCCGACCTCGCGGCCGTTGACGACGTAGACGCTGGCCACCCTCAGCGAGACCGCCTCGACCCGGGCCTCGATCCACCGGGCCTGCTCGGCCCGCGCCTCGCCGGGAAGCCCGGACTGCTCTTCCTTCAGGCCGTGGCCCCTGGGCGCGAGCACCGCCACCCCGGCCCATCGCCCGCCACTGTGGTGGACCGACTCGTACCCGGCTTCAAGCAGCTCCTTCGAGGGGAACTGCTCGGGCGAGCACTTGGTCTCCTGGAGGAGCAGGGCGTCGGGAGAGTGCTGCTCGAGGAACTCGAGCACGCGGTGCATCCTCGCCCGCAGCGAGTTGACGTTCCAGGTGACGACCTTCACCGGCCCTGCCACTTCGGCGGCCGCTTCTCCGCGAAGGCCCTCACGCCCTCAAGCATGTCCTGGGAGGCAAAGCACTCCTCGCGCAGGGCGATCAGCTCGGCCTCGGTCGCCTCGTCCAGCCCCCCTTCGGAAGCCAGCAGCTCGCGGATGACGCGCTTGTTTCCGCGGACGCTCAGCGGTGCGTTGCCGGCGAGCTCGGTCGCCCACTCGAGCGAGGCCTGCCCCAGGCGGGCGTGCTCGCAGATCTCGTTGACCAGCCCCCAGGCCAGGGCGGTGGGGGCGTCGATCCGGCGACCGACGAGGAAGAGCTCGCGTGTGCGCGGTGCGCCCACCGCGTCGATGAAGCGCCGGATGCCGGTGTGCGAGTAGACCAGCCCCAGCTTCGCCGGCGGCATCCCGAAGCTGACGTCGTCGGAGGCGACCCGCAGGTCGCAGGCCAGCGCCAGCTCGAGCCCGCCGCCAATCGCCGGGCCGTTGATCTCGCAGACGGTGGGGATGTCGGTTGCGTCCAGGGCCTCAAGGGCGCTGGTGAACGGGTGGGCGACGAGCTTCTCGGCTTCCACGGCGAAGACGTCGTCGGGGATGTCACCGATGTCGTAGCCCGAGGAGAACCAGCGCCCTTCCCCCGTCAGCAGGATGCAGTCGGCCTGCGCGCCGGAGACCGCCTCGGCGATGCCGTCGAGGATCGCGTGGTCGAGGGCTCCGCGCTTGGCCTCGTTGGCGAATCGGAGGCGCAGGACCCCCTCGGCGGGCCGGTCGCTGCTCAGGGTGCCGGGCACGGCGTGAGAAGATACCCGGCCGATGGCCGCCGACGCACCCGCAGTGCTGATCACCGCCCTGAACGAGGGGGACAGGATCGCCTCCACGGTCGCCGCCGTCCTGGGCCGCTGGCCGGGTGCCACCGTCGTCGTGGCCGACGACGGTTCGACCGACGACACCGCCGAGGTTGCCCGCGCCGCGGGGGCCGAAGTGGTCAGTGCGGGCCGCGACATCGGCAAGGGCGGCGCGGCGAGCCTTGGTGCCGCCCGGCTCCTGGAGGCGGGCCCGGGGATGGTTCTTCTCTGCGACGCCGACCTGGGGGAGAGCGCTGCGCGCCTGGACCGCCTCGTCGACGCGGTATCGCAGGGCGAGGGGGACCTCGCCGTGGCCGTCTTCGCCCGGCGCGTGGGCGGAGGCTTCGGGTTTGCGGTCGGCTTCGCACACTGGGCGATCCGCAACCTCACCGGCCTGGACCTGAAGGCGCCGATCTCCGGGCAGCGCGCGATGGACGGCGAGACCTTCCGGGACGTCGTTCCCTTTGCGCCGCGATTCGGGATGGAGATCGGCATGACCGTCGATGCGTTCCGGGCAGGCCGGCGGGTCGTCGAGGTGGGGGTCGACCTCGAGCACCGGGCGACCGGCCGCAGCCTTTCCGGTTTCCTGCACCGCTTCCGCCAGCTGGTCGACTTCGTGGCCGTCTGGGCCTCTCTGAAGTGGGGTCGCCGGTGATCCTGTCGATCGACCAGGGCACCACCGGAACCACCTGCCTGGTCTTCGACCCGGCGGCCGAGCTGGTGGGGCGCGCCTACCGTGAGTTCGGCCAGCACTTTCCCCAGCCCGGCTGGGTCGAGCACGACGCCGCCGAGATCTGGGAGGTGAGCCGCGCCGTCGCCCTCGAGGCCCTCGCCGATGCCGGCGTCGAGCCCGGGGGGCTGCTGGCCGTGGGAATCACCAACCAGCGGGAGACGGTCGTCGCCTGGGACCGGGAGACCGGGGAGCCGCTGCACCGGGCGCTGGTCTGGCAGGACGGCCGCACGGCCGCCTGGTGCGACGAGCTGAAGGCAGAGGGCTTCGAGCCGATGGTCCGGGAGCGCACCGGCCTGGTGCTCGACCCGTACTTCTCGGCCAGCAAGGCGGGGTGGCTGCTGCAGAACGTCGATGGCCTGGCCGAGGGTGCCGCGTCGGGCAGGGTGCTGCTGGGCACGATCGACTCGTGGCTGGCCTTCAAACTGACCGGCGAGCACGTGACCGACCCCTCCAACGCCTCGCGGACGATGCTCTTCGATATCCGGGAGGGGGAGTGGTCGCCCGAGCTCTGCGAGCTCTTCGGGGTGCCGGCCCGGGCCCTCCCCGAGGTTCGGCCCTCGATCGGCGAGTTCGGCCGCCTCGCCGACGACGCCCTGCCCGGATTCGGCGGCACGCCGCTCACCGGAATCGCCGGCGACCAGCAGGCCGCGCTCTACGGGCAGGCAGCCCTTGAGCCGGGGCAGGGGAAGAACACCTACGGGACCGGCTCATTCGTCCTCGTCAACACCGGTACGGCGGTGCCTGATCCTGCTCCCGGCCTCCTCTCCACCATCGCCTGGGGGATCGGCGGCCGGACGGTCTACGCGCGGGAGGCGCCGATCTTCGTCACCGGCGCCGCCGTCCAGTGGCTGCGCGACGGCCTGGGGATCGTGGAGTCGGCTGCGGAGACCGAGGCGCTCGCCGCCTCCACCGATGACAATGGCGGCGTCTACTTCGTTCCCGCCCTGGCCGGGCTCGGCTCGCCCTGGTGGGACCCGTGGGCGCGCGGCACGATCGTCGGCCTCACGCGGGGCAGCGGCCGCGCCCAGCTCGCCCGGGCGGCCCTGGAGGCGATCGCCTACCAGGGGGTCGACGCGGTGCGGGCGATCGAAGAGGCATCCCAGGTGACGCTCCCTGAGCTGCGGGCCGACGGCGGGGCGACCGCCAACGGCTGGCTGATGCAGTTCCAGGCCGACGTGCTCGGCGTGCCGGTGGTCGTGCCCGAGGTGGCCGAGACCACGGCGCTGGGGGCGGCGATGATGGCCGCTGTCGGAGCCGGCCTGGTCACCGAGGACCGCGTGGCGGGGCTGTGGCGCGAGAAGGCGCGTTATGAGCCCCAGATGGGGGAGGACGAGAGGCTCTCGCTGATGGACGAATGGCACCGCGCCGTCGAGCGGTCGAGGGGCTGGGCGCAGGAGTAACCCGGGCACTTCTCCGGGGTGTATTGCGAAATGTCAGAGCACGTCTCGACATCAAGGCCGCACGAGGAGCTGGCGCCGATGAGGGAGCAGAACTACAAGGACCAGCGTCCGGCCGAGTACTTCGACCGCTACTACGAGTGGCCGATGACCCACCGTCCGGGGTGGGTCTACGACGCCGCCCGGGTGGTCATGTGCCTCTACGTGTGGATCCTCTTCCGCGCCCGCTCGCGCCGGGCCGAGCTCGTTCCCACCAGCGGGCCGGTGATCTTCGCGCCCAACCACTTCTCCAACATCGACCACTTCTTCGTCGGGGCCTTCACCCGCCGCAAGCTCCAGTTCATGGCCAAGTCGCAGCTCTACAAGGGTCCAATGCGTTACATCTACCGCAACGGCGGCGTCTTCCCCGTGCGGCGCGGGCACAAGGACGAGCGGGCCTTCGAAGTGGCGCACTCGATCCTTGGCCGGGGCGGGACGATCTGCATGTACTGCGAGGGCGGCCGTTCGCGCACGGGGCGGATCTCCGAGCAGGCCAAGCCCGGGATCGGCCGTGTAGCCCTGGAGAGCGGGGCGACGATCCAGCCGGTCGCCATCCACGGCTCCGAGAAGGTCCGTAACTGGAAGCGTCTCCAGCTCCCCTCGGTTCGCGTGCTCTACGGCGAGCCGATGCGCTTCGAGCAGGTCGACGACCCGTCCCGCGAGCAGCAGCAGGCCGCCGCGGACGAGATCTTCACCGAGATCCGTCGGCTCTACGCGGAGCTGTCGGAGCCCTCGGCGTCCAGCGCCAGCTCGTAGTCGAGCCACTGCGAGCGCTTCGCCCCGACGCGGTCGTAGACCTTCTGCGCGCGCTCATTGTCGAGGGCGGTCTGCCAGCCCAGGCTCCGGGCACCGTGGCTTCGGGCCCGGTCGGCGCAGGCCCTGATCAGCGCCTCGGCCAGCCCGGCGCCCCGGCTCTCCGGGGCCACGAAGAGGTCGTTCATGACCGCCAGGCGGGCGGCGTCGAGCGTCTGCCACGTCCAGAAGACGGTGGCGAAGCCGACCGCGGCGCCGTCGGCGTCGCGGGCGATCAGCTGCACGCCCTCGCGGTCCGGGTCGGCGATCAGCGCCCGCGACATTCCGAGCAGGTCGGGGTCGACCGGGGCGACCTCGTAGAAGTCGCAGTAGGCGCGCATAAGCGGGAGGAGGTCGTCGAGGTCGCCCTCGCCGACTGTGGTGATCGCGAAGTCGCTCACAGGCCCATCGTCTTGCCGAGGATCTCGCTCATCACCTCGTCGGTGCCGCCGCCGATGGGGCCGAGGCGGGCGTCGCGAGCGGCTCGCTCCACGCCGTACTCGACCATGTAGCCGGCGCCGCCGTAGACCTGCAGGCACTCGTCGGCGACCTCGAAGGCGTCCCGCTGGGTCTTCAGCTTGGCCATCGTGACCTCCTGGAGGGCGTCCTGGCCGCCGGCGAAGAGCCTGAGGGCGTGGTAGGTGAGGGCCCGGCCGGCCTCGATCGTCGTGGCCATGGCGGCGAACTTGTGGCGGATCGCCTGGAAGTTGCCGATCGGCCGGCCGAAGGCCTCGCGCTCCTTGGCGAAGGCGAGCGTCGTGTCGAAGACGTTCTGGGCGGCGGCGACGGCGCCGAGGGCCATCGAGAGCCTCTCCCACTGGAAGTTGGCCATGATCAAACTGAAGCCGCCTCCTTCGTCCCCGAGCAGGTTCTCCTCCGGCACGAAGACGTCCTGCATGGAGATCAGTGCGGTGTCGGAGGCGTGCCAGCCCATCTTCTCGAGCTTGGAGGCCTGGTAGCCGGGCTGGTCGGTGTCGACGATCACGAACGAGACGCCGCCGTGGCCCTCACCGCCGGTCCGGACGGCGGTGACGACGAAGTCGGCCCGCACGCCGTTGGTGATGTAGCACTTCTCACCGTTGAGGACCCAGCCTCCGTCGACCTTCTTCGCGCTGGTGCGCAGGGAGGCCACGTCGGATCCGGCGCCCGGCTCGGTGATGCCCAGGGCGGAGATCTTCTCGCCCCTGATGGAGGGGACGACGTAGCGCTGCTTCTGGTCTTCGGTGCCGAACTTCCAGACCGGAGGCGTGGCGATGGTCACGTGGGCCCCGAGCGAGGCGGCAACCCCGCCCGAGCCGCAGCGGGCCATCTCCTCGGCCAGCACCGCGCTGTGGAGGCAGTCGCCTCCCTGTCCGCCGTACTCCTCGGGGTAATCGAGCCCGAAGAAGCCGAGCTCGCCCATGCGGGCGAACATCTCGTTGGGCACCCAGCGCTCCCGCTCCCACTCCTCGGCGTGGGGGCGCAGCTCCCCCTCCACGAAGCGGCGCAGCGAGGCGCGCAGCTCTTCGTGCTCCTCCGTGAACGGGGGAACGAGCCGGCGCTCCGCCGGCTCGGTGGGGAGCCCCTTGGCGCTCACCGCCGGCTCAGAGGCCGTAGGAGCGGCCGATCACGTCGAGCATGACCTCGTCGGTGCCGGCGCCGATGCGGTTGAGCCGCATGTCGCGCCAGGCGCGCTCGATGCCGTACTCCTTCATGTAGCCGGCGCCGCCGTGGATCTGCAGGCACTCGTCGGTGACCTCGCATGCCACCTGCGCCGAGTAGAGCTTGGCCATCGAGATCTCGCGGACCGGGTACTCGCCGTTGTTGAAGCGCCAGGCGGTCATGTAGACCAGCTGCCGCGCCGCCTCGATCTTCGTGGCCATGGCGGCGAACTTGTGGCGGATCGCCTGGAAGTTGCCGATCGGCCGGCCGAAGGCCTCGCGCTCCTTGGCGTACTCGAGCGTCTTGTCGAAGGCCTGCTGGGCACCGGCCACGCAGCCGGCGGCGCCGATCAGGCGCTCTCCCTGGAGCTCCCACATGATGTGGTAGAAGCCCTTGCCCTTCTCTCCGAGCAGTGCGGAGGCCGGAACGCGGACGTCCTGGAAGGCCAGCAGCGCCGTGTCGGAGGCGTGCATGCCGAGCTTCTCCAGCTTCTTCTCGCGGATCACCCCGGGGGCGTCCATCGGCACCAGGAAGAGCGAGAAGCCGTCGTAGCCGGCCTCGGCGTCGGTCTTGGTGACCAGGACGATCACGTCGGCGCGGTGGCCGTTTGTGATGTAGGTCTTGGAGCCGTTGATGACGTACTCGTCATTTGCCTCGTCGTAGACGGCGCGCGTCTTGATTCCGGCGACGTCGGATCCGGCGTCGGGCTCGGTGATTCCCAGGCAGAGGATCTTCTCGCCCCTGATCGCGGGGATGAGCCACTCCTCCTTTTGCTCATCGGTGCCGAAGGCCAGGATCGGGGGCATCGCCATGTCGGTATGGACGGCGACGCCCATGGCGAGGCCGCCGGAGCCGGCGCGGGCCATCTCCTCGGCGAGGACGAGGGCGGTGTAGTAGTCGCCTCCCTGTCCGCCGTACTCCTCGGGCTTGTCGAGCCCCAGGAAGCCGAGTTCGCCCATGCGGTGGATGACCGAGTCCGGGAAGGTGGTCTCCTCCCATTCCTCGGCGTGAGGGGCGAGCTCCTTGTCCACGAAGGAGCGGATCGACTCGCGCAGCTGCTCGTGCTCGTCGGTGAAGATGAAGCTGTCGCCCTTGGCTTCGTAGTCGGGCTTCAGCACGGACGTGGTAGCCATCGTGTCTCCTCGGTTGACCGGCCGTTCGACAGGGTGTCGATACGGTATCGAAACCGGTCTCCGGCAACCGGCTCGCGCGCGCCACGTATGCTGGAAACGTGACTTCCACCGCGCGTGAGCTCCCCGTCGTCTCGAGCTGGATTTCCGGCCGTCCCGACACCGCCGGCGAGCGGTTCGGCGACGTCTACGACCCGGCCACCGGCGAGGTGGCCCGTCGCGTGGCCTTCGCCTCGACCGCCGACGTCGACCGTGCGGTCTCCGCGGCCCGCGAGGCGTTCGCCGGATGGGGCTCGGCGTCGCTCGCCCGCCGCACCGAGGTGATGTTCCGCTTCCGCGAGCTGATGGCGGCCCGCTCGGGCGAGCTGGCGGCGATCGTCACCTCCGAGCACGGCAAGACCCTCGACGACGCCGCCGGCGAGGTTCAGCGCGGCCTCGAGGTCGTGGAGTTCGCCTGCGGGGTCGCCCACCTGATGAAGGGGGAGGGGAGCGAGCAGATCTCGACCCGGGTCGACTCGACCAGCTACCGCCAGCCGCTCGGTGTTGTCGCCGGCATCACCCCGTTCAACTTCCCGGCGATGGTCCCGATGTGGATGTTCCCGCTGGCGCTGGCGTGCGGGAACTCGTTCCTGCTCAAGCCCAGCGAGAAGGATCCGTCGGCGGCGGTCTTCATGGCCGAGCTCCTGGCCGAGGCCGGGCTGCCGGAGGGCGTCTTCAGTGTCGTCCAAGGCGACAAGGAGGCGGTAGACGCGCTCCTGGGCCACCCGGAGATCGACGCAATCTCGTTCGTCGGCTCAACCCCGATCGCCCGGTACATCTACGAGACGGCAACGGCGTCGGGCAAGCGGGCCCAGGCGCTCGGTGGTGCCAAGAACCACGCGATGGTGCTCCCCGACGCCAACATCGACGTCGCCGCCGACGCGATCGCCTCTGCGGCCTTCGGCAGCGCCGGGCAGCGCTGCATGGCCATCTCGGCGGTCGTCAGCGTCGGTGACGAGACCGCCGACGCGCTGGCCGCCGCCGTGGCCGAGCGGGCCCGGGCGATGAAGGTCGGGCCCGGCTCGCAGGAGGGCGTCGAGATGGGGCCGCTCGTCACCCCCGAGGCCCGCGACCGCGTGGTCTCCTACATCGGGAAGGCCGGCGCCGGAGGAGCCGAGGTCGTCCTCGACGGACGCGAGCTGGAGATTGAGGGCGAAGGCTTCTTTGTCGGCCCGACAGTGGTAGACCGCGTCGAGCCCTCGATGGAGGTCTACCGGGACGAGGTCTTCGGGCCGCTGCTGGTGATGCTCCGCGCCGACTCGTTCGACGAGGCCCTCGACCTCGTCAACGCCAACCCGTACGGCAACGGGGCGGCGATCTTCACCGCCGACGGTGGCGCGGCCCGCGAGTTCCGCAACCGGGTGCAGGCCGGGATGGTCGGGGTCAACGTCCCGATTCCCGTCCCTATGGCCTACTACTCGTTCGGAGGCTGGAAGGACTCGCTCTTCGGAGACCTCCACGTCCACGGCCGCGAAGGGGTTCTCTTCTACACGCGCGGCAAGGTGGTCACCGAACGCTGGCCCCGCCGCGCCCACGGAACCGACTACGGCTTCCCGACGCAGTCCTGAGCCGGCCGGCTACCAGCGCGCCTCGTGGCGCTCCATCACGCCCAGGCCCCAGGCCAGCTCGGCGCCGGGCAGCGATCCGCTGAAGCTCCCGAAAGGCTGGCGGTAGTCGCTCATCAGCAGGCCGAAGTCGTCACGGCGGGCCCGCTCGGCCTCGGAGCTGAAGCGCAGGACGGCAGGGTCGCCGGGAAAGGTGACCTCCGAGAGGTCCTGGTCGAACAGGGCGCCGGGCAGTTCGGAGGCGCGTTCGCCGGTCCATAGCGTCCGCTCACTGCCCCGGGAGTCGTCGTGCATCCCGGCGACGATGTTCCAGGTGATCTCGTTGCCCTGCCGGTCCTTGCCGATTCCGCAGCTCCACTTCCAGGCCGTGCTGCGGGCGTGGTAGCCGGCCGAGATGTCCATCAGGCCACGGGCCTCGAGCCGGTGGTGGCGGCCCTCGACCGTGACGCTCCCCTCGGCCCGCACCGGCACCTTCAGCGTCCAGATGTAGGAGCGGCCGTGCGGGCTGAGGACCTCCACCGGCTCGCCGCAGGGCGCCAGGCGCAGGGCCGCGTCGACTCTC
This sequence comes from Solirubrobacteraceae bacterium, assembly GCA_040399005.1. Taxonomy (GTDB): domain Bacteria; phylum Actinomycetota; class Thermoleophilia; order Solirubrobacterales; family Solirubrobacteraceae; genus F1-60-MAGs163. Next base: position 26,952 of record JBBATA010000020.1, read on the forward strand.
CCGGCCGAGATCCCCAGGCCCCGGGTGCCCCCCTGGCTTCCGGTGAAGGCGACCGGCCTCCCGTTGAACGAGGTTCCGTCCGTGAGCCTTCCCGAGCCGCGTTCGAGCACCGCCCAGAAGCACTGCGGGAAAGGCCCGATCCGCACCGATGCCGCGCAGAGCATCAGCTCCTCGGAGAAGAGGCCGGCGTAGGTCCACGCCTTGAGCGGGCGTCCGTCCCGGAGCAGGGGCATCGGACCAGGGGGGCGCGGGAGCCCGGACTGGAGGGGGGAGCCGGCGCTTCTCTGCGGCATGGCCTGCACGGCGGCCACGCTACCCGACCGGGTTAGGCTGGGCCTCCGTGCGTGCCGCCGCGATCCAGATGAACTCCACGGCCGACCCGGACGCCAACCTCCGGACGGCCGAGCGGCTGGTCAGGCAGGCCGCAGACGAGGGCGCCGGACTCGTGGTCCTGCCGGAGAAGTGGCTCGTCCTTGGCTCGGGGGAGGAGCTCCGGGCCGGCGCCGAGCCGCTGGACGGCCCGGCGGTCGGGGCGATGAGGGAGCTGGCCCGCGAGCTTCAGCTGGACCTCGTGGCCGGTTCGATCTCCGAGCACCGCGGGGAGGGGGAGAGGCTCGCCAACACCTGCCTGCACATCGGCCCCGACGGCAGGATCGCCGCTACCTATCGCAAGCTGCACCTCTTCGACGTGGAGGTCGGGGGGCGCGACTACCGCGAGTCGGAGCACGAGCAGGCCGGCGAGCTGGTCGAGACCGCCACGGCGGCGGACGGGACCGTCCTCGGGCTCACGATCTGCTTCGACCTGCGTTTCCCCGAGCTCTACCGGGCCCTGGCCCTGCTCGGCGCGCGCGTCTTCTGCGTGCCGGCGGCCTTCACGCTGGCAACCACGCGCGACCATTGGGAGGTGCTGCTGCGCGCGAGGGCGATCGAGCAGCAGTGCTTCGTCGTGGCCGCCAACCAGTACGGAACCCACGGCGGCGGCATGGAGTCCGGAGGTCGGTCGATGATCGTTGGCCCCTGGGGCGAGGTGCTGGCCGGCGCGCCGGAGGACGGGGAGGCCGTCCTGGTCGCCGACCTGGACCTCGGCGCCCAGGACAAGCTGCGGGCCACGATGCCGGTATTCGAGGCGCGACGAAGCGACGTTTACGCCGACCCAGGCCCGATAATCGAGCGGTGACCACCAAGGGCTCAGAGCAGGCGCTGGAGAAGCGCCGGCAGATCCTCGACGCCGCGGTGCAGGTCTTCGCGCGCGAGGGTTTCTACGGCTGCCGGGTCTCCGACATTGCCGACGAGGCCGGCGTCGCCTACGGGCTGGTCTACCACTACTTCAGCTCCAAGGACGAGATTCTCGACACGCTCTTCCTGGAGCGCTGGAACCTGCTGCTGGAGGCGATCGCCCAGGTCGACGCCGGCGACCTGCCGCCCCGCGAGAAGCTCTACGAGATCGCCTCGTTCATCGTCGAGTCCTATCGGCACGACCCCGAGCTGATGAAGGTGATCATCGTCGAGGTGACGCGCGCGGCCAACTCCTTCGGCCGCCGGCACCTCGAGAAGATCCGCGAGGCGTACGACCTGATCGCCGGGATCGTGGCCCAGGCCCAGGCCGCCGGCGAGCTTCGCGAGGACATCACCCCGGCCTTTGCCGCCATGGCCTTCTACGGGGCCATCGAGCAGGTCCTGACCGGCTGGATCTTCGACGTGCTCCCCGGTGCGCCTGAGGATTACGACGATGCCAAGAGCTTCGTCGTGACGACGATCTGGGACGGCCTGGCGCGCTGAACGGCCCGGGCCGGCTCGCTCCCGCGGGGTGCCGGGAGAAGTGCAGCGGGGCACGGGCGGTGCGCTAGGGTCAGCGCCCGATGGACAACGAGATCGTCAAGCGCCTGATGTGGATGGGTTTCGTGGCCGGGATCGAGGCCCTCGCGAGCATCGCGGCCATCCGCTTCGCCGGGTTCCTTTGGACCCGCGTCTTCGGGGAGGAACCGCCGGTATGAGCACCGACCCCCTGGGAGAGGCGCTCGGCGGGGGAGACGCCCCTGCCGCCCAGCAGCCCGGCCAGCCCGCAGCGCAGTCTGGGCAGTCCGCGACACAGCCCGGCGCGCCCGGGCAGCCCGCAGCTCAGCCCGGCACGGAGCCTGCCGGAGCCCAGCCGGCCGCCGACTACCAGGCCGCTCCCGCCTACCAGGCGCCTTCCGCCTACGACCCGCAGCCGTCCGCGCCCGCGTGGGACGAACCCGTCCATGAGCGCTCCCTCGTCGAGAGGCGCCCGGAGATCCTCGTCGGTGCCGCGCTTGCCGGCGGCTTCATCGCCGCCCAGCTCCTGGGCCGGATCAGGGGGCGCTGACCGGTGGCCGGACCGCAGGGACCCCATCCGGAGGAGACCGCCCTCGCCCAGGCGATCCGGCGCGTAACCGAGGACACGCAGGGCCTGGTCCGCGACCAGATCGACCTCGCCAAGCTCGAGCTTCAGCAGAAGGCCTCGGTCTTCGGCCGGGGAACGGCCATCGGCATCGCCGCCGGGGTCTTCATCGTCGGAGCCCTGCTGCTGATCATCGAAGGCCTTAGCTGGATGGCCTGGTACCTCCTCTTCCCGGACGATGCCTTCTTCCTTGGCTTCTTCCTGATCGCCCTGATCCTGATCATCCTCGGCGTGATCGCCGGCCTGCTGGCCGCCAAGGCCCTGCGCAAGGCCAAGGCGCCGGTCCCCGACGACGCGCTGGCCGCCGCCCGCCAGACCCAGGAGACCTTCAGCGAAGAGGCCCACCTGCTCCGCGAGCAGGTCAAGGAGGTCGTGACCGTGCCCGAAGAGGAGCGCCCGCAGTGAACTACCAGCCCCGTCCCGCCCGCACTCCGGACGAGCTGCGCGCATCGATCGCCCAGCGTCAGGGGGAGCTCGCCTCCTCCCTCACCGAGCTTCGCCGCGAGATCGTGACGATCGCCGACTGGCGCGCCCAGATCAACCGCAACCGCGGCAAGGTCCTCGCCGGCGCCGCGGTTGCCGGCTTCGTGCTGGGCGGCGGCATCGCCGCCGTGATCGGCCGCCGGCGCTAGCCGCTCAGGCTTCGAGCAGCTCGGGGCGGAT
>JBBATA010000021.1:0-6009 GCA_040399005.1 Solirubrobacteraceae bacterium
GGCGGCGCCGTGCTGCTCCCGGGCGTGGAGGTCGGCGAGGACGCCTTCGTTGCCGCCGGCGCCGTGGTCACCGCCAACGTACCGGCCGGCAAGCTCGCCATCGGCGTCCCGGCCCGCATCACCGGCGACGCCCCGCCGCGCAGCTCGTAGGCGTCCGGCAACCTCAGGGGCCGGACCGCGGCGCCCGGGCCTGCGCGCCGGACCGCTGCCTCAGGCCGGCGGGCCGGAGCCGTTCATCCAGACGATCTGGTCGTTGCCGGGGCCGACCCCGACCAGGTTGACCGGAACGCCGACGAACTCCTCGATGTAGGTGATGTAATCGCGCGCGGCCTGGGGGAGATCCTCCGGCGTGCGCGCCCCGCTGATGTCCTCGCTCCAGCCGGCCAGCTCGGTGTAGATCGGCTTTACCTGATGAAGGACCGACTGGTGGTACGGGAAGCTCTCCAGCCGCGCCCCGTCGTCTCCCTCGGCACTCTCGTAGGCGGTGGCGACCGGCAGCACCTCCTGGCCGCCGAGGACGTCGAGCTTGGTGATCGAGAGAGAGGTCAGCCCGTTGATCCGCGAGGCGTACTTGAGCGCCACGAGGTCGAGCCAGCCGGTCCTGCGCGGGCGCCCGGTGGTGGTGCCGAACTCGCCGCCCTTCTCGCGCAGCGCCTCGCCGGCCTCGTCGTCGAGCTCGGTGGGGAACGGGCCGGCACCGACGCGGGTGGCGTAGGCCTTGGCCACGCCCCAGACCTCGCCGATGTCCTTCGGCCCGACCCCGGTCCCGACGCAGGCCGCGCCGGCGATCGGGTTTGAGGAGGTGACGAACGGGTAGGTGCCGTGGTCGATGTCGAGCAGGGCGGCCTGCGCGCCCTCGAAGATCACCTGCTGGCCGGAGTCGAGCGCTTCGTGGATCAGGCTCGTGGTGTCGGCTATGTACTGCTCCAGGCGGCTGCCGTAGAGCAGGTACTGCTCGGTGATCGTCTGGAGGTCGAGCGCCGGGTCGCGCTCGAACTCGCGCAGCTGCTGGGCCTTGGGCTGGAGCGCGGCGACGATCTTCTGCTTGAGGATCTTCTCGTCGAGCATGTCCTGCACGCGGATGCCGAGCCGCAGGGCCTTGTCGGCGTAACAGGGACCGATTCCGCGCCGGGTGGTGCCGATCTCGCGCTTGCCGAGCTTCGCCTCGCCTACCTGGTCGAGCATCAGGTGGTAGGGCATGATCAGGTGCGCGTTGGCGCTGAGCCGCAGGTTTGAGGTGTCCACCCCGCGCTCGCGCAGCCCGTCGATCTCCCCGGTGAGGACAGCCGGGTCGACGACGACGCCGTTGCCGATCACGCAGGTGGTGTCGGGGTAGAGGATCCCGGAGGGAATCAGGTGGAACTTGAAGACCTCGTCGCCGTGGACGATCGTGTGGCCGGCGTTGTTGCCTCCCTGAAAGCGCGCGACGACGTCCGCGCGCGCGGCGAGCAGGTCGACGATCTTGCCCTTCCCCTCGTCGCCCCACTGGGCTCCGACGATGACGGTGCTCGGCATCCGAAGGGAGTCTAGGAGTCGCTCAGGCGAGCCGCAGGTCGGCCGCCGGCGGCTCGTCGCGCCGGTCGACGGCTTCGAAGCGCCGGTGGTCGCGGCCGAAGAGCGGCACGATCTCGCACATCTCCTCCAGCCGGGAGACGGTTCGCTCCCCGATCTGGGCGGCGAGCTCGTCGCGTTCGAGGTTGGTGGTCACCACGATCGCCTTCTCGGCCTCGTAGCGGGAGTTGATTATCGAATAGAGCTGCTCGAGCACCCAGGCGCTGGTCTTCTCTGCGCCCAGGTCGTCCACCTGGAGCAGGTCGACGTCGGCGAGGCGGTCGAGCAGGCTGACGTAGCTCGCGTTGTTGTCCTCCTCGAAGGTGCCGCGGATCTCGGCCAGGAGCCGTGGCAGGGAGTAGATGGCCACCGAGCGGCCGGCGTCGATCGCCGCCTGGGAGACGATCATCGCCAGCGTCGTCTTCCCGGTGCCCACGTCGCCGAAGAACCACAGGCCGCGGCCGGCGTCGAGGCTCTCGTCCAGCTCGCGGACGTAGCGGCGAACCATCTGCACCTGCCCGTCGGGCATATCGGTCACCGGCGGGCGCTCGAAGGAGGCTCCCCGGTAGCGCCGCGGGACCACGGCGGAGAGTGAGCTGGCCCGGCGCCGGTTGATCATCGAGACGCGGCAGCTGCAGGGCCTGACCCCACCGGCCTCCTCGTCGTCGATCCAGCCCGAGCCCCCGCAGAGCTCGCAGCGGCTCACGCGACCTCCTGGAGGATGTTGCGGAAGCGCGGGTACTCGTGCTGGAAGGAGAGCTTGATGTTCTTCAGGGCGCCGTTGCGGTGCTTGGCGATGATCAGCTCGCTGACGCCCGGCTCCTCGGAGTCTTCGTGGTTGTAGTACTCGTCGCGGTAGATGAACATCACCACGTCGGCGTCCTGCTCGATCTGGCCCGACTCGCGCAGGTCGGAGAGCAGCGGGCGCTTGTCGGTGCGTGACTCGACGCCGCGGGAGAGCTGGGAGAGGGCGATTACCGGCACGTTGAGCTCGCGGGCGAGGATCTTGAGGCCGCGGCTCATCTCGCCGACCTGCTGGACGCGGCTGTCGTAGCGGCTGTCGGCCCGCAGGAGCTGGAGGTAGTCGATGATGATCAGCCCCAGGCCGCCCTGGTCGTGGAGCGACTGGTGCAGGCGCCGGGCCTTGGCCCGGATGTCGAGCAGGCCGATGTCGGAGGAGTCGTCGACGTAGAGCTTGGAGCTGTCGTACTCGTTGGCGACCCGCAGCACCCGCTGCCAGTTCTCGTCGCGGACCTTGCCCTTGCGCAGGTCGTCGCCCTTGATCGACGCCTGCGAGGCGATGAAGCGCTGGGCCAGCTCGGCCTCGGACATCTCGAGCGAGAAGAGGGCGACCGCCCGGGGGTTCTCCTTGTCCAGGGCGACGTTCTCGGCGATGTTGGTCACCAGCGCCGACTTACCCATCGAGGGGCGCGCGGCGATGATGATCAGGTTGCCGGGCTGGAAGCCGCCGGTTACGGCGTCGAGGTCGGGGAAGCCGGCCGGCACGCCGGTGATCGACTTGCCGTGGCGGGCGAGCTCGTCCCAGCGCTTGATCTCCTGCTGGAGCACATCGCCGACGACCCGGAAGTCCTGCCCGCCCTCGCCCATGCGGATCTCGAGGATCGTCTTCTCGGCGGTGTCGATGATCTCCTGGGGCTCGCCCTCGCGGGTAAGGACCTTCGACTGGATCTGGTACGAGGCGTCGAGCAGGCGCCGCAGGTGGGCGGTCTCGCGGACGATCTGCGCGTAGCGGCGAAGGTTGCCGACCGCCGGGACGGCGGTGACCAGCTCCTCGACCTCGTCGGCGCCGCCAGCGTCCTCGAGGCTGCCGGTGGACTTGAGCTGCTCGACGACGCTGAGCACGTCGATCTCGGTGCCACCGTCGAAGAGCTGGAGCATCGCCTCGAAGACCACCCGGTGGCGGCTTCGGTAGAAGTCACGCGCGCGGAGCTCCTCCTCGACCACGAATGTGTAGTGGGCCTGCTCGGAGAGGAGGATCGCGCCGAGAACGGCCTGTTCGGCCTCGATCGAGTGGGGCGGGGTGGAGTCGGCGCCGGGCGTCCGCGAGGGGGCGGAATCGGGTGGCTGGGCGGCGATCGTCATCGTCGCTCGAAGCTACCAACGGATGCGGGCGCCATGCACGGCCGATTGCCGCAAATCACGAAGACTTATTTCGGCCGCGGGCGGCGGGAAGGGCGCTGCGTTACTGCTCGACGACGATCGTCTTGACGGTGGCCTTCACGCCGCCGTCGAGGCCGACCTCGACCTCGTAGGAGCCGGTCTCGCGGATCGGCTCGTCGAGCACGATCTTGCGGCGGTCGACCTGCACCCCGCGCGCCTCGGTGATCGCCTCGGCGATCTCCTGCGAGGTGACCGATCCGTAGAGCCGTCCGTCCTCTCCGGCCTGCGCCGGGATCGTGAGGGTGGTGTTGCCGAGCAGCTCGGCGAGCTCGCGGGCTTCGCCGGCGGCCTCTTCCTGGGCGGCCTGGGCGGCGGCGGCCATCGACTCGGCTTCGGCGATCAGCCCCTTGGTGGCCGGCTGGGCCAGCCCCCGCGGGATCAGGTAGTTGCGCAGGTAGCCCTTGGAGACGGAGACGACGGTTCCCCGCGGACCGAGGTTCTCGACGTCGGCGGTGAGGACGGCCTGGGGCATCAGTCGCGGTCGCGGTCGCGGCCACGCCCGCGGCGCGGACGGTCGTCGCTGCCGCTGCCTTCGGCGATGTACGGGATCAGGGCGAGCTCACGGGCCCGCTTGATCGCCTCGGCAAGCTGGGTCTGGTGGCGCCGGCAGAGGCCGGTCATGCCGCGCGGGCGGATCTTGCCGCGGTCGGAGGTGAAGCGCTCAAGCGTGGCCGTGTCGCGGTAGTCGACGCGGTCGATCTTCTCCTTGCAGAAGTAGCAGGACTTGCGCCGCCCGCTTCCGGGGCCGCCCTTCCTGCTGTCCCGGCGGCGGGACGTTGACTTCGTTGCACGCTGCTTGGCCACTGATACCTCGAGGTTGCTTGCTTCTCAGAATAGGAGCGCGCCCATGAAGGCGCGCACCGACAGTGTCGCACAACCGCGATTGCGCGGCCTCAAGGGCCGCTGCGGGCCGCCAGGCCCGGGCGGGCCGGCGGCCGGAGGCCAGGGCCTGGCCGACGGCCCTGGGCTCCCGAACCTCCTAGAAGGGGATGTCGTCTTCGGCGGCGCTCTGCCCGGCCGGGGCCGAGGCGAAGTCGCTGGTGTCGGTGGGGACGTCGGCGCTGGGGGTGAAGCCACCCTCCTGGCCGCCGCCCTCGCGGCCGCCGCCGAGGAACTGGACGCTGTCGGCGATGATGTCGACCGCCTGGCGCTTGTTGCCCTCCTGGGTCTCCCACTCGCGCCACTCGAGGCGCCCGTCGATCGCCACGCCGCGGCCCTTGGCCAGGTACTTGGCGCAGTTCTCGCCCTGGGCTCCCCAGACGGTCACGTCGAAGTAGTTGGGCTTGTCGACCCACTCGCCGGAGGCGCTGTCCTTGCGGCGGGTGTTGCAGGCAACGCGGAGCTTGCAGACCGAGCTGCCGCTGGGCAGGGAGCGCAGCTCAGGGTCGGAGGTGAGGTTGCCGGTGATGATTACGCGGTTGATGTTCGAGGCCGCCATGGGGCGCTCCTTTCGCTGGCGCTTCGAGCGCCTGGGTCATTTCGCAGAACGGCGCGAGTGTAAACCGGCAGTCGGCGGCCGGAGGGACCCCAAACCGCAATTTGCGCAGTTGTGTTGGCCTTCGGTAACTGAGAGAGGGCTGCCGGGAACTACTCGGCCGCTTCGGGCTCGCCGGCGGGCTCGGCGGGCGCCTCGGCTTCGGCCGGGGCTTCGCTCTCGGCGACCACCTCGACCTCGGTCTCGGCGGGCGCTTCGGCAGGCGCCTCGGCGACGGCGACGGCCTCTTCGGCCACGGGCGCCTCGGCGGCCGGCTCGGCCGGAGCCATGTCCTCGGCGGTGGTGCCTGACTCGGCCGGCGACTCAGGCGGCGGTGCGGCCTGGCGCAGGTCGGGGGGCGCGGGGGTTCCCGGCTTGTCCTTGATGATCCGGAAGCGGGTCACCGCGTCGGCGATGCGAAGCATGTTGGAGAGCTGGTCGAGCGTGGCCGGCGGGCACTGGAACTGGATCAGCTCGTACTCGGCGCGCTTCTCGTGGTCGATCTCGTAGGCCAGCGCGCGGTCGCCGTAGTCGTGGTCGGCGACGAGCGAGCCGTCGCGCTCGATCAGCGCCTTGGCCTCGCTGCGTACCTTCGACCGGTCGGCCTCGGGGGCCTTGGGGTCGAGCATCAGCATGAGGTCGTATGTGGGGGCAGGAGCCGCCATCGCGGCGCGACGATAGCAGGGGGAGAAGGGCCCGGACCCCGTCCCTATGGCTCCTGTGAGCCTTCATTCACTGCGATCCGGGCGGCTGCGGCGCCTTGCTTTCCCGGCTGCCGGCGTCGGCCTCCTGGCCCTGCTGGC
>JBBATA010000021.1:6109-28503 GCA_040399005.1 Solirubrobacteraceae bacterium
CCGGTCGCGCCGCCGCCGGCGCCGCCCTCTCCCGCGCGCGAGTTCGGCTGGCCGTGAGCGGCCCTCAGGCCGCGTCGACCTTGTCCTTGCGGCGGATGTCAGCGAGCTGGTCGTCGATCCAGTCGCCGGGGTTGCGCGCGGTGACGATGCTCTTGAGCCCCTCGATCCGCCGCTCGCGCTCGTCGGTCGGCATCGTGAGGGCCAGGTGGATCGAGTCGGCGAGCTCCTGGATGTCGAACGGGTTCACGCTCAGCGCAAATTCACCCAGCTCCTCGTGGGCGCCGGTGTTCTCGGAGAGGATCGAGACCCCGGCCCGCCGGTTGACCAGCGGGCCCTCCTTGGCCACCAGGTTCATCCCGTCGAACATCGCGTTGACGAGCAGCACGTCGTAGGAGCGGTAGCTGGCCATCGCCTCGGCGAGGTTGTCGCGCAGCTTGAGCTGGATGGGCATCCAGTCCGGGGAGCCGTGGCGCAGGTTCACGACGGCGACCATCGCCTCGATTCGCTGCAGGTACTCGGCGTATTCGGGCACGTCGGTACGGGATGGCATCAGCTGGGCGATGAACGAGACCCGCTCGAGGAACTCGGGGTGCTGCTCGAGGAAGAGGTCGTAGGCGGCGAAGCCGCGCAGCACGTTCTTGGAGAGGTCGGCGCGGTCGACGCGGGTGATCAGGAACTCGCGCCGGTGGCGGTCGAGCTCGGCTTCGAATTCAAGGGTCTCCGGCGAGTCGGCCACCCGCTCGGTGGCCGCGGCGTCGATCGGGAGGGGGTAGGCACGAACCCAGACGTCCCGGCCGTCGTGGCTCACGATCCCGGTCTCGAAATCGACCTCGAGCCCGAGCAGGTCGCGGCAGCACTGCAGGAAGTTTCGCCGGTAGGCCTCGGTGTGCAGGCCGATGATGTCGTTGGCCAGCAGCCCGTGGTAGATCTCGTCGCGGATCCAGGTCGGGAGCACCCGCCAGGCGTCGGACTGCGGCCACGGGATGTGGATGAAGTGGGTGAGGAAGGCCTCGGGCCGCGCCGCGCGGACCAGGGCCGGCAGCGTGTAGAGGTGGTAGTCGTGGATCATCACGACCGGGTCCTCCTCGCCCTCGATCTCCTCGATCACCGCCTCGGCGAGGTCGCGGTTGACGACGTTGTAGCCATCCTTGAAGGCGTCGATCTCGTTCTGGCGCACGTCCGGGGCGTTGGAGAGGTCCCAGAGGTAGTGCTGGATGAACCACAGCATCGGGTTGGCGAAGATGTTGTAGAAGCGGTCGTAGGCGACGGGGTCGCTGACCACCAGGCGGATCTCGTACTCGCCGCCGCCCGGCGCCTCTACGGTGACTGACTTGCCGCCGGCCTCCTCGGCGACCGCGATGTCGCCCTCGCTCATCGCGCTGGCCACCCAGACCGCGTCGCGGTGGGAGGCCAGCCCGGTCAGCGCGGTGACCAGGCCGCCGCCGCCCCGGTGGGGGACGCCCTCCTCGTCGAAGGTGACCGGCCCGCGGTTCGAGACCAGTACGAAGGGTTTGGACTCCACGGTGCGAGCCTACCCCGCGACCGGCTCGGCGGCGGGCGCCGGCGCCCCGGGCAGCTCCACCACGAAGGTCGTGCGTCCCGGGCGGCTCTCCACCGTGAGCTCGCCGTCCATGCGCCCGGTCAGCTCGTGGGCGATAGCCAGTCCCAGGCCGGCACCGCGCGTTCCGTCGGAGGTGTAGAAGGGTTCGAAGACCCGGTCGATCTCCCCGCGCGGCACGCCGGGCCCGAAGTCGGTCACCGCGATCCGCGCACGGCGGCCCTTGCGGCTGACGGCGATGACGGCGTCGGTTCCCTCGGCGGTGTGGGCGACCGCGTTGTCGACCAGGATCCGCACGACCTGCGCCAGCCGCTCCGGGTCGCAGATCGCCTGCACCGGCTCGCCGGGCAGGCGGATCTCCAGCCGCGACTCGTGGCCGGCCAGGGCCGGGACGAACTCCCCGGCGACCGCCTCGGCCAGCTCCCCGACGTCGGTCGGCTCGCTCTCCAGCGCCACCGCGCCGGCGTCGAGCCGTGAGAGGTCGAGCAGGTCGGTGGTGAGCTTGCCCAGCCGGTCGACCCCTTCGCGCAGCTGGGCGAGGAAGCGGTCGCGGGTCTCCTCGTCGAGATCCTCGTCCTCGAGCAGCTCCACGAAGCCTCCGAGCGAGAAGATCGGGGTTCGCAGCTCGTGGGAGGCGGTGGCGATGAACCGCCTGCGGGCGCTCTCCAGCTCGGCGAGCTGGCCCTGCATCTCGTCCAGGGCGCCGGCCAGGCGGCCGAGCTCGTCGTCGCCGTCGACCACGAACCGGGCGCTGAAGTCGCCGGCGGCCACGCGCCGGGCGGTCTGCTCCAGGCGCCCGACCCTCCGTCCGAAGGCGCGGGCCACGAGGTAGCCGGCCAGCAGCGCGGCGATCAGGGCGATCACCGTGGCCAGCAGGATCCGGTCGCGCACCAGCGAGACGTTCTTCTCGACGTCATTCAGTGGGGAGGAGAGGACCAGCACGTTGCTCAGCACCCGGCGGCCGGTCTCGGCGTTGGTCGAGTAGAGGGGGATCGCCGTCTCCACGAACCGCTCGGAGCCCAGGCTCTCGGTCGCGGTCTCCACCTTCCCGGAGGCGATGGTGGCCAGCGCCGCCGGGAAACGCAGCTCGCCGATGTCGGCGCGGCGGTTGGAATCGGACTTGACGAACGGCTCGCCGCCGGTGCTGGCCGGGGCGCCGATCAGGGTGACGCGGGCATTGGCGCGGTCGGCGGCGTCCCTCACCTGGCGGTCGATCGTCGTCACCGGCTCGCCGCGGGAGATCCCGGCGTTGATCGAGGCCCCGAGCCGCTCGCCGTCGGCCTGGAGCAGCGCGGCGCGCTCGTCGACGAGGCTCGACTCCAGCCGGGGGACCACGCCGACGTAGACGATCGCCATCGCGCCCAGGGTGATGGCGAAGAAGATCAGCGCCAGCCGGTTGGCGATCGAGTCGGTGTCGAACATCAGCTCTCGTCGTCGCGGAAGCGATACCCGACGCCGCGCACCGTCAGCAGGTACTCGGGCGAGGCCGGCTCCTTCTCGATCTTCTCGCGCAGGTGGCGGATGTGGACGTCGACGGTGCGCGGGTCGCGGTAGTCGCTGCTTCCCCACACCTGGCCGAGGAGCTGGTCGCGACTCCAGACCCTTCCGGGGCTGCCGGCCATCGCCAGCAGGAGCTCGTACTCGACGAAGGTCAGCTCCACCGGCTCGCCGCCGACGGTAACCGTGCGCTTGAGCGGGTCGATCCTCAGGTCGCCGGCCTCGACGACCTCCTCGCCGTCGTCGGGCTCGAGCGACATCGCCGAGCGGCGCAGGAGCGCCTTGACGCGGCTGCGGAACTCCCGAACCGAGAAGGGCTTGGTTATGTAATCGTCGGCGCCGAGCTCGAGGCCGACGATCTTGTCGACCTCCTCGGACTTGGCGGTCAGCATGATGATCGGCACGGGACTGGAGGCGCGCAGGCGCCGGCAGCACTCCAGACCGTCCATCCGGGGCATCATCACGTCGAGGACGACCAGGTCGAAGTGCGACTCGCCGAACAGCTCGAGGGCCTCCTTGCCGTCGGCGGCCTGGACCACCTCGTAGCCGTCCTTGCGCAAGGGGTAGGAGAGGAGCTCCTGGACCGACTGCTCGTCGTCGACGAGGAGGATGCGCGGCGTCTGCCCGGACATCGGCTTTCCAGAGGCTACGCGCTTTAACCTGCGGGGAGGCAATGCTTGACCCGCGCATCTATCGCGGGGCGCTGCTCCTGGCGCTCCTGGCGGTCATCGTCGTTGCCTTCTCGCTCGAGAACCGCCCCGAGCCGATCCGTACCTCCCTCGCGCCGGCCGCCTTCGAGGGCGCCCGCGCCGAGCGCCTTCTCGAGCGCCTGGCGGCCGAGTTTCCCAGTCGCCGGCCCGGCAGCACCGGGGACAACTCCCTCGCACGGCGGGTGGCCGGCGAGCTGCGTGCCGTACTGCCGGGGGTGACCGTCGCCACGCGCAGGGTCGAGGGCGCGCGCACCGTCGACGGCCGCCGCGACCTCGTGAACGTCGAGGCCTTCCAGCCCGGCTCGTCGCCCGGTGCGGGAATCGTGGTGGTCGCCGGCCGGGACGCCCTCGGGCGCGGCTCGCCCGCCGCGCTTTCCGGAACCGCGGCGCTCGTCGAGCTGGCCCGTACGGCGGGCCTGGCGCGGCCAAAGCGGAGCATCACCTTCGCCTCGGTCAGCGGCTTCACCGGCGGCCAGGCCGGCATCGCCGACCTCCTCTCCCGGATCGAGGATCCGGTCGACGCCGTGCTCGTTCTCGGCGACATGGCCGGTCCGCCGACCACCGGCAGGCTCGTGAGCGCCTGGTCGGAGGGCCCGGGCTCGGCTCCGCTCGACCTCCAGCGCACGGTCGCCACAGCGCTGAGGCTCGAGTCGGGCCTCAAGGCCGACGTGCCCTACGCCCGCAGCCAGGTCGTCCGCTACGCCTTCCCGTTCACCGTCGGCGCGCAGGGGCCCCCGAATCGTGCCTCTATCCCGGCGGTGATGCTCTCGGCCAGCGGCGAGCTGCCCCCGGAGGCATCGGCGCCAGTCTCGGCGGTGCGGATGGAGCGTTTCGGGCGCGCGGCGCTGCGCTCGGTCACCGCGCTGGACGCCGGCCCGCTGGTCTCCTCGTCCCCGCAGTCCGACCTGCTGACCGTCAGGAAGGTCGTGCCCTCCTGGGCCGTGCGCCTGCTGGTGATTGCGCTGCTCTTCCCGGCGCTGGTGACCGCGCTGGACGCCGTGGCGCGGCTGCGCCGCGAGCGCTCCCCGGTCGGCCGCTGGCTCCTCTGGCTGGTCGCCCTCGCGGCGCCGTTCGCGGTCGCCGGCGTCTTCCTCAGGCTGCTCGGCCTCTTCGGGCTGCTCGACGCGACCGACCCGCCGCCCCCGCCCGGCTCGGTCCCGCTCGACGGGGTGGGGATCGGCGCTCTGATCTGCGTAGTCGCGCTGGCCGGGCTGGCCGCCCTCTTCCTGCGTCCGGCCATCGAGCGCGCCGCCCGGCTGCCGGCCGGGCGCGAGGCCGCCGGCGCGGCGCTGGCCCCGGCGCTGGTGGCGTGCGTCGGTGGGCTGGTCGCGTGGCTCTTCAACCCCTACGCCGCCGCCTTCCTCATCCTTCCCGCCCACGTATGGCTCCTGGTCTGCGCGCGCGATTTCCGCGTTCCCCGCGGCCCGGCGGTGGCGCTGGTGCTCTTTTCGCTCCTGCCTTTCCTGCTCGCTTTCTTCGTCATGGCCGGGCAGCTCTCGACGGCGCCGTGGGAGCTGCCGTGGACGCTGGCGCTGGGGCTGGCCGGCGGCACCCCGTGGCTGCTGGTGATGCTCGGCTGGGCCCTGGTGGCCGGCGCTGCCTGCGGGGCGCTCGCGCTGGCCTGGGGCGCCGGCCGCGAGCCCGACCGCAAGGTCACCGTTCGCGGCCCGGTCGGCTATGCCGGCCCAGGCTCGCTCGGCGGCACGTCGTCGGCGCGGCGCTGAGTCAGCCGATCGGGTGCTCGTAGCCCTGGAGCTCGCGCGGCGAGCCGTCCGGGGCGGTGAAGGTGAGGCCGTCGGCCGCGGGCAGGACCGTCCCGACTCGCGTGAAGCCCTCGGGCGCGGGAGCGTCCGGGGGCACAGCGGCCAGCAGCTCGAAGTCCTCGCCGCCGGTGGCGGCCAGCTCCAGCGGGTCGCGGCCCAGGCCCGCGGCCACCTCGGCGACGCCCCCGGCTACCGGGATCGCGTCGAGCTCGATCACCGCACCGACGCCGCTGGCACGGCAGACGTGGCCGGCGTCGGTGGCCAGTCCGTCGGAGATGTCGATCAGCGCACGGGCGCCTGCCTGCCGCGCCGCGCTCGCGGCGTCAAATCGAGGGCTCGGGCGCCGGTGGGCTGCGGCGAGTGCCTCGTCCCACGGATCGCCGGCCTGCGCGCGGCCGGTGATCACCTCGAGCCCGGCGGCCGCTGCTCCAAGCGGTCCGCTGACCCAGAGCCCGTCGCCCTCGCGGGCCCCGTCACGGCCGAGCAGCTCGTCGACCGAGTCGGCCCAGCCGACCGCGGTCACCGTGCAGAAGAGGGTCGGGGAGGAGACCAGGTCGCCCCCGGCGACCGAGACGCCGCAGCGCGCGGCCATCTCCTCCAGCCCGGCGGCGAGCTCGAGCACGTCGGCCGAGCTCATTCGCTTCGGCACCCCGACGGCCACGTAGGCCTCGCCGGGGTCGGCGGCCATCGCCGCGATGTCGGAGAGGCTGGCGGCCATCGTCCGGTAGCCGATGTCGCCGTAGCCCATCGTCGGCGGGTCGAGCCGGAAGTGGACCTCCTCGACCATCGCGTCGACGCCGGTCACCGACACCGGGCGGGCCCGCACGACCGCGGCGTCGTCGCCGATCCAGCGCACGACACGGTCGCCCCGGGGCTCCATCAGCTCCTCGAAGGCGGCGATCAGCGAGAGCTCGCCCACCGGCGAAGGCTCCTCAGCGGTGGCGGTAGACGATCCGGGCGCGGTCGAGGTCGTACGGGGAGAGCTCGACGCGGACCCGGTCACCCGGAAGGATGCGGATCCGGTAGCGGCGCATCTTGCCGGCCACGTGGCCCAGGACGGTGTGCCCGTTATCGAGCTTCACGCGGAACATCGCGTTGGGCAGCGCCTCTACGACGTCGCCCTCGAATTCGACCTTTTCCTCTTTGGCCATCGCGCGTGACCGTAGCAGCCGGAAGGGCCGTTACTCGGGCGTAACTCCGCCGCTGCCCGGGTCTGTCGGGGGCGCCGGTTCAGGCGCCGGCTCGGGCCGGGGAGTGGGCCGCGGAGGCCTCGGCGCGGGCTGCGGATTGTCTTCGTACTGGTTGTTCGGGTAGCGACCGCCGCCGTTGTTGTTCCTCTTCTTGTCCTTCTTCTCTTCCTTGACTTCTTCCTCGTTGTCGACCGACTCGCCGGGGGCGCCCTGGGTGAAGTAGAAGCCGGAGAAGTCCTGGCCGACGAACGGCTCCTTGGGCTCGGGGAACTCCTTGCACGGCCGGCCGTTCATCGCGACCGACATGAAGTCACGGAAGATCGAGGCCGGGGCCTGGCCGCCCGACATGCCGCCCATCGAGAGGTTGGCGTTCGGGTAGCCGACCCAGACCGTGGTGTTCAGCGAGGAGGTGAAGCCGCCGAACCAGGCGTCGGTCGAGTTGTCGGTGGTGCCGGTCTTGCCGGCGGTCGGGCAGCCGAGCGCGGCGCCGGTTCCGGTTCCGCCCTGGACGTTGGCCTCCATCGCCTTGACCGCCTCAAAGGCCTCGCCGTCGGTGAACTCCTTGACCTTGCCGGTCCGGCCGAGCGAGCGGTCGATGGTGCCGTCTGGGAGCTCGACCTTGGTGATCGCGACCGGCTTGACGCGCCAGCCGCCGTTGTTGATCGTCGCGTAGGCACGGGTCATCTCCAGCGGGGAGACGCCGATCCGCAGGCCGCCGAGGCTCTCGGCCGGGTAGGCGTCGAGCTTGCTGGTGATGCCCATGTCGTAGGCCGCCTGGCGCACCTCCTCGGGACCCACGTCGAGGCCGAGCTGCTGGTAGACGGTGTTGTCGGACTTGACCAGCGCCTCGAAGACCGTCATGTCCCCGCCGTAGGAGCCGTCGTAGGTCTTGACGTCGATCTTGGCGCCGGTCCCCTCGTCGATGAAGTTGAGCGGCTTGGACTCGTAGGTCGTCTTGTTGATGTCCACGCCCTGGCGCAGCGCGGCCATCATCACCATCACCTTGAAGGTCGAGCCTGGCTGGCGCTGGCCCTGGGCGGCGAGGTTGAACTTGGTGGAGGTGTAGTCGCCGGAGGAGGCCATCGCCTTGATCTCGCCGGTCTTCGGGTCCATGCTCACCACCGCGCCCGAGGGACCCCCGGTGCCGAGGTTGTTGTTGATCGCGCGGCGCGCCTCTTCCTGGAGCTTGAGGTTGACCGTGGTGTAGACCTTCAGGCCGCCCGCGCGCACGCGGTCGGCTCCGTACTTGCGGATCAGCTCCTCGCGCACGTAGTCGAAGAAGAAGCCCTCGCGGCGCTTGGCGTAGTAGGTGTTGGCCTTGACACCGAGCGGCTGGGCCTTGGCTGCCGCGGCCTTCTCGGGCGTGATGTACCCCTGGCGGGCCATCCGGTTGAGCACCTCGTCACGGCGTGCGCGGGCGACCTCGGGGTCGGTGAAGGGGTTGTACTGCGAGGGGGCCTGCGGCAGGCCCGCCAGAAGGGCCGACTCGGCGAGCGTCAGCCGCTTCGCCGGCTTGCCGAAGAAGACGCGGGAGGCCGCCTCGATACCGACCGCCGTCTGGCCCCCGACCGTTCCGTAGGGGACGTTGTTGAGGTACTGGGTGAGGATCCAGCGCTTGCCCTCTGGGCCCGGATGGCGCGACTCGAGCTCGGTGGCGAGCTTGGCCTCGCGGACCTTGCGCTTGAGCGTGCGCTCGCGGTTGCCCCGGTAGAGGTTGCGCACGAGCTGCATCGTGAGGGTCGAGCCGCCCTGGACGGTCTCCCCGCTGGAGGCGTTCTCGACCGCGGCGCGCACCACGCCCCCGGCGTCGACGCCCTGGTGCTGGTAGAAGCGCCGGTCCTCGACGGCGACGGTGGCGTCGCGCATGACCTGGGGCATGTCGGCGGCCGGCACCGGGGTGCGCAGCACGTCGCCCTGGATGAACCCCAGCCGGGTGCCGTCGGCCGTGTAGACGGTGGAGGTCGCACCCTGCTCGAGAGGCTTGAGCTCGTCGATCCCCGGCGTGTCGGCGGCGACGGTGGCCAGGTACCCGACTCCTCCGAGGACGCCCACGAAGGCCACGGCGGCACCGATAGCGAGCAGCGAGAAGATGGCCTTCCCGGCCCCTGCCTGGCTGCGGCGTCGGCGTAGCTGTCGGCTTCGTCGTGACACTTAGAGAGTCTTTCCCGGCCGGGCCGGGCGGTCCTTCCGTGGACCGCCTGCAGCCTGCGCGGTAGCCCAATTCTAGTGACTGCCGGCGAGCGGGATACCCGATTCACGGAGCGTCCGCAGCGCCTCTGCGCGGAGCTGCGCTTCGGCCTCTCCGCGCTCTTCCGGGGTGACCGGCTCGCCGGTCAGGCGCAGCTTTATTCCCTCGGGCGATGCCAGCGCGACGAGCCCGGACTTGACTCCCGGCAGTGCGTCGAGCCGTTCGAGTGCGAGCTGCTCGTTGGCGCCCGGGTCGATCCAGACGCTGGCGTCGGGCGCCACCAGCGGCCGGCCGATCGAGTCGTTGCCGATCGCCTGGGTCATCAGCACCTGGTTGGGGACGATCGTGCGGCTGTCGTCGGAGGTGCGCAGCCACGTGTACATCAGGGTGAGGTCCTCGATCACGCCGGACTGCTCGTCGAGCTCGACGTAGTCCCCGACCCGCACCGGCTGTGCAACCGCCAGTGCGATACCGGCCGCCGCGTTGGCCAGCGAGTCGCGCCCGGCGAACCCCAGGACGGCGGTGATGACCGCGCCGGAGGTGATCGCCGCCGCGGCGAGGCGGTCGAAGGAGTCGAACTGCAGGAGCGCCAGGAAGACGCCGCCGGCGATCACCACCGCGAATACCAGGCGCCGGACAAGCCGCAGGCGGGTGCGGGCGCCCGGGTCGAGCTCGACGAAACCATCGCCGCGGGAGTGCAGGCGCCGCTCGGTGGCTCCGAGGAGGCGTCCGATCAGCCACGCCAGCAGGAAGGCAAGGACGATCGTCAGGGCGGCGGCGCCGAGCCGGGTCCACTCAACCGCCGCGTACGGGAGGATCAGCCCCATGGAGGCGCAAGCTACCCGCGCGCCCGGCGGCTGGGCGGCCTCCGCGGGCGCCGCGGCACGGGCCCTCGTCGTCTCCCGGCTGCTGGTGCTCGGCGCCGGCGTCGCGGGGGCGCTGGCGCTGAAGCCGTGGTCGGGCCGGGAGGCCGACTTCGACCCGTTGAACCTGGTTCCCGACAGCGTCCTGGCTGCTCCGTTCGCCCGCTGGGACAGCGTCTGGTTTCTCACCGTCGCCACCGATGGCTACGGCTCCGAGGTCCGCCGCACCGCCTTCTTCCCGTTCTACCCGCTGCTCGCGAGCCTGGGCGACCGGGTCGCCGGCTCGGCCCTGGCCGGGGGGATACTCGTCTCGCTGCTGGCGCTGCTGGCCTCCCTGGTCCTCATCCACCGCCTCGCCGAGGTCGAGCTCGGCCCGCGGGAGGCGGGGGTGGCCGTCTGGCTGCTGGCGCTCTTCCCGGCCTCGGTCTTCCTCTCGGCGCTCTACAGCGAGTCGCTCTTCCTCGCCCTCACCCTCGGCGCGGCTCTCGCTGCCCGCACCGGCCTCTGGCCGCTGGCGGGGCTGCTCGGGGGCATGGCCAGTGCCACCCGCGCCGTCGGGATCCTCGTGCTGGTCCTGCTCTTCGGCCTCTGGCTCGACCGCCACGCCGGCTCCCTGCGCCGCCTGCGCGACCTGGCCTGGCTGGCGCTGGTGCCGCTCGGGGTCGGTGCCTACGCGCTCTGGCTGGAGCAGCGCGGCTTCGGGGCGCTCTCGTTCCTGGAGATCCAGTCCTTCTGGGGGCGCGAGCAGGCCTGGCCGTGGGAGGGCGTGGCGCAGGGCCTCTCTGCCGGCGCCGACGGCCTAGGCACCCTGCTCTCGACCGGCGCCGCCCCGCTGGCCGCCCACAACCTGATGCTCGCCTGCTGGCTCGTGCTCGGCGTGGTGGGCGTGGCCGGCGCGCTGCGGGTCCTCCCCTGGGCCTACGGCCTCTACATGGCGCTGATCCTCCTGGCCGCGCTCAGCTCGCCGGTCGACTGGCAGCCGCTTCTTTCGCTGCCGCGGGTGATGCTCGTCTGCTTCCCGCTCTTCCTATGGCTTGCCTTTGTCCTTGCGCCCGGCAGAATCCCCCGCATGGCTTCCTACGCGGCATCGGCTCTGGCCCTGGCCTGCTGGGCCGCCCTCTTCTCGGCTTGGACATGGCTGGCCTGAGCGAACCGCTGCCGCCGGTTCTATCGCTCGACGCGCTCGGGACGCTGCTCGAGATGCTCGACCCGTTCGAGGCGCTCGTAGGGGAGCTGGAAGCGCGCGGGGTGCAGGTGGGCCGGGAGGAGGTAACCGACGCGCTGGTCGCCGAGATGACCCACTACCGGGCCGGCATGCAGGGCGCCCACGACGCCGCCACGCTCCACGAGCTGCGGCTGAGCAGTACGCAGGTTCTCCTCGACGGGCTTCCCGAGCGGGCCCAGGAGCTCGGCTTCGACGAGATCGGTGCCGCGCTCCTTGCCTCGGTTCGCTTCCAGCCTTTCCCGGAGGTGCCGGAGACGCTCGCCGCCCTGAAGGAGCGCGGGGTGCGCACCGTGGTGGTCAGCAACTGGGACATCTCACTCCACGAGCAGCTCTCCGACACCGGCCTGGACCGGCTGGTTGACGGGGCGCTCTGCTCGGCGGAGGCCGGCGCCTCCAAGCCCGACCCGCAGCTGCTGCTGAAGGGCCTCGAGCTGATAGGCGCCAGCCCCGGGGAGGCCTGGCACGTGGGCGACGACCCGGTCAACGACGCCGGCGCGGCGCTGGCGGCCGGCGTCGGTGCGGTGATCGTCGACCGCGGCTTCGGGCTCGAGGTGCCGGACGGGGTTCAGGTGATCGATTCGCTGGCCGCGCTGGTGGGCGGCGGGCGCTAACGTCAGCGCCGATGTCGACCGTTCCGCCCGCCGCGCCCCCGGCGCGCGCACATCCGGCACCGCCGCTGGTGCCCGAGCTGCCCGATGGCGTCGAGCCCACGCCGGTCGGTCCGGGCTGGAAGGCGTGGATGGCCATCGCCGCGCTGGTCGCCGGCTTTGCCGCCGCGATCGTCGCCGCGATCTTCCTCGGCCTCTTTGCCAGCATCTTCGGCAGCTCGCTCACCGACCCCGCTCCCTCGGTGAACATCCTCTCCACCGTCATCCAGGGTGGCTGCCTGATCCTCGCCGCTTACCTCTTTGCCCGCGCCACCGGCCACTCCAAGCCGTGGGATTTCGGCCTGCGCCCGACGCGGTTTTTCCCTGCCGTGGGCTGGAGCGTTCTGACCTGGCTTTCGTTCCTCCTTGTAACTGTGGGATGGACGGCGCTGATCGGCGCCCAGGACGCCCGCGACCAGCTTCCCGAGGAGCTGGGGGTCGACGAGAGCAACGTGGCGCTCGTGGCCGCGGCGATTCTTGTCTGCGTCATCGCGCCGATCGCCGAGGAGTTCTTCTTTCGCGGCTTCTTCTTCACCGCGCTCAGCTCCTGGAAGGGGATCTGGCCGGCGGCTATCGCCACCGGGCTGATCTTCGGGGCGATCCACGGGGGATCGTCGGACCCGGCTTTCCTTCTCCCCCTGGGCTTCTTCGGCTTCGCCCTCTGCCTCCTTTACGTGAAGACCGGCTCGCTCTACCCGTGTATCGCGATTCACTCGATCAACAACTCGCTGGCCTTCGGCGTGGCGATGGACTGGGGCTGGGAGATCCTGCCCGTCGCCGTGGCTGCGCTGGCCGTGATCGCCGGCGTGCTGGCCCTGGTGCGTCTGGCCGGCGGGCGCCCTCCCGCGCTTGCCGCCACCTGACTCTTTCCGGCGCCCCGGCGGGTACGCTTTTGTGGTGAAGCGCGTCCTGCCCATTGCCCTCCTCGCCCTCGCTGGCGCGCCCTCGTCGGCCCTGGCCCAGGGCGAGCCGGCCCCGGTGGCTCCCGTTCCCGCCGAGCTCTCGGTCTCCGTGAAGGGGCTGAACAAGGGCCAGGTGCTCGCCGGCACCAAGTACACCGTCGAGGGCACGGTTCGCCCGTTCGTCGCCGGGCAGAAGGTCACCGTGAGGGTCAGCCGCCACGGCCGCCGCGTCGCCAGCGAGGCGGTTTCGGTGAAGGAGGACGGCACCGTCGGGCGCTTCTCGCTCCAGCTGAAGGCCACCGGCCACGGCACCACCGCCGTGCAGGCCACCCACGACCAGACCGCCGAGATGGCCGCCTCGCAGTCGGCGACGAAGAAGTTCCGCGTGGTGGCCGCCCGCGCGAAGATGGGCTCGCGCGGGCTGGCCGTGCGGGTGCTTCAGCACCGCCTGGCCGAGAAGGGATACGTCGTCGGTCGCCGCGGCCTGTATGACGCGCGTACCGCCCGCGCCGTCCTGGCCTTCCGCAAGGTCACCGGGATGCAGCGCACCTATGAGGCGTCCAGCACCGTCTTCAAGAAGCTCGCCCGCGGCGCCGGAACCTTCCGCGTGCGCTTCCCCAGCCACGGCCGCCACATCGAGGCCTCGCTCTCCAAGCAGGTGATGGCCCTGATCAGCCGCGGCAAGGCGATCCGGATCTACCCGACCAGCACCGGTGCCCCGGCGACCCCGACGATCCGCGGCAGCTTCCGCGTCTACCGCAAGGACCCGGGCACCAACGCCAAGGGGATGATCCACTCGAGCTACTTCATCCGCGGCTACGCGATCCACGGCTTCGCGAGCGTCCCGATCTACCCCGCCAGCCACGGCTGCCTGAGGGTGCCGCCGGCCGAGGCGCTCTCGATCTACAACTGGGTCCGCATCGGCACCCCGGTCGACGTCTACTACTAGTAGAACTGCCGGCATGGACGCCCGCGAGACCCTCATCGCCGAGCTGCGCGAGCACGCGCTGATCATCGGCGAGGTCACGCTCACCAGCGGCGCCGTCGCCCAGTACTACGTCGACTCCAAGCGGGCGATCATGCTCCCGGCCGGGTTCAAGGCGCTCGGTGAGCTCGTCGCCGCCAAGGCTGAAGAGCTGGGTGCCACCGCCGTCGGCGGCATGACGATGGGAGCCGACCCGGTCGCCTGCTCGGCGCTGGCCGGCGGGGCCGACGCGAAGGCGTTCTTCGTGCGCAAGGAGGCCAAGCAGCACGGCCTCTCGCGGCGGATCGAGGGGCCGCTGCTCGAGCCCGGGGAGAAGTGCCTGGTTGTCGAAGACGTAGTGACGACGGGCGGCTCGACGGTGCGGGCGATCGAGGCGATCCAGGAGGGCGGCCACGAGGTGGTCGGCGTGGTCAGCGTGCTCGACCGTCTGGCCGGAGGCGGCGAGGCGATCGAGGCGGCCGCGGGAGCGCCCTACTTCCCGCTCGCCACCATCGACGACGTCTACCCCGATCGCCCCGACCGCGACTGACCCCAGGGGCGCGGCTCCGCCTTCACGGTGAGTCGAGGATCGAATGGTCTCCGATTCGCCGCCAGCGGATCGCCGCCTCGCCGTCGAGCTGGACCCACTCCCAGGTCGCCCGGCCGTCGGGCTCCTTCATGCTCCAGGTCATCTCCCAGACGCCGGTCGCACGCTGGACCGGCTTGACGCGCATGGACCTGGGCCACGGGCTGTCCTCGCCGGCCGCGGCCCGTCCCGCGGCGTCGTGGAAGGCTGGCAGCACGCTCGTGCGGAAGGCCTTCCGGTGCGCTGCCGGCAGGCGCCGGTAGTCGCGGTCGAAGGCCGGGGTGGTCTGGAACTTCAGGATTCCTCCAGCCGCTCGAGGTGTTCGGCCAGCGCCTCGGGCGACTCGTGGGTGGTGACCTCGCCGCGGGCGACGTGATCGTCCACCTCGCGTTCCATCTTCTGCCAGCGCTCGGTCCAGAACCAGGCCTGGTCGGCCGGTACGGCGACGACGTAGCGGAGCATCACGCCTTCGGGGGTTTCCTCGATCACGACCTCGCGCCCGGCGAACTGCTTGCCGAGTGTCACGCGGCCCTTCTCGTCGATCGTCTTGGTGGACAAGGGATCCTCCGGGCGGTAGTGGGCAAATCCCACTTTACCACTGAGATCAACGTTCAGGCCGGTTTTCACGCCCAACCTAGGTGCGCAGGCGGGGTTTATTCCCCCTGATGCCCCGACCTGGATTCGAACCAGGGGCCTACTCCTTAGGAGGGAGTCGCTCTATCCAGCTGAGCTATCGGGGCGCGCGCAAGCGAGTTTAGGCGCCGCGCGCGCCGGAGGCGAGGCGTCGCCGGGCGGTCCTGCCGACCGGGAGCTACTCGTCCTCGTAGAGCGACTCGCGTGCGACCTCCCGGCCGCCTCGGTCAAAGCAGCCGATCTCCAGCGTGTCGCCGCGGTAGTCGTCCGGCGCCAGCAGGGTGAATAGTCCCTCTTCGCTCAGCTCGCACTGGTCGACGCAGAGCCCGGCCAGCTCGCCGGTGGCGATCGCTGCGCCGCGCACCAGCGGCCGACCCCAGACGAGGGTCATCTTGGCCTCCTTGCCGGTCTCCCCGCGCCAGCTGCCGACCACCTCCTCGCAGAGGTCAACCTCCCAGTCGGGGTTGCCCTCGGCGGTCTCGGCGGTCGCGCTCGCGCGCCACTCGTCGACCTGTGGCTCGCCCTCCTCGGGTTGCTCCCAGGCGAGGAAGCCGAAGACCTCCAGGCCGGTGGAGGTGGGTGCCGTGGCCGGCAGGTAGACGCGCCCACCCCAGGTGCGGTCGGGGAACCAGGAGATCTCGCCGACCTCGCCGAGCTCCTGGCCCTCGTCAAGCTCGGCCTGCTCGCAGGCGGCGAGGAAGGCCTCGCGCAGCTGCTGGGCCCAGCGGCCGGTCGGTGCGTGCTCGTGTGGGGGCTCGGCAGCGAAGCGGGGAACGAGGCGATCTTCGGGCGGCATGGGGTGAAACCTAGCGCCCGGCGGCCGACCTGCCGGGGCCCTCAGAAGTTGATGAGGCCCTCCACCTTGACGGTGAAGTGGGGCCAGTCACTCATTCCCTTCTTCTTGTATTCGCTCGGGAAATCCGAGTTGTAGTGCCCGTCCTTCTCGCGCTTGACCGTGACCTTGGAGTCACCACGGACAAAGCTGTTCTCTTCCCCCTGCTTCTGCTTAACCGTGTACTGGGGCTTGCTGAAGACCGACTGGTTGACCGCCCCGGTGAATTCCGTGTAGCCCACGGTCGGGTCGACAATGCGGATGCAGGTCGCGAATTCACACTCGAGGTCGTCGGGCTCCTTGGCCTCGGGGCGGAACTGGAATGCGTACTGGTAGGTCTTGCTGAAGTAGACCGACTGGTCTGCCGCCAAGGTGCATTCCCTTTTCGCCCAGCCCTTCGAGTAGCCGACCGGTATCACCCAGATGGTTCCGGAGGTCTTGTTGGTCAGCTTCCCCATGACTCCGTCGTCGCCGACCCGTGCTCCATCCCCGGTGTAGGTGAGCTCCTGCTCGGCGGCCGGGTCGGAGTTCGTGAACGCCGCGCAGGGCCTGGTCTTGTTCTCGGCGGGGCCCGAAGCACCCTCCGCGGCCGGAGAGCCGGGAGAACCTTGTGGGGTGGCGGGTTCGGAACCCTCACCGCAGCCGGCTGCCAGCACTGCCGTAGCTGCGACGGCAGCCAATGCGGGTATGGCGCCGCGCGCGCGCCTCGTGCTCATCGACCGGGCCGGATGACCACCGGCGCGCACGGCTTGCCGTCGGGCCCGACCACCGGCTTGCCGTTGAGGTCCTTGATCTCGACCTTCAGCTGGCGCGAGGTGACCGAGACCTGCCCGTAGGCGTATGTGTCGATCGCCGCGCACTTCAGGCCGATGCCCTTCGGCGGCTTGGGTAGGTAGAAGGCGTCGCGAACGAGGTCACCGGCGGCAGGCAGGCCGACCGAGCCGCCGATCTGGTTCTTGTGGGTGGTCGCCGCGATCGGGCCGACCGAAACCTCGGTGAACGGAGTGTCGTCCGGGGCGCCCTTTCCGAGCGTCTTGTAACGAACGGTGCCGACCGTGTTGGCGTGAATATCGGTGGTGAGGAAGATCAGCCCCTTGGGCGACTCCTTCTCCAGGGCCTTCAGGAGCCGGGTTCGCTCGTATGAGTAGGCCTCCCAGCGGTCGAACGAGTTGATCACGAGCTGGGAGATCGGGCCCTGGACCATCACGACCTTGAAGCGCGCCTTCGAGGCGCGCACGTCGGCCAGGAAGCGCTTGTACTGGGCGGAGCCGAGCATCGTTCGCTTCGGGTCGGCCAGCGCCGCCTTGCAGCGGTCGGTGATCGGGCCGCCGAGTGCGGGCACCAGACCGGCGAACTGCTGGCGCACCTCCTGCACGTCGGAAGGTGCCGGGTCCGGGTTGCCGGTGATCGGGCTGAGGCAGTCCTGCTCGGCCATCTTGGAGCGGAACGAGCTCTGGTCGAGGAAGAAGAGGTCCAGGTTGCGACCCCACCCGACCTTGCGGTAGATGCCGGTCGCCTTGTTCCAGCGGACCGGCGTGTAGTCGAGGAAGGCTTCGCGCCCAGCGTTGAAGAGCGGCTCGCCGTCATCTCCGCGGGTGAAGTTGTTGACGAACTCGTGGTCGTCCCAGTGGCTGTAGAGGGTTGTCGCGCCACGGAACTTCGCCATCGGCGCCATGGCGAGGTTCTGGCGGTAGGTGGCCCACTTTTCGGCGACGCTGTAGGCGGTCCAAGGGGAGATCAGCTCCACGCCCTCGATCCGGCCCCCGATCTGGGTGTCGGAGTAGATCGTGTCGCCCTGCAGCACGTTGAAGTCGTTCTTCTCCTCGACCATGCGGTCGAAGACCTCGAAGTCGTTGAAGAAGGACTTGCCGGTGGAGGGCTGGATCGAGGCCTGCGCATCGCCGGAGAAGGCGAACTTCACCGGGGCGCTCGAGTTGGTGGCGTAGGCCGTGCGGAAGGCGCCGGTTTCGCTGGTCGAGCCGTCGAGCGTGAACCGGTACCAGTAGCGGGTACCCGGACGAAGGCCCTTGATCGAGGCCATCATCGTTGTGTCGTTAGCTCCGGTGGCCTCGACGGCGCGCCTCACCACGACCCGGCGGAAAGCCGCGTCGGTAGCTACCTCGACGCTCCCCTTGCCGACCCGGCCGGCCCGCGCCCAGAGCATCGCCGAACGCTGGCTCACCTCGCCCGAGGAGACCCCGTAGGAGAAGTTCTCAGCTGCGGGAACCGTCCACGGGACCACCGGGGCCTCGCCGGGGACAGCCGCCGCGTGGGCGGCTGCCGGCACTGCAAGGACAGCGATGATCGCGACGGTCGAGAAGCGGGCTGCGCTGCGCATTGCGCGGAGATTAGGTGATGGCAGTCGCGCGCGCATCGGTTGCAGCGCACGCCACAGGCCCCCAACAGGTCGAAGGTTCGACCTGGCGCTTCGACTACCCGGTGTAGTGAGGGCGGCGGCTGCTGAGGACAACCGTACGGCAGCTGGTCCGGGCCGATCCCCCGGTGGGCGCGAAGGTGGTGCAGAGCCGCACGGCGACGGCCCGCTTCCTTCGCTCAGCCCGGGCGGCAGTGGTCAGCCGGCAGTCCAGCGTCACGGTTGAGGCCGAGGCCGCGTTGCGGGGCTTTGCCCGGCAGGCCGTGCGCGTTGCCGCAGACGACCCCGAGCCGCCTCGCGGCCGGAAGGTGCCCAGCTGGCTCAGCCTTCCCGCTCCCGGAACCGCCGCGCGGGTAAGGATCGAGTTGCCCTCCACCCGGGACCGGCCGAGCGTGAACCGGTTGGACGGGGGCGTAGGCGGGGGCGGCGCAGGCTCACCAGTGAAGGTCGCCGTGGCGCTGCGTGCCCCGAGGACCGTGACGGTGCAGGTAGTCGCCTCCCCCGAGCAGCTGCCGCCCCATCCGGAGAACGACGAGCCGGAGGCCGGGATTGCGGTGAGTGTCACGCGCGTCGACAGGGCGAAGCTCGCCGAGCAGGTGCTGCCGCAGTCGATTCCTGTGGGGGAAGAGGTGACCGTTCCGCTGCCGGCGCCCTCCTTCGTGACCGAGAGCGGGTAGCTGGTCGAACTGCTCGTGGCGGCCTGGACGATGTTGTTCCCGCCGGTTGCCGGCGAGTAGAACTGCCACGTCACCGTGATGCTGCCGTCCGCGGCAATGCCCATTTGCGGCAGCTGGCCGTTCTCCCCGGCTTCGGAGAGGTCCACCAGCGAGCCGGCGACGTTCGGGTCGGGCCATGGGCCGCCCGGCGGCCGCGTGGAGGCCTGGATCACGGCGTCGCTTCCGTTGTTGCGCGCCCAGGAGACCGTCGTGGTGCCATCGGGTGCGACGGCGACGTGCTGGTTGAACGAGCTCGCGCTCGTCGAGGAGAGGTCTTCGGGGGTCCCGAAGCTGCTTTGCCCGGGCTGCCGCGTGGCGGCCTGGACGATGAGCCTGCTTCCGTTGGACCGGTTCCAGGCGACCGTCGTCGTGCCGTCAGGCGCGGCGCCGATCTGGGGCACGACCGCGCTCTGCCCGGCCTGGGAGAGGTCCTGGGGCGTACTGAAGCTCGACTGCCCGGCCGCTCGCATGGCTGCCTGGATGATCAGGTTGCTGCCGTTGTTGCGTCGCCAGGTGACGATCGTCGTTCCTTCGGAAGTGATCACGGCTTTGGGGTCCCCCGCGATCTGCCCGGACTGGGAGAGAGTCTCGGGAGTGCCGAAGCTGGACTGCCCGGCACCTCGCAGGGTGGCCTGGATAACCGCTGAGCCCGACCCGTCTGAGCGGGTCCAGGCTGCGACGGTGGAACCGTCGGGGCCGTTGGCCACGCTTTGCAGGAAGGCGCTCTGCCCGGCCTGGGAGAGGTCCTCGGGGGTCCCGAAGCTCGCCTGCCCCGCGGGGCGGGTAGCGGCCTGCACGATCGTGTTGGACCCGTTCGACCTTCCCCATACAACCGTGGTGGTTCCGTCGGGGGCTGTGGCGATCTGCGGGCTGGAGGCGTTCAGCCCGGTCGCCGTGAGGTCCTGGGGGGTCCCGAAGCTCGCCTGCCCCGCGGGGCGGGTTGCCGCCTGCACGATGTAATTGGAGCCGTCGTAGAGGATCCAGACTGCGGTGGCGGCGCCGTCTGGCCCGACGGCGACCTGGGGGCTGGATGCGTCCAGCCCTATGGGCGAGATGGTCTCGACCGCTCCCGGCGTGGCCGGGTTCGGCCACGCCCCGGCGGGTGCACGGGTTGAGGCGCGGACGCGGTCGTTCGCGCCGTCGTACTCACGCCAGACGATGGTGGTGGTGCCGTCGGAACCCACGCCGATCTGTTGGTACGGGGTATTGCCGAACTGGCCGGAAAGCGTCTGTGCCGGCAGGTTCCAGTCGAGCGCCTCTGCGCGCGCGGGCACGGCCGCCGCGGCGGCGAACGTGAAGAGCGCCGCGGTGGCGAGGCAGGCGGCCGGTGCGAGTACGCCCCGGGTCTGAGAGCTGGATCCCTTCCTGGTCATTGGCACCGACCGGCAGGCTACACGGCGGTCAACTGCGAGACTCTACGTATGGCAGGAAGCCGGTCAGGGGTGTCGTGGGCGATTGCGCTCGCGGCGACGTTGTCACTCTCGTTCGCCGCGACATCGTCGCTCCCGATGGTCGCTGCCGCGAACGGCGACGAGGTTCAGGGCCGAATCGTCGGCGGCTCCCCGGCTCCGGCGCCGGACGCGGCCGGCGGTTGGCCCTACCAGGCGGCCCTCCTCAACGCCGCCGACCCTGACGCCGAGACGGCCCAGCTCTGCGGGGGGACGCTCATCGAGCCTTCGTGGGTCCTCACTGCGGCCCACTGCGTCGACTTCCTGTCGAGCCCGGCCCAGATCAACATCTCCGTCGGGATCAACGACCTGCGGACGGTTACCGCCTCTGACCGCATCCCAGTCGAGCAGATCACGATCCACCCGAGCTGGAATCCAGTCACGAGCCAGAACGACTACGCCCTCCTTCTCCTGCGCACGCCCTCCTCCAGGACCCCCGCCGACATGATCGCCTCTTCAGAGGCTTCTTCCACCAACGCCGGGCAGCCGGGAGAGATCGCCGGCTGGGGCGCCACCAGCTTTGGCGGCTCAGGCTCCCCGGCCCTGCTCGACGCCGACGTGGAGTTCGTCAGTAACTCCGCGTGTGCCTTGGCGTACCCGTCGGGCCCCGGCGACTTCTATGACGCCGCCGTGATGATCTGCGCCGGGGTTCCGGGCGGCGGCACCGATACCTGCCAGGGCGACAGCGGCGGACCGCTGATGGCCAGTGTCTCTGGCCGGCGGGTCCTCGCCGGCGTGACGAGCTGGGGTTTCGAGTGTGCCCGGGCCGGCTATCCCGGCGTCTACGCCAGGGTCCTGGCCGCGGAAAGCTGGATCGCCTCAAACACCGGCTCCTACCCGCTTGACGTTTCCATCGGCGGGTCCGGGGGCGGCACGGTCACCTCCTCGCCTGCGGGCATCAGCTGTGCCGGCGACTGCAGCGAGAGCTACGCCGACGGCACCACGGTGACTCTCACCGCCACGCCGGCAAGTGGTTCCGAGTTCGCCGGCTGGAGCGGGGCCTGCTCGGGCGCCGGGACCTGCACGGTGACGATGTCCGCGGTGCGCGATGTGACCGCGACGTTCAACGCGGTCCCGGTCCCGCCGCCAGCACCGACTCCGGCACCCACGCCTGACCCCACACCGACCCCCGCTCCAGCGCCCGACAACACCTTCGCCCTCTCGGGCCGCAGCGTTTCGGTCACCGGCTACTCGGTCAGAATTTCAACCAAGGCGACGGTCCTTGGCCCCGGCCTGATCCAGCAGGTCGGAAGGGCGCGTGCCACCAACAACCGCGGGCGCATCCACTGGTGCTCTACGACCGTTCAGCTGTCAGCTGCCGGAACCTGGAGCCTGCGCTGCCCGTTCGGCCCGACCGCCCGTCGGGAGCTCAGGAAGAGGTCGCTCAGCGTGAAGCTCACCACCACCTTCACGCCGTCAAGCGGGCAGCCGGCGACCACTCAGGTGCAGAACTTCAACATCAAGCGCCGCCGCTAGCAGCCAGCTGAGAGGTAGGACTGCCCGGGGACCGCAAAGCCCCCGGGCCGGGACCTTCTGCGGCGATCAGCCGGTGCAGTAGTCGGTACGGCCCTTCGGTGCCGGGTACGGATCGACCGGCACCCCGTCGACGAACTGGAGCTTCTTGGCCGAAGCCCAGTCGCCGGCGTAGGTGTTGGCGATCGTGTCGGTGATCGACTTCCGCGAGAGCAGGATGCCCAGCTCGCGCTCGGAGTTGACCGAGACGTAGTCGCCGACGTTCATGGAGCCCACGTAGGCCATCCGGTCGCTGTCGGCCGCGTCGCGCAGCACCGTCTTGGTGTGCACGAAGATCGAGCCGACGCTGTTGCTCGGGTCGTAGGCGAGCTGGACGCCGGCGGCGGTGAGCTCCTTGATCTGCTCGTAGGTGAGCGCGCGTGGGCCGCTGGTATTGAAGATCACCCGCACGGCCACGCCACGCTTTGCGGCGGCGATCAGCCTGGCACGAACCGGGGCGTAGTCGAGCAGCAGCACGTAGACGTCGAGCGTCTTGTCTGCGGTGTCCATCAGCTTCATAACCCGGTTGAACCCCTGCGACTTGGGCTTGAAGCCCGGGCCGTTGGGCGACCAGATGAGGCTCGGACGCTTGAAGGCCGGCGGGGTGGTGACCGGCGGGAAGTCGGCGTCGTAGGTCTGCTGGATCTCCTTGACGTCGGCACGGTTGCTGGTGATTACGCCGAAACCGCGGGCTCCGGCCTCACCTGGGAAGGCCGACCCGAAGTAGCTGGCCTGGCTGTTGAAGTCCATGATCAGCGCCCGGCCGCGCGAGTAGTTGCCGTCGGC
>JBBATA010000022.1:0-2524 GCA_040399005.1 Solirubrobacteraceae bacterium
ACGAGGCCCAGCTCGTGGCCGCGCTCGGCGCTGATCGGGTCGCCGGTCAGGGCCATCTCCATCACCACTCCGTAGGGCAGCTTGCGCGGAAGGCGCAGGAGCCCACCGCCTGCGGCGACCAGCGAGCGCTTGACCTCCGGAATGCCGAGCTTGGCGCTGCGCCCGGCCACGAGCAGGTCGCAGGCCATGGCGATCTCCAGGCCGCCGGCCACGGCGAAGCCCTCGACGGCGGCGATGATCGGCTTCCTCGGGGGCTGCTGGATGATCCCGCCGAAACCACGCGTTTCGTGCCAGGGGGTCTCGCCGGCGGCGAAGGCCTTGAGGTCCATCCCGGCGCAGAAGCCACGGCCGGCGCCGGTGAGGATCGCCAGCGAGAGGCCGTCGTCGGAGTCGAGCTCGTCGACCGCGTCGGCGACGCCTTCGGAGACCGCCTTGTTGACCGCGTTGCGCTGGTCGGGGCGGTTAATGGTGATTACCAGGACGTTGTCGCGGCGCTCGGTGAGGACGGCCGGCTCGGTGGATTCATCGCTCATGGCCGCAGACGCTACCGGCTGGGCAGCGGCACGGGCGTGCGGTACCGTCGGGCCCGTGAAGCACCTCGGCCGTGACCTCTACCAGATCCAGCTCACCCCACGGCAGGCAGTCAACGCCTACCTGGTCGGCGACGTGCTGGTCGACTGCGGCTACCCGATCAACTGGAAGCGGCTCCAGTCCGAGCTGGGTGGAAGCCGGCCCCGGTTCCACGCCCTGACCCACGCCCACGCCGACCACGCCGGCAACTCGAAGCGGCTCAAGGAGGAGCGGGGGCTCGAGGTCTGGGTAGGCGAGAACGACGCCGCAGTGCTGGCCTCCGGCCAGCCCGAGCCCGGAGACGTCGCGGTAAAGGGGCTGCTGCGCCGGTACATGAGCTTTCCGGGAGTCGAGCCCGACCGGCTGCTCAAGGCCGGCGACGGGATCGACGCGGGCTTCATGGTGATCGACACCCCGGGCCACTCCCCCGGCCACGTCAGCTTCTGGCGCGAGGAGGATCGCTCGCTGATCTGCGGCGACGTCTTCTTCAACATGAACATGGCCACCACCGCGCCCGGGCTGCACCAGCCACCGGGGATGTTCACTCCCGATCCCGAGCGAAACCGCCAGAGCGAGCGCCTGCTGGCCGAGCTCGAGCCGGCGCTGGTCCTCTTCGGGCACGGGCCGCCCCTGCGCGACCCGGAAGCGCTGCGCAACTTCACCGACCGCGTCGGCTGAGCCCGGGGCCGGCGGCCCGGAGCCCTAGGCCTCGAAGAGCGTCATCTCGGGCTCGCGCTCGCCTCGCACCACGGCGAGGTCGACGGTCACGCAGTCGATGCCGCGGTCTTCGGCCAGTGTGCGGGCCTGGGGCTTTATCTCCTGCGCCGCCAGGACCCCGCGACAGGAAGCCATCGCCGGGTCGCGGCGGATGAACTCGAGGTAGCGGGTCAGCTGCTCGACGGCGTCGATCGTCGCGACCCGCTTGATCTCCACCGCCACCCAGTCGTCCTCAACGTCGCGGCACATGAGGTCGACCGGGCCGATGTCGGTCGGCCACTCTCGACGCACCAGGCGGAACCCCTCACCGCAGAAATGCGGCGCATCGGCCAGCGCCTCCTGGAGGTGGGCCTCGACGCCGTCCTTCTCGAGCTCGGCGGCCTCGCCCATGTCGTGAGTGACGTCGGAGAGCACCTCGGCGATCCGGATCTCGATCCGGTCCTCGGTCTTGCCGGCACGCTTGCGCACCACGATCAGCTCCGGCGGCTCGCCCTCCTCCTCGATCACGGTCGGGGGGGTCATCCAGTTCTGGGGCTTGTAGCCGCCGGTGTCGGCGTGGACCATCACCGAGCCGTCGGACTTGATCATCAGCAGCCGCAGCGCCTCGGGCAGCACGGTGTCGAGCCGGCCGGTGTAGAGGACCTCGCAGCGGGCGACGATCAGGCGCATCGGGGGCCGACCCTACCGGGCGCCGGCGCGGTAATTGCTAGCGGACGCGGCTCTTGTTCGAGGTGGCACGAACCGCGGAGAAGGGCTTTTGGCCGGGGTACTGCGCGCGCACGCGCCAGTACCCCGAAGAGAGCTTTCGGCCGACCTTGATCTGCGCGTGGGCGAACTTGTTGCGCTTGTACTTCGTGACCCAGCGGCTGCCGCTCTTCTTCTGCCAGGAGAGGAGAACCTTGCCGGTCGCCTCGAGCTGGGTCCCCGGCACCCGGATCTTCCCGGAGACGGTTCGCCGGCTTCCCTTGCCGCTCAGCTTCAGCTTCAGCTCGGTCTTCTGGGCGGGGAGGCTCTTCGGGTCGACGTGGAGGACGTTCACCTCGCGGGTCACCTTGTTGCCGTAGGAATCGGAGGTCTCGACCTGGATCTTCACCGGCCCGTAAGGCTGGTCGCCGGCGCGCCACCACAGGCGGCTCACACGCTCGTCGTTCTTCGGCTTCTTGAAGTTGCCGATCCCCTCGCCGCCGACCGAGAAGCGGATGCGGGAGATCGGGCTGAGGCTGTCGCTGGCCGACGC
>JBBATA010000022.1:2624-27991 GCA_040399005.1 Solirubrobacteraceae bacterium
TACTGGGCCAGGCAGTGGTAGGCCTGCTGGAGGTAGGCGGCCTGGGCGGCCTCGCTGACCCCGGCGTCCTTCTGGCCGGCCCATACCCCGCGGCCGCAACGGGTGTCGGTTGTCGACCAGCCGAGCTCGCTCATCATGATCGGCTTGCCGGAATCGCCGTTGGCCACCATCACCTCGCGCACCTCGCGAAAGCCCAGGAAGGTGAAGCGCCCTATGCGGCCATCCTCGCGGTAGAAGTCGTTTGGCGCCTTGAGATTGCAGGCGGTGTCCGTATGGACCGAGATGCCGTCGAACGAGTTGCCCGCCCCGACCTTGTAGAGGTCCTCCACGAAGCGGTAGTTGTTGCCGGTAAGCGGGCCGCCCAAGACAAGCGCCGAGGGGTCCTCGGCCTTGATCGCCGCGTAGGTGGGCCTGAGCAGGGCCGCGTATGGACCCGCGCCCCGAACATCGCTGTGCCAGAACTCGGGCTCGTCGGGCTCGTTCCAGACCTCCCACGACTGGACCTTGCCTGCGTAGCGGCGAGCCAGCGGTCCGGCAAACGAATTGGCGAATTCGGCGGGGTTGGCCGGCGGCACGAGCGGGTCGGTTGACCCGTTGGCCCACTGCGGCGCGCCCAGCAGCGTCAGCTGGACCTTGTGGCCCTTTAGCGCCGCCAGGGAGGTGAGCTCGTCGAGGTAGCTGATGACTCCCGCGTTGAAGGAGCCGCCGCGGGTCGGCTGCAGCTCGTCCCATCGAACGAAGCGCCGTATCCAATCGGCGTGAAGCGCCTCGGCCCGCGCCACCGTGTCCGGAGCGCTCAGGTCCTGTGAGTTGATCCCGGTCTCCGCCGAATGGCCTACGGCCGGAGCGGCCAGCGCAAAGCTCGCCACCAGGACGGCACCGAAGATCACTCTCGCCAGACGCTTGCGCATTGCCAATCTCTTGAACACCAGAAGCGGCCGCTAGTTGCCTTCGGCAATTCCGCAGCTTTTACCTGGACCGATGGAAGCGTTCTCCGTGACGTTCTCCGTGACGCTGGCCGGTCATGCCGCGGGCAGCACCCGCGCCTCGCGCTCGCGCAGGTCCTCGAGCAGGAGCGCGACGTCCTCGTCCTCCGGCTCGAGCTCGAGGGCCCGCTCGGCCGCTGCCACCGCGTCGCCGACGCGGTCTCCGCGGGCCAGGGCGTGGGCCAGGCGCGACCAGGCGGCCGCCGAGTCGGGGGCCAGCGCCGTCGCCTGCTCGCAGGCGGTGAGCTCGCCGCCGGGATCACCGGCAAGGTGGAAGGCCAGGGCGAGGTCGAGCAGGCCGTCGGCGCTGGGGCCTAGCCTGCGTGCCTTCTCGAACGAGGCGATGGCGAGCGCCCGGTCGCCATGGCGCAGGGCCAGGCGGCCCACCCGCTCCCAGGCGTCGGCGTCCTTGGGCGCCCGCTCGACCGCCTCCTGGGCGGCCTCGATCGCCATCGGCAGCGAGCCCATCGCCTCGTAGATGCGCGAGGCGAAACGACGGGGCGCGGGACGGTCGGGCTCGACGCGGGCCCAGTCGCGGACCGCCCGGCCGGCTGCCGGAAGGTCGCCGGCCTGGAAGAAGGCCAGGGTCATGAGCCGCAGCACCGCCGGGTTCTTGGGCTCGGCGTCGCGGGCGTAAACAAGGCGGCGGGCGGCGAGCGCGTACTGGCCCTCGGCCATTGCGTGGCGAGCGGCGGTCATGAAGCGTTCGACCCGGTCGGCTCCCTCGTCGGGCTTGGAGAAGTCGACGAACTGCAGGCTCCCCGCGGGGACGGTGCGGACCCCGGCCTGGAAGCGGACCCGGGCCCACTGCTGGACGTCGTCGCCCTCCCCGGTGAAGTAGATGCCGCTGACCGTCCCGACCCCCCACTCCGGATAGGAGAGGCAGCGCGCGTAACGGTGTACGACCGAGTGGTCGGGAACCTGGGAGGCGAACGGGTCGTCGGCGCTCTGGCCGCCCTCGGCCTCGCGGCGGCGCTGCTCGGCCTCCCACGCCTTGCGGCCCTGCTCGGCGCGCGCCTCGCGCGCAGCCCGGGCACTGACCTTGATCGCGTTGGCGGTGACCTTCCCACCGCGCGAGCTCTCGGCCAGCTCCTCGAGCTGGTCGGCCGCCTCGTTGATCGCCTTGAGGTGGCGCTCGTGCTCGATCTGGCGGCCGGGGGGCGCGAGGTCGGGGTGCCAGACCTTCGCCTGCCGGCGGCGGGCCAGCTGGACAGCCCGCTTGTCGAACGGCGGATCGAGCTCCAGCAGCTCGGCGCACTGCTCGATGTCCAGGACTGAGGCCATGAACACCTCAGGCTAGACGATGGCCCCGGCCCCTCGTGCGCCCCGATTCGCCTCTATCGTGACCCCCGATGGCACCCCAGTACATCTTCACGATGCAGCACCTGACCAAGGAGTTTCCGCCCGACCGGACGGTCCTCAAGGACGTCTCGCTCTCCTTCTACCCGGGGGCGAAGATCGGTGTGCTCGGCTACAACGGCGCCGGCAAGTCGACCGTCCTGAAGATCATGGCCGGGGAGGAGAAGGAGTACCGCGGCGATGCCGACCTGGCCGAGGGCGCGACCGTCGGGCTGCTCGAGCAGGAGCCCCGGCTCGACGAATCGAAGGACGTCAAGGGCAACGTCGAGGACGGCGTGGCGGAGACCAAGGCGCTGCTCGACCGCTTCAACGAGCTCGCCGCCAACTACTCCGACGAAACGGCGGACGAGTTCGCCGCGCTGCAGTCGAAGATCGACGCCGCCGACGCCTGGAACCTCGACACGCAGCTCGAGTACGCGATGGACGCCCTGCGGCTACCCCCCGCCGACGCCGACGTCGGCAAGCTCTCGGGCGGGGAGCGGCGGCGCGTCGCCCTCTGCCGCCTGCTGCTGAGCAAGCCCGACCTCCTCCTGCTCGACGAGCCCACCAACCACCTGGACGCCGAGTCGGTCGCCTGGCTCGAACGCCACCTTGCCGAATACGAGGGAGCGGTCGTCGCCGTAACCCACGACCGCTACTTCCTCGACAACGTCGCCGGCTGGATCCTCGAGCTGGACCGCGGCCGCGGCCTGCCCTACGAGGGCAACTACTCGAGCTGGCTCGAGCAGAAGCAGGCCCGGCTCGCCCAGGAGGAGAAGCAGGAGAAGGCCCGCCAGCGGACGATCGCCTCTGAGCTCGAGTGGGTCCGCGAGAACCCCAAGGGCCGGCGCAAGAAGGCCAAGGCGCGGCTGGCCAACTACGAGGCGCTGGTCGCCCAGGAGTCCGACGTCAAGCTCGACCAGGTCCAGATCCACATCCCCGCCGGCCCGCGCCTGGGCGACGTGGTCGTGGAGGCCGACGGCCTGAGCAAGGGCTTCGGCGACCGGCTGCTGATCGAGGACCTCTCCTTCTCGCTGCCCCGCGGCGGGATCGTCGGCGTGATCGGGCCCAACGGCGCCGGCAAGACCACCCTCTTCCGGATGATCACCGGCGACGAGAAGCCCGACTCCGGCGAGCTGCGCGTGGGCGAGACCGTCGAGCTGGCCTACGTCGACCAGAGCCGCGACGCGCTCGACGACGACAAGACTGTCTGGGAGGTGATCAGCGGAGGCGACGACGAGATCGAGGTCGGCGAGCAGAAGGTCAACTCCCGCAAGTACGTCAGCTCCTTCAACTTCAAGGGCTCAGACCAGCAGAAGAAGGTCGGTGACCTTTCGGGCGGCGAGCGCAACCGCGTCCACCTGGCCAAGCTTCTGCGCCGCGGGGGCAACCTGCTCCTCCTCGACGAGCCGACCAACGACCTCGACGTCGACACCCTCCGCGCCCTCGAAGAGGCCCTTCTCAGCTTCGGCGGCTGCGCCGTGGTCATCAGCCACGATCGCTGGTTCCTGGACCGCGTGGCCACCCACGTCCTCGCCTTCGAGGGCGACTCCCAGGTGACCTGGTTCGAGGGGAACTTCGAGGCCTACGAGGAGCACCGCCGCGAGCTGCTCGGCGACGAGGCCGACCGCCCGCACCGCATCACCTACAAGAAGCTGACCCGCGGCTGAGCGGACCGGCCCCGGTCGCCGGCACCGGCGGGCGGCCCTAGCCCAGGCGCCGCAGCGCTTCGGGCAGCTCGTGGAGCGACTCGATCACCTCGTCGGCGTCGGCCAGCTCATCGGCTGTCTGCGGGCCGGTCGGCACGCAGATCACCCTCACGCCATCGGCGCGCGCGCAGGCGATGTCGCGGGTGGTATCGCCGATCACGACCGTGGCCTCGCGTGGCCAGGGCTCGCCGCCGTTCCATACCGCGGCCCGCTCCCGGGCGATCGGGGGAAGGTCGGGGCGGTGGGCACTGTCACAGGCAAAGCCGCCCTGGCCTTCGGCGAAGTGGTGGCCGATACCGGCCAGCTCGAGCTTGCGGCGGCCGATCTCCTGGACGTTCCCGGTTACCAGCGAGAGCCGGCGCTCCTCGTCGGCCGAGAGCTCGTCGAGCGCCTCGACCGCGCCGGGCGCCAGGAAGCCGCTGAGGTCGTCGGGCTTCAGGCGCTCGTAGTGGGCCACGAGCGTGGGGACCAGCTCACCGATCAGCTCGTCGATCCGGGCATCTTCGACCCCGGCTCCCGCGAGCAGGGTTCGGACGATCTCTGGATCGGTGCGGCCCCCGGTCGGCACCTTCACCGCGCTGGTGTCGACGCCCCAGAGGTCGCTGGTGGTCTGGTGCATCGCCTGGGCGTGCTCGGCGGCAGCGCGCATGAGCAGGGTGCCGTCGATGTCGAAGAGGAGCAGCACGCTCCGGGACCTCAGCGCTCGAAGGTGGCGTCGGCCGGGATGCGCATCGCGAAGGCGGCGAGCAGCTTTGCCGTGTTCTCGATGTCGTCGACCTGGACCACCTCGACCGGCGAGTGCATGTAGCGAAGAGGCACCGAGACCAGCCCGGTTGGAACGCCGCCGCGAGAGACGTGAATCGCGTCGGCGTCGGTGCCGGTGCTGCGGGCCGAGGCCGAGAGCGTGTAGGGGATCTTCTCCGCCTCGGCGGCTTCGATCAGCATCTCGCTGACCCGCGGGTGGATGTTGGTCCCCCGCTCGATCACCGGCCCTGACCCGAACGGGTGCTTGCCGAGCTCGCTCTCGCTGATCCCGGGAGCGTCGGTGGCGTGGGTGACGTCGATCGCCACGGCAAGGTCGGGACGCAGCGAATACGCGGTTGTCCGGGCACCGTTGAGGCCGGTCTCCTCCTGCACGCCGGCCACGGCGAAAACGTCCCCCGGCGCGCCGCCCTGTTCGGCGACCAGACGGGCCGCCTCGTAGGAGACGTAGCTGCCAATCCGGTTGTCCATCGAGCGCGAGGCCACGCGGCCGGCCTGGAGCTCGACCGGCTCGCCGGCGATCACCGCGGTGTCGCCCACGCGCACCAGCTCCGAGGCGGCGTCGCCGTCGGCGGCCCCGATGTCGATGTGCATCTCCTTCATCTCGGGGACCTTCTTGCGCGCGTCGGCGTCGAGGAGGTGGATCGGCTTCTTGCCCACGACGCCGGGTACCGGCCCGCCGGCGGTGGCCAGGACCACCCGCTGGCCGACGAGGACCTGCGGGTCCCAGCCGCCGACCCCGGTGAAGCGCAGAAAGCCGCTCTCCTCGATGTGGGTGACGATCAGGCCGATCTCGTCGATGTGGCCGACCAGTGCGAGCGACGGGCCATCGGCCGTTCCGGGGACGAGGGCGACCGAGCTCCCCATCACGTCGGAGCGCACGTCGTCGGAGTAGGCGCCGGCCGCCTCGCGCCAGGCGGCCGCCGGGTCGGACTCGTAGCCGGAGGGCCCGTGAGCGGTCAGGAGGGTCTGGAGAACCGGCGGGATCGTCATCGCGGCGAGGTTATCGCCCGCGCGAAGCCCGACTGCGGCACAATGGGGGGAGATCCGACGGCCATAAGGGCCTAATCCCAATCGGGTTTACGCTATTTTGCCCCGGACAACGACTGCAAGGAGCAAGACGAAGCCATGAGCGAGAAGAAGCATCGCGCCGAGACCATCGCCCTCCACGGCGGCCAGGAGCCCGACCCGACGACCAACTCGCGGGCCGTTCCGATCTACCAGACGACCTCATACGTCTTCGACGACACCCAGCACGCCGCCGACCTCTTCGCGCTCGCCGTGCCGGGCAACATCTACACGCGAATCATGAACCCGACCTGGGACGTGCTCGAGCAGCGGCTCACCGAGCTCGAGGGCGGCGTCGGCGCCGTGGTGCTCGCCTCCGGCCAGGCGGCGGTCACCTACTCGATCCTCAACATCGCCCAGGCCGGCGACAACATCATCTCGGTCAGCCAGCTCTACGGCGGCACCTACAACCTCTTCGCCCACACCCTCCCCCAGTACGGGATCGAGGTTCGCTGGGCCGACGCCGACGACCCGGGCGCCGTGGCGAAGCTCGCCGACGAGAAGACCAAGCTCGTCTTCGGCGAGACCATCGGCAACCCGCGGCTCAACGTCCTCGACATCGAGGCGTGGTCGCAGGCCGCCCACGACGTCGGCGTGCCGCTGATCATCGACAACACCGTCCCGACCCCGGTGGGCACCAACGCCTTCGAGCTCGGGGCCGACATCGTCGTCCACTCGCTGACCAAGTTCATCGGCGGCCATGGCACGACCATCGCCGGCGCGATCGTCGACTCGGGCAACTTCGACTGGAGCTCCCAGCCGGAGAAGTTCGCGATCCTCGTCGGGCCCGACCCGAGCTACCACGGCGTGGTCTGGGCCGACGCGCTCGGGCCGGCGGCCTACATCGGCCGCGTCCGCACCGTGCTGCTGCGCAACATGGGTGCGGCGCTCTCGCCGTTCAACGCCTTCCTCATCCTGCAGGGGATCGAGACCCTGCCGCTGAGGATGGAGCGCCACAACGCCAACGCGCTGGCCATCGCCCGGCACCTCGAGGAGAGCGACGACGTCGAGTGGGTCTACTACCCGGGCCTGGACTCGAGCGACTACAAGGAGGTCGCCGACCGCATCCTCACCGGCGGCTACGGTGCGCTCGTGACGTTCGGGGTCAAGGGCGGGCGTGAGGCCGGGCAGAAGTTCATCGAGAACCTCGAGCTCTTCAGCCACCTGGCCAATATCGGCGACGCCAAGTCGCTGGCCATCCACAATGCCTCTACGACCCACTCGCAGCTGAGCGACGAGGAGCTCGAGGCGGCCGGCGTGACCCAGGAGACCGTCAGGCTCTCGGTCGGGATCGAGAACGTCGATGACCTGATCGAGGACCTCGACCAGGCCCTGGCCAAGGCGCGGGAGGCAGTGCCCGCATGAGGCCACGCCCGGCGTGAGCGCCGGCGGACTCGGTGAGGTGGAGACGCAGGGAGCGCTCCTCTTCACCGGGGAAGATCCGCTGGTGCTCGAGTCGGGCGCCCGCCTCGACGAGGTCGAGGTCGCCTGGGAGAGCTACGGCGAGCTCAACGCCGAGCGCAGCAACGCGGTCTTCGTCTGCCACGCGCTGACCGGCGACGCCCACGCCGCCGGCCACCACGGCGACCCCGCGCGGCGCGGGTGGTGGGACAGGCTGATCGGCCCGGGCAAGCCTGTCGACACCGACCGCTTCTTCGTCATCTCCCCCAACCTGCTCGGTGGCTGCCAGGGAACGACAGGGCCCTCGTCGGTCGACCCGGCCAGCGGCCAGCGGTACGGCCTGGAGTTCCCGATGTTCTCGGTCCGGGACCTCAACACGGTCCACCGCCGGCTGCTCGACCACCTCGGCGTCGGGCGCCTCCACGCGGCGATCGGCGGCTCGCTCGGCGGGATGCAGGCCCTCCAGTGGGCGATCGACGACCCGATGGCGATGGAGCTCTGCCTGCCGATCTGCGCCAGCGCCCGCCTAAGCCCGATGAACATCGCCTTCTCGACCGTCGCCCGCGAAGCGATCATGCGCGACCCGGACTTCCAGGGCGGTCGCTACCACGAGAGCGACCGCCGGCCCAACATCGGGCTCGCGGTGGCGCGGATGATGGCCCACATCACCTACCTCTCCGAGGAGTCGTTCATGGAGAAGTTCGGCCACCAGCGCCGGGTCGAGGGAGCCGAGCCGGGCCTGGGGCCCGACTACGAGGTCGAGCACTACCTCCACCACCAGGGCGCCAGCTTCCTCAGCCGCTTCGATGCTCTCAGCTACCTCTACCTCACCCGCACCATGGACTACTTCGCCCCCTTCGACGAGGAGGGGATAGAGGAGAAGCTGAAAGGCAACCCGACGAAGGTCCTGGCGATCTCCTTCTCAAGCGACTGGCGCTTCGACGCCGGCCACTCCGGATTCATCGTCGAGCGGCTGCGGGCCGCCGGCTGGGAAGCCGAGCAGGTCGACATCGAGTCGCCCTGGGGCCACGACTCATTCCTGCTGGACGTGCCCGAGTACCACGAGCTCGTCGCCCGCACGCTGGATACCGGTCGCCTGCCGGCCTGAGGCAGGCCCGCTCAGCCGGGCTCTATCGCCACTACGCGAGCCGGCCCTGCGCTGCCGCCAACCACCTTGAGCGGGAAGGCGAAAACCTCGAAGCCGGTAAGCGGGAGCGCGTCCAGGCCGGCGAGCCGCTCTATCTGGCAGTAGGCGCGGTCGCACTGGTGGGCGGCCCAGAAGATTCCCTTCTCGCCCCGGGCGCGGGCCTCCTCGGCCTCAAGGTGCAGGG
Source organism: Solirubrobacteraceae bacterium (assembly GCA_040399005.1). GTDB lineage: Bacteria > Actinomycetota > Thermoleophilia > Solirubrobacterales > Solirubrobacteraceae > F1-60-MAGs163. Next base: position 11,220 of record JBBATA010000022.1, read on the forward strand.
GGCGGTCCCAGCCCCACGCGTCGATTCCCATGAGCCTGACCCCGTGGTCGCAAAGCCAGACCGTCGCTTCGGCGGTAACCCCGCACCCTCGCGCCATGTAGCCCGGGTCATCCAGGAACTCGTCGCCGCCGGTCCTGACCAGCACTACGTCGCCGGCCCTGAGCTCGTGCTCGGCTGCCTCCAGCCCCCTCTCGAAGTCCTCGACCGTCAGCGCGTCGCCTTCGGCCCGGCCACGCGCCTCGATCACTACTCCCGGGCCGTGAAACCACTCGAGCGGAATCTCGTCGATCGTCGCCGCCGGGGAACCCTGGATGGTGCTGTTGTAGTGCCACGGCGCATCGACGTGCGTCGTGTTGTGAGTGCCCAGCGAGATCGTCTCCACCGCCCAGCCCTCGCCGTCGCGAAGGAGCTCGGGCCCGACTCCCATCATCGACTCGATCGCCCCTGCGCCGTCAGCGTGGGAGGCGTGGTCGACTCTCACCGCCAGCAGCTCGGGAAGGCCTTCGGGGGTCGGGACGAGGAGGGCGGAGAGGTCGTGGTAGCGGGCCATCGCCTCAGCCGGCAGCGGCCAGCTGACGCAGCACATAGCGCAGGATCCCGCCCTGGCGGAAGTACTCGGCCTCCTTGGGCGTGTCGATCCTCACCGTCGCGCTGAACTCCACGTCGCCGGCGTTGACTGTCACCTGCCGCGGCAGCTCCCCGGCGTTCAGCGGGCCGGCAAGGCCGGTGATCTCGAAGACCTCGTGGCCGCTGATGCCCAGCGACTCGGCGCTCTCCCCCGGCGGGAACTCGAGCGGCAGGACCCCCATGCCGACGAGGTTGGAGCGGTGGATCCGCTCGAAGCTCTCGGCGATTACGGCGCGAACGCCCAGAAGGGCGGTGCCCTTGGCCGCCCAGTCGCGCGAGGAGCCCGAGCCGTACTCGCGGCCACCGAGCACCACCAGCGGGGTGCCCTCGCCGGCGTAACGCATCGCCGCGTCGTAGATCGACATCTGCTCGCCGCTGGGCTGGTGAAGCGTGACGCCGCCCTCGGTGCCCGGGGCCAGGAGGTTGCGCAAGCGGATATTGGCGAAGGTGCCGCGCATCATCACCTCGTGGTTGCCGCGGCGCGCGCCGTAGGAGTTGAAGTCGACGGGCGCAACGCCCTGGGACTCGAGGTATTCGCCGGCCGGCGAGTCGCGCTTGATCGCCCCGGCCGGTGAGATGTGGTCGGTGGTGACGCTGTCGCCCAGCAGGGCGAGGGCACGGGCGCCGATGATGTCCTGAACCGGCTCGGGCTCGGCCGGCATGCCCTCGAAGAACGGTGGCTGGCGGACGTAAGTCGAATCGTCGCTCCAGGCGTAGCGGTCACCGCCGGGGACGTCGAGCCCGTTCCAGTTGACGTCGCCCTCGTAGACCTGCCCGTAGCTCTTGCGGAACATGTCCGACTGGACCGCCTCCTGGACGGTCTCGGCGATCTCCCGGCTCGAGGGCCAGATGTCCCGCAGGTAGACCTCGCTGCCGTCGCCGGCGGTCCCGAGCGGCTCGGTGGCGAAGTCGATGTCCATCGTCCCGGCAAGGGCGTAGGCCACCACGAGCGGCGGAGAGGCCAGGTAATTCATCTTCACGTCGGGGTTGATCCGCCCCTCGAAGTTTCGGTTGCCCGAGAGAACCGAACAGACGGTCAGGTCGTTCTCCTGCACGGCCGCCGAGATCTCCTCGGGCAGCGGACCCGAGTTGCCGATGCAGGTGGTGCAGCCGTAGCCGACGAGGTTGAAGCCCAGGCCGTCGAGGTCGTCCTGCAGCCCGGCGCGCTCGAGGTAGTCGGTGACCACCTTCGAGCCGGGGGCGAGCGAAGTCTTGACCCACGGGCGAACCTGGAGGCCGCGGGCCCGGGCGTTACGGGCCAGCAGCCCGGCGCCGACCATCACCGACGGGTTGGAGGTGTTGGTGCAGCTGGTAATCGCGGCGATCACCACGTCACCGTTGCCCAGCTCGAACTCCTCGCCGTCGAGCTTCACGGTCACCTGCTCGCCGAGGGCCACCGCCGGCTCGGGGGCCGGCTGGTCGGCCGGGGCGAGCCGGTCGGGCTGCTCGCCCGGCTCCATCGACGAGGGCGGATCGCTGGCCGGGAAAGACTCCCGGTCGGCCTCGTCCTGGGCGTCGATATGCGGCACCACGAAGCTCCCGAGCTCCTCGCGGAAGGCCTCCTTGGCACGGTCGAGCGGGACGCGGTCCTGCGGGCGCCGAGGACCTGCGATCGACGGGACGACCTCGTCGAGGGCGATCTCCACCGTCTGGCTGAATGTCGGCTCGTCGGAATCCGAGTCCAGCCACATCCCCTGGGCACGCGCGTAGGCCTCGACGAGAGCAACCTGCTCGGCGGGACGGCCGGTGAACTCCAGGTAGCGGATCGTCTCGGCGTCGATCGGGAAGATCGCGCAGGTCGAGCCGAACTCCGGGCTCATGTTGCCCAGCGTCGCGCGGTCGGCGAGCGGCAGGCCGGCGACGCCGGGCCCGAAGAACTCGACGAACCGGCCCACGACACCCACCTGGCGCAGCCTCTCGGTGACGGTGAGGACGAGGTCGGTCGCGGTGGCCCCCTCGGGCAGCTCGCCGGAGAGCCGAACGCCCACGACCTGCGGCACGAGCATCGAGATTGGCTGGCCGAGCATCGCCGCCTCGGCCTCGATCCCGCCGACCCCCCAGCCGAGGATTCCCAGGCCGTTGATCATCGTCGTGTGAGAGTCGGTTCCGACGAGGGTGTCGGGGTAGGCCTGGCCGGTGGCGTCGTTGACGAAGACCACCCTCGAGAGGTACTCGAGGTTGACCTGGTGGACGATGCCGGTGTCGGGCGGGACAACCTTGAAGGTCTCGAAGGCCTCCTGGCCCCAGCGCAGGAACCGGTAGCGCTCCTCGTTTCGCTCGAACTCGCGGCGGGCGTTTATCTCGAAGGCGTCGGGCGTGCCGAAGGCGTCGACCTGGACGGAGTGGTCGATCACGAGCTCGGCCGGCACCAGGGGCTCGATCGCCTGGGGGTCTCCCCCGAGCGCGGCGATCGCGTCACGCATGGCGGCGAGGTCGACCACCGCCGGAACGCCGGTGAAGTCCTGCAGCACCACGCGGGCGGGGGTGAAGGCGATCTCCCGGCTCGGCTCGGCCTTGGCGTCCCACGAAGCGAGCGCCTCGATGTCGGCGGCGGTGACGGCGCCGTCGCCCTCCCGGCGCAGGAGGTTCTCGAGCAGGATCTTCAGCGAGAAGGGGAGCCGAGCGACGTCGAACCGCGCCTGCAGCGCGTCAAGCCGGAAGATCTCGTAATCCCGGCCGCCGACCTCGAGGCTCCCGCGGGCCCCGAAGCTGTCGGTGCTCACGCCGCCGGCCGACACCTAGTTCTTGAGCAGCGAGTCGAGCGCGGCCTTGAAGCCGTCGGGATTGGTGATGTCGACGTCGAGCTTGGTGTACGGGCCGCCTGTAGGGCCGACGACGAACGACGGCGTCGACTGGATCCCGTACTTCTGGGCCTCGGCGTCGGCCGACTGGGCCGGGACGCCGGCCGCGTCGGTCTTGCGGAAGGCGTTTGCCTTGGCCTCGTCGACCCCGGCCGCCTTGTAGATGCTGTCGATGAACTCGTCGGTCACATAGCCCGAGTTCTCCTGGCCCTGGTTGTAATAGAAGAGGTTGGTGTAGTTCCACTCGAGGTTCTGCTCGCCAGCACCGGCTGCCGCACGTGCGGCGGTCTCCGAGTCGGGACCGATGAAGGTGAGGGTCCGCAGCTCCATGCGCACCTTCCCGGTGCGCACGTAGTCATTGATGATCACCGGCAGGGTGTTCAGCGCGAAGTCGCGGCAGAACGGGCACTGGAAGTCGGCAAACTCGACCAGCGTGACCTTGGCGCTCTTCTTGCCCAGGGCGTTGCCGTCCTGCGGGATGCCGTCGAGCATCTCGGAGGTCTCCTTCTGGCCCTTGACTTGGGCGGCGCCGGAGCCGCCGGAGGCGTTCTCGGTTCCGGTGCTGTCCGAGCCGCCGGAGCTGACCAGGACCACGACGACGGCCACGACCACGACAATGGCGATCGCGGCACCGATGATGATGTTGCGGCGCTTGCGCGGGTCGGCGGCGCCGGAGGAAGAAGAGCTCATGGCCACATTCTGACAATCTCGCGGCCTGCGCACGTCCACCCGGCAGCCTGGCCCGTAAAGCGGGCATGGAGAACGTCTGGGACTACCCCCGCCCGCCGCGCCTGGAGCCCTGTTCGAAGGCGGTCGAAGTATTCCTGGGGGGCGAGCTGATCGCCACCAGCAAGCGGGCGCTGCGCGTCCTGGAGACCAGCCATCCGCCGGTCATCTACATCCCTGCCGACGACTTCATCACCGGGGCGCTGGCCCCCTCCCCGGCTCGCTCCACCTTCTGTGAATTCAAGGGAGTCGCTGAGTACTTCGACGTCTCAGGCGGCGGCCTCACCGAGAAGTCGGCCGCATGGCACTACCCCGATCCGGTCGCGGCCTACGAGCAGCTGAAGGGCCACGTCGCCGTCTATCCGGGCCGGATGGAGAGGTGCACCCTCGGCGGCGAGGAGGTTCACGCTCAGGAGGGAGACTTCTACGGCGGCTGGATCACCGCCGACATCGAGGGGCCGTTCAAGGGAGGCCCGGGCACCCGTGGCTGGTAGCTGCCCTCCCGCGGCTGGTGGCCGCCGGGTTCAGGTGGCGAAGCGGCGGTCCCAGGCTTCGACCGCCCCGGCGGCGATCCGGGCGCAGGCGGCTACGGAGCCGTAGTCGACGAACTCCGGCAGGTCGCTCGGGTGGTGGTAGTGCGTGTAGAAGCCCGGCCCCACCGAGAGGATCGAGGCCGCGGGGTAGCCCCGCAGCAGGGCCAGGAGCGGGTCGGTCCAGGCACCGATACGCCAGCGCTGCGGCTCGGGCTCTCCGGCGAGCAGCGCGCCCTCGTCGACCAGCTCGAGTGCGCCCTCCGGATAGCGGTGCGTGGCGACCGCCCCCTCAGCCGCGGCGACGATCGGCGTGCCCGAGCCGACGGTGTCCAGGCCCAGCACCAGCGTGCGGGACGGATCGAGTGCCGCCTGCCGGCGCTCCAGCCAGGCGTGGAAGCCGGCCATGCCCACCTCCTCGCTCCCCACCAGCGCGATCTCCAGGTCGACGTTCCCGGGAGGGTTGGCGGCGAAGGCGCGCGCCACCGCCAGCGCGGCGGCGACCCCGGAGGCGTTGTCGTTGGCCCCGGGCACCACCGGCGAACGGGCGATGTCCAGGTTGAGGGCGATCGCCACCAGGTTGAGCGCGGCAGCCGGAATGCCCACCACCCGTCGCACGACCGACCGGCGGGGCAGCAGTGCCGTGACGGCCGAGCCCGCGATCGCCGCCGCCTGGAGTCCCATCACCGGGTCCATGGCGCGGCGGGCGAGGTTCCTCTGCGCGCCGAGCTGGGTGACCCGCGGGTGCCAGGCCAGGCCGGTCTTCGCGGTGTCGATGTGCGCGACGATCACCACCGCGCCACGGCGCTCCCCCGAGGCCGGCACCTGACCGAAGGCGCTGGCTCCCTCCGCGCCGCCGGCCAGGCGCCGCCTCCACGGGGACCGGCCGCTCGCGTCGCGCTCGAGCGACACGAGGGAAGCCAGCGCGACGAGCGCTCCGCCAACGCCCCCGAGGAGCTGACCGGCCAGGGCAATCGCCGAGTGGCCGGCGAAGCTCCACGAGTTGGTGGTCCGGCCCGCGTAGCGCTCCACTCCCACGCCGGTGGCACCGCACTCCTCGAGCCGGGCGGCGGCCCACCGGGCGGCGTCCTGCTCGTCACGGCTGGCGGAGCCGCGGGGCATCCCCGCGAGTGCCTCGACGTCGGCGGCGAGCCGGTCGGTCGGGACCTCCCTCATCCGATGTAGCCGGCCGCCTCCCGGGCGGCGCGCCGGCCCGAGCGAACGGCGCCGTCCATGTAGCCGGCCCATACGGTCGCCGTCTCGGCGCCGGCCCAGTGGATCGGCCCGATCGGCCGGGAGAGCCAGCGGCCGTGAGCGGTCCAGGCTCCTGGCGGCATGTAGCACCCGTAACAGCCGCGGGTCCATTCCTCGTCGGCCCAGAGCTTCTCGATGTACTCCAGCGGCCGGCGAGCCTCGGCGCCGAAGACCCGGCCGAAGCCGTCGAGCACCGCGGCCTGGCGGGCCGCCGGCTCCCATTCGCCTAGCTCCCGCGCCGTCGTTCCCTCGAGGAAGCCCAGCAGCACCCCCCGGCTGCCGTCGGGAGGCGAGTTGTCGAACATGATCCGGGTGGGGCCGGCGACGCTCAGTGCCTGGCCCGAGAGGCCCTGGTCGCGCCAGAAGGGACGTTCGTAGACGGCCATGCACTTGGCCACCGTCCCCTGCGGCATCCGCTGGACGAGCTGGTCGCGCTGGGCCGGCAGCCCCGGACGCCACCTGATCCGGCTTGTAAGCGTCGGCGGGATGGCGACCACTACGGCGCGCGCCTCCACGTGCCATCCGACGCCCCCGGCGTGAATGACCACCCCCCGCTCACCGTGGTCGACCTGGTGGACCGGGTGGTCGAGAAGCAGGGGGCCGTCGAGCTGCTCGGCGAGCCGGATGGCCAGGAGCTGTGTGCCGCCGACGATCCGGTCCTGCTGAGCTCCTCCCTCCGTGCCGATCAGGTTCTCGAACGAGCCGGCCGCCGAGACGTAGAAGAGGACGTGCAGCAGTGAGAGGTCGGCCGGCTCTGCCGCCCAGACCGCTTCGGTGGCGATCTCGAGCAGCGTCGCTGCCCCCCTGGTGGCGGTGTTGGCCGAGATCCAGGAGGCGAAGGTGCGCGAATCCCACTGGCTCGCCTTCCGCGCCGCCCACGGCCGCTCCGGGTCGACCTTCCTGGCGAGCCGCTCGAGCCGGGCCTGGGCCTGGGCCACGTCGGCAAGGATCGCCGGGTTGATCTTCGGGATCGAGCCCTTGTAACGGACCATCTTCCCGTTCCAGTCGACGAGGTTCTCGCCTCGCGTCCAGGTCGGATAGCGCTCGAGCCCAAGCTCGCCGGCGAGAGCCAGGACCTCGGTCTGCGTCGGCCCGACCCACTGGCCGCCGACCTCGACCACGTTGTCGGTGCCGGCGATCGGATGGTTCAGGAGCCTTCCGCCGACGCGGTCGCGGGCCTCCAGAACGGCGACCGAATAGCCGGAGCGCTCGAGCTCACGCGCGGCGGTGAGGCCGGCGAGGCCGGCGCCGATTACCGCAACATCGCACTCGTGGCTCTCCACGCTGCGAGCGTACCGGCCACACCGCTACTGGACGGCCAGGGCCCCGATCACTTCGCGCCACCAGGCCGACTCGCTGTCGTCAGAGGATTTCCTGAGCCGGCGCTCGGCCGAGTCGCGCACCTGGGCTGCCGAGCCGATAGCGACGATTGGCCCCGTGTAGGCAAATCGGCCGTCCTCGAGCGCGACGACCGCGCCGGGAATGTCGCGCCGTGTTCGCAGCTGGTCGATCACCGCCACGCCGTTGACCTCGGACGGGCGACCGGGGTCGCCGTCCTGACCGGTCCACGGACGGGAGCTGAAGATCGTGAAGCCCCTAGGGCTGACCCGCCGCGCGAGCGGCGTGTCCAGCGGGCCGTTCTTCCACCGCTCGATCACCGCCTCGAAGTCCAGTGCCGTCTCCTGGCGCAGCAGCACGTGGAGCCGGTCACGCGCCTCGATCCGGGTCGAACCGCGGGGCGGGATTACCCGGTCACCCCGGACGATCAGGTTGAGGAGGGCGTCCCGGGGCAGCCCGAGCTCGCGGACCCGGTGGCCGACGGCAGCATCCGAGGGGGCGACCTCGTAGTCGACGATCTCCGCCCCGAGACGGCTCATCGCCGGCGTGTCGATCAGGGGAGCGGGATGGGCCCGCTGGCGTGTCGTCACCCCCAGGAGCCGGGCAAGCGGGTTGATCGTCGCCCCCTGGACGATCGTTGAGAGGAGGACGACGAAGAAGACGATGTTGAAGAACTCGAAACCCTGGCCGACGCCATCGATCACCGGGAAGGTGGCCAGCACGATCGGCGCCGCGCCGCGCAGACCGGCCCACCCGAGAGTGACGCGCTCGGCCACCGAGAAGCGCGCCCCTATGGTGGCCACAAAGGTCGCCAGCGGCCGGGCGACGAACATGAGGGCGACGGCCAGCAGGGCGGCCTTGGGCGCGACCTCGACCAGCTGGCCGGGGAAAACGAGCAGCCCCAGCATCAGGAACATGCCGAGCTGGGCCAGCCAGGCCAGGCCGTCATGGAACGTAGTGATCGTGCGAAGCGCCGGGCTCGGCCGGCCGCCGATGATCAGCGCGGCAACGTAGACGGCGAGGAAGCCCGACCCGTGAAGCACCGCGGCCAGCCCGAAGGCGACCGCGGCCGCGGCCAGCGAGGCGACCGGGTAGAGGCCGGCCGACGGAAGCTTCACCCGCTGGAAGGCGGTGAGGGCCAGCCAGCCGACCGCGACGCCCACCGCCAGGCCGACTCCGATCTCGAGGACGAATAGCCCGGCCATGTCGACGATCCCGTAGTTCGGAACCTGGATCCACTCGATGAAGCCAATGACGAGCAGGATCGCCACCGGGTCGTTGAATCCGCTCTCCCCCTCAAGCGTCCTGGTGAGACGGGTTCGCAGGGTGGAGTCGCGCAGCACGGCGAAGATCGCTGCACTGTCGGTGGCCGAGATGATCGCGCCGACCAGGAAGCCCTCGAGCAGGGAGAGATCGAAGATCAGGACCGCCGCGGCGCCGGCGATGATCGCGGTTACCAGCGTTCCCACCGTGGCCAGCGAGATGGCCGGGAAAGCCACCGGCCTGATCTCCGGCCAGCCGGCGGCCAGGCCTCCCTCGAACAGGATCAAGGACAGCGCGATGATCCCGGCGACCTGCGCCGCCTGGTAGTCGGAGAAGGAGATTCCCCCGATCCCCTCGCTTCCGGCGAGCATGCCGACGGCCAGCAGGACGACGAGGCCCGGAAGCCGCAGACGGCCGGCCAGCGCGGTTGCCGCCAGGCCAACGACGAGCAGTACGCCCGCCAGGAGGATGTAGCCGTCTCCCGCCAAGGGTGAATTATCCCCGAAGCGCGGCGTCTGGTTTAGATTCGTGAGCCAGGCCTACCACCAAGGAAGAGGAGCAGCGTGCCGCACGCCGACATCAACGGACAGTCGATCCACTACGAGGACACCGGGGGCGACGGGGAGGCGATCGTCTTCTCGCACGGCTTCTTCATGAGCGGCGGGATGTTCGAGCCGCAGGTGCAGGCCCTGAAGGACCGCTACCGCTGCATCACCTGGGACGAGCGCGGACACGGCGAGACCGTCACCAGCCCCGACCCCTTCACCTACTGGGACTCGGCCGACGACCTCTTCGGCCTGCTCGACCACCTGGGCATCGAGAAGGCCGTGCTGGCCGGCATGTCGCAGGGCGGCTTCCTCTCGATCCGCGCGGCGCTCGCCCGTCCCGAGCGCGTGAGGGCGCTGATCCTGATCGACAGCCAGCCTGGCCCGGAGAACCCCGACACGCTCGAGGGTTATAACCAGCTGATCGCCGCCTGGACCGCCCCGGGCGGCCCGCCGCAGGAGGTCGTTGACACCGTCTCGGCGATCATCCTCGGCGCCGGATTCGACGACCCCCGCTGGATGGAGGCGGCCCGCCAGATGGAGCCGGGGACCGTCAACCAGATCTACGAAACGCTCACCACGCGCGACGACGTGACGCCGCGCCTGGGCGAGATCGGGATCCCCGTGCTGGTGCTCCACGGCGACCAGGACGCCGCGATCAGCGTCGACGTGGCCCGCGCCTACGTGACGCAGCTGCCCGACGGCGAGCTGGTCGAGGTGGAGGGGGCCGGCCACGCATCAAACCTCACCCATCCCGAGCCGACAAACGCGGCTATCGAAGCGTTCCTAGCCCGGATCTGAACCGCGCCGCAACCGCTTCGGCGGCGGGCCCTCGCCAGGAATTGGCTAGGAGCCCGACGCAACCAGGCGCAGGCGAAGCGTGCCGAGCGAGACGAGCTCGCCCTTAGTCTTTACCCCCGCGGCCTTGAATGCCCTGGCGGCCCGGGAGACGCTCCTAACCCGCAGGTTAAGCGAATCGATTGAGTCGCTCCGGCTCTTGCGGAGCTGCACGAGCGGGCCGCTCGAGAGCCGGTACGTCCCGCTTCGGGAGGGCTTGGACGGTGCCATCAGCTTGCGCCAGGAGCCGGGGTTCCTCGAGTTGATGACCACCCGGGACACGTTGATGAGACCTGCCTTGTTCTCCGGGGCGACGCGGGTCGGCTTGCCGCTGGGGAAGTTGTAGGCACAGAACTGGGCGGTGAACCGGCTGGCCTGCGAGTAGGTGGGAAGCTCGACGCGCGTGTAGAAGAGCTCGTTGCCGTTGTAGAGGGGGATCGGGGGGCTGTGCCTGATCCCGCGCGCGTCGAGGGCGGCCGTGAGTCCGTCGAGAGTCGGGGGCTCGAAGGTTGCGAACTGGTCGCCGGCGATCGGAGGGATGCCGGCTCCCAGCTCGATGTTGAGGTTCCCCAGGCGAACCCCGCCCGAGCTGATCGGCTTGTAGGTGGCAAACGGCCAGGCGGACGGGAGCCCCAGGTCGATCAGGGCGTCGTAGAGCCGCTTCGCCTCGGGTTCCTTGGTGATGCTCGTCACGTGGTTGAGGTCGGAGACCACGCCGGTGGAGGCGGCGCTGCTGGTTCCGGTGAGGCCGGCCCCCATCGCCAGGGTCAGCACGGAGGAGATCATGAGTCGCCTGGGCCACGGGCGGAAAGAGGTCACCGGCCGAGGGTAACGGCAGCCCGGCGGGCCGGGCGCCGCTAGTCAGACTTCGGCGGGAAGAGCGAGAGCAGAATGAAGAAGATGATCAGGGCAAACGCGGTGAGGGTCAGCGTGGGGATCGTTATGTAGTCGAACGGGGCGATCCCTTCGAACCAATTCGTGGCGCACCCACCCCCGCCTGTCTTGCATCCCTGGCTCTCCAGCGACGGGTTGATTTCCACGTAGCGGTGCCAGGTGGCGATTCCGGCTCCAACCACAGCGATGGCAAGGGAGAGCCAGGTGATCAGCCGCTGCCGGAAGATCGCGGCCAGCAGCAGGATCGGCACCAGTGGGTACATCGCGTAGCGCTGGTACCAGCAGAGCTTGCAGGGGATGAAGTTCGAGTACTCCGAGAAGAAGAGGCTCCCGGCCGTTGCCAGCAGCGCGATCACGAATGCGATCCACAGCTCCGAGCCACGCAGCCCGACCCTGAGCCAGTCGAACGCCCGCCGGGAAGGCTTGAAGAAGAGCCCGGTCACGGCGAGAACGACCATCACCAGCAGGAACGCCTGCCCCACCAGGGCAAAGGCGGAGACGATCTGGACTACAGGCTCGGTAAGCGGCTTCACGGGACCAGATGACGGTAGCCCACGAGCGGGAGCGACGGGACTCGAACCCGCGACCTCCGGCGTGACAGGCCGGCGCTCTAACCAACTGAGCTACGCCCCCGTGGCGCCGGGAGAGTATGACAACCGACCGCGGGTAACCTCTGCCTCGTGCTGGAGACCCCCGCCCCCTACGACGAGAACCCGCTGAGGCTGATCGTCCAGGACATCGCCGACGACCGGGCGGCGACCGTTCCGTGGCCCCCGGGGCCGCGCAGCTTCAGCCTCCCGCGGACCCGGCAGTACGCCCGCAACCCCCTGCCGCTGATGATCGACCTCTACGAACGGTACGGGCCGGTGTACACGCTGAAGGTCCTGCACTTCAACGTCGTGATGATGCTCGGGCCGGAGGCCAACCACTACATGCTCGTCTCGAACGCCTCCAACTTCCGCTGGCGCGAGGGGCACATGCGCGACCTGATCCCCCTGCTGGGCGACGGCCTCCTGACCATCGACGGAACGCTCCACCGCTCCTCGCGCAAGATGATGGTCCCCGCCTTCCACCGCGAGAAGATCCGCTCGGCCACGGAGATCATGGAGGAGGAGGTCGCCGCTGCGGTGGACACGCTGGTTCCCGGCCAGGTGATCGACCTCTACGACTGGACCCGCCACCTGGCCCTGCGGATCGCGATGCGGGCTCTCTTCGGCCTGGACCCCGACCTCGCCCGTGCCGGCGACTTCGATGCCGCCGAGGAGTTCGAGGCCGCACTCTCCTTCCACGCCCGTGACGTGGCCATGCAGCTGGCTCGCGGGCCTGGCACCCCATACGCGCAGGTGCTCAAGAGCCGGGCGCGCCTTGACGAGCTGGTCTACGCCGAGATCGCCAGCCGTCGCCAGAGCGGCCAGCGGGGCGATGACGTCCTCTCGCTCCTGCTCGACTCGACCTTCGAGGACGGCGAGCCGCTGAGTGACAAGCAGGTCCGCGACCACGTAATGACGCTGCTCTTCGCCGGCCACGACACGACCACCTCGACGGTGGCCTTCATGTTCTACGAGCTCTCGCGCAACCCCGAGCTGCTGGAGTCACCGCAGATAACCCCGGAGATGATTCTCGACGAGACGCTGCGGATGTACCCGCCGGCCTACATCGGCCCGCGCCGCTCGGTCGAGCCCTACGAGTTCGCCGGCGTGACCGTCCCCGGCAACGTGCACGTCAACTACTGCTCGTGGGCGAGCCACCACCTCCCCGACGTCTGGGACGAGCCGGAGCGGTTCGACCCGCTGCGCTTCACCGAGGAGGGCAAGGCCGCCCTGCGCAAGGGCCAGTACATCCCGTTCGGCGGCGGCTCCCGAACCTGTATCGGGATGCGCTTCGGCCAGGCGGAGATCGGCGTGATCATGCGCTCGGTGCTCGAGCGCTTCCGCCTCGAGCTGATCCCCGGCTACCAGCTCGACACGCGGCTGGCCCCCACGCTCTCACCGCGGCGCGGGATGCCGATGACGGTGCGCTCGGCCGGGCCGGCGCCGATTCTCGACTCGAGTTCCGAGCCGGCGGTCGAGCCGGCCGCTGCCTGAGCGCCCGGGCCTGGCGCAGGGCTGGCCCGGACGCGCGAAAGCCGGCGCCGGGAGAAGACCCGACGCCGGCTCGCGTTACCGCAGGAGTTTCCGGCTGCTAGGCGGCCGGCGCCGGCGGCTCGCCGCCGGGATGAGCCGTGCCGGGGGCCGGCATGGCGGGAGTTGCCTGCCCCTTCGCACCGGCCAGGGCGTAGTAGACGGTCGGGACCACGACCGCGATCCACGGGTAGACGATGACCGCCAGGACCACGAACGCGATGAGGCCGAGAATCGGCAGCACCGCAGCGACCAGCGCGGCAATGAGGAACACGACGAAGACCCCGATGTAGACCACGAGCATCAGGCCAAAGATGCGCCAGCGGTTGCTCTTGGTGAGCTCGCCGCTGCGGCTCATCGAGTCGAACACGCCCTTGTCCTCAATGATCAGCACCGGGACGGCGACGAACCAGATGAGGGCCAGGATGATTCCCGGGATGATGAAGAGGATCAGGCCGATCGAGACCAGGATGCCGACGACGATCGTGAGCCCAAGCAGCGGAAGCAGCTTCGGATTGATGCTCTTGAGAAGCTCGCCGACAGTCCAGTCGACCTTGCCGTCCTCTCGGACGTCCTGGACGATTCGCGCCAGGACTCCCTGGATGTAGAGGGTGGCCACGAGCGACGCGATGAAGTAGATGAGGCCGATGAGCCAGCCACGGTCGGAGAAGTAGCTGAGGATCCCGACCGGGATGAAGAGGATCAGGGCGATGACCCAGATCGTGGCGAAGGACTTCTTCCACGTATCGGTGGCCTCGCTGAGAATTGCGCCGATGTCGATGTGACCCGGCGAGCTGCCTGCGGTAGTCATTTTGTTGAAATCTCCTTGATTTCAGGGTTTATGGGCCCCCTGAAGGTCAGAGGGACGGAACTCCTTCGGGCAGGTTCGACACCGCAGCGTCCATATCCTCCTGCGAGAACTCCGGATCCTCGAGCGTTCCGGCCAGGAAGGCGTCGTAGGCGGCGAGGTCGAAGTTGCCGTGGCCGCAGAGCCCGAACAGGATCACCCGCTCCTCCCCGGCCTCCTTGGCGGCAAGGGCCTCCTGGATCGCCCCGCTGATCGCGTGGGTCGGCTCGGGCGCCGGGATGATCCCCTCGGTCTGGGCGAAGGTCGTCCCGTTGCGGAAGCACTCGGTCTGGTTGTAGGCGCGGGCCTCGACGAGTCCCTCGTGAACGAGCGCCGAAACCAGCGGCGAGTCGCCGTGGTAGCGAAGGCCACCGGCGTGCATCGACGGCGGCACGAACTTATGGCCCAGCGTGTACATCGGCATGATCGGCGTCATCCCCGCGATGTCACCGTGGTCGTAGGCGTAGACGCCCTTGGTGAGTGTCGGGCAGGCGGCCGGCTCGGTGGCCAGGTAGCGCGTCTTGGCGCCGTCGCGCAGGTTGCGCCGCAGCCACGGAATCGTCAGGCCGCCGAAGTTGGAGCCGCCGCCGACGCACGCGACGATCACGTCGGGCTCCTCGCCGGCCATCTCCATCTGCAGGATCGACTCCTGGCCGATAACCGTCTGGTGGAGCAGCACGTGCCCGAGGACCGAGCCCAGCGCGTAGTTGGTCTCCGGATCCTGGGCGGCGACCTCGACCGCCTCGGAGATCGCGATGCCGAGTGAGCCGGAGTCGTGCTGGGCGTTGTCGCGCCCGGCCTGCGTCAGCTGGGAGGGAGAGCGGTGCACGGTCGCCCCCCAGGTCTCCATCGCCGAACGGCGGTAGGGCTTCTGGTCGTAGGAGCCGCCGACCATGAAGACCTCGCACTCCAGGCCGAAGAGGCCGCAGGCGAAGGCCAGAGAGGAGCCCCACTGGCCGGCGCCGGTCTCGGTGGCGAGCTTCTTGATCCCGGCCTTGGCGTTTTCGTAGGCCTGCGGAACAGCGGTGTTGGGCTTGTGCGAGCCCGACGGCGAGACGCCCTCGTACTTGTAATAGATGTGCGCCGGCGTATCGAGCGCCTTCTCCAGGCGGCGGGCGCGGTAGAGCGGGGTCGGGCGCCAGAGCCGGTAGGCGTCCCGCACCTCCTCGGGGATCTCCACCTCGGGCTCCGGGGTCATCTCCTGCTCGAGCAGGCCGGGCGGGAAGATCGCCAGCAGCTCTTCGGGAGCGGCCGGCTCCTTGGTGGCGGGGCTGAGCGGCGGCAGCGGCTCACCGGGCAGGTCGGGCATGAGGTTGATCCAGTGGGTGGGGATCTGGTCCTCGTCCAGCAGGTACTTGGTGGTCTCGTCCGACATTCCGGCTCGCTCCTTACGGTTTCCTTGGGAAGGACGGCATCCTAACCCCCGATAGCCTGCGGATGTATGGAAATTGCGGTCATCGGGGCCGGACCGGCCGGCCTGGCGTGCGCCCGGGCGCTCGACGGCGCAGGCCATGCGGTAACCGTCTTCGAGAAGAGCCGTGGCCCGGGAGGGCGCATGTCGAGCCGCCGGGCCGGAGAGCTGCGCTTCGACCATGGCTGCCCGATGCTGGAAGAGGGCGCCGCCGCAAGCTCGTTCCGCAAAGCCGGTACCGAGGTGGAGAGGTTTGCCGACGGTGTCGTCTGCGCCCCCGCGATGAACGCCGGGGCCAAGGCGCTCGCCGAAGGGATCGCTCTTCGCAGCCAGGTGGAGGTTGAGCGAGTGGCCGGGGCGCCGGGCGGCCTGGAGCTGTTCGCTGGCGGGGAGAGCGCCGGGGTCTTCGAGCGGGTGGCAATCACCGCCCCGGCACCACAGGCTGCCAACCTGCTCGCCGACGTCGCGCCCGCCCTGGCCGACCGCGCATCCGAGGCAACCTTCTCGCCCTGCTGGGCGGTGATGGCAGCGTGGGAGGAAGAGCTGCTTCCTGGCGATGTAGACCTCGTGCGTGACCCGTTCCCTGAGGCCGAGCTGGCTTGGGCGGTGCGTGAATCGGCCAAGCCCGGCCGCGAGCCCGGCGAGCGCTGGACCCTCCAGGCCGGACCCCGGTGGAGCGAGGAGCACCTGGAGGACGAGCCGATCGAGGTGGAGCGCCACCTGCTCGGAGCGCTGGGCGTGGCGCTACAGGCCGGTGGTGCCCTGCCTCCCCCCGACTTCCTGGCAACCCACCGCTGGCGCTACTCGCGGGTCACCTCTGCCCTCGAAGAGCCATTCCTGCTCGACGAACTGGTCGGAATCGGCGCCACCGGCGACTGGTGCGGTGGCGGCGGAGGCGTCGACCGGGCGCTGGCCGGCGGCGAGGCGCTCGCGGACGGCATAATCAGCGGGCGCCCGTAGCTCAGCGGTTAGAGCCCCCGACTCATAATCGGTCAGACGCTGGTTCGAATCCAGCCGGGCGCACTTCCTCAGCTGTCGGCGGAAGGGCCTGCCGGCTTGTCGGCAGAATCATCCATCTGGGCCTGATAGCGCTGGTCCAGCATCGCGGCGTACAGGAGGCCCCCGATCGCGAAGACAACCAGTGCAGTGATGACGAAGCCGACCGCGAAGAGTGCCCCGTTGCTCACGGTCGGCGCCTGTCGGTCAGGTCGAGGAATATGACGCCGAAGGCGAGGATGCTCGGCACCCATAGCCCGACGAAGATCCCGGCGAGCTTGTCATCTCCGAGGAACCAGAGACCGATGGACAGGAGCATCGACGCAAAGGCCGCCAGCAGGATGATGATCTTGGAGAAGGTCCGCAGCTTGTCGGGCGTCATCGGCGTCGACGCTACCAGCAAAGATCTGGGCCCGACCGCATTTGCGCGCCAACTGGCGGCCGGCCGGAACCATCCGCACAGGCCCGCCCGCAGAGACCTGCCATCATCTCTGCGGGCGGTTAGCTCAGCTGGTTAGAGCACCTGTTTTACACACAGGGGGTCGCCGGTTCGAATCCGGCATCGCCCACTGGTTCGGCTACT
>JBBATA010000023.1:0-3964 GCA_040399005.1 Solirubrobacteraceae bacterium
AGATCTGTGCGAGCGAGCGCTTCTCGTCGTCGTCGAGGGCCGCGAAGGCCTCGCGGACCCGCTCGCTGTGGCGCGGGAAGCGCCGGTCGACGAGCTCGCGGCCGGCCGGAGTGATCTCCACCAGCACGGCGCGCCGGTCGGCCGGCAAGCGCCGGCGCGTGACCAGCGAGCGGGCGACCAGCCGGTCGATCACCTCGGTGGCGTTGGCCTTGGAGGTCTGCATGCGGTGTCGCAGCGCGCGCAGCTCGAGCTCGCCGCCGGCGGTGGAGAGCAGGACGAGGACGAAGAAGCCGGTCGACTGCACCCGGGCGCCCTCCAGGTCGCGGGCGAGGCTGCGGCGGACCGTCGCCTCGGCGTGGAGCAGCGATTCAAGGGCCCGGTGGGCCAGGGGGTCGCCAGGAACGAGCTCCATGGCCGCTAATGAGACCCGGCGCGCCGGACAAACCCCGGAAATAGCGAAGTCAGGCGCCCTGTGGCAGAGTCTGGTTATGGGCGCACTCGAAGAGGTCGACCTCGGCAGCAGCCTCAAGCGCAAGGAGTACGAAGCGCTCCTGAAGACGCGCCAGCTGCGCCTGGCCCAGCTGCGCCTGGCGCTGGGCGGCAAGCTCGGCACCGGCGGCCTCGGGCCGGCCCTGCTGATCCTCTTCGAGGGCTGGGACGCCTCCGGCAAGGGCGGGGCGATCAAACGGCTGGTCGAGCCGCTCGACGCCCGCCACGTGAGGGTCGTCCAGTACGCGGCACCGAGCGAGGACGAGAAACGCCACTTCTACCTCCAGCGCTTCGTCGGCAACCTCCCCGGCCACGGAGGAATGGCCGTCTTCGACCGCACCTGGTACGGGCGCGTACTTGTCGAGCGGGTCGAGGGCTTCGCCACCACCGACCAGTGGGAACGCGCCTACGGGGAGATCGTCGACTTCGAGCGCTTCCTCTACCTGGAGGGGTGCATCATCGTGAAGTTCTGGATGCACATCTCGCCCGGCGAGCAGCTCAAGCGCTTCAAGGACCGCGACGGCGACCCGCTCAAGCAGTGGAAGCTGACCGATGAGGACTGGCGCAACCGCGAGAAGTGGGACCAGTACGCCGCCGCCGTCGAGGAGATGGTCGAGCGGACCAGCACCACCTGGGCCCCGTGGCACCTGATCGCCGGCGAGAGCAAGCGCTTTGCCCGCATCGCCGTGCTTGACGCGACGATCCAGGAGATCGAGCGGGGCTGCCAGGCGATGGGCTTCGAGCTCCCGGCGCCGGTCGATGTCAAGGCCTGAGCTGACCGCACCGGCACTCCTGGCCGCGATGGCCCTCGCGCTGGCCGGCTGCGGCTCGGACTCCGAGGGCGACGGCCTGGCGGCCGGCTGCGCCAACCGCGAGCAGATCGCCACCGCGCTGGAGGCGGCACCGGGAGCGGTGAGCCTCGAGAGCGGCACGACGATCTCGGGCTGCGTCAACTCGGCCCGCTCGGACGCCG
Source organism: Solirubrobacteraceae bacterium (assembly GCA_040399005.1). Lineage (GTDB taxonomy): Bacteria > Actinomycetota > Thermoleophilia > Solirubrobacterales > Solirubrobacteraceae > F1-60-MAGs163. The sequence continues at coordinate 1,463 of JBBATA010000023.1, forward strand.
ACCTGATGACGCTGGGCTTCGCGATCACCGCCGTGGCCGACCGCCTCGCCGAGGAGGGCCGCGAGGGCGACCGCCAGGCCGCCCTCGAGCTCGGGTTCCTGGTCGGCGCCGCCGACCGCGGGGCGAGCACCTCGCAGGGCATCCAGAGCGAGCTGGCCTACCGGCTGGAGAGCTCGGCCCGGAGGATCGAGTCGGCCGGCCCGCAGGCCCGCACCGCCTTCGAGGAGGGACGCAGCGCCGGGCGCCGGCAGGGATGAAGCTCCGCCTTTACCACCACCCCGACGGCGCCCGGGTCGCCTACCGCGAGCAGGGCACCGGCCAGCCCCTGATCCTCTGGCACTCCGAGCTGCTCAGCCACCGGGAGCTCGTGCCGCTCGTGGCCGAGCTCGAGCACCGCTACCGGGTCGTCCTGCCCGACCTTCCCCTCCACGGCTCCTCGGAGGACCGCCCGTCCCACCCGTACACGCGCCGCTGGCTGGCCGAGGTGGTCGCCGGCTTCTGCCGGGAGGTCGGCGGCCCGCGGCCGCTGGTCGGCGGGCACGGGCTGGGCGCGGAGATCGTCCTGGAGGCAATCGCGGACGGCCTGCTGATCCCCGGCAAGCTGATCCTGATGGGCAACCGGCTCCACCGGCCCGGCGCCCGCGAGGCCGACTGGAACGCCTGGATGGTGGCCGCGCGCGCCGGCGCCGTGCCGGGCGCCGACCGCGTCCTGATGCGGGCCGCGCGGATCGCCCTGCGCCCGCAGCGCGGCGTCCAGTTGAGCGCCCGCGGCAACCCGGAGGCCGCCGACGTAGTGCGCCACGCGCTGGCCGACGTGGGCGGCAACGCCAACCTCGCCCGCTCCTGGGCCGCCTTCGCCCGCGGCCGGCCGACCGCACCGCGGCGCGAGCTGCTCGACGCCTACGGCGCGATGGACTTCCCCGTGCTGCTGCTCTGGGCCGACGAGGACCCGCGCCACCCGATCCTTGGCGCCGAGGAGGCGCTCGACCTCCTGCCCGACGGCCAGCTGCGGATCGTGCCGCGCACCGGCTACCTGATGGCCTGGGACGACCCGGTCGCCGTCGCGCGCGAGATCTCCGCCTTCTGTGGCTGAGGCGCACAGGCCGGAGCTCGCGACGGCACCGGCATCCGGGCACAAGTCACCGGCGGCCCGGCGGGCGTAGCATCGGTCAGGCAAACGTCCCGAAGGAGAACCATGGCCAAGAAGCGCCTCTATGGCGGCGAGACCGCCAAGGCCGTCGACAACTTCCCCGTCTCCGGCGAGCTCGTCCCGCTCCCGGTGATCCACTGGCTCGGCCGCATCAAGGGCGCCGCGGCACGCGTCAACGGCGAGCTGGGGCTGATCCCCAAGGCCAAGGCGAAGAAGATCGCCCGCGCCGCCGACGAGGTCGCCGCCGGCAAGTACGACGACCAGTTCCCGATCGACGTCTTCCAGACCGGCTCGGGCACCTCCTCGAACATGAACGCCAACGAGGTGATCGCCGCCCTCTCCGGCGCCCACGCCAACGACGACGTCAACTTCGGCCAGTCCTCCAACGACGTCTTCCCGTCGGCGGTCCACCTCGCCGCGCTCGACATGTGCACCAACGAGCTGCTGCCAGCGCTCAAGGAGCTCGAGAAGTCGCTGAACCGCAAGGCCCGCCAGTTCCGCAACGTCGTCAAGGCCGGCCGCACCCACCTGATGGACGCGGTGCCCGTAACCCTCGGCCAGGAGTTCGAGGGCTACGCGACCCAGATCGAGATGGGCCGCGAACGGATCGAGGCCGCGCTGGTCCACGTCCGCCAGATCCCGCTCGGCGGCACCGCCACCGGCACCGGGCTCAACACCCACCGCCGCTTCGCCGAGAAGGTCCGGCGCGAGCTGCGCAAGGAGACCGGCCTGAAGATCGAGGCCCCGGCCCACCCGTTCGAGGCCCAGGGCAACCGCGACGCGCTGGTCGAGCTCTCCGGCGCGCTGAAGGTCGTCGCCGTCTCGCTGACCAAGATCGCCAACGACATCGCCCTGATGGGCTCGGGCCCGCGCGCCGGCATCGGCGAGCTCTACCTCCCCGAGCTCCAGAAGGGCTCCTCGATCATGCCCGGCAAGGTCAACCCGGTCATCCCCGAGGTCGTCCTCCAGGTCGCCGCGCAGGTGATCGGCAACGACACGGCGATCACCATCGGCGGCATGCAGGGCCAGTTCGAGCTCAACGTGCGGATCCCGCTGATGGCCCGCAACCTCACCGACTCGATCCAGCTGCTGACCAGCGCCTCGAAGCTCTTCGCGGAGAAGTGCATCGACGGCATCGAGGCCAACCGCGCCGGCACCGACGCTTCGGCCGGCGGGACGCTCGCCGTGGCGACCGCGCTCAACACCGCGATCGGCTACGACAAGGCCGCGGCGATCGTGAAGAAGGCCACCGACACCGGCCGGCCGCTGCGCGAGGTCGCCCTCGAGGAGGGCGTCAGCGCCCAGCTCTACGACGAGACGATCAACCTGCGCAAGATCGCCGCCGGCAACGA
>JBBATA010000023.1:4064-23943 GCA_040399005.1 Solirubrobacteraceae bacterium
CCGCTCAGCCGTCGATGTTCAGGGCGATGTACTTGGTCTCGAGGTACTCCTCGAGCCCTTCGTGGCCGCCTTCGCGCCCGTAGCCGGACTGCTTCACGCCCCCGAACGGGGCGCCGGCGTTGGAGACCATGCCCTGGTTGAAGCCGATCATCCCGGTATCGAGCCCCTCCATCACGCGGAAGGCGCGGCCGATATCGCGGGCGTACATGTAGGCGACCAGGCCGTACTCGGTGTCGTTGGCCATGGCCACCGCCTCCTCGTCGGTCGAGAAGGTCCGCACCGGGGCCACCGGGCCGAAGATCTCCTCGGCGGTGATCCGCGCCCCGTCGGGCACCCCGCCCAGCACGGTCGGCGCGTAGAAGTAGCCGGGGCCGTCGACCGGCCCGCCGCCCACGTGGGCCGTCGCGCCGAGCGCGACGGCGTCCTCGACGAGCTCGTGGACCTTGTCCACGGCCACCTGGTCGATCAGCGGCCCGGCCTCGACACCGTCCTCGGTGCCGCGGCCCACCTTCATCGCGCCCATCTTCGCGGCGAGCTTCTCGGTGAAGTCGGCGGCGACCGACTCGTGGACGATGAAGCGGTTGGCGCTGGTGCAGGCCTCGCCGCCGTTGCGCATCTTGGCCAGAAGCGCTCCGTCGACCGCCGCGTCCAGGTCGGCGTCCTCGAAGACCAGGAACGGGGCGTTGCCGCCGAGCTCCATCGAGACGCGAAGGATCTGCTCGGCCGACTGCTCGATCAGGCGCTTGCCGATCTCGGTCGAGCCGGTGAAGGAGAGCTTTCGCGCCCGCGGGTCGGCGATCAGCGGCGTCATCACGCCACCGGAGTCGTTGGTGGTGATCACGTTCAGGACGCCGGCCGGCAGCCCGGCCTCCTCGAAGATCTGCGCCATCGCCAGCATCGAGAGCGGCGTCTGCTTGGCCGGCTTGACCACGCAGGTGCAGCCGGCGGCGATCGCCGGGCCCACCTTCCTGGTCCCCATCGCCAGCGGAAAGTTCCAGGGCGTGATGAATATGCACGGGCCGACGCCCTGCTGCATGGTCAGCACCCGGTTGGTGCCGTTCTCGGCCACCTGGAAGCGGCCGTTGATGCGCACCGCCTCCTCGGAGTACCAGCGCAGGTAGGCGGCGGCGTAGAGGACCTCGCCCATCGCCTCGGGCACCGGCTTGCCCATCTCCAGCGTCATTACGAGAGCCAGCTCGTCGGCGCGCTCGATCATCAGGTCGTAGGCGCGGCGCAGGATGTCGGACCGGTCGCGCGGGGCGACCTCGCGGAAGCTCCTGAACGCCTCGTCGGCGGCGGCCAGCGCCGCTTCGCCGTCGGCGACGGTGGCGTCGGCGACCTCGCAGAGGACTTCGCCGGTGGCCGGGTCCTCGACCGGCAGCGTGGCTCCTGAGGAGGAGTCGCGCCACTGCCCGCCGATGAACAGCTGGGTGGGAACCGATTCGATGGCCGCGACTTCGGCGGCCGGACTGATCGTGGTCATGCCGGCGAGAATACCCGCCGGCGGCGGCTTTGGAACCGCGCCCGGGGCGAGGTTCAGCCGGCTGAAAACGGGGGCGCCGGGAACGGCTCCCGGCGCCCGCCGAAGATCAGGCCTCGCCGAAGAAGCGGACCAGCTGCTCGGCCACGCAGACCGGCTTCTCCTGGCCCTCGACCTCGAAGGTCTGGGTGATCATCGCCTGGATGCCGCCCGGGACCTCCTCGACCGTCGAGAGGACGGCGCGCATCCGCACCTTGCTGTTGACCAGGACCGGGGCCGGGAAGCGCACCTTGTCGTAGCCGTAGTTGACGGCGAAGGTGACGTTGGTCGCGGTCATGATCTCGTAGGTGAACATCGGGCCGAGCGAGAGGGTGAAGAGGCCGTGGGCGATGGTGCTGCCGAACGGCGTCTTGGCCGCCGCCTCTTCGTCGACGTGGATGAAGTTGTGATCGCCGGTCGCGTCGGCGAAAGCGTTGATCTTCTCCTGGGTGACCTCGTACCAGCTGCTGGTTCCGAGCTCCTGGCCTACGAGCGCCTTAGCGCCCTCGATGCCCTCGATAACGGTGGGTGCCATTTATTCACTGCCTCCTCTTGGGATTCCGTTGGCCGCCCAAGCCTACGCCCGCACGCCCCGCGGCGCCCCGCGGTCAGCCCTTCGCGGCGAAGAAGCCGGCGTCCTCGACGCCGAGCTCGGTGGTCGGCGCGGCGCCGGCCATGTACTCGAAGGCGATCGAGCCCCAGTCGGCGCCGGCGCGCATCTCGCCCAGCACGGTGAAGAGCAGCCCCTCCATCCGACGCATCAGGAGCGCCGGGGGCGGGATGGTCTGGCGGCGCATGTAGTCGTAGTACTCAGAGCGCGGCGAGGAGCCGACCTCGATCGCGTGGCGCACGTACTCGGGGGTGAGCCGCCGGAAGCCCGGCTCGAAGTACCACTCGCCGGCGGTCTGGAGCTGCTCGAGCAGCCGCTCGGGCTGGAACTCCTCGGGCTCGGGCAGGTAGCCCAGCTCGGAGAGGAGCCGGTGGGTCTCCTGCGCGTCGCCGCCGACGATCGAGCGGGCCAGCGCCTGCTCGCCGGCCAGGTAGTCCGGCGGCACGCGGCGCAGCAGCCCGAAGTCGAGGAAACAGACCCTCCCGTTCTCGGGGAAGATGTAGTTGCCGGGGTGGGGGTCGCCGCAGGCGATGTGCTCGCGGCTCATCAGCCCGAAGAAGAAGCGGAAGGCGATCTCCCCGTAGCGGTCGCGCTCGGAGTCGGGCAGCTCCTTGATCTCCTCGAAGTTCCTGCCCTCGACGTACTCGGTAACCAGCACGCGGCGGGTGGAGAGGGCGCTGTGGACCTTCGGCACCTGTACGAACGGGTGGCCGCGGAAGTGGCGGTGGATCTGGCGCTGGTTGGCCGCCTCGAGCTCGTAGTCGAGCTCCTCGGCGATCCGCTCGCGCAGCTCGGCGAGCAGCGCCTTGGCGTCGATACCCGGGGCGAGCCGCTTGAGCAGCGGCACGAGCATCTTCACGTTGCGCATGTCGGTCTCCACCGCCTCGGCCACGCCGGGGTACTGGATCTTCACCGCAACCTCTTCGCCCTCCTCGGTGCGCGCCCGGTAGACCTGCCCGATCGAGGCGGCAGCCACCGGCTCGGGGTCGAACTCGGGGAAGAACTCCTCGAGGTCGCCGCCGAGGTCCTGCTCGAGGACCTTCTTCATGTCCTTGAAGGCGACCTTCGGCGCGTTGTCGCGCAGCTCGGCGAGCCGGGCCTTGAAGCCCTCCCGGTCCTTCTCGTCGATCAGCTCGAAGTCGACGGTCGAGAGGACCTGGCCGATCTTCATCGCCGCGCCCTTCATCTGGCCGAGCTGCTTGACCAGCTGGTCGGCGAGCTCGTAGGCCCGGGCCTGGCTTGCCTCCTGGGCGCGCTCCTCGGAGCGGAGCTTGTTGGCCGCGCTGGTCGCCGCCCACTTGGCGCTCTGTCCCCCGACCAGCCCACCGAACTTCGCCGTGCGTGCCAGCCGTGAACTCGGGACCCTGGTGGTCTCCTCTTCGCCCGGGATCTCTTCGGCGGGGATCTCTTTCTCTTCGGTCATCGACGCGTGAGGGGTACGCGTCGCGGACCGCTCGGGTATCACGGTACCGCCGGGCCAGCCTTTCCCATCCCGCCTTACCGGCCCCTTAACCTGCCCCTGTGGCCGGCCCCCTGATCGCCGTTGACGCGCCCTCCCTGATGTACCGCTCGTTCTTCGCGCTGCCCAAGTCGATCCGCGGTGCCGACGGCAAGCCGGTCAACGCGCTCCTGGGCACCGCCAACGCCCTGCTCGCCGCCTGGCGCGAGCGCAGGCCGCGGGCGCTGGTCTGCTGCTGGGGCGCCGAGGACGCGGAGTACCGGGTGAAGCTCTACCCCCGCTACCACGCAGACCGCCCGCCGATGCCGCCGGCGCTGGCCCGCCAGTGGAAGATGGCGCCGGACTTCTTCGAGTCCTTCGGCTGGCCCTCGCTCGACGCCGGCCGGCTCGAGGCCGACGACCTGATCGGCTCGCTGGTGGCCGCCGAGGAGAAGGCCGGGGGCCGGACGCTGATCTTCAGCGGCGACCGCGACATGTTCCAGTGCGTCAGCGGCAAGACGAAGCAGCTCTACCCGGCCCGCGGCGGCGTGGAGCTGATCGGCGTCAAGGACGTGCGCGAGCGCGCGGGGGTGAGGCCGGCGCGGATCCCCGACCTGATCGCCCTGCGCGGCGACCCCTCCGACGGGATTCCCGGCGCGCGGGGCGTGGGCGAGAAGGGAGCCGTCGAGCTCCTCGGTCGTTACAAGACGCTCGACGGGGTTATCGCCGCCGCCGGCGACCCCGACAGCGAGATGGCTCCGGCCGCGCGCGATTCGATCCTCGAGCAGCAGGAGCTGCTCCGCGACTTCCTGGAGATGGCCACGCTGCAGCCGGTGAAGGTGCGGCGCCCGCGCGACCGCAAGCTCAGCGAGGCCAAGGCCGCACGCAAGGCCGACGAGCTGGGGATGACCCGCCTGGCCGAGCGGCTCCGCGGCGGCGACGAAAGCTTCCGCCTCAGCGGGCCGGCCACCCGGCAGCGCAAGGGCTGAGCGGGCGCGGCTCGGGCCCCCACGGCCCGAGCCGACGGCGCTTCGGGCCGAGCCGGCTGCGCCGCAGGCCGCGTCTCAGGGAGTGAAGTTGACGGTCATCACGTCACCGTCGGCCATCACGTAGTCGCGGCCCTCGGTGCGCAGCGTCCCGCGGTCACGGGCGCCGGAGTAGCCCCCGGCGTCGACGAGCTCCTCCCAACCGATCACCTCGGCGCGGACGAATCCCTTCTGGATGTCGGTGTGGATCTTCCCGGCGGCCTCCCAGGCGGTCGAGCCGCGCGGGGTGTGCCAGGACTGCGCCGGCTTGGCCTCACCGGCGGTGAAGAAGGCGATCAGGTCGAGGAGGTCGAAGGCGCCTCGCACCACCAGCTCCAGCCCGGAGGCGTCGAGGCCCAGGTCGGCGCGCATCGCGGCGGCGTCCTCGTCGCTCAGCTCGGAGAGCTCGGCCTCCAGGCGCGAGGAGATGGCCAGCGCCCCGGCACCTTCGGCGGCGGCGTGGGCGGCGACCGCCTCGGGAACGTCGGTCTCCCCCTCCTCGACGTTGGCCACGATCAGTACCGGCTTGCCGGTCAGCGGCTGCAGCAGCCGCATCGCGTCGGGCGCGTCGTCGGGGACCGGCACGGTGCGGGCCGGGCGCCCTTCGCCGAGCGCGGCGATCACCTCGGCCAGCCACTGCTCCTCGGCGATCGCGTGGGCGTCGCCGCCGCGCGCCTCGCGCACCACGCGCTCGTGGCGACGCTCGGCCTGCTCGAGGTCGGCGTAGATCAGCTCGGTCTCGACCGTCTCGGCGTCGCGTACCGGGTCGACGCTCCCCTCGGAGTGCACGACGTTTGCGTCCTGGTGAGCCCGGACGACGTGGATCAGCGCGTCGGTCTCGCGGATGTTGGCCAGGAACTGGTTCCCCAGCCCCTCCCCCTTGTGCGCGCCGGCCACCAGCCCGGCGATGTCGTGGAAGTCGACGGTGTCCGGCACCACCTCGGAGGCGCCGACTGTCTCGGCGACCTTCTCGAGCCGCTCGTCGGTTACCGGGACGACGGCCACGTTGGGCTCGATCGTGGTGAACGGGTAGTTGGCCGCCTGGGCGCCGGCGCGGGTCAGGGCGTTGAAGAGCGACGACTTGCCGGCATTGGGCATGCCGATGATCCCGACCTTCATCGCCTCAGCCCGGGCCTAGGAGATGCCGAAGCCGACGCGCTGCTCTTCGCTCTCGGTCCGCACGTAGACCACCTGCGAGCAGTCGATCCGCACGGTCCCGTCGGCGTCGGAGAGCTCCTGCCAGCCGCCCTTCTCGAGGCCGTCCATCAGCGTCTTGCGGTCGTCGGCGGAGAGACGCAGCGGCAGCGCGCCGCCGCCCTTGAAGCCGATCGTCACCTGTTCGCGTCCGCCCTCGTCCTTGGCCATCAGTGGCTCCCTTCCGCCGGCTGAACGATCTCGGTGAGTACGCCCCCGGCCGATTTCGGATGGATGAAGGCTACGCGGGAGTTGCGGATCCCGGTGCGCGGCTCCTCGTCGATCAGCGTCACGCCCGACTCCTTGAGCTGGGCAAGGACGGCGTCGATGTCCTCCACCTGGTAGGCGACGTGGTGCAGGCCCGGGCCACGGCTCTCGATGAAGCGGGCCACCCCGGTCTCCGGACCCAGCGGCGCGATCAGCTCGACGTGGTTCTCGCCGACGTCGAAGAGGACAGCCTCCACGCCCTGTTCCTCCACGGTCTCACGGTGGGAGGGGGCCATGCCGAAACGCTCCTGCCAGGCCGGCAGCTCGTCGTCGATCGAGGCGACGGCGATTCCCACGTGGTCGATGCGTGTGAACATCATGGGAAGAATAGGGCGAGATCGCCCTCCGGGCCGGCCGCGGATGCGATCATCGCCGCCATGGAGAGGCAGGTTCCCCTGGGGACCGTCCTGCGCGAGTGGGGGCGGCTGGGCTTGACCGGCTTCGGCGGGCCGCCGGCGCACGTGGCGATGCTCCGCGAGCTCTGCGTCGAGCGCCACCACTGGATCGACGCCCAGGAATTCGAGGACGCCAACGCCGCCTGTGGCCTGCTGCCCGGCCCGGCCTCCACCCAGCTGGCGATCTACTGCGCCGAGCGCGTCGCCGGTCGCGCCGGGGCCCTGGTCGGCGGCCTGGCCTTCATCGTGCCGGGGCTCGTGATGATCATCGCGCTGGCCGCTGCCTTCCTGGCCTCAGCCCCTCCGGCGTGGCTGAGCGGCGTCGGCGCCGGCGCCGGCGCCGCGGTGCTGGCCGTGGTGCTGAGCGTCGGCTGGGACCTTTCCCGGGCGAGCCTCGCCCCTCACGCCGGCTTCCGCCTATGGCGCGCCGCCGTATACATCGCCGTCGGCGCCCTTGTAACGGTGCTGTTCGGCGCGTGGGTGGTGGCGGCGCTGCTGGGCTGCGGGCTGGTCGAGCTGCTGATCCGCCGTGGCAGCCGCGAGGCGGCGGCGATCTCCCCCGCGATGGTGCTGATGGCCGTCGTCGGCGCCGCGGCGATCCCCGCGCTCGCCTGGACCGCCTTCAAGGTCGGCGCCCTCTCGTACGGCGGCGGCTTCGTGATCGTGCCGATCATGCAGCAGGACGCCGTCGATGTTTACGGCTGGATGACCGAGCCGGAGTTCCTCAACGCCGTCGCCCTCGGCCAGATCACGCCCGGCCCGGTGGTGCAGACGGTCGCCGTCGTCGGCTACGCGGCCGCCGGCATCGGCGGGGCGCTGCTGGCCTCGTTCGTGGCCTTCGCGCCGTCGATGCTGATCGTCATGGCCGGCGGCTCGAAGTTCCTGAAGCTGCGCAGCAACGCCGACGCCCGCGCCTTCCTCGACGGCGCCGGCCCGGCGGCGATCGGCGCGATCTTCGGCGCCTTCGTCCCGCTGGCTTCAGGTGTCGACTTCACCTGGCAGTGGGTCGTCGCCGCCGTGGCGGCGCTGCTGCTCTTCGCTGCACGGCTCGGCATCGTGCCGACGCTGCTCCTAGCCGCCGCGGCCGGAGCGGTCGCCGCGATCGCCGGGCTGCCGGTGCCGGTCACCTGAGCGCTGCGCGGCCGGCGCCACTGGGCGATACTGGCCCCGTGGAGAGCCTGTTCGACGAAGGGACCGGCCGGATCGACGAGCGGCCGGCGGCCGACGCGCCGCTGGCGGCGCGGATGCGCCCGCGCGACCTCGAGGGCTACGCCGGCCAGGAGCACCTGCTCGCCGAGGGCACCGCGCTGCGCTCGGCGATCGACGAGGGCCACCCGCACTCGATGATCCTCCACGGCCCTCCCGGCTCGGGGAAGACGACGCTCGCCCGGCTGGTGGCGAGCTCGTCGGGCGCCGCCTTCGAGGAGCTGAGCGCCGTCAACGCCGGCAAGCCCGAGGTGCGCGCCGTCCTCGAGCGCGCCCGCGAGCGCCGGCAGGCCGGGGGCCCGGCGACGATCGTCTTCCTCGACGAGATCCACCGCTTCAACAAGGCCCAGCAGGACGTCCTGCTCCCGGCGGTCGAGGAGGGGCTGATCGTGCTGATCGGCGCGACGACGGAGAACCCCTACCACGACGTAAACGACGCTCTCCTCTCCCGCGTCCAGCTCTACGAGCTCAGCGCGCTCGACGACGAGGTCGTACGCGAGCTGCTGGCCCGCGCCCTGGAGGAGGAGCTCGGCGCGAGCGCCGAGGACGAGGCGCTCGACTTCCTGGCCGCCCGCTCGGGAGGCGACGCGCGGACCGCCCTGGCCGCGCTCGAGCTCGCGGCCCGCAGCGCCGGCGACGGGCCGGTGACGCTCGCCGCGGCCGAGGACGCCCTCCAGCGCCGCGCGATCCTCTACGACCGCGCCGGCGACCGCCACTACGACACGATCTCCGCCTGGATCAAGGCGACCCGCGGCTCGGACCCGGACGCCTCCCTCTACTACCTGGCCGTGATGCTCGAGGGGGGCGAGGATCCCCGCTTCATCGCCCGGCGGATGGTGATCCTCGCCTCCGAGGACATCGGCAACGCCGACCCGGGCGCCCTCCAGTCGGCGGTCGCCGCCGCGCAGGCCGTCGAGCTGCTCGGCATGCCGGAGGCGCAGTGGGCGCTGGCCCAGGCCGCCATCCGCCTCTCCCTGGCGCCGAAGTCCAAGGAGGCCTACCACGCCCTCAACCGCGCCCGGCAGTCGGTCCGCGACCGCGGCGCCGCCGACCCGCCTCCCTACCTCCACTCGCCGGCCGCCGGCAGCGAGCCCTACGAGGACCCCCACAAGCTCCCCGGCCACGTCGGCAGCCAGGAGCTGATGCCCGACGGGCTGGTCGGCGAGCGCTTCTACCTCCCCGACGAGGCCGAGGAGCGCTTCGCCGCGCGCCTGGCCGAGCTGCGCAAGGCCCGCGGCCGCGGGCCCTAGGCGGCGACCGGCTCTTCGTCCCGCGCCCGCGGCGGGCCGGGAAGCAGCTTGCCGCCGGCGACCGGCGTGTTGCGCAGGAAGCCGGGGAGGGCGCGCATCAGGATCTCGCGCGAGTAGAGGGCGCCGCCCTGGCGGGCGACCTCGCGGACCGGGTCCCAGCCCAGGCCGTAGCCGCGGCGTACCGCCGGCGGCAGCGAGCCGATGATCACGAAGTTGGCCGTCTCCACCAGCCAGCGCATGTAGAAGGGGGCCGGCGGGTGGAGCACCACGTCGAGGCTCACCTCGCGGGCGCGGTCGGTGACGTAGAGCTCGTCGCCACCGAGCATCTCGCGCATGTAGGCATCGAAGCCCTCGATCGTCGCCGGCATCTCGTCCTCCTGCAGGCCGAAGAGGCGCCCGACCACGCGGTAGTCGCCCCAGAGCGCGTCGCGCTCGTCGCGGGTGAGGGGGCCGACGTAGAGCCGGTAGATCATGTCGGCCGAGTCGACCAGGGCGGCCAGCGTCCAGAGCAGGTACTTGGGGTCGTCGGCGGCGTACGGGGTGCCGGCCGGGAAGTGCCCGTGCTTCTCCTCGGTCACGCCGTTGATCGTCGAGTGCACGGCGCGGACCCGGGCGGTCATCTCGTCGGCCTCCTGGCGGCGCCCGAAGTAGATCGTGTTCATCACCGTCGCCGTGCGGGCCAGGCGCTCGTGGGCGCTGTCGCGGGCGGCGGTCTTCAGGAAGAAGCCCTCGAACATCACCGGGTGGGCGGCCTGGAGGAGCAGCGCCCGGGCGCCGGAGAAGGCGACGATCAGCTCCCGGTTGACCCGGCGGATCAGCGAGTCGTCCTCGAAGTAGCCCTCGCCGGGCTCGGCGGGACGGAAGGGAATCTCCTTGAACTCTCGCTGCCGTGCCATTCGTACAGCAGGTTACGAGCTACTACGCTTGAGCGACCATGCCTGCTGCCGCCTACAAGGGAAAAGAGTGCGTCTGCCAATTCAACCGCGGGATCTGCGACCAGACCTGCGTGAAGGACATGCTGGACACGCCGTTCTACATCGCCTGCCTCAAGCTCAAGGGCCGGCGATGCGTGGTGATCGGTGGCGGGGCGATGGGTATGGAGAAGACCGAGGGCCTGCTCGCCTGCGGCGGTGAGGTGACCGTCATCTCCCCCGAGGCCGGCCCCGAGCTCGAGGCGCTGGCCGCCGAGGGATCGATCGGCTGGGAGGCCCGCGACTACGCCGGCCCCGAGGACCTCGAGGGCGTCTTCATCGTCATCGCGTGCACCGACAGCACCGAGACCAACATCCGGATCTACGAGGACGCCGAGAAGCGGGCGATGCTCGCCAACATCGTCGACGTCCCGCCGCTGTGCAACTTCATCCTCCCGGCGATCGTCCGCACCGGCCCGCTGGCCATCGCCATCTCCACCGCGGGCTCCTCGCCGGCCCTGGCCAAGCGGATGAAGCGGGAGATCTCCGAGCTCTTCGGCGACGAGTACGCCGAGCTCGCCGTGATGCTCAACGACGCCCGCGGCTGGGCCAAGGGCACCCTCCCCACCTACCAGGACCGCAAGGCCTTCTTCGAGTCGATCGTCAACGGCGAACCCGACCCGATCGAGCTGCTGCGCGCCGGCGACCGCAAGGCCGTCGAAGACATCATCGCCGCCGCCCAGCGCACCCACACCCCGGCCTGAGGGCCGGCGTCGCAGCGGCGCCGCTGCGGCTCCCGCGCACGCACGCGCCCGCCTGAGCGCCCGGCGCCCATGCGCCGCTAGGCTCGCGCCGTGAGCCGCCTAAGCCACGTGGACGAGCAGGGCCAGGCCCGCATGGTCGACGTCTCCGGCAAGGAGGAGACCGACCGCACCGCCGTCGCCCGCGCGACGGTCGAGATGGAGCCGCAGACCGCAGCGCTGGTCGCCGCCAACGGCCTTCACAAGGGCGACGTCCTGGCCACCGCGCGGCTGGCCGGCATCCAGGCCGCCAAGCGCACCGGCGAACTGATCCCCCTCTGCCACCCGCTCGGCCTCGACCACGTCGACGTCGAGCTCGGGGTCGACGAAGAGGCCGGCGTGGTGACCGTCGTCGCCTCGGCCCGCGTGCGCGCCCGCACCGGCGTCGAGATGGAGGCGATGACCGCCGCCTCGGTCGCGGCGCTGACCGTCTACGACATGGTCAAGGCCGTCGAGCGCGGCGTGAGGATCTCCTCGGTGGAGCTGGTCGAGAAGTCCGGCGGGCGCTCGGGCCTCTGGACCCGGGACTGAGGCCGGCGTGCAGGCCGCCGTCATCACCGTCTCGACCTCGGTCGCCCGCGGCGACGGAGAGGACGAGTCCGGCCCGAAGCTCGCCGCCCTGCTCGAGGACGCCGGCTGCGAGGTAACCGGCATCGACGTCGTGCCCGACGACCGCGAGGCGATCGAGGCGAAGCTGCGCGAGCTGGTCGCCACCGACGTGCGCTTCATCTTCACCACCGGCGGCACCGGGCTGACCCCCGACGACGTCACCCCGGAGGCCACCGACGCGGTGATCGAGCGCCGCGCCGACGGCTTCCAGCAGGCGATGCTCGCCGAGGGGATGAAGCACCAGCGCCTGGCGCTCCTTACCCGCGGGGTGAGCGGGATCGCCGGCCAGACCCTGATCGTCAACCTGCCCGGCAACCCGAAGGCGATCGACCAGCTGGTGCCGGTGATCGCCCCGGCACTGGGCCACGCCGCCGAGTCGCTCGTGCGCGGCTGGGGAGATGACGGCGCTTGAGCTCGAGGGCCTGAGCCGCCGCTTCGGCGAGCGCGAGGCCCTCGACGACCTTTCCCTGACGCTCGAGCCCGGGCAGACGCTCGTGGTCTTCGGGCCCAACGGCGCCGGCAAGTCGACCCTGCTGCGCGTCCTCTCCACGCTGCTGCGGCCCAGCTCGGGCCGCGCCGCCGTCTTCGGCCACGACGTGGTCAAGGAGGGCTGGGCGGTGCGCGGGCGGATCGGCTTCCTCGGCCACCAGGCCCTCTGTTACGAGGACCTCACCGCGCGCGAGAACCTCACCTACCACGCACGCCTGCACGGGCTTCGCAGCCCGGAGCGCAGGATCGACGAGCTCCTGGCCGCCACCGGGCTGGCCGGCCGCGCCGACGACCGGGCAACAACCTTCTCTCGCGGGATGCTCCAGCGCCTGGCGGTCTGCCGCGCCGTCCTCCACGACCCGGAGCTCCTCCTGCTCGACGAGCCGCGCTCGGGGCTGGACCCCGCCGCCGCCGAGACCGTCGAGCCGCTGATCGGACGCGAGTCGGGCCTCACGCGGGTGGTCGCCAGCCACGACCCGGCCGGCGGCCTGGCCGAGGGCGACATGGCCCTCGGGCTGCGCGACGGGCGCGCCGAGCTCTTCGGCCCGGCCGAGGACTTCGGGCCTGCCGAGATCGGGGAGCTCTACCGGTGAGCGCGCCGGAACAGGCCCGGGCCACGGTGCCGCGCAGCTCGCAGGCCTCGGTCCCGCGCCAGGTCGGCACCCTCGCCGCCACCCGTGCCGTGCTGGGCAAGGAGCTTCGGCTCGAGCGCCGGGCGCCCCAGACGCTCGTCGCGATGGCGATCTTCTCGGCCACCGCCTTCGTCATCTTCCACTTCGCCCTGCAGCGCGACACCCTCGAGGGCGGGCTGGCCGCCGGCGTCCTCTGGGTGACGCTCACCCTCGCGGCGCTGCTGGGGATCGGCCGCAGCTTCGTCGCCGACCGCGACGAGGGCGGGCTCGACGGCTTCCTCCTGGCCCCCGTCGACCGAACCGCCCTGCTGGCCGCCAAGGTCCTCACCCTGCTGGTCTTCCTCGTGGCGATCGAGCTCGTCGCGGTGCCGCTCTTCGCGCTGCTGCTGCTCGAGCCCACGCCGAGCGCCGGTCAGTGGCTGCAGCTCGCCGCGGTGCTCGCGCTGGCCGACATCGGCATCGCGGTGATCGGCACGCTGGTCGCGGCGATGGCCGTGCGCACCCGCGCGCGGGACCTGATCACCTCGATCCTGGTCCTTCCCCTCTGCATTCCGCTGATCATCGGGGCCAGCCAGGCCTCCGAGCCGCTGCTCTCGGCCGGGACAGGCGGCGCACCGGCGCGCTGGCTGGCCGTTCTGGCGCTGTACGATCTGATCTTTGGGCTGCTCGCCTGGGCCCTGTTCGATTACCTCGTCGAAGACTGAGATGCCGACCTCAAAGCGCCTCTACGGAAACCGCCTCGCGATTCTCGCCCCGCTGGCGACGGTCGTCGTGCTCGCCAGCCTCGCCCTGGCCTTCTTCCAGGCCCCGATCGAGGCCGACCAGGGCTTCTCGCAGAAGATCATCTACATCCACGTCCCGCTGGCCATCACCACGCTGATCGGCTTCATCTACGGCGGTATCTGCGCGATCCAGTACCTGCGCTCCGGCAACCCGCGCGACGACCTGCGCTCCTACACCGCGATCCACCAGTCGCTGATCTTCTGCATCGGCGCGCTGCTGACCGGGATGATCTGGGCGAAGGCCTCGTGGGGCCAGTGGTGGGTCTGGGACGAGCCGACGCTGGTCTCCTTCCTGATCGTCTTCCTCCTGTACTGCACCTACCAGCCGCTTCGCTTCTCGATCGAGGACCCCGAGCGCCAGTCGCGCTACGCCGCGGTCTTCGCCGTTGTCGCCGGCGCCTTCGTACCGCTCAACTTCATCGCCGTGCGGCTCGCCGACCCGCTGATCCACCCGCGCGTGCTGGGCACCGCCGAGGGCGGCCTGACCAACGGGATGAAGCCTGCCTTCTACCTCGGGATCCTCGGCGCGCTGCTGCTCTTCTTCACCCTCTGCCGTTACGAGATGGCCAACAAGCACACGCGCGCGCAGCTCAAGGCGCTCAAGCGCCGCTTCGGCCAGGACGCCCCGGCCCGCGCCGGGCGCAGCAGCGCCCCGGAGGTGCCGGCCCAGTGACCGAGACGCTGCCCCCCAACACCGGCTTCGTCGCCGCCGCCTACCTGGTCTTCGTCGCGCTGCTGCTGATCTACGTGACGATCATGTCGATCCGCGCCAGCCGCCTGGAGCGCGAGCTCGACCAGCTCCTGCGAGACGAGGACGAGGAGGTCGTCGTCGAGGCCGCAGTCGAGGAGACCGTCTCCGGGGAGGCCGGCCGGTGAGCGAGCTGCTGGCCATCGGCATCTCGCACAAGACGGCGCCGCTGGCCCTGCGCGAGCGCCTCGCGATGACCGAGACCGCCGCCGAGGAGTTCATCCGCGAGCTGGTCGCCCACGAGGAGATCCGCGAGGCGGTGGTGATCTCCACCTGCAACCGCACCGAGGTCTACATCGTCAGCCGCGAGAGCGTCGACGCCGAGAGCGTCCTGCTCGCCCGCCTGGCCCACCGCGCCGGCATCCGCCCCACCGAGCTGGTCGACATCGTCTACTCGCCGCGCAACTGCGACGCCGCCCGCCACCTCTTCAAGGTCACCGCCGGCCTCGACTCGATGATCGTCGGCGAGCACGAGGTCCAGGGCCAGGTGCGCCGCAGCTACGAGACCGCCCTGGGCGCCGGGACCACCGGGCCCTTCACCAACCGGCTCTTCCGCGCCGCCCTTCAGGCCGGCAAGCGGGTGCGCAGCGAGACCGCCCTGAGCGTCGCCCGTGTCAGCGTCCCCTCGGTCGCCGTCGACCTGGCCCGGGAGACCGTCGGGCCGCTCGAGGAGCGCAGCGTCGTGGTGATCGGCGCCGGCGAGACCGCCGAGCTGACCGCCCGGGCGCTGAGCGAGCAGGGCGTCCGCACCCTCTTCGTGGCCAACCGTCGCGTCGAGCGCGCCCACGAGCTGGCCAGCGCCTTCGACGGCTCCGTCGCCTCCCTCGACGAGCTGCCCCAGCGGATGCGCGAGGCCGACATCGTCGTCTCCTCCACCTCCTCCCCTCACCCGATCGTCGGGGCCGAGGAGATCGAGCGGGTGATGGAGAGCCGCGACGAGCGCCCGCTGCTGCTGATCGACATCGCCGTGCCGCGCGACATCGACGCCGCCTGCGCCGACGTGCCCGGCGTCCACGTGCTCGACATGGACGACCTGCAGGCCACCGTTGCCCGCAACCTCGACGTGCGCGAGGGCGAGAGGGCCGGCGCCGAGGAGATCATCGAGGACGAGATCGAGCGCTTCTCGCACTGGATGGCCCAGCAGGGCGCAACTCCGACGATCGCCGCCCTGCGCGAGCACGGCGCCGGCATCGTCGACCAGATCCTCGGCGAGAACGACGGCCGCTGGGAGAGCGCCTCGGCCCGCGATATCGCCCGCACCGAGGCGATTGCCCGCGCGGTTATGCAGCGCCTCCTCCACGAGCCGACGATCCGCATGAAGGCCCTCGAGCAGGGCGGTGGCCACGGCCGCCTGGCCGTGCTGCGAGAGCTCTTCGGGCTCGACGAGGTGCCCGAGGAGGCGGCCGGCCCCGGCGCGGCCGCCGCTGAGGAGGAGCTCGGCGCCACCGCCGAGGTCCGCCCGCTGCGCCGGGGATCGTGAAGCTCGGCACCCGCGGCAGCGCCCTGGCGCTGGCGCAGGCCGAGACGGTGGCCGCCGGGCTGGGCGGAGCCGAACTGGTGACCATCACCACCAGCGGCGACCGCGACCGCCAGGCCCGTGGCGACAAGGAGCGCTGGACCCGTGAGCTCGACGCCGCCCTCCTGGACGGCCGGATCGACGCCGCCGTCCACTCGGCCAAGGACCTCCCCGGGCACCTGGCGCCCGGCATCTCGATCGCCGCCACGCCCCCGCGCGCCGAAGCGCTCGACGCGCTCTGCGGCGCCGCCTCGATCGACGAGCTGCCGGAGGGAGCACGGGTCGGGACCGGCTCCCTGCGCCGGGCCGCCCAGCTGAAGGCGATCCGCGAGGATCTCGAGCCGGTAGAGCTGCACGGAAACGTCGACACCCGCCTTGAGCGCCTCGCCGGCGGCGACTACGACGCGGTCGTCCTGGCCTGCGCCGGGCTCGAGCGGCTCGGGCGCGGCGATGAGATCGGCGCCCGCCTGGAGGAGATGGTGCCGGCCGCCGGGCAGGGAACGTTGGCTATCACCGTCCGCACCGGCGAGGAGGAGCAGGTCGCCGCCCTCGACGACCCGGCCACCCACGCCGCCTTGGATGCCGAGCGCGCCGTGGTGGTGGCCCTGGGGGCCGACTGCCACACCCCGATCGGGGTTCTCGCCGGCGAGCAGGACGGGCTCTTCGCCGTCGAAGCCTTCGTCGGGCGCCCCGACGGCGGCGCCTGGCTGCGCGACCGGCTCGCCGAGTCGGGCGCCGACCCGGCCGACCTGGGCGCCCGCGTCGCCGGGCGGATGGTCGCCGCCGGGGCCCTGGAGGTGCTGGGCCGTGAGTGAGGCACCAGGGACCGTCTACCTCGTCGGCGCAGGCCCGGGCGACGACGGCCTGATGACCGTCCGCGCCGTCGAACTGGTCTCCCGCGCCGACGTGATCCTCTTCGACAAGCTGATCCCGCCCGGCGCGCTGGAGGGCGCGCGCGAGGACGCCGAGCTGATCGACGTCGGCAAGATTGGCGGTGGCAAGCAGGTCCCGCAGGAGGTGACCGAGCAGCTGATCGTCGACCACGCGCTCGCCGGGAAGGACGTCGTCCGGCTCAAGGGCGGCGACCCGTTCGTCTTCGGCCGCGGCGGCGAGGAGGTCGAGCGCTGCCTGGAGAATGGGATCCCGGTCGAGATCGTGCCGGGAGTCACCTCCGGGATCGCCGCCCCCGCCTACGCCGGCATCCCGGTAACCCAGCGCCTGGTCTCCAGCGCGGTGGCCTTCGTCACCGGCCACGAGAACCCCGACAAGCCCGAGACCCAGATCGACTGGGCGGCACTCGCCGCCTTCCCCGGCACGCTGGTCTTCTACATGGGCGTGAAGAGCCTGCCGAGGATCACCGCGAAGCTGATCGAGGAAGGGCGCCCGGCCGCCGAGCCGGCCGCGGTGATCGAGCGCGGCACCCTCCCCGGCCAGCGCCAGGTGATCGCCACCGTCGAGACGCTCGCCGAGGCGGCTGCCGCGCAGGAGATCAAGGCTCCGGCGATCACCGTCATCGGCGAGGTCGCCGCGCTGGGCGATTCGCTGGGGTGGCTCCCCGCCGCCCGTCCGCTCGATGGCCTCACCGTCGCGGTCACCCGCGCCCGCGCGCAGGCAAGCGCCCTGGCCGGCCGCCTGCGCGAGCTGGGCGCGAACACCGTCGAGGCCCCGGCTATCCGCACCGAGCCGCTCGAGGCCACCCTTCCCGACCTGGATCAATTCGACCTCATCTGCGTCACCAGCCCCAACGGCGCCGCCCGGCTGCTGGAGGTCGCCGGTGATGCCCGCGCCCTGGCCGGCCCGACGATCGCCGCGATCGGCCCCGGCACCGCCCGCGCCCTGGCCGAGGGCGGGATCGTCGCCGACGTGGTGCCCGAGCGCTCGGTCGCCGAGGCACTGGTCGAGGCGCTCGAGAGCGTCCCGGTGACCAGCGCGCTGATCGCCCGCGCCGAGACCGCCCGCGACGTTCTGCCCGACGCGCTGCGCGAGCGCGGCGCAAGCGTCGAAATCCTGCCGCTCTACCGCACCGTCGCCGAGCCGCTGGACGAGGATGCCCGCGCCGCCGCCCTGGGCGCCGACTACGCCACCTTCACCAGCGCCTCCTCGGCGCGCTTCTTCTGGGAGGCGGCCGGCACGCTCGCCGGGCCGCGGCTGGTTTCGATCGGGCCGGTGACCAGCGAGGCGATCCGCGAGCTGGGCTTCGAGCCCGACGTGGAGGCCCCGGTTCACACCCCCGACGGGCTGGTCGAAGCCCTCGTCGCGGACGCCGCCGCCCGGTAGTCTCCGGCGCCATGCGAATCCTGATCGTCGGAGCGGGAGGCGTCGGCAGCGCTGCGGCCGCCATCGCCCGCCGCCGAGACTTCTTCGACAAGCTCGTCATCACCGACCTCGACGAGGCCCGCGCCCAGGCCTCGATCGAGAACCTCGGCGACGAGCGGATGAGCGCCGCCGCCCTGGACGCCTCCGACCCACAGGCGATCGTCGCGCTTGCGAAGGCCGAGGAGATCGACGTGATCCTCAACGCCTGTGACCCGCGCCTCAACCCGCCGATCTTCGAGGCCGCGCTGGAGGCCGGCTGCACCTACCTCGACATGGCCTGCACCCTCTCCGAGCCCCACCCCGATAACCCGTTCGAAGAGACCGGCATCAAGCTCGGCGACGCACAGTTCGAGGCCGCCCCGGCCTGGGAGCGCGCCGGCCAGCTGGCGCTCGTGGGAATCGGCGTCGAGCCAGGCTTCTCCGACGTCGCCGCCCGCTACGCCGCCGACCACCTCTTCAGCGAGATCGACGAGGCCGGCGTGCGCGACGGGGCCAACCTGGTGATCGAGGGCTACGACTTCGCCCCCACCTTCTCGATCTGGACCACCATCGAGGAGTGCCTCAACCCGCCGGTCATCTGGGAGAAGGACCGCGGCTGGTTCACCACGGCGCCGTTCTCCGAGCCTGAGCTCTTCGACTTCCCGGAGGGGATCGGCCCGGTCGAGTGCGTCAACGTCGAGCACGAGGAGGTGCTGCTCATCCCGCGCTGGGTCGACTGCAAGCGCTGCACCTTCAAGTACGGGCTCGGTGACGAGTTCATCGAGGTGCTGCGCACGCTCCACAAGCTTGGCCTCGACGGCACCGACCCGGTCGACGTGCGCGGCCAGATGGTCAGCCCGCGCGACGTGGTCGCCGCCGCGCTGCCCAACCCGGCAGAGCTCGGCGACAAGATGAGCGGCAAGACCTGCGCCGGCACGCTGGTCACCGGCACCGGCAAGGACGGCGAGCCGCGCGCGACCTACATCTACCACGCGGTCGACAACGCCGAGACGATGGAGCTCGACGGCAGCCAGGCGGTGGTCTGGCAGACGGCGATCAACCCGGTGATCGCGATGGAGCTGCTGGCCGCGGGCACCTGGCAGGGCGTCGGCGTGCTCGGGCCCGAGGCCTTCGACGCCGTGCCGTTCCTGGAGAAGCTCGAGGAGTACGGCTCGCCGTGGGGCATCAGCGAGCGCGACCCGGCAAGTCCGGGTAAGCCGCTTGACGCCTGAGCGATGGCCGAGCCGATCACCTTCCTCTCCGACTACGGCACCGCCGACGAGTTCGTAGGGGTCTGCCACGGCGTGATCGCCGGCATCTCGCCGGAGAGCCGCATCTTCGACATCACCCACGGCCTGCCCCGCCACGACGTCCGCGGCGGCGCCCTGATGCTGCGCCGCACGCTCGAGTACTTCCCGGCGCGGATCCACCTCGCCGTCGTCGACCCGGAGGTCGGCGCCCGGCGTAGGGCGATCGCGGTGCGCGCCAACGACGGGGACCGGATCTTCGTCGGCCCCGACAACGGCCTGCTCTCGATCGCCGTGCGCAGCTGCGGCGGGGTCGCCGAGGCCTTCGACGTCAGCACCTCCCCCTTCCGCCTGCAGCCAACCTCCTCCACCTTCCACGGCCGCGACATCTTCGCCCCGGTCGCCGCACGACTGGCCGCCGGCGCCCCGCTCGAGGAGGCCGGCACGCCGCTCGAGCCCGACGACCTCGTCGAGCTGGAGATGCCGATGGCCCGGGCCGAGGGTGACGAGATCATCGCCCACGCCCTCGGCTTCGACGCCTACGGCAACGTCTCGCTCGACCTCGAGCACGAGGAGCTCGCGAGCTTCGGGCTGCGGCTCGGGGTGCCGGTGAAGATCAACGGCAGCGAGGGCATCTACACCACCACCTTCGCCGACGCACCCGAGGGCGGCCTGCTGATCTACCAGGACCCGTACCGCTCGCTGGCGCTCGCGGTGAACCGCGGCTCTGCGGTCGAGCGGCTCGGCCTGGACCGCGACGACGAGGTCCGGATCCAGCCGGCATGAGCGCCCTGGGGCGCCCGCACCTGCACCTCCGGCAGGCCGGCTCCACCAACGAGCACGCCCGCGGCCTGGCCGCCGGCGGCGCCCCGCACGGCACGCTGGTCACCGCCTCCTCGCAGAGCGCCGGGCGCGGGCGGCAGGGCCGCAGCTGGGAGGCGCCGGC
>JBBATA010000024.1:0-23104 GCA_040399005.1 Solirubrobacteraceae bacterium
CGGGACGGGGACCAGGCGGGAGCCGGCGGGAAAGGCCCGTGGCGGAAGCGCGTCGCAGGCCTGGCGGGCCATCCCCGGGGCCACCCCGGGCGCCGCCGCGAACTTGAGGGCGTGGACGAGGTCCCGGGCGACGCCCTCGTAGGAGAGGGGCGCCCAGGCCCGGTCGAGTGGCGCCGGGTGCTCGCCGGCGCCGGCCACCTTCGCCGCCGGAACCTGCGGGTCGAGCCACGGAAGCAGCCGCTCGCAGGCCAGGCAGAGCGGGCTCCGTGCGGGGGCCGGCCCGCGGCATGACCAGCAGAGCGGCGGGACGAGAGCGGCGCCCACGATCTCCAGGAGCTCTCGCAGCGAAGGGGCCACCGGGGCCAGCCTGGCGTGCAGGAAGCGGCATGGGAGCCCGCTTTTGCGACGATTGGGTGGCGTGACCGAAGCAAGCCTCCCGGCCTTCCTCGCATCAGCCTCCCCGGACCTCGGCTGGACGGTCGACCCCGGGCCGATCCTCATGGTCCTGGTCTTCTGCGGGCTCTACCTGCCGCGCTGGTGGAAGGTGCGCCGCGAGATCGGCCCGGCGAAGGCCCCGGTCCTGCGGCTGGTCTCCTTCCTCCTGGGGATCGCCTTCCTGGTCCTCGCGCTCCTCTCCCCCATCGACAACCTGGCGGCGCAGTCGTTCACCTTCCACATGGCCCAGCACATCCTGCTGCTGGACCTGGCCCCGATCTTCCTGATCGCCTCCCTCAACAAGGTGATCCTCCGCCCGGCGACCCGCCGGCTGCAGGCGCTCGAGCGCGCCCTCGGCCCGCTGATGCACCCTGCGGTGGCGGTGGTCCTTTACATCGTCCTCATGTGGGCCTGGCACGTGCCCACCCTTTACGACTCCGCCCTGGAGTCGGACATCGTCCACATCCTCGAGCACCTTTGCTTCCTGGGCGTCGGGCTCCTCTACTGGTGGCAGCTCCTCTCCCCGATCCGCCCGCGGCTCGGGGACGGCGTAATGGCGCCGCTGATCTACATGGCGTCAACCAAGCTCGGCGTCGGGATACTCGGGATCGCCCTCACCTTCGCTCCCGACCCCCTCTACCGCCCTTACGAGGTCCGCGAGCAGATCTTCGGCTTCACCGCGACCAGCGACCAGCAGCTCGGGGGCGAGCTGATGGCCCTTGAGCAGACGATCGTGATGGGGGTGGCGCTCGCCTTCCTGATCTTCCGGGCCCTTGAGCGCAGCGAGCGCGAGCAGCGGCGCCGCGAAGCGCTCGAGGACAGGGCCGCAGCCGGCGAGGGCTAGCCGGCCAGCCGCGTGCCGGCGGCCACGACCATCCGCTCGCCAGCAGGCGAGTCCAGCACGACATCTCCGACGACCTGGGCGCCACCCTCGAAGAGGACGTCGCCCCTGACCTCGAGCCGGCGGCACTCCCTCAGCGACGGCGCGCCGGCAGGGAAGCGCTCCTCGAACTCGCCGATCAGCCGGTACCAGGACGGGTCGAGCTCGACCACCGGGGGCCCGAGCGACGGGTCGCCGGTGAAGGCAAGCCGGCCATCCTCCTCCAGGCGGTAGGCGTCGGAGCGCAGGACGAGCAGGTCGTCGGTGGTCTTGACCGGCATGAACCGGCTCCTGGGCACGAGCAGGGCGCGGGCGCCGGGGATCGCCGACAGCGCCGCGCCGACCGCCGTCTCGAGCTGGAGGACCGCGGGCGAAGAGGGGTCGGAGGGGTCGACCGTCTTGCGGTTGACGATCAGCGGCAGGTCGATCACTCCGTCGTCGCCGAGCGCCGCCGAGAGCGCGTCGAGGTCGAACCAGATGCTGTTGGTGTTGAAGAAGCGGTGGCGCTCGATGTCGGCGAACGCTTCGCGGTCCCCATCCGGCGTCTGGGCGATCTCCCGGAGCACCAGGCTGCCGTCGGGACGCCGGGCGATGTGGCCGCCCTTGCGGTCGGCCTCCGTGCGCCGTGCGACCTCCATGGCGAAGGGCACATCCTCGCGGGCCATCCAGGCGAGGATCGCCGGGTCGGCGACGGCCCCCAGGTTGTCGGCGTTGGAGACGAAGGCGTAGCGGAAGCCCTCCTCGCGCAGGCGCGCGAGGAGGCCCGAGCCGACCAGGGCCGGGTAGAGGTCGCCGTGGCCAGGCGGTGACCACTCGAGCTCGGGGTCGGCCGGCCAGGAGACCGGCATCAGGCTCCCGTCATCCAGGAGCTTGGGCACGCGCCCCTGCAGGAAGTCGGCCGGCAGGCCGCCCGACAGGCCGCCCAGGCCCTCCAGCAGCTCGACCGAGGGGCCGGCGGTGCGGAAGCTGTCCAGCAGGACCAGCGGCAGGCGCGGGGCGCCGGCCCGCTCGCGGAGGCTGGTCACCTGGCGGGCGGTTATCTCGAGGAAGCTGAGGCCGTCCTTGACCTCGAGCAGAGACTTGGGCCCGCTCATCCCCATGCTGGTTCCCAGGCCGCCGTTGAGCTTGATCACCACGGTGGCGTCGAGCAGCTCGCGCTCGCCGGCGCCGGCAGGCTCGAGCGCGGCGTACTCCTCCACCGAGTCGACCGGCTCGATCGAGCCCTCCGGGATCAGGCCGCTTTCACCGGAGGCCACCAGCCCTATCGCCCGGCCGAAGCTGGCCACGGTCGCCGGGGCGGCGCCGTCCTCGCGCAGGCGGGCGAGGGCAGCCTCTGTCGCTTCCGCGCTCACGGCAGCCATCGTCGCACAGCGTGGCCGCCCTCAGCCGTCGTGCGGCGCGGGCAGCCAGGCGCGCAGGTACTCGGCCTGACCCTCGGTGAGGCTGTCGATCTCCACGCCCAGGGAGTCGAGCTTGAGGCGGGCGACCTCGCGGTCGAGCTCTTCGGGCACCGGGTGGACGCCGGGCTCCAGGCGGTCCTCCCCGGCGAGCCGCTCGAGAGCGAGGGCCTGGAGGGCGAACGAGAGGTCCATCACCGCCGCCGGGTGACCGTCGGCGGCGGCGAGGTTCACGACGCGCCCGTGGGCCAGCAGGTTGAGACGGCGCCCGTCGACGAGGTACTCCTCGACCAGCGGGCGCACCTCCCGCCGGGAGGATGAGGCTTCCTCGAGCGCGGCCAGGTCGACCTCGACGTCGAAGTGGCCCGCGTTGGCGATGATCGCGCCGTCCTTCATCGCCTCGAAGTGGCCGGCCCCGAGCACGTCGCGGCCGCCGGTGACGGTGATGAAGATGTCCCCGCGCGAGGCGGCCTCCAGGGCGGGCATCACCTCGAACCCTTCCATCCGGGCCTCCAGCGCCCGCATCGGGTCGACCTCGCAGACGATGACGTTGGCGCCCTGGCCCTTGGCCCTGAGCGCGATCCCCTTGCCGGTCCAGCCGTAGCCCAGGACCACGACGACCGAGCCGGAGAGCAGGACGTTGGTGGCGCGGACGATCCCGTCCAGGGCCGACTGCCCGGTCCCGTAACGGTCGTTGAAGGCCCGTTCGGTGCGTGACTCGTTTGCGGCGATCACCGGCACCTTCAGGCTCCCCTCGGCCTCCAGGCGCCTCAGGCGCACGAGGCCGGTCGTCGTCTCCTCCGTGGCGCCGACCAGCTCGTCGGCACCGCCCTCGGCGTCGTTGAGGGCGCCGATGAGGTCGGCCCCGTCGTCGATGGCCAGCTGGGGCCCGAAGGCCACGAGGGCGGCGACATGCTCGGCGTAGCGGTCGAGGGTCTCCCCATGGACGGCGTGGACCGCCACGCCGTCCTCTTCAACGAGTGACGCCGCGACGTCGTCCTGCGTGGAGAGGGGGTTGGCTGCGGCCAGCGCCACCTCCGCGCCGCCGGCCACGAGCGCCCGGACCAGGTTCGCCGTCTCGGCGGTTACGTGGAGGCAGACCGAGACCCGCCTTCCCTCCAGCGGGCGCTCACGGGCAAAGCGCCCGGAGACCCGGGCGAGCACCGGCATCTGCCCCGCCGCCCACTCGACCCTCGCGAGCCCGGGGGCCGCGAGGGTCAGGTCGGCGACGTCGTGGCCGGGCAGGAGCCCGTCCTCCTAGTAGCGGTAGGTGTCCGGCTTGTACGGGCCCTCGACCGGGACGCCGATGTAGGCGGCCTGCTCGGGGGTCAGCTCGGTCAGCTTCACGCCGAGGGCGTCGAGGTGGAGCCGGGCGACCTTCTCGTCGAGCTTCTTCGGCAGGACGTAGACCTCGCGGCCGTAATCGGAGTTCTTCGTGAAGAGCTCGATCTGGGCGATCACCTGGTTGGTGAACGAGGCCGACATCACGAACGACGGGTGGCCGGTCGCGTTGCCGAGATTGAGGAGCCTGCCCTCGGAGAGGACGATCACCGAGTGGCCGTCGGGGAAGCGCCACTCGTCGACCTGCGGCTTGATGTTGATCCGCTCGATCCCGTCGAAGCCGGTCAGCCCGGCGATGTCGATCTCGTTGTCGAAGTGGCCGATGTTCCCGACGATGGCCTGGTGCTTCATCTTCGCCATCTGCTCGGCACCGATGATGTCCTTGTTGCCGGTTGTCGTGATGAAAACGTCGGCGGTCGCCAGCTCGTCCTCGAGCGTGGAGACCTGGTAGCCCTGCATCGCCGCCTGGAGGGCGCAGATCGGGTCGATCTCGGTGACGATCACCCGGGCTCCCTGGGCCCTCAGCGACTCGGCCGAGCCCTTGCCCACGTCACCGAAGCCGCAGACCACGGCGGTCTTTCCGGCGAGCATGACGTCGGTGGCACGGTTGATCCCGTCCACCAGCGAGTGGCGGCAGCCGTAGAGGTTGTCGAACTTCGACTTGGTCACCGAGTCGTTGACGTTGATCGCCGGGAAGAGCAGGTCGCCGTTCTCGGCCATCTGGGTCAGGCGCAGGACGCCGGTGGTGGTCTCCTCGGTGACGCCCTGGATCCCCGCGGCCATCTTGGTGTAGCGGTCGGGGTGCTCGGCGACCGAGCTCTGCAGGAGCGTCAGGAAGACCTGGAACTCCTCGGACTCGGCGTCGTCCGGGTTGGGGACGGCACCGGCCTTCTCGAACTCGACGCCCTTGTGGATGAGCATCGTGGCGTCGCCGCCGTCGTCGAGGATCATGTTCGGGCCACCGTCGGGCCAGTTGACGGCCTGCTCGGTGCACCACCAGTACTCCTCGAGCGTCTCGCCCTTCCAGGCGAAGACCGGCACTCCGCGCGGCTCATCGGGAGTCCCCTCGGGGCCGACCACGACGGCAGCGGCGGCGTGGTCCTGGGTCGAGAAGATGTTGCAGCTCGCCCAGCGGACCTCGGCGCCCAGCGCGACGAGCGTCTCGATCAGCACGGCGGTCTGGACCGTCATGTGCAGGGAGCCGGTGATCCGGGCGCCCTTGAGCGGCTGGGCGGCGGCGAACTCCTCGCGGGTCTTCATCAGGCCCGGCATCTCGTGCTCGGCCAGGCGGATCTCCTTACGCCCGAACTCGGCGAGGCCGAGGTCGGCGACCTTGTAGTCGGTGGGTGAAAGAACGGCGGTGGTGGTCATCAGGCAGTGGTCTCCATCTTCGGGTTTGCGTTTACGGCTTCGAGGATCCGGGCATGCTTCTCCTGCTCCCATCGCAGCCAGTCCTCGGCGGTGACGGTTTCCGGGCGCCTCGGCTCAGCTTCGAGCCAGGAATCGACATCCCCCTGCATCGCGCCGTCCTGGCGCATACGCAGGGCGAACGCGACGTCACCGAGACCGAGATCGTGCTCGGCCAGCAGCTCGCGAAGGGTCCGCAGCCGCTGAAGCTCTCCCGGCCCGTACATGCGGTAGCCGGAACCCGAGCGGGCGGGCTCGATCAGCCCGATCCGCTCGATATAGCGAAGCATTCGCGGCGTCCAGCCGGTCGTCTCCGCCGCCTCATGGATGGTGAGGGCGTCCATTAGGCCCAAACCTTACCAAAGGTGTGTCAAGGTTCCCGCGGAACGGGCCCCACGGCCCTTATTCCGGGGCGCTCAGGCGCTCCTTGAGCTCCGAGATGGCCCCTATGTCGAGGGGATCGACGCCGTTGAGGACCGCGAGGTAGACGGAGACCAGGTCGCCCAGGAGGACGAGCGAGAAGAGGCGCTCGACCGCGTTCGCTCCCTGGGTCGGGAGCAGGTGGGTGCCGCGCGCGCCGCCGGCGATCAGCTCCCGGGTGAGCTCGATCCTCCGGGAGATCCGGGGAGTGTCATCGCTGTCGTAGAGGAAGATCGCGCTGAACGGCCCGTACTCCGGCGACCGGGCCCAGCCCAGGATCTCGTTGTGGTCCAGCTCCGGAAGGGCCGAGGCGAATGCGGGCTGCTTGGAGTTCTCGTTGATCTGGGTCTTCCAGCGGCCGGCGATCGGCGCGGTGAGCCCCGAGCCGGCGATCACCGGAACGGTTCCCGCCAGCTCGCGGGCCAGCGTCTTGGCCTCGGAGTCCTCGGGCGACTCCGGCCCCCAGGCCCCCGCGAGCTGCTCGAGCCCCTCGGCGGCGACGTCGATCTCCGCAGTCATTCGCGGCCCGGCGCCGCAGGCGGCCGCGGTCTCCAGCGCGGCGACGGTCATGTAGGCGACGGCGGCGCGCGGCTGGAGGCCGCCGGCCACCGGTATCACCGGAACCCCGTCGGCCCGGGCCGCCTGGGCGAGCGTCCCCCCCGAGGTGACCACCACTCGCGGCGCACCGATGATTCCCGCCGCCTCGTAACAGGCGAGCGTCTCCTCGGTCTCCCCCGAATAGCTGGCCAGCAGGACCGTCGTGTCGGCGGTCGTCCACGGGGGGAGCATGTACTCCGACGAGCTGAGCACCGGCCGCGAGGCCTCGTCGCCGAGGATCGCGCGGGCCAGGCGCCCGCCGATCCCGGAACCGCCCATCCCTGCGACGACCAGCCCGCCGGGGCTGTCGGTCTCGGGCAGCTCGGCCGACTCGGCCTTGAAGAGCGCGTCGCGGAGCTGCTCGGGCAGCGCGAGCACGTCGAAGACCTGGCCGCTCGGGTCGGCCGCGGCCACCGCTTCGGCGTCAAGGCTGGCTGTGGGCTCGCTCTCGGGCATCTCTCCTGCCCGGGAGTCTGACGGACCGGCTCAGAAAGCGACGGCCCGGTCGCCCAGCTCGGCGTCCGGGAAGAGGCGGACGCCGTGTCGCAGGCGGTTTTCCGCGCCCACGCGGGCACGCGGGCCCACCACCGACATCTCCGTGACCTCGCTCCCGGCGCCCACCTGAGCCCCTGGGGCAAGGATCGCGTCCTCCAGAACGGCGCCTTCGCCGACCCGTGCCTGCTCGAGCACGACCGACCGCACGACGCGGGCGCCAGGGCCCACCTGCGCGCCGGGGCCGACCACCGAGCCCGGCCCGACGGTCGCGCCGGTGGCGATCACCGCCCCCTCCCCCACCATTGCCGGCCCGACCAGCTCGCCGTCCACCTGTGCCCCGGGGGCCACTGCGAGGCCTTCGGCGTCCAACGACCCGGCAACCGAGGTCCGCGCCCGGCCGGAGAGGATGTCCCCGGTCGCCTGGAGGTAGCGGTCGGGGGTGCCGATGTCGAGCCAGTAGGCGTTGCGGTCGGCGACCCCGTAGAGACCCTCCCCGACGAGCCGCGGCCAGACCTCGCGCTCGATCGAGACGTTGCGCCCCGGCTCGATCAGGTCCAGGACGCTGCGCTCGAGCACGTAGGCGCCGGCGCTGATCAGGTCGGTGTCGATCTCGTCCGGCTCGGGCTTCTCCAGGAAGCCGGCCACCGAAAGGTCTTCCCCGACCCGGACGAGGCCGTAGGCCGACGGGTCCTCCACCGGCGCAAGGCCGAGGGTCGCGACGGCGCCGAGCTCCTCGTGGAGCTCTATCTGGCGGCGCAGGTCGAGGTCGGTCAGCACGTCCCCGTTGCACATCACGAACCGCTCGCCGAGGCCGCCGGGAAGGGACTCGTCGGCGAAACGCAGCGCACCGCCGGTGCCCATCGGCTCCGGCTCGGCGACGTAGGTGACGGCCAGGCCGTAGCGGCTTCCGTCGCCGAGCTCCTCCTCCATGCGGTCGGGAAGGAAGCCGCAGGCCATGACCGCCTCGGTTACCCCGGCGCCGGCCAGCCATTCAAACATGTAGGCCATCAGCGGCTGGCCGACCAGCGGCACGACCGGCTTGGGCACCTCGGAGGTGAGGGGTCGCAGGCGGGTGCCTTCCCCGCCGACGAGGATCACCGCCCGCATCGGCTCAGGCGCGCCCGACGCCCTCGTAGACCAGCCCGGCGCCGCGGACGGCCTCCGGGTCGAGCGCGTTGCGCCCGTCGATCACCACGGTTCCGGCCATCGCCGAGGCCAGGGCCCCCGGGTCGGTGCCGACGATCTCGTCCCATTCGGTTACCAGCACGACGGCATCGGCGTCGCGG
This sequence comes from Solirubrobacteraceae bacterium, assembly GCA_040399005.1. Classification (GTDB taxonomy): domain Bacteria; phylum Actinomycetota; class Thermoleophilia; order Solirubrobacterales; family Solirubrobacteraceae; genus F1-60-MAGs163. The sequence continues at coordinate 8,259 of JBBATA010000024.1, forward strand.
GCGGCGTCGAGGGCGTTGGAGGCAAACTCGACCCCGGGCATGAGCGGGCGCGCAGCCTCCTCGGCGATCGGGTCGTAGGCAGTGACGGTGGCGCCGGCAGCCTGGAGGCGGGCGGCCAGGACGAGCGAAGAGGCCTCCCGCATGTCGTCGGTGTCGGGCTTGAAGGCCAGGCCGAGCAGGGCGACACGCTTGCCGACGAGCGAGCCGAGGTGCTTCTCGAGCTTCCCGATCACCCGCCTCTTCTGGAGCTCGTTGACCTCGATCACCGCGCCGAGCAGCTGGAAGTGGTAGCCGCTGTTGCCCGCCAGCTGCTTGAGGGCAGAGACGTCCTTCGGGAAGCAGGAGCCGCCGAAGCCGATTCCGGGGCGCAGGAACTTCGGCCCGATGCGATCGTCGAGCCCCATCCCCTTGGCGACCTCGAGCACATCGGCTCCGGTCTCCTCGCAGACGTTGGCGATCTCGTTGATGAAGGAGATCTTGGTGGCCAGGAAGGCGTTGGCCGCCAGCTTGACCATCTCGGCACTGGCGACGTCGGTGCGAACCAGCTCGCCGGAGCCCTGGCCGCCGTATTCGGAGGCGAGGAGCGGCCGGTAGAGCTCCTCGACGGCGTCGCCGGCCCAGTCGCCGCGGTCACCGATCACCACGCGGTCCGGATTGAGGAAGTCGGCGAGCGCCGTCCCCTCCTTGAGGAACTCGGGGCAGGAGACGTAGCTGAATCCGTCCTTGCCCTGTTCGGCGAAGATGCGCTCGATCGCCTCGCCGGTTCCAACCGGGACGGTCGACTTCATGACCAGGGCGTGGCGGTCGGATGGGGGCATCGCCTCGACCACCGCGTGGACGGCGCTGAGGTCGGCGTCTCCCGAGTAGGTCGGCGGGGTGCCGACGGCCACGAACAGCAGGCGGGCGTGCTCGAGCGCGTCGGCGAGGTCGGTCGAGAAGTTGAGCCGCTCGCGGTTGCGCTCGAGGGCCTCTTCCAGCCCCGGCTCATGGATCGGTACCTCGCCTCGCTTGAGGGCCTCGATCTTGGCGGCATCGATGTCGATGCACCAGACATCGCTGCCCAGCTCGGCGAATCCGACCGCCGTGCACAGGCCTACGTAACCGGTGCCGATGACGCCGATCGGCTCACGCTCAGGGGTGCTCATAAGGACCGGCGAAGCGTAGCGCCAGCCGGCGCGTTGGGCGGGCCTCAGCTGCCGAGCCGCTTGAGCGACTTGGCGATGGCCAGCATCTGCTGGTTGGTGAGCGTTCGCGAGAGCGTGTTCGAGACCCAGTAGCTGCCGTTCGGGGTCCGCAGGGCCACCAGCGAGAGCCGCTTGCCGTCGTAGTGGAGCTCGAACTTCCGGCCCCCGAGCGTCGTGGTCTCGCTCGGGCTGTCAAGGATCGGCGGCGTCTTCCACGCCGTGCCCTGGATGCCGTAGTACTGCCCGGCCTCGCCGGTCGAGAGGACCATCCGGTAGGACTCGAAGCGGGTCTTGTTCCGGGTGACCAGGTCGTAGGCGCGGGTGGCCGGGTAGTCGGGCTCGCCCGAGGAGAAGCCGCCGCTGGCCAGGCGCACGCCCGGGTAGTAGACCGGCAGCTGGATCTTGCTGGCCGCGCGGATCGCCTGCTGTTCGGCCTCGGCACGGTCGCCGACGATCCCCGGGGGCAGCGCCGTCGAAGTCTTCTTCCTCTGCTTCTTGCGCGCCTTCTTCGCCTTGCCGCTCTTGTCGCCGGTCTGCTTGGCGCCGGCCGAGGGCTCGGCGTTCTCGAACTCGTCGATCGCCTTGGCCAGGGCCGCCGGCGAGACCTGGAGGTCGCTGGTGCCCGGGACGTCGGTGGCCGGGAAGCGGACCTCGCTGACCGGGTTCTTGGAGGAGAGGAAGGCGAGTTTCAGCAGCTGGAGGATCTCGTCATTGGAACGGATGTCGGTACGCGTGTAGCGGGCGAAGATCTTGACGAGCTCCTTGCGGTCGCCCAGTAGCGATGAGATCGCGAACTGGCCCTTGGCCTGGCGCAGGAACTCCTGCTGGCGGGCGGCACGGACGAAGTCGGAGTCGGTGTGGCGGTAGCGGACGAAATCGAGGGAGGTCTGGCCGCACATCTTCTGGTAGCCAGGCTTGATGTCGATCTCGGCGTACTGCTGGCTCGGGGGCAGGCCCTCGTTGGAGTGGTAGTAGCGGTGGTCGACGTCGACGTAGACGCAGCCCAGGCGGTTTACGGCGCGGCTGAAGCCGCCGAAGTTGATCTCGACGATGTGGTTGATCGGGATCCCGAGGAGCTCGCGGACGGTCTTGAGGGTCAGCTTCGGCCCGCCAATCGCGAATGCGGCATTGATCTTGTCCTGGCCGTAGCCGGGGATCTGGACCCGCAGGTCGCGCGGGATCGACATCACCGCCGTCGCCCCGGCGTCGGGATCCAGGTGGGCGAGCATCAGCGTGTCCGAGCGCCCGGCGTTCTTCTGCTTGCGCTCGACGAAGCGGCGGTCGGAGCCGATCATCAGGATCGTCTGGGGGCCGCCGCCGTCCACCTCGTCGAGGTCGTTCTCGACCCCGGGGATCGACTGGCCCTCCTCCTGGACGATGTCGACCAGCTGGTTGACCTCGAGCAGCCCTGCGGAGGCGACGGTGGTCGCGGTCAGGAGGGCGATCAGGACACCGGCCAGCGCCGTCTTGGCGAGCAGGCCGCGTCCCGGCCGGGGCTGGCTTTCGGGATCCTCGGTCACGGGCGGAAAAAGCTCTGTTTCAGGGTATAGAGCCGACCCGCCGGAGTCGCCGGTTGGCCCGCCGCTAGGAGGCCAGGCCGCCGTCTATGGCCCGCAGCGACGCAGCCGGGCGCGCGGGAACTCCTGCCGCCAGGGCGCCGAAGGCGACGAGGGCCTGGCGGTAGCGGGCCAGCGAGGAGATCGAGACCCATTCATCCGGGCCATGGTGGCCCCCGCCGACCGGACCGAACTCCACCGCCGGGATCCCGGCCTCGAGGAACGAGTGCGCGTCGGAAGCCCCGTCGCGCCCGACCGAGAGGCTGTCGCTGTCCCCGGTCGCGCCAGCCGCTTCGCGCAGGGCCAGGACGTAGCCGTTGTCGCGATCCACGATCGCCGGCGCGCGGTGAAAGCTCTTCACGACCTCCAGGTCCGGGAGCGACCCGACCTGCTCGAGGATCAGCTCCGGGTCCTGGCCGGGCAGGTAGCGGATGTCGACGTCGATCAGGCAGCGGTCGGGAACCTTGTTGAAGGCATCGCCACCGGAGATCCGCGAGAGGTTGATCGAGGGCCGGTCGAAGAGGTCCGAAGACTGGCGGCTGAAGGGAAGGGTCTCGATGCGCCGGAAGCTGTCGTGGGCCTTGAGCACGGCGTTGTCGCCGAGCCACGGGGTCGAGCCGTGGGCGGCGGTGCCCCGCACCTCGGCCTGGATGGCGAGCACCCCCTTGGACTGGACGCCGACGTGGAGGTCGGTCGGCTCGCCGGTGATGGCGAAGGTTGCGTCGATCCCCTCGCGGATGAGGGCGTCGGTCGAGCGGTCGTCGACGTCCTCGGATTCCTCGTCGGGAACGCAGATGAAGAGGACGCGCACCTCGTCCTGGGCGGCGAGGTCGCCGACGGCGCAGAGCATCGCCGCGAGCGCACCCTTCATGTCGAAGGCCCCGCGCCCGACCAGGCGGTCGCCGTCTACCCGGGGAACGAACTGCTCGTCGAACCCGGGGACGACATCGAGGTGGCCGTGGAAGACCACAGCCGGCCCGGTTGTGGGCCCGACCTCGCCGAGGAGCACCGGCAGGCCGCCGTGCTCGCGGGCCTCCACGCGGACGCCGGCCTCTTCCAGCCAGCCGCGGACGTACTCGGCGGCGACGCGCAGCCCCTCCGGGCGGGAGGTGTCGTAGGCGATGAGCCGCTCGGCCAGGTCGCGTTCTTCCATCGCCTTGAGGATAATCAGGCCATGCCGTCCCGCATCGTCCTCTTTGGAGCAACCGGCTTTACCGGCGAGCTGACCGCCCGCGCGATGGTCGCCCGGGGCCTGGAGCCTGTCCTTGCCGCCCGCAGCCGCGCCCGCGTGGAGACCCTCGCGAAGGAGCTTGGGGGGCTCGAGGCACGGGTGGCCGACGTCGCCGCTCCCGCCAGCCTCGACACGCTCCTGCACGAGGGCGACGTACTGGTGACCACCGTCGGCCCGTTCATGCGCTGGGGAAGCCCCGCGCTCGACGCGGCCATCCGGCGCCGCGCCCACTACCTCGACTCAACCGGGGAGGGCCCGTTCATCCGTGACGTCTTCGAGAAGGCCAGCCGCCGTGCGGAGCCGCTGGGTATCGCACTCCTGCCGGCGATGGGCTACGACTTCGTGCCCGGCAACCTGGCCGGTGCCCTGGCCCTGGAGAAGGCCGGCCCGAACGCCCGGCGCATCGAGATCGGCTACTGCTGGGAGGGAGCCGGCGGCGCCGGCGGAATGAGCGGCGGCACCCGGGCCAGCGCCGCCGGCGTGCTCTTCGACAGCTCCTTTGCCTGGAGGGACGGCCGCATCAGGACAGAGCGCGGGGCCAAGAACGTCCGATCGTTCGACGTTGACGGCCGCGAGATCCAGGGGATCTCGATCGGCGGCACCGAGCACTTCGCGCTGCCGCGGCTCGACCCGCAGCTGGAGGAGGTGGGCGTCTACCTCGGCTGGTTCGGGCCTATGACCCGCCCGCTGCAGGTGGTTGCCGCAGGCAACGCGGCGATCACCAAGGTTCCCGGCGTGCGCCAGGCGCTGACCGCCGCCATGGGCAAGGTCGTCAAGGGCTCCACGGGAGGGCCCGACGACGAGGCCCGAGCCGGCACCCGTTCGGTGATCGTCGCCACCGCCTACGACGCGAACGGCGTCCGGCTCGCCTCAGTCCAGCTTTCGGGCCCCAACGGCTACGACCTGACCGCCGCCTTCCTCGCGTGGGGCGCCGAGCGCGCCGCTGCCGGCGAACTTCACGGCAAGGGAGCAATGGGCCCGGTCGAGGCGTTCGGCCTCGAGGAGCTCAGGGCCGCCGCCGCCGAGTACGGCCTGCTCGAGAGCTAGGCGCTCTCGGCGCCGGCCACTTCGAGGAAGGCCTGGGCGCGACGCCTGTCGCGCAGGCTCCGGCGCAGCGCTTCGCTGTGGGGCTCGGCCGCCTCAACCGCGGCGTCGGCCTCCTCGAGCTCGGCGTTCAGCTTCGCCACGTCGAGCTCCTCCGGCGTGACCGCCTCCTCAACCAGCACTAGCGCGTGGTTGTCGGCGACCTGGATGTACCCCTCGCCCTGGGCGTAGCGGACGGTCTCGTTCTCGCTCACGTGCAGCTTCAGCTCGGTCGGGGCGAGCATCCCCAGGAGCGGCGTGTGGTTGGCCAGGATGCCGATCGAGCCGACCTCGGTGCGGGTCGAGAGCATCTCGACCTCGCCGTCGAAGACGGGCCCCTCCGGGGTGAGCACCTCCACCTTGAAGGGTGTCCTGGCCACCGGTGCCTACTCCCCCTTGTTGGCGTCGGCGACGACCTGGTCGATCGAGCCCTTGAGCAGGAAGGCCGACTCGGGCACGTCGTCGTGGTCGCCGTCGATCAGCTCCTTGAAGGAACGGACCGTCTCGGAGATCGGGACGTACTCGCCCGGCGTGCCGGTGAACTGCTCGGCCACGTGGAAGGGCTGCGAGAGGAAGCGCTCCACCTTGCGGGCCCGCTGGACGATGATCTTGTCGTCCTCGGAGAGCTCGTCGATACCGAGGATGGCGATGATGTCCTGGAGCTCCTTGTAGCGCTGCAGGATCTCCTTGACGCGCGTGGCGACCTCGTAGTGCTCCTCGCCGACGACGTCGGCCTTGAGGATCGTCGAGGTCGAGTCGAGCGGGTCGACGGCCGGGTAGATGCCCTTCTCGGCGATGCCGCGCGAGAGCACGGTGGTCGCGTTGAGGTGGGCGAAGACCGAGGCCGGGGCCGGGTCGGTGAGGTCGTCGGCGGGGACGTAGATCGCCTGGACCGAGGTGACCGAGCCTTCGCGGGTCGAGGTGATCCGCTCCTGCAGCTGGCCCATCTCCGACTCGAGCGTCGGCTGGTAGCCCACCTGCGAGGGCATGCGCCCCAGGAGCGCCGATACCTCGGAGCCGGCCTGGACGAAGCGGAAGATGTTGTCGATGAACAGGAGCACGTCCTGGCCCTGCTCACGGAAGTACTCGGCCATGGTCAGGCCGGTGAGGGCAACGCGCATGCGCGAGCCGGGGGGCTCGTTCATCTGGCCGAAGACGAGCATCGTCTTGTCGATAACGCCCGACTCCTTCATCTCAAGCCAGAGGTCATTGCCCTCGCGCGAACGCTCGCCGACGCCGCAGAAGGCCGAGAGGCCGCCGTGCTCCTTGGCGAGGTTGTGGATCAGCTCCTGGATGAGAACGGTCTTGCCCACGCCGGCGCCGCCGAAGAGCCCGACCTTGCCGCCCTTGGCGTAGGGGGCGAGGAGGTCGATGACCTTGATACCGGTCTCGAACATCTCCGTCGTCGGGGTGAGATCCTCGACGGTCGGGGCGCTGCGGTGGATTGCCCAGCGGGGGACATCGGCGGGGATCGGCGGGCCGCCGTCGATCGTGTCGCCGAGCAGGTCGAAGATCCGGCCGAGGGTCTGCTCGCCGACGGGAACGGCGATCGGCCCGCCGGTGTCCACGGCCGCAACGCCGCGGGCCAGGCCGTCGGTCGAGTCCATCGCCACCGCGCGGACGCGGTCGTCGCCGAGCTGCTGCTGGACCTCGCAGACAAGGGTGCCGTCGCCGAGGGGGACCTCGAGGGCGTTGTTGATCTCAGGAAGCTCCTCGGGAAATGCCGCCTCGATGACGACTCCCTTGATCTCCTCGATCGTTCCGGTGTTGCCTTTGCCGTTTTCCATGTCTTCCTTTTCCTCGGTTATCAGCTGAGCGACTCGGCGCCCGCGACGACTTCCATGATCTCCTGGGTTATCTCCGCCTGGCGGGCGCGGTTCATCTCGAGGGTCAGGTCCTCGATCACCTCGCCGGCGTTGTCCGAAGCGCTCTGCATCGCAGTCATTCGCGCCCCGTGCTCGGAGGCGGTCGACTCGAGCAGGGCCCGGAAGAGCGAAATCTCGACGTAATCGGGGATCAGGCGCTGGAGGATCACCGCCGGGTCGGGCTCATAGTCGACCAGCGCGTGGTGGAGGACATCCTCGTCGGCGACCTCGGCCATCGCCTCGTCGATCGTGGCCTTCTGGAGAGGGAGCAGGACCTCCTCACGCACCTCCTGCACCAGGGGCGATACGTAACCGTTGTAGAAGACCTCGACGAGGTCGACCTCACCATCGACGTAGGCGCTCATCAGGTCCTCGGCGATCCGGCGGGCGTCGGCGTAGGCCGGGCGGTCGGTGAAGCCGGTGTAGGAGCCCGAGAGCTCGAGCTTGCGGAAGACGAGCGAGGAGACACCGCGGCGCCCCACCCCGTAGAAGTGCACTCTCTTGCCCTGGGCCTCGTACTCCTCGGCGGCGCGCAGGCCGGCGCGGATGATCTGCGAGTTGAAGGCACCGGCCAGGCCGCGGTCGCCGGTGACCAGCAGGATCGCGACGGTGCGCTCGGCCTCGTGCTCCTGGAGGATCGGGTTTCCGGCCACCTCTCCCCCGGCCGCCTCTGCGGCCTGGCGGGTCATGCGGCGGATCGCTCCGGCGTAGGGCCGCAGGTGGGCGATGCGCTGCTCGGCGCGGCGCAGGCGCGCGGCGGCGACCATCTGCATGGCGCTGGTGATCTTTCGGATGTTCTTCACCGAGTCGATCCGCTGTTTTACGTCGCGCTGCGACATGGCTGGTGGAGCGCGCGGCCGCTCAGGCGGTCGCGGCAGCCTCCTCTTCCTCGGCCTGGTTGGCGGCGGCGGCGTCTTCCTCGCCGGCGGCCTCGGCCAGGCCCTCGTCCATCCGGCTCGTCTCCCCGACGCCGGTGCCGGCCAGCGGCTGGCCCTCCTCGTCGAGGTCGTAGCCGAAGTCGTCGGCGAAGCCCTTCACCGCCTTGTCCAGCGCGGCCTGGGTCTCGTCGGACCAGTCGCCCTCGGCGATCTTGGCCAGGGTCGGGGCAGCCTCGGCCTTGACGCGCTGGGTGAGCCCGTCGAGGAACTCCGGCACGCGGTCAACGAGAATCCGGTCCAGCGCCCCCGAGGTGGCGGCGTAGATCTGGGCGACCTGGATCTCGACGGGGAGCGGGTCACGCTCGGGCTGGTTGAGGGTCGCCACCAGGCGCTCACCACGGGCCAGCGTGCGCTGGGTGTCGGCGTCCAGGTCGGAGCCGAACTGGGCGAAGGCCTCGAGGTCACGGAACTGGGAGAGCTCGATCTTCAGGCGGCCGGCGATCTTCTTCATCGGCGAGATCTGTGCGTTGCCTCCCACCCGGGAGACCGAGATTCCGACGTTGATGGCCGGCCGGACCCCCGAGTAGAAGAGCTTGGGCTCGAGGAAGATCTGGCCGTCGGTGATCGAGATCACGTTGGTCGGGATGTAGGCCGAGACGTCGCCGGCCTGGGTCTCGATGATCGGCAGCGCGGTCAGCGATCCGCCACCGAGCTCGTCGTTCATCTTGGCCGACCGCTCCAGCAGGCGGCTGTGCAGGTAGAAGACGTCGCCCGGGTAGGCCTCGCGGCCCGGCGGGCGGCGCAGGAGCAGCGACATCTGCCGGTAGGCGAAGGCGTGCTTGGTGAGGTCGTCGTAGACGGCGACGGCGTGCTTCCCGTTGTAGAGGAAGTACTCGGCCATCGCGGTGCCGGCATAGGGCGCCATGTACTTGATCGGCGCCGACTCGTCGGCCGGCGCGGCGACGATGATCGTCCTCTCCAGCGCGCCGTTCTCGGCGAGCGTCTCGGCGAGCTGGACGACGGTCGCCATGCGCTGGCCGATGGCGACGTAGACGAAGACCAGGTCGCTGTCCTTGTTGTTGATGATCGTGTCGAGCGCGATCGAGGTCTTCCCGGTCTGGCGGTCGCCGATGATCAGCTCGCGCTGGCCGCGGCCGATCGGGATCATCGAGTCGATCGCCTTGAGGCCGGTCTGCATCGGCTCGGTGACCGGCTGGCGCTGGACGACGCCGGGGGCCTTGAACTCGGCCAGGCGCGTCTCGTCGGTGACGATGGCGCCCTTGCCGTCGAGCGGGTTGCCGAGCGGGTCGACGATCCGGCCCAGCAGCGCGTCGCCGACCGGCACCTCGAGCAGCTTGCCGGTGCGCTTGACGGTGTCGCCCTCGACGATCTTCTCCCAGGGGCCGAAGAGCACGGCGCCGACGTTGTCGGCCTCGAGGTTGAGGGCCAGCCCGGTAACGCCGTGCGGGAGCTCAAGCATCTCGAGCGACTGGCAGTTCTCGAGCCCGTAGATGCGGGCGATTCCGTCGCCGATGGAGAGGACGGTGCCGACCTCGGTCAGCTCTGCGCTCCCGGCGTCGAGCCCCTCGATGCGGGACTTCAGGATGCTGGTGATCTCATCGGGCTTGATCTGCATTTTTCTCTTTGACTCCTTGGGATTTGCCCGCGATCAGGCGCGGGCGACCTCGGTGCGAAGGTTTTCAAGACGGTTTCTGATCGATGCGTCGAGGATCGAGTTGCCGACCCGGAGCACGACGCCGCCGACGATCGACGGGTCGACCTCCTCGGTCAGCTCCACGCGCGAGCCGGTCTGCTCGCTGATCTGCTCGACCAGGCGGGAGATGACCGCCGGGTCGAGGGCCACGGCGCTGGTGACGGTTACCGCGAGCAGGTCCTCGGCCTGGTCGCAGAGCCGGTCGTATTCGCGCCGGATGCGGGAGATCAGCGGGAGCCGCTCGTTCTCCACCAGGAGCATCAGGAAGCGCTCGACCGACGGGTCTACCCCCGAGAGGGCCGCCTGCAGCCCGCGCTTCTTCTCCTCGGAGGAGAAGTACGGCGAGAAGCAGAAGAGGCGCAGGTCCTGGTTCTCCTCGAGCGCGTCGGCGAGCTCGCCCAGCTGCCCGCGCACGACATCGACGTTGTCCTGCTCGGAGGCAACGTCGAAGAGCGAGCGGGCGTAGACCTGGGCGATCTCTTCCATGGCCTAGCTCCGCTTCTCCCCTGCCAGCGAGGTGAAGTCGAGCTCGGAGAGGGCCTCGTCCACGAGGCGCTGCTGGTCGGCGTCGGAGAGGACCCGGCCGGTCACCTTCTCGGTGGCCAGCACGGTCAGGTCGGCGACCTCGCCGCGGATCTCCTCGATCGCGCGGCGCGTCTCGGCCTCGATGTCGCGGCGGGTCTGCTCGAGCAGCTCGGCGCGCTTCTCCTTGGCCTCCTCGGAGGACTCCCTCTCGTACGCCTCGGCGTTCTTGCGCGCCCGGGCGACGATCTCGTCGGCCTGAACGCGCGCCTCCTTCAGCCGCTCGCGGTACTCGGCGAGCAGCTTCTCGGACTCGGCCCTGGACTGCTCGGCCTGCTCGATCGACTCCTCGATCAGTGCCACGCGCTTGTCCAGCGCGTTGCGGATCGCCGGGAAGGCGAACTTGTTGAGGATGATGAGCGTCACCCCGAAGGCGAGCAGCGTCCAGATCATCAGCCCGATGCTCGGGCTGACGAGGAAGTTGCTGCTCTCCTCCTCGGCCGCGGCTGCGGCCAGTGGCGTGAGTCCGGCGATCATCGGTTTAGCCCAGGAAGAAGGCGATCAGGCCGAAGATGAAGGCGTAGAAGACGATCGCCTCGGTGAGGGCGAAGCCCAGCCACTGGATCGAGGTGATCTCATCCTTCATCTCGGGCTGACGGGTGACCGACTCGATCACCTTTCCGAAGATGTATCCGACGCCGATGCCCGGGCCGATGGTGCCGAGTCCGGCGCCGATGCCCAGGGCGATCGCCTTCATGCCTTTGCGGCCATACTCCTGGGCCACTTCGGCGGTAACGCCCGACTGGGCCAGTTCGGTGATCAGTGTTAGGTCCACGGTGTTCGTGCTCCTTAGTGTTCTTCGGCGACGGCGCCGCCGAGGTAGATCGCTGACAGGGTCGTGAAGATAAAGGCTTGAAGGGTGGCGACGAGTCCCACCTCGAAGATGTAGAAGGCCACGGCCAGCACGCCGGTGACCAGGCCGAGGACCACCGAGCCGATGATCGCCAGGTTGAGCAGGATGACGAGCCCGCCTCCCATGAAGAGGATCAGGAGGTGGCCGGCCAGGATGTTGGCGAAGAGCCTGACCGAGAGGGAGATGATCCGGACGAACTGGGAGATCACCTCGATGAAGAAGATCGGCACCGCGGCCGCGCCGCTGACTCCGGCCGGCACCCAGCCCTTCACGTAGGAGACCGGGCCCTTGGCCCGCACTCCCTCGATGTGGTAGCTGATGACGACCACAAGGGTCAGCGCGAGCGGGACAGAGATGTTTGCCGTAGCGGCGTAGAGGGCGAGCGACGGAACCTCGATCCCGAAGATCGTGACCATGTGCTCGGTGTTGGTCGGCAGCGGCAGGTAGCCGATCATGTTCGAGAACCAGAGGAAGAGGAAGAGCGCGGCCATGAACGGGAACCAGCGCCGGATCATCTCCTGGGGGACGTTCCCCCTGGTGATGCTGTCGACGAGGCCGTAGTAGACCTCGACGATCGCCTGGACGCGGTTGGGCTTCATCTGCATCCGCCGGGCGACCCAGATGAGGGTCACGCAGGCGAGCACGGAGGCGGCCAGGACGTAGAAGACCGCCTTGTTGATCGACATGTCGATCCCGAAGATCTCGATCGAGATCCACGGCGTCAGCTTGAACTCGTTCTGGGGCTTGAAGCTCTCGTTGATGTTGAGCGCAAAGGCCGACGAGGGGGCGGCCAGCGCAAGCGCCACCGCGGTGGCCGGAGCGAGCAGCCGGGCGCGCATCAGGCCGTACCGCCGCTCTCGGCGCGGTCGAACGGCCGCATCACGAGGGTGAAGGAGAAGTTCACGGTGAAGACGAGCAGGAAGAGGACCGCCGCGGCCAGGCCGGCATCGTTCTCGATCATCCCCGTGCCGAAGATGATCACCGCTACCAGCCAGCCGCGGCCGATCATCGAGCCGGTGACGATCCCCGCCACCTGGCGCGGCTCGTCGCTGGCCTCGGCCCTGCGGTTGGTCCACGTGGCGATCGCCTTCTGGAGCCCCCAGGCCAAAGCCCCGGCGGCCCATCCGAGGAGAGGCCAGCCGGCGAGGATGAAGACCGGCAGCGCGACGGCGAGGACGATCAGGTCGATGTGGCGGAAGACCGGCACGCGGGGGCGGACGTTAGCGCATGGGGGGACTTTGTGACGGCTTAGTGACAGTTCGTATCCGTCGTCACTAACGGGGTTTTTCGGGGTTCGGCAGGCCGGGCGGCGAGGGGCCGGTCAGGCGACCCGCAGGGGACGCACCGAAGCCACGATCCGGCCGGTCATCAGCTCGGCCACGCGCTCGTAGACGTCACGGTTGACGGCCATGCCGCAGTGGCTGCTGGCCACCTCGACGTGGCGCGCCTGGGGGTCCAGGCAGGCCCGCCAGTGGATCACCCCGTCCGAGCGCGAGTAGAGCGAGGCGAAGCCGACCCTCGTCGGGAGCCGGTCGTCCATGTCGGTCCAGAACTCGGTGCAGCAGCCGACCGGCTCGAGGCCGAAGCGGTAGGCGTTCCAGCTCTGCTCGCAGTCGCCGGCGATGAGCCGCCGGGCACCAAGGCGCTGGGCGCGCTGGACGTTGCGGATCTGGAAGCGGACGAGGCCGTGAACGTCCTCCATGCTCGCCACGAGCGGCGAGCCCATGGCGATCACGCGGTCGACCCTGTCCGGGTTGCGGACGGCCAGCACGCGGCCGAACATCCCTCCCCGGCTGTGCCCGATGATCGTGACCGGCTGGCCGTAACGGTCGCTCAGCTCCACCACGCGCTGCTCGAGGTCGACGATCGCCTGCTCCGAGCAGCCGATGTTCGAGCGGATCCCCGAGCCGTGGGTCCGGTAGCCGATCCGTCGCAGCCAGCGGCTCATCATCCAGAGGCTCTCGTCGCCGGCGAGGAATCCCGGCACCAGCATCACCGGCTGGCCGTCGCCGCGCTCGACGCCGCGGCCCCTCCAGGTGGGGCTGGCCAGCAGCCCGGCGGCCTCGGCCCCCATCCTGCCTTCCCGCCAGATCTCGGGACCTCCTCCAAACACGCCGGCGAACCGTAAACCTCCGGCAGGACATCGCGCGCCGCGCCCGGAAAAGCCCTGCAAACGGGCTGCGGCTGCGCCCGCCTACTCGGCCAGGACGGTGTCGGCCGGGTCGTAGGGCGGCGAGCAGCAGCAGAAGAGCACCAGCTCCTCCTCGCCGGTGTTCCAGAGCTTGTGGTCGGTGCCGGGCGGGATCAGGAAGCAGTCGCCGGGGCCGACATCGACCTCCTCCCCTCCAATGAGCAGCCGCCCGTGGCCGGCGGTGAACCAGTACACCTCCTCCGCCACCACGTGGTGGTGGTGGATCGTCGAGCCACCCACGGGCACCCGCGCCTCGGCGAAGCTCTGGTTGGCGGCGGGGAGGCTCACCCGGCCCACCAGCTCCCTGATCGTGGAGCCGTCGTCGGTGATGAACGGGTTGGCCGATTCGAGCCGGGAATGGTGGGGCATCGCCGGGAAAATAGCTCCCGACGGGCCCGCCGGCGACTGTTAGCCTCGGCGCCATGGCCACCACCCAGCGCAGCGGGGGCGCACCGACGGCCCGCCGCCAGGCGATCGAGGCGGCGCTGCTGGAGGCGACCGAGTCGCTCCTGGAGGAGGGATTCACCTTCTCGGACCTGGGCGTGGAGCGGATCGCCCGGCGGGCCGGAATCTCCCGCACCGCCTTCTACTTCTACTTCGCCGACAAGCGCGAGCTGCTGATCCGGCTGACCGAGGACGTAAACGCGCTGATCCTCGAGCAGGCCAACCTCTGGTGGGAGAGCGAGGGAGCCCCCGCGGAGAGGGTTCGGCAGGCACTCCTGAGTTCCCTGGCCATCCACCGCGAGCACGCGATGCTGCTCCGTGCCGTCGCCGAGGCGTCCACCTACGACGAGGAGGTGGCCGAACACCGGCGCCGGCTGGTCTCGCGGATCGCGGAGGTAACCGAGCGCCACGTGATCGAGGAGAACGCCGCCGGCCGGACGCGCTGCGCCGACCCGCGCGCCACCGCACTGGCCCTCACCTGGATGACCGACAGCGCCTTCCTGCAGCTCGAGGCCGGGCCCGGCGGACCGGCAGAGCAACAGCTGATCGACGCTCTCGCGGCGATCTGGGCCCGCTCGATCTACCTGAGCGACTGACCCGGCCGGTCGACGCGCCCGTCAGGCGGTGGCGGGAGCGCCCAGGTGCTCGTAGAGCGGGAAGCGGGCGGCGATCGCCTGCGTGCGCTCGGCGAGATCGGGCCGTGAGGCCTCGAAGTCGCCCGCCAGCGCCTCGGCGATGATCGCGCCGACCTCGCCGAACTCCTCGGCCCCCAGGCCTCTCGTGGCCAGGGCGGAGGTGCCGATGCGCAGCCCGCTGGTGACCATCGGCGGCCGCGGATCGAAGGGCACCGCGTTGCGGTTGACGGTGATGCCGATCTCGTCGAGCCGGTCCTCGGCCGCCTGGCCGTCGAGCTCTGACTCGCGCAGGTCCACGAGGGCAAGGTGGACGTCGGTGCCGCCGGTGAGCACGTCGACGCCGGCCTGGCGGGCCTCGTCGGTGGTGAGGGCGGCAGCGACAGCCCGTGCCCCCTCGATCGTGCGCTCCTGGCGCTCGCGGAAGCCCTCGGTGGCGGCGATGCCCAGCGCGACCGCCTTGGCGGCGATCACGTGCATCAGCGGGCCGCCCTGCTGGCCCGGGAAGACCCCGGAGTTGATCGCCTTGGCGTGCTCCTCGCGGCAGAGGATGATTCCCGACCGCGGGCCGCCGAGAGTCTTGTGGACGGTGCTGGTGACCACGTCGGCGTAGGGGACCGGGCTCGGGTGCAG
>JBBATA010000025.1:0-20744 GCA_040399005.1 Solirubrobacteraceae bacterium
CCAGCGCTGGTGCAGGCGGCGATCAGGGAGGTGTCGGGCGCGGCTCGATCTCGGCAAGCGAACGGCCGGATAGCTCCTCGAGCGACTTGCCCTTCGTCTCGATCCGGAAGACGAGCGTCACCAGCAGCGCCACGAGGCAGACGCCCGAGAGCGCAAACAGCAGCGCCTGCTCGCCAATGTCGGCCATGAGGATCGGGAAGACGAACACCCCGATGGCGGCGCCGAACTTGGCGCTGGCCGCCGCGAAGCCGTGCCCCGCCGCCCGGATGTCGGACGGAAATACCTCGGCCGGGAGCGCGTAGGTGGTGGCGTTCGGGCCTGAGTTGCAGAAGAAGTTGAAGAGGGCGAAGCCGAAGAAGACGAGCGCCAGGTGCTTCTCGGGGCCGCCGGCCAGCCCCTCGGTGATGGCGAGGATCGCCAGGGCGATCGACATCACCGTGAAGCCGAGGACCTGTAGCGGTATGCGCCCGATCCGGTCGACGAGAAAGATCGCGGCCAGGAAGCCGAGCGGCAGGAAGATGTCGAGCGCGGCGGTGCCCTCCGTCGCGGTGATGTCGTCGGCGATGAAATTGGTTGTCGAGCCGGAGATGAAGATCCCGGCCAGGAGCGTGGGCGTGAAGATCCCCACGCCGTACATGGCGATGTCCATCAGGAACCAGGGCACCGCGGTGAAGATCGTTCGCCGAATCATGTTCGCCTTGAAGAGCGCCGGCTGGAAAAGGGCTTGGAGGCCCTCCGAGGAGGCGATCTCCTTTTCGGTGTCGGCGGGCGTGACCTTCACCGGCACGCCGGCCAGCTCCTCGGTGATCGCCTCGGCCTCGGCCTCCTGACCGTTCTGGGCGAGCCAGCGGGGGCTCTCGGGCACCTTCCGCCGCAGCCAGATGATCACCAGCGCCGGGATGGCCCCGAAGCCGAGCATGATCCGCCAGGCGAGGTCGACCTGGCTGGAACTCGCCGAGCCTGCGGCCTGGTTGTAGACGGCCAGCAGGATGACGAGGCCGACGACCGCGGCGAGCAGGATCCCTACCGACTGGAGGCTGAAGGCCCCGACCAGCCAGCGCCCGCGGGCCTTCTTGGGCAGCACCTCGGAGAGGAAGCTGGCGGCGATCGGGTAGTCGAGGCCGATCGCCACGCCGACGATGAAACGGAAGAGGATCAGGAGCTCGACCGACGGCGCGAATGCGCAGGCGATCGAACCGCCCACGAAGAGCCAGAGGTCGATCTTGAAGATCCGCCGGCGCCCGATCTTGTCGGCCAGCGGGCCGAGAAACCCGGCGCCGAATATGGCGCCGACGATCGCCGCCGAGGAGACCAGGCCGACCATGGTGGCGCTGAGGTCGTATTGCTCCTTGATCAGCGGGTTGACGATCCCGATGACGAAGAAGTCGTAGCCGTCGAGAAGGATCCCGAGCGCGGCCAGCAGCCAGAAGGCCCGGTGCTTCTTGGACATCGGCGCGTCGTCGAGGGCCTCCCCGAGCGGCTTGGGTTCTGCGGTCTGGGCGGTGGCGGCGCTCATCCGGCGAGGAAGTCTGTCAGGGAATGGTGCGGGTGCCGGCGGCCTTCACCGACTCTTCACGAGCCGCTATCGCCGCGCGGAAGCCCTCCGCCACCGCGCTCGAACTCGATCAGAAGCTCGTTTTCGTGGGCGACTCGGTCGGCGCTGCCGTCGAACTCGCGGAACATCCGCTTGAGCCGGCGCAGCCCCTCCACCGGCCGCCCGGCGAGATCGCCGGCCAGTTCGATCGCGGCCGGCTCGGCCTCTGCGGCGGTGGCGAGGCGGTGGGCGAGCCCGAGCGCCAGCGCCTCTTCGCCGTCGATGACGCGCCCGGTGTAGACGAGCTCCTTGGCCCGCGCCAGCCCGATCAGCGAGATCAGGCGCGCCGGCCCCACCGGCACTCCGAGCCTCGAGCCGGCCCATGCGAGCTTGAGGTTGTCGCCGGCGATCCGCAGGTCGCTCCCGGCAGCCAGCTCCGCCCCGGCGCCGACGCAGTTGCCGACGCAGACGCAGATGACCGGGACCGGGATCTCGTCGAGGGAGCGGTACATCTCCGTGTAGGCCTCCATCCGGCGCACGCCGCCCTCGGCGTCGAGCTCCTCGGTGATGTCGGCGCCGGCGCAGAAGGCGCGCGTGCTCGTGGTCGAGAGGACCAGCGCGTGGAGGCTGTCGTCCGATGCCGCCTCGGAGAAGGCATCGACCAGAGCCAGCGTCGTCTCGGTGTCGAGCGCGTTTCGCACGTCGGGGCGGTCGATCCGGATCAGCTCGATCCCGGCGCCGGGACGCTCTCGCGTGATGGCAGGCATGCCGACGGGTTCTATACGATGTCGAGCGAATGAAGCGCCTGGCCCTGATCCTCCCGACCACACTCGTGACCGGCCTGCTGCTCGCGCCGGCCGCAATCGCCGACGAGCTCGAGCCGCTCAGCGGCGAGGGCCTCTACGGCGCAGCCAACGACAAGGTGGTCACCACGGCCGGCTTCATCGTCATCGCCTTCTTCCCCCTCTTCATCCTCACGATGAGCCTCATCCAGTGGCGTCTCGAGAAGCGCAAGGAGGCCCGGAAGGCTGCCGCCAAGCGCCTCAAGGCCTCCGCCGGCGACCACTGGCAGGCCGGCTGGTAGCCGGCCCGGGCGCCTTCCTCCGCATCGAGCGCACCACCCTGCCGGACGGTCGGCCGGGCGCAACGTAAAGCCGGGCGAACCCCGTTAGGCTTCCGGCCGTCCCGACCGCGATTCGCCAGCAAGAGGAGACCCCCTCCAGATGCCGACCTATTTCGTAACCGGAGCGACAGGCTTCATCGGCCGCAACCTCGTCGAGCGCCTGCTCGACCGGGACCCGGAGGCCCACGTCTACGTCCTGGTCCGGGACGGCTCCCAGGAGCGGCTCGGGATCCTCTGCGAGAAGTGGGGAGCCGGCGGCCGGGTCGAGGCCGTCACCGGCGACCTGCTCGAGCCGCGGCTGGGCGTCAGCGGCGAATGGATCTCCGAGCACCGCGGCGAGATCGACCACTTCTTCCACCTGGCGGCCATCTACGACATGACCGCCTCGGACCGGCGCAACGAGGAGCTGAACGTAGGCGGCACCCGGCACATGCTCGAACTGGTCGCCGCCCTCGAGCCCGGCACCCTGCATCACGTCTCCTCGGTCGCCGTCGCCGGCTCCTACCAGGGCCGCTTCACCGAGGAGATGTTCGCCGAGGGCCAGGAGCTCCCCTCCCCCTACCACCGCACCAAGTACGAGTCCGAGCGCCTGGTCCGCGAGCGCTCGACGGCTCCGTGGCGGGTCTACCGGCCGGCGATCGTCGTCGGCGACTCGCGCACCGGCGAGATGGACAAGGTCGACGGCCCCTACTACTTCTTCGGCGTCATCCGGCGCCTGGGCAACGTCCTGCCCTCCTGGCTGCCGCTGGTCGGGCCGGAGATCGGCGAGGTCAACATGGTGCCGGTCGACTACGTGGCCGACGCGATGGTCGAGATTGCCCACCAGCCCGGCCTCGACGGGCGCGCATTCCACCTGGCCGACCCGGAGATGATCGGCGTGACCGAGGCGCTCAACGAGTTTGCGCGGGCCGCCGGCGCGCCCCAGGTGGCAGTCCGCCTCGACCAGCGCCTCACCGGCGCCCTCCCCGTCGGGCAGGCGCTCGGCTCGCTGACCAGCCTCCCCGGGGCCCACGCCATCCGCGAGGCGGTCCTCGAGGACTTCGGAATTCCCGACCAGGTAATCGAGCACGCCGGCTTCACCTGCAGCTTCGACACCGCCGAGAGCGAGCACGCCCTCGCCGGAACCGGGATCGCCGTCCCGCCGCTGGCCGACTACGCGCCGGTCCTCTGGGACTACTGGGAGCGAAAGATGGACCCGGACCGCTTCAAGAGCCGCTCGCTCGAGGCGGCGATCAACGGGCGCACCGTCGTGATCACCGGCGCCTCCAGCGGGATCGGGCGCTCGACGGCACTGAAGGTGGCCGCCTCGGGCGGCATTCCGATCATGGTCGCCCGCAACATCGAGAAGCTCGAGGAGGTGCGCGAGGAGATCGAGATGCGGGGCGGCACCGCCTCGGTCTACTCGGCCGACCTCGCCGACCTGGACTCGATCGACGGCCTCGTCGAACAGATCCTCGCCGACCACGCCTCCGTCGACATGATCGTCAACAACGCCGGCCGCTCGATCCGCCGCTCGGTCGAGCTGAGCCTCGACCGCTTCCACGACTTCGAGCGCACCATGCAGCTCAACTACTTTGGGGCGATCAAGCTCGTGATGGGGTTCATCCCCCACATGCGCGAGCGGCGCTTCGGCCACATCGTCAACGTCTCCTCGATCGGGGTCCAGGCCGCGCCGCCACGCTTCAGTGCCTACGTGGCGTCAAAGGCGGCGCTCGACGCCTGGTCGCGCGTCGTGAGCTCTGAGCTGATCGGCTACAACATCACCTTCACGACGGTCCACATGCCGCTGGTGCGCACGCCGATGATCGCGCCGACGACGATCTACAAGTCGTTCCCGACGATCTCCCCCGACGAGGCCGCCGACATGATCTGCGACGCGCTGCGCAAGCGCCCCAAGCACATCAACACCACGCTCGGCACGGTCGCCGAGGTGCTCTACGCGCTGGCGCCCAAGGCGCTGGACCAGGTGCTGGCCACCGGCTACCGCCTCTTCCCGGACTCGGCGGCCGCCAAGGGCGAAGTCGCGGCGGCGGAGAGCGCTGCGCCTTCCATCGAACAGCGGGCGATGGCCAACCTCACCCGCGGCGTTCACTGGTAGCGGGCGCCAGGCCCGAAATTCACGCTGGGCCGGGCCGGCAGCGGGCGCCGGTCAGCCGTAGCCGCCGCCGGTCGCGCCGGCGCCGGTCCGCACCCGCTCAAGGACCGCCTGCGGGGAGTCGCTGCCGTTGACGCGGACCCTCGGCAGGAGGAGCTGATTGTCCTTCGGCGAGGCAATGCCCGGCTCGACGGTGGTGGCGGTGGTGAAGCCGGCCCGCTTGACAGCCTGCTCGGCCTCCGCGTCGTACTTGCCTGCGGGGTAGCAGAAGGTGTTCACCTCGACGCCGAACTGCCGCTCGAGCTCCTTCTTCGAGCCGGCGACCTCGCGGTCCAGCCCGGCCGTGTCGAGAGTCGTCAGGTCGGCGTGGGTGATCGTGTGGGCGCCGATCTCCCAGCCGGCGGCCACGAGCGCCTTGACCTGCCAGGGGGCGATCCCGCCCTTGGGGTCGACGTTCCCGGTCTTGAGGTTGAGGACACCGGGCCAGCCGGCATCCCTCAGGGTCGGCATGGCCGACTCGTAGTGGCTGAGGTAGCCGTCGTCGAAGCTGACCACGACCGGCTTGGCCGGCAGCCCCGGCCCGCCGCTCCAGGCCCGGTGGACCTGCTCCATCGTCACGCCGGCGTAGCCGGCCTTTTTCAGGGCGGCGACGGTCTCGCGGAAGGTTCGGGCCGGCACCCAGAGCTCGGCCTGCGGTGTTCCCGGAGCCGGGGCCTTGACCACGTGGTACATGAGGATCGGCACCGGGCCGCGGTAGCTGCCGGTGGCAGGGGCCGGCGCCTCGGGCTCCTTCTCGGAGGCTTTCGCCGCCGTTACGGACGCCTGCGCAGGGCCGGTGGTGGCCGGGCCGCCCTTGCGCTCTCCCCCGCCCGAGGCGAGGAGCACGAGAAGGGCCACGACCACGGCGCCCCCGGCGATGCCGGCGGCGAACGCGCGGCCGGCGGTCACTGCGCGGCGGCCGCCTCGGCGGCCCGCGCCAGCGCTATGCCCATCATCTCCTTCTGGACGTTGCGCGGCTCCTCGCCGGGGCCGGGCGAGAGCCGCTCCCAGCTGCCGTCGGAGCGCAGGACCCAGGAGTTGGTGTTGTCGGCCAGGCAGCGGTCGAGGTCGTCGAGGACCTCGGCACGGCACTCGGGATCCTTGACCGGGGCGATCAGCTCGACCCGGTTGTCGAGGTTGCGGGGCATCATGTCGGCCGAGCCGATGAAGACCTCTTCCTTGTCCCCGTACTGGAAGTTGAAGATGCGGGAGTGCTCGAGGAAACGCCCGACGATGGAGACGACCCGGATGTTCTCCGACATCCCCGGGACCCCGGGCTTGAGGCAGCAGGCGCCGCGCACGTTGAGCTGGATGTTCACCCCGGCGTTCGAGGCCTCATAGAGCGCCTCGATGATCCGCGGGTGGACGAGCGCATTCATCTTCATCCTGATCTGGGCGCGCTGGCCGGACTGCGCGGCGGCGATGGTCAGGCCGATCCGGTCGATGATTCCGTCGAGCATGAAGTTCGGGGCCACCAGGACCTCGTGGTAGAGGTCCGGGCGTCCGTAGCCGGTCAGGTGGTTGAACATCTCCGAGACGTCGGCGCCGATCTGCTCGTCACAGGTGAAGAGGCCGAAGTCGGTGTAGAGCCGGGCGGTCTTGGGGTGGTAGTTGCCGGTGCCGATATGCACGTAGCGGCGCACGCCGTCCCCTTCGCGGCGGATGACCAGGACGCACTTGGCGTGGGTCTTCATCTCCGGCATGCCGTAGACCACGTGCACGCCCGAGCGCTCGAGCTTGCGAGCCCACTTGATGTTGGCCTGCTCGTCGAAGCGGGCCTTGATCTCCACCAGGCAGACGGCCTGCTTGCCGCGCTCGCTGGCGGTGATCAGCGCCGGGACCAGCGGAGAGTCGTCGGAGGTCCGGTAGACGGTCTGCTTGATCGCCAGGACGTCGGGGTCCTCGACCGCGCGCTGGACGAAGCGCTCGACCGACACCCCGAAGGAGTCGTACGGATGGTGGACCAGCAGGTCGCCCTGGCGGATGACCGAGAACATGTCGAGCTCCTCGTCCTCGGCCTCGATCAGCCGCGGCTGGATCACCGGCGTCCAGGGTTCGTCGCGGAGGTCCTCGTAGCCGGGCAGGCCGACGATCTGCATCAGGTCGGTCAGGTCGAGCATTCCCGGCACCTTGTAGAGCTGGCGGTCGGAGACGTTCATCGCCTCCACCAGCTGGCGGAGGATCTCCTCGCTCATTCCCTCCTCGACCTCGAGCCTCACCACCTCGCCGAAACGGCGCTGGCGAAGCTCGGCCTCGACGGCCTCCAGGAGGTCGTCGGCCTCGTCGGAGATCTCGAAGTCGGAGTCGCGGGTAACCCGGAAGCAGGCGTGGTCCACGACCTCCATCCCCGGGAATAGCTCGCCCAGGTTGGCGGCGATCAGCTGCTCGAGCGGAACGAACCGCGTGTCGCCCTTGGCCACCGGGAAGAAGCGGGGGGTCAGCTCCTTGGGAACCTTGACCCGCGCGAAGACGTCCTGCTCGGTCTCCGGGTCGCGGACCATCACCGCGAGGCTCAGGGAGAGGTTTGAGATGTACGGGAACGGGCGGCCGAGCCCGACGGCCAGGGGCGTCAGCACCGGGAGCACCTGCTTGCGGAAGCGCTCGTCGATCCGGATTCGCTGCTCCTCGGTCAACTCGTCGAGGCCGACGATCCGGATGCCGTGCTCGGCCAGCTCCGGCATCAGCCGGTCCTGCCAGAGGTGGGCCTGGCGCCGAACCTGCGGGACGATCTTCTCGTGGAGGGCGTCGATCGTGGTGCTCGGGGTAAGGCCGCCGCGCATCTTCTCGATGCCGGCGTCGACCTGGTCGAGCAGGCCGGCGACCCGCACCATGAAGAACTCGTCCTGGTTGGAGGAGTAGATCGAGCAGAACTTGAGGCGCTCCATCAGCGGCTGCTCTTCCGGCGGGCTCTCGGCCAGCTGGAGGACGCGGTCGTTGAAGTCGACCCAGGAGACCTCGCGGTTGAACGAACGGGTCGGGTCGGCGAGGTCGCTCGATCGGCGCGGAGCGGGGAACGGGTCCTCTGCGCTCGGCGTCGCGGGCGGCGGGGTGGTGGGAACAGGAAGGTCCTCGTCGGGAGCCGAAGCGGCGCGGCCGGCGTCGGTCACCGGGGCCCTCCCACCGGCTGGGCCAGCCCGTCGGCCGCGGCGTACGGACGCTCGGAGAGCGCGAACTTCAGGCGGGCCCGCAGGCCGTCACGTTCGAGGTCGTTCCACATCGCCACGAACTGATCGTAGAGAAGCTCGCGCCGGGCCCGGAGGTAGGTGGCCAGGGTTACGAGCCCCCGCTCCTCGGCCGCCGGCTCCAGCGAGCCGACCAGACCCGGGTCGAGGTCGGCGCTGCCCTGGGCCATGGCGCGCAGCTGCGCGGCAGCCTCGCCCTCCAGCTCCCTGCGGAGCGCTTCGACCCGCGGGTACTGCACGTCACAGTCGTGGATCTCGCCGAGCAGGTCCTGGAGGCGCTTGATCCGCTTCTCAGCCGCCACCGCGTAGGGGCCGAAGCAGGTCTCGGCCGTTACCTCGAGCACGTAGCGCAGGCGCTTGGCGGCGATCCTCATCTCGTGGAGCTCCTCCACGTTGGCCGGGTCGAGAACGGCGGGCACGAACGACCAGAGCTCGTCGAGCCGCGCCGAGACGACCCTCTCGGCGTTTGCGGCCAGGGGGCCGTCGGGATCGAGGTTCTTCACCTTCCCCGGCTTCATCGCAGCTGTGTCCCTTCGCTGGCGAGCGCCTGGTCCTCGAGGCCGGCGCGGATCGCCGCTGCGGCGGCCAGCTCCTCGAGCCGCCCGCGGAGGTCGTCGGCGACCATCGCCTCGAGGGCCACGGCAAGGTCGGCGTTGGCCTCCCCCTGCTGGCGGCGCGTGCCCTCGATGAACCGTTCGACTCCCGGCCTGTCCTGTGGCCCCACCGCCGCGGCAAACTGGGTCAGCGCCTGGAGCTCGACGTCCGGGTCCCGGCGGGCCCCCAGCGCGTCGGCCAGGCGGCGGACCTCCTTCAGGGCCGGTCGCAGCTGGTCCTTGGGCAGGCACGGCGCGTAGAACTCGAGCACCGCCCGCAGCCGCCTGGTGGCCACCCTCATCGCGTGCAGCCGCGTGATGTCCTGGGTGTCGAGAACCCCCTCGGAATGGGCGAAGAGCTCCTCGCTGCGCACCTCGATCGTCAGCGCCGCGGCATGGGCGTAGGAGATGTCGGCGCTCAGGCCGGGTATGGGGCGTGCCTTGGCCACGGCGCCATTATCGCGATACCGGCCCGGGCGTGGGCCGGCGGCACCGGTATTTCACACCCGGTTTGCCATCATCGCCGCGTGTCCCAGAGCGCTCCGGCCATCCTCGTGCGCGACCTGCGCAAGAGCTACGGCGACCACGAGGCGGTCGCCGGCGTCGACTTCGAAGTCGCCGCGGGCGAGATCTTCGGGCTCCTGGGGCCGAACGGCGCCGGTAAGACCACGACCGTCGAGATCCTCGAGGGGTACCGCCAGCGCAGCGACGGGATCGTCTCGGTGCTGGGCTTCGACCCGCAGCAGCGGCCCCGAGCACTGCGCGAGCGGACCGGGATCGTGCTCCAGAGCTGCGGCATGTACCGCCACATCCGGGTGCGCGAGGCGGTGGAGCAGTGGGCCGCCTTCTACCCCCACCCGCGTGACGTCGACGAGGTCCTGGAGATCACCGGGCTAAGCGAGCGCCCCGACGAGCCCGCCCGCAGCCTCTCGGGCGGCCAGAAGCGCCGACTCGACCTCGCGCTGGCCCTGGTCGGCGACCCGGACCTGATCTTCCTCGACGAGCCCACGACCGGCTTCGACCCCGCCGCCCGACGCGAGGCATGGGCGACGATCCGCCAGCTCCAGGAGCTCGGCAAGACCGTCCTCCTGACCACCCACTACCTCGACGAGGCCCAGGCCCTCTGCGACCGGGTGGCGATTATCAAGGAGGGGCGGATCCTCACCGAGGGCCCGCCCGCGACCCTCAGCGCCAGCGCTGGCCGCTACCGGGTGGCCTGGCGTGACGAGAACGGCGTCGCCCAGGAGCGCGAGGAGGAGGACCCGACGGCGCTGCTTCACCAGCTGACCAGCGCCGCGCTGGCCCGCGGTTCGGGAATCGAGGAGATCTCGGTCACCCGGCCGACCCTCGAGGACGTCTACCTCGAGCTCACCGCCGACGAGGTCGACGAGGTCGTATGAGCGCCGCCACACTCTCCTGGCGCCAGTACCGGCTCGAGCGCCGGATGTTCTGGCGCAACCCCGCCGCGGCCTTCTTCAGCTTCTTCCTGCCGCTCCTGTTCCTGTTCCTCTTCGGGGCGATCTTCCGCGACAGCCAGGAGAACCTCGACATCATCGTCCCCGGCATCGCGGGCCTCAGCATCATGGCCACGACCTTCAACGCCCTGGCCACGCAGATGACCTTCCTGCGCGAGCAGGGCGTGCTCAAGCGGATCCACGGCACCCCCCTCCCCGGCGGCTCCTACCTGGCCGGGATCATCGGCAGCGCGGCCACCAACGCCGTCCTGCAGATCGTGATCGTGATCGTCGCCGCCCGCTTCGTCTTCGACATCGGGTGGCCAAAGAACTGGGTCGACCTCGCCGTCTTCACGCTCCTGGGAATCACCTGCTTTGCCGCCCTCGGTGTCGCCTTCTCGCACGTGATCCCCAACTTCGAGGCGGCGCCGGCCTACACGAACATCGTCTTCCTGCCGATGATCTTCATCTCAAGCGTCTTCTACAACGTCGACGTGCTGCCCCAGTTCCTCGCCGACATCGCCGAGGCGCTGCCCCTGATCCACGTGATCAACGGGCTGAAAGCGGCGCTGGTGACCGGGGCGCCGCTCACCGACCAGCTCTCCGACCTCGCCGTGCTGGGCATCTGGACCGTCGCCGCGGTCTTCTTCGCCATCCGCGGCTTCAGCTGGACCCAGCGCGACTAGCCGCGCGGGAAGGCCGGTGGAATCTCGCCCTCGAGCTCGACCGGCACCGAGGCCAGAGGGCCCTGCTCCCAGTCGCCGGCCAGCAGCCCGAAGACGTTTACGTCAAGCCACTGCCCGTCGTGGCGGTGCCAGCCGTGCAGCACCCCCTCCTGGGTGAAGCCGACCCCGAGCAGCGCCCGGGTCGAGCGCTCGTTCTCCGGGTTCGAGTACGAGCCGACGCGGTGCATCCCCAGGTGCTCGAAGGCCAGGCGGGTGATGATTGCCTTCGACTCCCGGTTGACCCCGGTGCCCTGGAACGCGGTGCCGAGCCAGGTGCCGACCACGCAGCGCAGGTCTCGGGCGCTGAACTCACTGAGCCCGGTGACTCCCGCCGGCCCTCTTTCACGATCGACGATCAGCAGGTCGAGATGAACGCCCTCCTCGCGCTGGCGCTCGCAGCGTTCGATCCAGGCCAGGGCCTGGCCCTCGTCGGTGTAGGGCCCCCACGAAAACCAGCGGGTGACCTCCGGTTCTCCGGCCAGCTCCAGCAGCGCCGGGGCGTCCTCCGGCTCCGGCGGGCGCAGCGTCAGCGTCGGCCCTTTCAATGCGAAAGCCACGGCAATAGGTTGGCAGGGTGCTCGCCCTGCTCTACGACGTGCACGGGAACCTGCCGGCGCTCGAGGCGGTGATCGCCGATGCCGAGGGCCAGGGCGCCGACCGCTACCTGCTCGGCGGCGACTACGCCCTCTTCGGCGGCTGGCCGGCCGAGACGCTCGACCTCCTGGAGAGCCTCCCCGCCGACTGGATCCGCGGGAACGGCGAGCGCTGGTCGGCCCGGCCGGATGAGGCGCCCGACGACGCCATCGTCCAGGGGGCGATCGAGGCCTGCCGCCAGGCGCTCGGGGAGGAGCGCGTTGCCCGCCTGGCGACGCTTCCGGCCAGCCTCCCGGCCGGCGAGCTGACCCGTGCCTGGCACGGCTCACCGGTCTCCGACGTGGAGTCCTTCCTGCCCGAGCCGGGAGAGCGGGACGCGTCGCTGCTCGACGGGGTAGCCGAGCGGCGCCTCTACTTCGGCCACACCCACCTCCCCTTCTCGCGTATCGACGGGGTGACGGGAGTCGAACTGGTCAACCCGGGGAGCGTGGGCATGCCGTTCGACGGCAACCCGCGGGCCGCGTGGGCGCTGGTCCACGACGACGGGACGATCGAGCACCGCCGCGTTCACTACGACCACGCCGCCGCGGCCAGGCGCCTGCGGGAGAGGGGCGAGCCCTGGAGCGCGGTCGTGGCCACGAGGATCGAGCGCGCGGCCTTCGTCGCCGGTTGAGCGGCAACGCGCCGCAGCCCGTATCCGGGGCATGGACGAAGACCACGACGGAGCGGTGCAGGCAAAGGCCTTCGAGCTGATCGGCGAGGACGGCTCGGTGCGCGCGCGCCTGGGCTTCGCGCCTGGCGGGGCGCTCTCCCTCGACCTCGCCGACGCAGGCGGGATGATCCGCGCGACGCTGGTGGTCGAGCCCGACGGCTCGGCGGCCCTCAAGCTCGCCGACGGCGAGGGAACCTTCCGGGCGGCGCTTGGCTCGTGGCTGGACGGGGGCGCCTCGCTGGACATCTACGACCCGGACCGCGGCCACCGGCTCAGCGTCGGCCAGCGGGCCGACGGCTCGGCCGGGCTGAACATATGGGACGCGTCCGGGCGCCTGCGGGCCCTGCTCGGCGAGGGTCCCGCCGGGGACCGCGAGTGCTCGGTGGAGTTCTGGGACCGCGACGGCTCTTACCGGGCCGGCTTCGGGGTCTGGCCCGACGGCGGCACCGGCACCGAGCTCCTGGACCGCTCCGGAACGCTGCGCACCCGGCTGGGGCAGCGGGCCGACGACGGGCCGGCGACCGCCGAGCTCTACGGGGGCGACGGGCAGTTCAAGGTCGCGATGGGCGAATACCCGGACGGCGCCGGGCGGATCAGCCTCTGGAACGCCGAGGGCGAGCCGATCACCGGCGAGATCTAGGCCGCTGGTAGCTTCGCGGGCCGTGAGCGGGGAGCCGGACATCGAGACAGTCGCCTCCGTCGGCGTCCTTGACCACGCGGTGGTGACCCTTCGCGAGTTCCTCCACCACTCCACCGCCGCGCGGGCGATCGCCGTCGTCGACCGCGAGCCCGGGGTTGGCCCGGCCGTGGTGGACTGCGGTCGCTTCGAGGCGATCGAGGTCGACCTGGGCGACCGCACCGTCAGGCTCCCCCATGACGCCCCGCTCGACGCGGTCGCCCCGCCGCTGCCCGAGGTCAAGCCGATCCCCCCGTTCGAGGTGGACCCCGGGACCGGCGAGGTGACCGGCGCCATCGGCGGGCTCGAGCACCTGGTCGACGCGGTGGGTTCGCTCGCCGACGCCCTGGGCGCCGGCAGCGTCGCGATGGCCGTCTTCGCGACCACCGATCCGGACAACCCGCTCTCGGTCAGCTGCCGGGCCGGGGGAAGCGAACCGCCGGTGGTCGCCATCGGCGAGGAGCCCTTCGAGCTGCCGCCGGCACCGGGGAGCGGGCCTGCGCCCGGCGGCGCCGCGGCGTAGGCTCATCGCATGCGCCTGATCCGAGCCCTCTGCGGCCCGCTCTTCATCTTCGCCGGGGTCATGCACTTCCTGCGCCCGGACCTCTACCGGCCGATGATGCCCTCCTGGCTTCCGGCCCACGACGAGCTGATCTACGCCAGCGGTGTCACCGAGATCGCTGGCGGCCTGGCGATCGCCTGCCCCGAGCCGCGGGTCCGCCGGCTCGGCGGGATCATCCTGCTGCTCACGCTGGCCGGCGTATTCCCGGCCAACGTGCAGATGGCGATCGACCACGAGCGCTTCCGCCAGATCCCGCGGGCGGCCCTCTATGCACGGCTGCCCTTCCAGCTCGTATTCGTCGCCTGGGTGCTGGCGGCGATGAAGCCGCCGGCCGGCCGCTGATCAGCCGAGCTCGATCCGGGCGCCCGGCTCCAGCACTTCGACCTTCGTCTTCGGTGCGATTCGGCTCGCGCAGCGGGCGAAGATCCTCGGCGGGTCGTGGAGCACGTCGGGCCTCACGCGGTGCATGACCAGCGGGAAGAGCGTGCCCCAGTGGATCGGCACCGCGACCTTCGGGCGCAGGAGGGTCAGCGCCTCGGCCGCGCTCTCCGGGTCGAGGTGGCCGCTGCCGACCTTCGGGCCCCACCCCCAGACCGGGATCAGCCCGAGGTCGATCCCCATCTCTCCGATACCGGCCATGCCGGCAAAGCGGTCGGTGTCTCCGGCGAAGTAGATCGACCTCTCCCCCTTGACCACGTAGCCGACCGGCTCGGCTCGGTGGCGGCTGCGGGGTCCGCGGCCGGAGTCGTGGTCGGCCTCGACCACCATGACCCGGCTCGGCCCGAAGTCGAGCTCGTCCCCTGCCCGCACCTCCCGCACGTCGGCGAAGCCGGCCTCGCGAGCGAGCGCCCCGCCGCCGGCCGGCACGACCAGCGGCGTCGAGCGGTCCAGGAGCTTCAGCGAGCGCTTGTCCAGGTGGTCGTGGTGGAGGTGGGAGATGAGGATCGCGTCGAGTCCGCTCGTTGCCTCCCGCGCAACCGGCGGCCCGTGGCGGCGCAGGTGGGCCAGCCGCTCGCGCAGGACCGGGTCGGTCAGCAGGCGCGCGCCGGCCGACTCGATCAGGACGGTCGAGTGGCCGAGGAAGGTCGCAGCGTCGCCGCTCAGCACGAGAGGCTTCGCAGGGCCGCGCGGTAGGGCCGCATCTTCGCCGCCGGCCAGTCGCCGTGGGTCTGCGTCCGCAGCCGGGCCACGCGCTCGCGGTGGTAGGGGGAGCGAAGGCTCTCGTTGTGGCCGATCACGTTGGAGAGCTTGATGTCGTAGCGGCAGCGCAGCCAGTTGGTGAGGCGCAGCGACGCCTGGCGCATCCTGCGGTTGCCCATCACCCCGGACTCCTCGAAGCCGACGTGCTCGATGCCGATCGCCGTGTAGTTGAGCCCGACGGTGTGGCGGCACATCAGGGCGAGCGGCACGAGCTGGCTGATGCGGCCGCTCTTCTCGATCACGAAGTGCGTGCAGACCCCCGGAAGCTCGCCCAGCTCGCTGTCGCGCTCGTTGCGGGCGAAGATGTTCCAGGCCGAGGAGTAGCTGGAGCCCTCGGTCATGTGCTGCACGATCACCCGGGGCCGGGATAGCCGGTTGCTGTCGATCCCGTAGTGGCGGCGCGAGTAGGCCTTCATGTCGCTGCGCCTCTCGAAGCCGTAGGGAATCGCGTCCCAGCGGACGGGGGGCCTCTCGGCCGCGGCCGGCGCAGCCACCGCGGCGGTAGCGAGGGCGGCCGTAACCAGGTCGCTCAGGGCGGCGGCGATCACCTCCCAGAGGGTACGCAGGCCCCAGGCGCCCGGCGCCGGGCCGCAGCGAAGCGCCACGGATAGGATCGGCCGCCATGCGCGTCCTCTGCGCCAGCGACTCCCCCACCTGGCGGCTCCTGCTCGAACGCTCCGTCGAGGCCCTCGGGCACGAGCCGGTAACCGCCGAGGACGGGCTTGAGGCGTGGAAGCTTGTCCAGGAGGACACGGCGATCGACGTCTGCATCACCGACCGCCAGATGCCGGGAATGGACGGCGACGAGCTCTGCCGCAACATCCGCGGGCTCGACGGGCGCTACGTCTACGTCGTCCTGCTGACCGCGCAGGACACCTCCGAGGAGGTGATCGACGGCATGGAGATCGGCGCCGACGATTACCTGGTCAAGCCGCTCGACCAGGTTTCGCTGGCCACCCGGCTGATCGCCGCCGAGCGGGTGACCGCCCTGCACCGCAAGATCGCCGAGCAGCAGGCGGAGATCGAGCGCCTCTACGGAAAGCTGAAGGACGCCTTCAAGCGGTTCGTCCCCGAGTCGGTCGCCGACCAGATCATCACCCGCAGCGACGAGGGCGTGAAGCTCGGCGGCATCTCGCGCACCGCGACCGTGATGTTCACCGACCTGCGCGGCTTCACCCAGTTCTCCGAGCACATGGAGCCCGAGCAGGTCATCGACGTCGTGAACCGCTACCTCGGCGAGATGTCGGAGGCGATCCTCGCCGAGGAAGGCACCATCGTCGCCTACATGGGCGACGGCATCATGGCCGTCTTCGGCGCCCCGCTCGAGCAGCCCGACCACGCCGACCGCGCCCTGCGCTCCGCCCGGGCGATGCTCGACACCCACCTGCCGCGCTTCAGCGCATGGATGAAGGAACAGGGGCTCGGGGAAGGCTTCCGTATGGGAATCGGCCTCAACAGCGGCAGCGTCGTCTCCGGGAACGTCGGGTCGGAGAAGCGGCTCGAGTACACGGCGCTGGGCGACACGACCAACACCGCGGCCCGCCTCGAAGGCATGACCAAGGGCACCCCGCACCAGCTCTACTGCTCCCAGACCACCCACGACATGCTGGTCAAGGACCCCGGGGACCTCGTCTTCGTCGATGAAGTCGACATCCGCGGCCGCGAGCAGCCCCTGGGCGTCTGGTCTTTCGCCGGGGAGGACTGATGCTGCGGGCGGCGCGCTGGTAGCGTCTGCGCCGTGCTGGAGGAGGCTGGAGAAGCGCCCGACACGGCGCCCGATACGGGTGGAAACCGGCCTCCGGAGAGGCCCGCTGGCGGCGTGAGCGCCACCACCCGCTGGATCACCTCCCCGAAGCGGCTTCCCTGGCTGCTCGTCGCCATCGCCCTGGTGCCGGTAATCGTGATGGCGGTATTCGCTCAGACCCAGACGCGTTCGCTGCTGATCGACGCCGCCGGGCGCGACGTTCGCAATGCCGCCGTCAGCGCCATGGTCTCGGTCGAGACCGAGCTGCGGCGCACGACGATCGACGCCAAGGCCTACGTGGTCGGCGAACGGATCAAGGCGATGAGGCCCGGTCCCGTCATCAAGGAGCTCACCGAGCAGGTCGAGCAGCTCAGCCCCATCTACCGGCAGATGGTCCTCGTCGACACCAAGGGCCGAACGGTAGGAATCGCCACCGACCCGCCAGGCAACACGCGGGCCATACCGCCATCGCAGTTCGTCGGCAAGTCGATCGGGCGCCCGGGCTGGTTCGTCCGCGCCCTGCGGGAAGCCCAGGACGGCCGCGCCAACCCGATCATCCAGACGGTTGAGCCGCGCCCGGTCATCGGGGAGCTGGAGGGTAACGGGACCGCACCGCTCGCACCGGTAACGGCCATGGGGGTGACCCGGAACGGCAAGGCCGTCGGCGTCCTCGCCCTCTTCACCAACTGGCAGGCATTCGTGGCGACCTCCGAGAACAGCACCGGCGCCTACGCCTCCAGGGCCGCACAGGCGGGCCTGGCCACCTTCCTGGTCGACGGTAACGGCCGGATCCTCCTGGCCCCGGGCGGAAAGTTCGACCTCGGGGCCGACGTCTCCGACGACCCGATCATCCGGCAGGCCCAGCGCCTCGGCACATCCGGCTTCGTCGTTGACAAGGCGGGAGGACCGCTGGCCCCGGGCAACACGATCGACGGCTACTCACCGATGGACGAGAAGATCGGGTCCCCGCCCCTGGACTGGGTGACCGTCGTCGCCGAGGAGAAGTCCGACGCCCTCTCGGACGCCAATCGGCTCACCCGCGTCCTCGTGATCACGACGATCCTCGTGGGCATCATCGCCACGCTGATCGCGCTGATGGTCAGCCGCAGCCTCACCCGCCGGGCCCGGCAGCTCCGGGACTCGTCGATCGAGGTCGAAGCCGGGTCGAGGAGGCTCCAGGAGAGCGCGGAGGCGAGCCGCTCGACGGCCCAGCTGACCGAGCAGCGGGCGGCAGAGCAGATCGCCAGCATCGACGAGATCCGCAGCCTGGTCAGCGATATGCGCAAGACCGGCGCGCAGATCACCGAGAGCGCAAGGCTGGTGTCGGCCCAGGCCGGCAAGGCCGCCAGCGCCGGCGAGGAGGGACTCAAGGCCTCCGGCGAGGTGGACGAGGCAATGGTCGACATCGAGACCCGGGTCCGGGCGATCTCCAGCGAGATCTCGGCCCTGGCTCACCAGACCGCCCAGATCAGCGAGATCATCGCGACCGTCTCGAGCATCGCCGACCAGTCGAACCTGCTGGCCTTCAACGCCACCATCGAGGCGGCCAAGGCAGGCGAGCACGGCGCCGGCTTCACCGTCGTGGCCGAGGAGGTCCGGATGCTGGCCGAGCAGTCCAAGCGGGCCACCGCACAGATCCGCTCGATCCTCGGCGAGATCGACAACGCCACCCGCGACGCCGAAAAGTCGGCCGAGAAGGGGATCGAGGCGGTCAGCGAGGGACGCCGGCGTGCGGAGAGCGCGGCGGCGACGATCGAAGAGCTCGCCGCCTCCAACCGCGAGGCCGAGCGCTCCACGCGCGAGATCGCCGACGCCGCGCCGGCCCAGGAGGCGATCGGCGAGCGGTTCGTGGAGGCGACCGACGAGGTCGACGACCGCTCCCAGGCCGTCCAGGCCGCGGCCCACGAGTCGGCGCGCTCGGCGGCCGAGCTCGACACCCTCGCCGAGCGGCTCCGCGAGCTGGCCAAGACCCTGACCGAAGTCTGAGGCCGGCCCGGTGAGCGCTCCCGGCGGACTGCTCGAGCTCCTTCCCCAGGGCCGGGCCCTGCGCCAGGACGACCTGATCCAGATCATCGCCGAGCCGCTGATCGCCCCGGTTGCCGGCGCGGGAGAGTGCTGGCGCGGGCTCGCGAACCTGAGGGGAGCCCTGATCGGGGTGGCCGACCTGGGCGTCCTCCTCGATGGCAGCCCGACGGAGGGCGGGGTGATGGTGGCCATCAGCTCCTCCCGCGGTGACTTCGGGCTGGTCTGCGAAGGAGTGAGCGGAAACCGGGAATTCCCGGCCCCCGACGAGCTTCCCGATGAGCCACTTGAGGGCGACCCGGACTGGCTTCTCCCCTCTCCTCCCGGCGAGCCGCGGGTTATCGACGTAGAGCTCCTGCTGGAAGACGACCGTATGAGGGCGCCCAGGTGAGCCGCGCCTTTCGCCCCGACGACGAGCTGCGCCAGCAGCTCCTCGAGATCTTCGCCGGGGAGGCCCGCGATGAGCTGGACACGCTCTCCAGCGGGCTGGTGGCCCTCGAGGCCGACCCACAGGCCGCCCTGGGCTCCGGCAAGGTCGACGAGATGATGCGCGCCGCCCACAGCCTGAAGGGCAGCGCACGCGCGGTCGAGCTCGAGCCGGTCGACCGGATATCGCACGCGCTCGAGAACCTCCTACGTGCCGAGGCCGGGCGCACCGAGGTGAGCGGGGAAGCCGCCGACCTCGGTTATCGCGCCCTCGACGCGATCGAGGCGATCGTCGCCGCGGCCACCGGAGGCCCCCCGGCCGACGTCAACGTCTCGGGTATCTGCGACGAACTCAACGAGGCTGCCGGGGAAGGCGGCGAACCGTCGGGGCGCGGGGCGCAAGCACCGCCTCCGGCGCCGACCCAGTCGCCCTCGCCCGAGCCGGTCACGACAGCGGCGCCGGCCGGCGACTCCGGCGCGCAGAACGCGACCGTCAGGGTGTCGGTGGCCAAGCTCGACCGCCTTGTAGCCGCGGTACGCGAGCTCGAGACGGCTCGGGTCGGGGTCGAGCACGCGACGGGGATCCTGACCGAGGAGGCCGAGGCGGCAGACCTCGCCGCCCACCAGCACGACGAGCGGGCCGGCGCGATCCGCGAGATCACTCAGGGCCCGCTCGGGCGCCTCCAGCGCGCCGCGCGTGAGCTCTCCGACGACGTAAACCAGGCGCGGACCGTCCCTCTCTCGCTGGCCTTCGACCCGCTCCCCCGCGCCGTCCG
Source organism: Solirubrobacteraceae bacterium (assembly GCA_040399005.1). GTDB lineage: Bacteria > Actinomycetota > Thermoleophilia > Solirubrobacterales > Solirubrobacteraceae > F1-60-MAGs163. Next base: position 19,458 of record JBBATA010000025.1, read on the forward strand.
CGACCTCGCCCGCGACCTCGGCCGCGAGGTCGACCTGAAGGTCTCGGGGGGTGAGATCGACGTCGACCGCGCAGTGCTCGAGGTGATCCGGCCCGCCCTGGTTCACCTCGTCCGGAACGCGATCGACCACGGGATCGAGGCGCCGGCGATGCGGGCAGCGGCGGGGAAGCCCGAGGAGGGAACGCTCTCGGTGAGCGCGCGCGCAGCCGGCTCCCGGCTGGCCATCGAGATCGCCGACGACGGCGCCGGAATCGACGGGGAGGCCGTACGGGCCAAGGCGGTCGAGGCGGGGCTGGTGGATGCCGACGAGGCCGCCCAGATGGACTACTCCGAGATTGTCCGCTTTGTCCTGCGCCCGGCGTTCAGCACGCGCGACTCGGTCAGCGAGATCTCAGGACGCGGTGTCGGCCTCGACGCCGTCTTCGAGGGACTCACGGCCCTCCAGGGCAGCGTCGACATCACCAGCGTCCCGGGTTCCGGGACGACGGTCACGCTCAACGCACCGCTGGCCATCGCCGCCACCGACTGCATCATCGCCGAGCTCGGCGGATACCCGGTCGGCGTAGTGCTCTCGGCCGCCGAGCGGATCGTTCCGCTCGAGGAGGAGAGGCCCGACCACGTTCAGGTCGCCGGCCGCCGCGTTCCCCTCGCCAGCGACGAGACGATGGGAACCCTGGCCCCGGCCGGCCACGGCAGGCCGGCGTTCGTGATCGTGGTGGCCGACGAAACCCGCCGGATAGCCCTGCCGGTCGAGGCGGTCCGGTCGGTCCTGCGCCTCAACACGATGCCCCTGCCGAGTCCGCTGCCCGAGGTCGAGCTCGTACGCAGCGCGGCGATCCTCCCCGACGGTGAGGTACTTCGGATCGTCGATGCCCGGGCCCTGGCGGCCGAGCTGCCCCCGCCCCCGCGCATCCTCCTCGTCGATGACTCCGAGACACAGCTCGAACGCGGGCGGCGGCTGCTGGTCGGCGCCGGCTACCTGGTGGAGACCGCTCCCGACGGCGCCGTGGCCCTCGAGCGCCTCGAAGCCGGCGAGGTCGATGCCGTAGTCACCGACTTCGAGATGCCAGAGATGGACGGCTTCGAGCTCACGCGGGCGGTACGCGCCGACGACCGGCTCAAGGCCCTGCCGGTCGTCGTCTGGTCGGCCTCGGGAGGCAACGAGCTATTCTGGATGGCCAGCGACGCCGGGGCCGACGCCTTCTTCATGAAGGGGCACGAGGCCAGCGAGCAGCTCCCGGAGACCCTCGAGCGCCTGCTCACCGCTCGATCAGGGCCCTGATCGCG
>JBBATA010000026.1:0-20590 GCA_040399005.1 Solirubrobacteraceae bacterium
GACCCCGTCGGCTGCCACAATGCCCCGCGGAGGGGTGGCAGAGTGGTCGAATGCACCGGTCTTGAAAACCGGCGTCCGGTAACCCCGGACCGCGGGTTCGAATCCCGCCCCCTCCGTCAGGCCTGACGGAAGCGGATCGTCTCGCCCGGGCGGGCCTGGGCGACCTTCGGGAGGTCCTCCCCGACGACGACCGCGATGACCGGGTAGCCGCCGGTCGTCGGGTGGTCGGCGAGCAGGACCATGGGCAGCCCCGAATGACGCACCTGAATAGCCCCCTCGACCATCCCCTCCGATCGCAGCTCTCCCTCGCGCGCGCGGGGTAGGGGCGTGCCGTCAAGCCGGGTGCCCGAGCGGTTCGACTCCGGCGAGACCGTCCAGGACTCGCCGGCCAGGAGATCGAGGCCGCCCGGCCCGAACCAGTCGGTACGCGGGCCGGGGGTTACCCGCACCGTGGTTCCACTCGCCGGCGGCGCGACCGGCGCGACGGTGATCGCCGGCCGCGGCCCCGCCGGCTGGCCGACAGCCAGCAGGTCGCCCTGCGCGAGCGGCTCGGGCCCGAGCGCGCTCAGCGTGTCGCGCGAGCGGCTGCCGAGGACCGGCTCGGCCTCGATCCCGCCGCGCACGGCGACATAGGGCCGCAGCCCCGCGGTTGCCGTCCCGACGTCGAGCACGGCACCGGCCGGGAGGTCGATCGCCGCGTTCACCTCGAACTCCTCGCCGTCGACGGTCACCGGAACCGCGGCCCCGGTGACGGCCACCACGGCCCCGTCCCGGAACCGCAGCGCCGGCCCGGCCAGGGTGCACTCGAGCCCCGCCGCGCCCTCGTCGTTGCCCACCAGGCGGTTGGCGAGCCTCAGGGCGTTGCGGTCCACCGCTCCGGCCCGCGGCACGCCAAGGTGCGCGTGGCCGGGGCGGCCGAGGTCCTGGACCGTCGTCAGCGGTCCTGGCCGGATCACCTCGAACCCGCCGCTCACGCCGGCACCAGCCGCACCGCGGCGCCGGCGACCAGCAGCGCCGGCCGTTCCTGGGAAGGGTCGAAGAGGCGCTCGTCGCAGCTGCCGACCAGGTTCCAGCCGCCGGGCGACTCGCGCGGATAGACGGCCGAGTAGGGGCCGGCGATGGCCAGCGCCCCAGCCGGCACCCGGGTACGAGGCTCGTCACGCCTTGCAGGGGCAAGTGCCGGGTCGCCGCCGGTGAGGTAGGCGAAGCCGGGTGCGAAGCCCAGGAAGGCGACCCGGTAGTCGGCGGCGCTGTGGCGCTCGACGAACTCCGTGATGCTCACCGCGCAGGCTTCGGCGACCTGCTCGAGGTCGGGGCCGTCGTAGGCGACGGTCAGCTGGACCGGCGCCGCTGCAGGGGGCAGGTCGGTGCGACCGGCCTCCGCGACGAGCCGCTCGACCGCCGCGGCGGGAGGCGCCTCGTCGCGCCATACGAGCAGGAGCGTGCGGTCGCCCGGGACGATCTCCTCCAGCGCCGAGCCCCGGAGCGGCTCGAGCGCCGCCGCAAGCTCGTGGACCGCTGCGTTGTCACCCAGCTCCACGAGCGCCCCGCGCTCGCCCGCCGGCCTCACCTCGACGCCACTCACGCGAAGGGACCCACGGCCAGGCCCTCGCCCTCGAGGGCGGCGCGCACCGCCCGCGCGAGCTCGACGGCGTCCGGCGTGTCGCCGTGGACACAGATCGACTCGGCGCTCACCGGCACCTCCTCGCCGTCGGCGCTCACCACGCGCCCCTCGCGGGCCAGCAGGAGCGCCTGCTCGATCGCGGCGCCCGCGTCGAGCACGCTGCCCGGCTCATCGCGGGGCACCAGCCGGCCGTTTCGGTCGTAGGCGCGGTCGGCAAAGCCCTCCGAAGCGGCGGTCAGCCCGAGGGCCCTCGCCTCGGCGGCGAGCATCGAGCCCGGCTGGGTGAGGATGGCCAGCGACGGGTCGAGCGAGGAGACGAGGGCGGCGAGAGCCGCAGCGAGCTCGCGGTCAGAGGCGGCTCGGTGGTAGAGCGCGCCGTGGGGCTTGACGTGGGTCACCGCCGCGCCTTCGGTGGCGGCCACCGACTCGAGGGCGGCGAGCTGGGCGCCCACCTGCCCGACGACCTCGTCGACCGGAAGGTCGAGCTCGATGCGGCCGAATCCCGCGGCGTCCTCATAGCCGGGGTGGGCCCCGACGCGGACCCCCAGCTCGGCCGCCCGGGAGCAGGCCCGCCTCATCGTCTCGACGTCGCCGGCGTGACCGCCGCAGGCAACGTTGGCCGTGGTCACGACCTCGAGCAGCCGGGCGTCGGCCTCCCAGCCGCTCGGGTCGACGCGCTCGGCGAGGTCGGCGTTCAGGTCCATGGCCCGCACGTCCATGGCACCAGTCTGACGCCTGGCTTCAGGCGGCGCCGGAGATCGTCGCCGGGGCGCCGAAAGCGACCAGGCACTCCGGCAGCACGACGCTGCCGTCGGGCTGCTGGCCATTCTCCAGCAGGGCGATGATCGTGCGCCCCACGGCTACGGCCGTCCCGTTGAGCGTGGCCAGGACCTGGGGCTTGCCGCCCTCGGGCCGCATCCGGATGCCCAGGCGGCGGGCCTGGAATTCGGTGGTGTTCGAGGTCGAGGTGAGCTCGCGGTAGCGGTCCTCGCTGGGGAGCCAGGCCTCGCAGTCGAACTTCCGGGCCGCCGATGGGCCCAGGTCGCCGATGGCGATGTCGACGACCCGGTAGGGGAGGCCGAGCCGTTCCATGATCTGCTCCTCGATCGCCAGCAGCCGCTCGTGCTCGGCCTTCGCATCGTCGGGCGCGACGAAGCTGAACATCTCGACCTTGTCGAACTGGTGAACGCGGAAGATTCCCTTCGTGTCCTTCCCGGCGGCGCCGGCCTCACGGCGGAAGCAGGGGGAGAAGCCGGCGTAGCGCAGGGGCAGCTCGCCGGCGTCGAGGATCTCTCCGGCGTGAAGCGAGGCGAGGGCGACCTCGCTGGTGCCGACCAGGAAGAGGTCGTCGTCGGCCAGGCGGTAGATCTGCTGCTCGGTGTCGGGCAGGAAGCCGGTTCCGTACAGGGCCTCCTCGCGTACCAGGACCGGCGGGATCACCGGCTCGAAGCCGTGCTCGCCGAGGAGTTCGAGGGTCCAGCGCACCAGCGCAAGCTCGAGAAGAACCAGGTCGCCTCGCAGGTAGGCGAAGCGCGAGCCGCTCAGCCGCGCGCCGCGCTCCATGTCGACTCCGTCGCCGGCGAGCTCGAGGTGGTCCTTCGGGCTCTCGATCGCCGGGCGCTCGCCGGCCTCGCGGATCACGGTGTCCTCGTCGGGGGTCTCCGGCTCGGGAATGTTGGGGAGCTTGTCGACGACAGCCTGGAGCTCCTCCTCCACGCCGGCCAGCTCGTCCTGGATCGCCTTGGCCTTCGCCGAGACCTCCTTCATGGCGGCGACCTGGGCGTCGGCGTCGCCGCCGTCGCGCTTGGCGGCCGCGATCGCGTCGTTGGCCTCGTTCTGCTCGGCGCGCAGGGCCTCCAGCTGCGGGATCAGCTCGCGCCGGCGTTCGTCGAGCTCGAGGGCGCGGTCGAAGTCACCGGCGGCGTCGCGGCGGGCGAGCGCCTGCCGGGCCGAGTCCGGGTCCCGGCGCAGCTCGCGCAGGTCGAGCATCGGTAGCGGCTAGTTGCCGCCGCCGGACATCCCGTCCGACATGCCGCCACCCATGCCGCCGCCCGATCCCTGGGTGGCGGTGGCGCCCTGCTTGACCGCTTCGGCCAGCGGCGGGCATCCCTCTTCCTTGCCGGTCACCGAAGGCTGGGCCTTGACGTCCTTGCCGGAGTACTCCTGCAGGAAGGCGGCGACCGCCTTGGCCTCGGGGCCGACGACGATGTTGGCCGGCATGATCGCGCCCGAGAAGCCACCGTTCTGGATGGCGTACATGGTGGCTCCGTAGCAGGCCTTGCGCACGTTGAAGTTCGGGCCGTCGGGGCGCTCGCGGTCGTTGATCTTGGTTGCCGAGCCCTCCGCGCCGACGGTGCTGAGCGTGTGGCAGCCCGAGCAGCGCTCGGCGAAGAGCTGGCCACCCTCGTTGATGAGGGCCGACTGGCTGTTGACCGAGCTGCCGCTGTTGCCGCCGCAGCCGGCGACGACGAGCCCGGCGAGCAGGGCCAGAGAGAGGGATGCGGGACGCAGCAGGGTCATGCCGGGCGGATGATACGAGACCGGCCGCCGGTCAAGCCGCGCGGTCGGGTGCTGGGCGCGCCGGCGTTCAGGCGGTCCCCAGCACGCGGAGCGCCAGGAAGGCGATAACGGCGCAGGCGAGTGCAGCCGTAGCGAGCTCCCGGCCGGCGATCTGGAGCACGATCTCACGCTGCTGGACCGGCTCCAGGCGCCCAACCGCCTGGGCGTCCTCCAGGCCGCGCTTGTCGAGTACGTACTGGGCGGTGGCGATCCGCAGCTGCTCGGCGATGATCGAGATGGCGATCGGCAGGAGCATGTAGAGCCAGAAGAGCCCCGATTCAGGGTCAAGCCCGGTGATCGCGGCGACCAGGGCGACGGCAGCCAGGATGGTCGTCGCGGCCTGTGTTGCCCGCCACATTCCCCAGAAGATGTCCGACCCGGTGGAGCGCCACCAGACCCACGCCCCGACCAGCGCCGTGGAGAGGGCGATCGCGGCAACCACGATCGCCGAAATATCCGCTACCTGTCGCATAAAGAGCCGATTGTCACGATGTGGAAGCCGACACCTTGGAGGGCTTCGCAGGTGATACAACCAACCCTATGGTCTCGACCTACTGGCCTGCCCTGATCTTCGTCTTCATCGGGACGGCGATCGGCGTCGCGTTCAGCCTCATGAACGCCTTCCTCGGGCCCCGCCGGGCGGTCGAGAACAAGTTCGACCCGTACGAGTCCGGGATGCCCTCGGAGATCAAGCAGGGCTTCCGGTTCGGGATCAGCTTCTACCTGATCGCGATGCTCTTCCTGCTGTTCGACATCGAGGTCCTCTTCCTCTACCCGATCGCCGTGCAGCTGCGAGCGTTCGGGACCTTCGCGCTCATAGAGACCACGGTCTTCATCGGCCTTCTCTTCGTGGCCTTCATCTACGTCTGGCGCCGGGGTGCGCTGACGTGGAAGTGACCCGCCACAAGCTCGACGGCCTCGAGGGCGACCTCGAGCGCGAGAAGTTCCGCGCCAAGCAGATGCGCGCCCGCGACATGCTCCGCGGCGACCTCGAGGGCAAGGAGCTCGAGGACTACGTCCAGGAGCGCGTCATCACCTCGACGCTGGAGAAGGCCTTCGACTGGGCCCGGGGCAACTCGATGTTCCCACTGACCTTCGGGCTGGCCTGCTGCGCGATCGAGATGATGTCGATTCCCGGCTCCCGTCTGGACATCGCCCGGTTCGGCTTCGAGGCCTTCCGGGCCTCGCCCCGCCAGGCCGACCTGCTGATCCTCTCCGGCCGGATCTCGATCAAGATGGCCCCGGTCATTCGCCGCATCTACGACCAGATGCTCGAACCCAAGTACGTGATCGCCATGGGCGCCTGCTCGAGCTCGATGGGCGTCTTCAACAACTACGCGATCGTTCCGGCCGACAAGTTCATGCCGGTGGACGTGCACGTGCCCGGCTGCCCGCCGCGGCCCGAGGCTCTCATGCACGGAATCATCGAGCTGCGTTCGATGGTCCACGACGACCCGACCCTCGGCTGGCGGGCCCGCTACTCGGCCTACGGCACCGAGGAGGTCGTTCCCAAGCCGGCGGCCGACGCCACCGGCGTGAACGTCTTCGGGGCCGGCGGGACGGAGGACGAAATTGCCTGACGCCGCCGGCCTGGAGAAGCTGGCCGCCGCGATCGGCCCCGAGACGGTGCTCGGCACCGTCCACACCGACTGCCGCTCGGAGATCTCGGTTCGGCCGGAGGCGGTCGTCTCCGTGCTGGCGAAGCTGCGCGCCGCGGGCTACGGCGACCTGCGCAGCGTGCACGGCTTGGATTACTTCCCCGAGGAGCCCCGGCTCTGCGTCAAGTACGAGATGCTCAGCCGCGAGCTGCTCGACCGCGTGTCGGTCAGCGTGAGAGTGCCGGTCGACGATCCCCGCGTTCCCTCTGTCACCCCTGACTGGCCGACGGCCAACTGGCCCGAGCGCGAGGCCTTCGACATGTTCGGCATCGTCTTCGAGGGCCATCCCGACCTGCGCCGGATCCTCATGCCCGAGGACTACGAGGGCCATCCCCAGCGGCGCGACTTCCCGATCGGCGGCGAGCCGGTGATCTTCACCCACAACGAGTCTTCGGTGCCGGGGTGGTTCGCATGACCACCGAGGCGCGCGACCTGTCCGAGTACCGCCAGATGGAGGAGAGCGTCACGCTCTCCGAGGAGAGCTTTGTCGAAGGCGACCGCGAGCTGCTCACCCTCAACATCGGCCCCCACCACCCGGCAACCCACGGGGTGCTGCGCCTGGTGGTGACCCTCGACGGGGAGATCATCCGCGACGTCAGCCCGGTGATCGGCTACCTCCACACCGGGATCGAGAAGACCGCCGAGGTCAAGAGCTACTGGAAGGCCATCCCCGTCATCGAGCGGATGGATTACCTGGCCTACTACTTCAACGGAATGGGCTACTGCGGTGCCGTGGAGAAGCTCCTGGGCATCGAGGTTCCCAAGCGTGCCCAGTACCTGCGGGTGATCCACCTCGAGCTCAACCGGATCATGAGCCACCTGGTCTGGCTGGGCACCTCGGCCCTGGACCTCGGGGCGATCTCGGTCTGGTGGTACTGCTTCCGCGAGCGCGAGCAGCTGCTGGACCTCTTCGAGATGTCCTCCGGCCAGCGGATGCACACCCGCTACGTGCAGATCGGCGGCGTCGCCGAGGAAATCCCCCGAGGCTGGGAGGAGAAGGTCCGCGAGTTCCTGGCGATCATGCCCGAGCGCGCCGATGTCTACGGCGACCTGCTCAACAAGAACGAGATCTTCCTTCAGCGCATGCGCGGCGTCTGCCCGATGGGGGCCGAGGAGCTGCGCCAGCTTGGGGTAACCGGACCGCTGCTGCGGGCCTCCGGGGATCCGTGGGACCTGCGAAAGGCGATGCCCTACAGCTCCTACGAGGACTTCGAGTTCAAGATCCCCATCGGCACCCAGGGCGACAACTACGACCGCTACGCGGTGCGCCTGGCCGAGATCAAGGAGTCGGTGAAGATCGTCGAGCAGGCGCTCGACGGGCTCCCCGAGGGCCCGTACATCACCGAGGACCGCAAGGTCGCCCTGCCGCCCCGCCACGAGCTGGCGACCTCGATGGAGGCCCTCATCCACCACTTCAAGCTCGTGACCGAGGGGATGCGGGTGCCCGAGGGCGAGGTCTACAACGCGATCGAGGGCCCGCGAGGCGAGTACGGAGTCTTCATTCGCTCGGACGGCTCGAGCAAGCCGGCGCGGGTCCACATGCGCGACCCGAGCTTCGTCAACCTCCAGGCCACGCCGGCCCTGGTGGAGGGCCACCTGCTCGCCGACATGATCGCCACGCTCGCCGTAATGGACCCGGTAATCGGAGGGGTGGACCGCTGATGTCAGATCCCGATCTCGACCTGCTTCCCGAGTTCCACACGAGCGTCCAGCGCTTCGACAAGGGCTCGCGGATCCCCGGCTGGGACCGCGCCGCCGACCTCGACAAGGACCCGGCGGAGGTTCCCGATCCGGCCGACACGGAGGTTCCGGCCGAGCTGCGTGCGGAGATCGAGGCCGAGATGGCCCGCTTCCCCGACATCCACTCGGCCGCCATCCCCGCCCTCTTCGCCGTCCAGCGGCGCGACGGCTGGTGCACCCCCGAGGGGATCCGCCAGGCCGCGTGCGTCATGGGCGTGACCCCGGCCTACCTGACCTCGGTGGCCACCTTCTACGACATGCTCAACACCGAGCCCTGCGGGCCGCGGCAGGTGTACGTCTGCACCAACATCTCCTGCTCTCTCTGCGGGGCCGACGAGCTGCTCGGGCTCCTCCAGGAGGAGCTGCAGGGCAACGAGGAGGTCCACCTGCGCGGCTTCGAGTGCCTCGGCGCCTGCGACATCGCACCGATGGTCTCCGTGGACGGCGTCTACGTAGGGCCGGTGCCGTTCGACGAGGTCCCCGAACTGGCCCGCCAGATCGCGGCCGGGGAGGATCCGCTCCCCGCCCGCCAGCTCGTCAAGCGCCCCAGCGCGGACCCGAAGGTCTCCGGGTCGGCAGCCACCAACCCCGAAGGGAGCGACGCATGACCGACCTCCTCCTGTTCAAGGGAATCGACGAGCCCGGGCTCAACACGATCGACGTCTACAGGCGCACCGGTGGCTACGAGAGTCTCAAGAAGGCCTTCTCGATGCCCCACGCCGAGCTGATCGAGCAGCTGACCGACTCCGGGCTGCGCGGCCGCGGCGGCGCCGGCTTCTCGATGGGCAAGAAGGCCTCGTTCATCCCCCAGGGCGACATGCAGAAGTACGTGGTCTGCAACGCCGACGAGTCCGAGCCCGGGACCTTCAAGGACCGCGAGCTGATCCAGAAGAACCCCCACCAGCTGATCGAGGGGGTGATCATCGCCTCCTACGCGGTCGGGGCGACGATCAGCTTCATCTACATCCGCGGCGAGTACGCCCAGCAGGCCGACATCCTCGAAGCCGCGCTGGTCGAGGCCCGCGAGGCCGGCTACCTCGGTGAGAACATCCTCGGCTCCGGCTTCGACCTCGACCTCCAGCTCTACCGCGGGGCCGGCGCCTACATCTGCGGTGAGGAGACCGGCCTGCTCGACTCGCTCGAGGGCAAGCGCGGCAATCCGCGCCTCAAGCCTCCGTTCCCGGCGGTCGAGGGGCTCTACGGCGGCCCGACCCTCATCAACAACGTCGAGACCCTCTCGGCGGTGCCCCACATCATCGACATGGGCGCCAAGGAGTACGCGGCGATCGGCGTCCAGGACTCCACCGGCACCAAGCTCGTCTCGGTCAGCGGCAACGTCAAGCGCCCCGGCAACTACGAGATCGAGCTGGGCACGCCCTCGCGGGAGATCATCTACGGGCTGGCCGGCGGGCCGCCCGACGGCCGCGAGATCAAGTGCTGGTTCCCCGGTGGCTCGAGCTCGCCGGTCCTTACCGCCGACGACCTCGACCTCAGCTACGACTTCGACACGATGGCCAAGGCCGGGTCGATGCTCGGCTCCGGCGCGATCATCGTCGTCGACGACTCCAACTCGGTAGTCGACGTCGCGTACAAGCTCGCCCACTTCTACGCCCACGAGTCCTGCGGCAAGTGCACGCCCTGCCGCGAGGGCACCAAGTGGACCGAGACGATGATCTCCCGGATCAAGGACGGCACGGCCACGCCGATGGACCTCGACATCATGGCCTCGGTCCAGGACCAGATCATCGGCCACTGCCTCTGCGTGCTGGGCGACGCGATGGCGATGCCCGTCGGCTCGCTAATCGCCAAGTTCCGTGACGAGTTCGAGGTCGAGATCGAGGAGGCCCGCCAGCGTCGCGAGCGCGAGCTGATGGGAGGGGTGCTGGCCTGATGCCCCGCCCCGAGGTGAAGATGGTGAAGTTCACCATCGACGGCCGCGAGGTCGAGGCCCCGGAGGGCATGATGCTCGCCGACGCCGCGCTCGAGTACGGCGAGACCGAGATCCCGGTCTTCTGTTACGACAAGAAGCTGGGGCCGCCGGTCGGCGCCTGCCGCATGTGCCTCGTCGAGATCGAGGGCATGGGAGGCAAGCTCCAGGCCGGCTGCAGCGTGCCGGTCCGCGAGGGGCTCGAGGTGAAGCTCGAGACGCCGGAGGTCAAGGCCGCCCAGGAGGCGGTACTCGAGTTCATCCTCATCAACCACCCGCTCGACTGCCCGGTCTGCGACAAGGGCGGGGAGTGCCCGCTGCAGGACCAGTCGTTCGGCTGGGGCGGAGGGCTCTCGCGCTTCGTCGAGCCCAAGCGCCACTTCGAGAAGCCGCTCGCCCTCTCGCCGCTCGTAGCGATCGACCGCGAGCGCTGCATCCTCTGCTACCGCTGCGTGCGCTACAGCCAGGAGGTCGCCGAGGACTACCAGCTGGTCCTCGAGGAGCGCGGCAACGACACCTACGTCACCACCTTCGACGGCCACCCTTACGTCGCGCCGTTCAGCGGCAACATCATCGAGCTCTGCCCGGTGGGCGCGCTGACCTCGCGGCCCTACCGCTTCCGCGCCCGTCCGTGGGACATCGAGCAGGCCGGCACGATCTGCACGCTCTGCCCGGCCCAGTGCAACGTCAGCCTCACCGTCCGCGACGAGCGCGTCCTGCGCGTGCTCCAGCGCGACCACGAGGACGTCGACGACGGCTGGCTCTGCGACAAGGGCCGCTTCGCCTACCAGGCGATCCACGTCGATGAGCGGGTCACCACGCCGATGCTCCGCGACGGCGGCGAGCTGCGGCCGGTCACCTGGGACCTCGCGATCGAGACCGCGGTCGCGGCGCTCCGGCGCTCGGGCGAGAAGACCGGCGCGCTGGTCGGTGGCGAGACGAGCAACGAGGAGGGGCTGCTTCTGGGGAACCTGATGCGCGAGGCGCTCGGCTCCTTCGACCTCGACTCGCGCCCCGGCGGCGAGCTGCCGCTCGGCCTCCTTCGGGGGCTCGGCGAGCCGGATCTGCAGGCCAGCGTCACCGACCTCCAGGACGCCCACGCCGTGCTGGTCCTCGACTGCGAGCCGGTCGACGACATCCCGATCCTCGACCTGCGGCTTCGCAAGGCAGTGCGCCACCACGGGGTCAAGCTCTTCATGGCCACCGACCGTCCCTCCTCGCTCGACGAGCGGGCCACCGCGAGCGTCCGTTACGCGCCCGGCTGCGGCGGCGCCTTCGCCGCGGCGCTGGACATCGCCCTGTCGGGCTCCGGCGACCTCGATGCCCTCTCGGCCGCAGCGGCCGCCGCCGGCGCCGACGGCGCCGAGATCCGCGCCCTGGCCGAGGCGCTGAACGAGGCCGGCGACGAGGTAGTGATCCTCTGGGGCGAGCGGCTGACCGGAGGGGAGAGGGGAGCCGACTCGGCCCGCGCGCTTCTCAACCTCGCTCACCGCCTCGCTCTCTCCGGGAAGGACTGCGCCGGGCTCCTCGAGGTTCCCTCCGGCGCCAACGGCCGCGGCCTGCGCGAGGCCGGAGTGCTGCCGAACGCAGGCCCCGGGCTCTCCGAGCTCCCCGCCAACGGCCGTGACTACCGAAAGATCGGCGAGGCACTGGCCGCCGGCGACCTTTCGGCGCTGATCCTCCTCCACAGCGACCCGATGCTCGACGCCGATGACGGCGAGCTCTGGGAGCGGGCGCTGGAGAAGGCCTCGACGGTGATCGCCCACGCCTCCTTCCTGACCCCGGGGGTTCGCGAGCACGCGACCGTCGTCTTCCCCGCCGAGTCCTACGCCGAGAAGGAGGGGACGGTCACCCATCCCGACAGCCGGCTCCAGAGGCTGCGCCGCTCGATCGCCCGCCAGGGGGAGACCCGGGCGGAATGGGAGCTGCTGGCCGAGATCGCCGGCCAGCTGCTGGAGATCGACGAGCGCCCGCCGATGGTGGTGGGCTCGATGGTCAGCCGCCAGCTCTTCGCCGACGTTCCCTTCTACAACGGGCTGACCCTCGACGAGATCGGCGGCCGCGGCGTGCGCTGGACCGAGCGCCCCGAGGCCTCCGCCTGGCCGGCCGGCGACAGCGCGCCCTTCACCGTCGAGCCGGCGCCTCCGGCCGCATCGCCCAACGGGCTCCTGCGGCTCGGGACCTTCCGCTCGATCTGGGCCTCGCCCGAGGTGCAGGCCTCGCCGGCGCTGGCCTTCCTGCACCCGACCCAGCGGGTCGAGATCTCGCCTGCCGACGCCCAGCGCCTGGGCATCGGCCACGGCCAGAAGGTGACGGTCGGCGGTGAGGGCCGCGCGGTGACCGGCACGGCCTGGATCCGCGAGGGCGCGCCCGAAGGCACCGTCTTCCTTGAGAACGCCATCGACGAGGACAGCGCCTCGATGATCGAGGGCCCCCTCGTCGAGGTGCGCCGGTCATGAACTTCCCGCTGGCCGCCGTCGACTACATCGAGCCGTGGTGGATGGTCGTGATCAAGTGCCTGGTGCTGGCCTTCGTCGGCCTGCAGCTGGTGCCGCTCGTGCTGCTCGCCGAACGCAAGATCCTCGGCCGCTTCCAGAACCGTTACGGGCCCAACCGCGTCGGCATCTACGGCGTAGGCACCCCGATCGCCGACATCGTCAAGCTCCTGACCAAGGAGGAGTTCCGGCCGCGCACCGCGATTGGCTGGCTCTTCGTCCTGGCCCCGATCCTCTCGATCGTGGCCGCCTTCGGCGCCCTGGCGATCATCCCCTACGGCCCGGTGGTCGACATCTTCGGCACGGCGACCGGCCTCTACGGGATCGACGTCTCGATCGGCCCGCTCTACGTCTTCGCCTTCGGGGCGATCGCCTTCTACGGGCTGATGCTCGGGGGCTGGTCCTCGGGCTCGAAGTACTCGTTCCTGGGTTCGATGCGCGCCGCGGCGCAGCTGATCAGTTACGAGGTCGCCCAGGGGATGGCGCTGATCGGCGTGATCATCACCGCCCAGACGATGTCGCTCACCGGGATCGTCGAGGCCCAGCAGGGCATGTGGTACGTCATCCCGCAGTTCGTCGGCTTCATCATCTTCATGGTGGCCAGCTTCGCCGAGACCAACCGCCCGCCGTTCGACCTGACCGAGGCCGACGCCGAGCTGACCGGCGGCTACATCACCGAGTACGGCGGCGGGCGCTTCGCCCTCTACTTCTTCGCCGAGTACCTGAACGTGATCGTCATCTCCGGGATGGCGACGACGCTCTTCCTCGGCGGCTGGCTGCTGCCGTTCGGGATCGACCCGCCGGCGTGGGTCGACCCGTTCGTGGTGATCGCCAAGATCCTCGCCTTCGTGGTCTTCTTCATCTGGGTTCGCGCGACGCTCCCGCGCCTGCGCTACGACCAGCTGATGAGCCTCGGCTGGAAGATCCTGCTGCCCCTGTCAACCCTCAACGCGCTGGTCACGGCCGCCGTGGTCGTGCTCCTGGACTGAACCGATGCCCTGGGATCCCTCAGACGACGTAGTCGAAGTAGTTCGCGGCCCCAAGGAGGCCGGCGGCATCGGCGCCGTCTACCGCGCCTTCGGGGAGACGCTTCGCGGCCTCAAGACGACGCTCGGCCAGCTCTCGATGGGGGTGACCACCGTCTCCTACCCGGAGGAGAAGATCCCGGTCTACCCGCGCTTCCGGGGCCGGCACCGCCTCCACCGCTTCGAGGACAGCGGCCTGGAGAAGTGCGTCGGCTGCTCGCTCTGCGCCGCCGCCTGCCCGGCCGACTGCATCCGCGTGGTCGCCGCCGAGAACGACGCCGACAACCGTGTCTCGGCCGGCGAGCGGTACGCGGCGGTCTACGAGATAAACATGTCGCGCTGCATCTTCTGCGGGTACTGCGAGATCGCCTGCCCGTTCGACGCGATCACCATGGGCCACGATTACGAACTCTCCGACGCCAATCGTTCGGAGCTGATCTTCACCAAGGAGATGCTGCTCGCGCCGCCGGTCGAGCGCACCCCGCTGCGGGCGGAAGGCGAGTAACCGCGTGGGGTTCTTCTTCGTCGTGTTCGCGCTCGTCGCGCTGGCCGGGGCGGTCGGCGTGGTCGTCCTGCGCAACCCGTTCTACTGCGTGCTCTCGCTGGTCGTCCACCTGATCGCGCTGGCCCTGCTCTTCCTGCTGCTCGAGGCCCAGTTCGTCGCTGCCGCGCAGATCGTCGTCTACGCCGGGGCGGTGATGGTGCTCTACGTCTTCGTCGTCGCCTACGTCGGCGGTGGCGACCGGCCGGCCCCGCTCTGGAGGGCCTCGGCGCGCCAGCGGGCCCTGGCGATCGCCTTCGGCGGCGCGGTATTCATCGAGCTGGCCATCGCGATCCTGGGGAGCGGCCTCAGCGCCCTGGGCGGGGGAGGCCCCGACGTGGCGCCCGGCTTCGGCTCCCCGGCCCAGATCGGCGAGCTGCTCCTGACCCGCTTCCTGCTGCCGTTCGAGCTCGCCTCGTTCCTGCTGCTGGTCGCCGCGGTGGGAGCGGTGGCGCTGGCCGGGCGGCGCGGCGGCCTGGGCGACGACCGTGACGTCTCGCCGGGCCACTCGACGCTCGACCTTCCGGTCCCGGCCGCGCGCGGGACCATGGCCGAGGGCGTGGCCGGCTACGGCGTGACCTCGCCGATGCCCGATCCCGAGTTCGAGGGCCGGGAGCTCAAGAAGGGCGAGGGAGTCTGATGGCGATCAGTTGGTACCTCCTCGTCTCGGCGGCGATGTTCGGCCTCGGCGCGATCGGCGTGATGGTGCGCCGCAACCCGCTGGTGATCCTGCTCTGCCTGGAGCTGATGCTCAACGCCGGAAACCTCGCCCTGATCGGCTTCGCCCGGATGTGGGGCAACGGCGACGGACAGATCTTCGCGATCATCGTGATGGTCGTGGCCGCCTGCGAGGTGGCGATCGGGCTCGGAATCATCGTCGCGCTCTACCGGCGCCGCCTGCCGGTCGACGTCGATGAGCTCAAGGAGCTTCACGGATGAGCGTCGCCACCTCCGCCTGGCTGGTCCTCGCCCTCCCGCTGGCCGGAACCCTCGTCATCGCCCTGGGCGGCAAGTACTGGCACCCCCGCGCGGCGGCAATCATCGGCACGCTGGCCATCGCTATCGCCTTCGCCTTCGCGGTGGTCACGCTGATCAACCTCCAGGGGCTCCCCGAGGAGGAACGGGTCGTCACCTCGTCGCTGTGGGACCTCGTAAACGTCGGCGGGCTGACCGTCCAGCTGGGGATCTACGTCGATCCGCTCTCCACCTTCATGGCCCTTGTGGTGACCGGGGTCTCGACGCTCATCCACCTCTACTCGGCCGGCTACATGAAGACCGACAAGGGGTACGTGCGCTACTTCGCCTACCTCAACTTCTTCGTCTTCTCGATGCTGCTGCTGGTGCTTGCCGGCAACATGGTGCTGCTGATCGTCGGCTGGGCCTTCGTAGGGGCGGCCTCCTACATGCTTATCTCGTTCTGGTACCGGCGCACGACCGCGACCGCGGCCGGGATCAAGGCGTTCGTGATCAACGTGGTCGGCGATATCGGCCTGGTCCTGGGAACGCTTTTCCTGTTCAAGACGATCGGCGCGCTGGATTACGGCGCACTCTTCGAGAACGTCCAGGTCGATTTCGAGAAGAACTCGCCCGAGCTGGTGATCGCGATGATCCTCATCCTCGTCGGGGCGTTCGCCAAGTCGGCCCAGGTGCCGCTCCACACCTGGCTGCCCGACGCCATGGAGGGCCCGACCCCGGTCAGTTCGCTGATCCACGCGGCGACGATGGTCACCGCCGGCGTCTACCTGATCGGCCGCCTCTACCCGCTCTTCGAGTGGGCCCCGACCGCCGCCGACACCGGCGCGGTGATCGGCGCGATCACGCTGCTGGTCGCCGGGACGATCGGCCTGGTGGTGACCGACATCAAGAAGGTCATCGCCTACTCGACGATGTCGCAGATCGGCTACATGATCATGGCCGTCAGCGCCGCGGCTTACGTCGGCGGTTTCTTCCACCTGATGACCCACGCCTTCTTCAAGGCGCTTCTCTTCATGGCGGCCGGCTCCCTGATCGGCGCGATGGGCGGCGAGCAGTCGCTCGACAAGATGAGCGGCTGGCGGAAGGCGCTCCCGTTCACCTTCAGGTGCATGCTGATCGGCGGCCTGGCCCTCGCCGCCTTCCCGCTCTTCTCGGGTTTCTTCTCCAAGGACTTCCTGCTCTATGAGATCGCCGAGCGCGGCGGCCTCTACTGGATCCTCTACGCGGTCGGCTACATCGGCGCGATCTTCACCGTCTTCTACACCTTCCGGATCATCTTCCGGGCGGGCTGGGGCGAGCCCTGCGAGCAGGCCAAGGCCCTGGAGGACGGCCACCAGTGGCATGCCCCCGAGCCGTTCAACCCGGCCAACGGCGAGGTCGAGGACACCGACGTCGGCTTCCCCGGACCTCACCACAACTACGCCGAGGAGAGCACCTCGATGAAGGTGCCGATGGCGATCCTTGCCGTGCTCGCGGTGATCGCCGGCGTCGTCCAGCTCCCGTACGAGATCACCCACGTCCTGGGCAGCTTCCTGGAGCCGACCTTCGCCGACTCGGCGATCAAGCACTCGGCCGACTACGGGCTGGAGACCTTCGGCCTGGTGCTGAGCGTGGCCATCTCGGTCATCTTCATCCCGATCGCCTGGATGATCTGGGTCAAGAAGCCGGGCACCTCAGCCCGGATCCAGCAGCGCTTCAAGGCGCTCTACGAGCTCTTCTCGCACAAGTGGTACTTCGACGAGCTGATCAACGCACTGATCGTGCGGCCGATGGCGTGGATGGGCCGCTGGTTCAAGAACACCTTCGAGCGCGTCGTGGTCGACGGGCTCTTCGTTGGGGGCCCGACGAGCCTGGTGAAGGCCAGCTCGGCTGCCGTGCGCTCCCTGCAGACGGGGCTGCTGCGCAGCTACGCCGGCCTGCTCATCCTCGGTGTCGTCGCCGCCCTCCTCTACTTCCTGATCCGGGCGGCGTGAGATGACGATCCACCTCTCGATCATGCTCTGGCTCCCGGCCGCTGCCGGTGCCCTGGCCCTCTTCCTTCCCGCCCGGCTGGCCCGCTGGACCTGGCTGCTCGGCACGCTGCTCGTGCTCGCCTACTCGGTCGTGCTGCTCTTCGATTACGACCGGGCGGCCGGCGGGCTGCAGTTCGTGACCGACGAGCTCTGGATCCCCTCGCTGGGTATCCACTACGCGCTGGCGATCAGCGGCCTGAACCTCGTCCTGCTCGCCACCACGGCGCTGGCCTTCACGGTCGCCGCGGCCTGGTACCTGTGGGACGACAGCGTCGAGAGGCCCGGGCTCTTCGCGCTGCTGATGGGGCTCGCCCAGACGGCGGTGATGGGTGCCTTCATGGCCCAGGACCTCGCCCTCTTCGTCGTCTTCTTCGACCTGATGCTCGTGCCGTTCTACTTCCTGGTCGTGATCTGGGGAGGGCCCGAACGGCGAGAGGCGGTCCTCAAGCTCTTCATCTACACGCTCGTCGGCTCGCTTCTGATGCTGGTCGGCGCGATCGTCACCGGCGTCCTGGCTGCCGACGGCGGCGCCCCGAGCTTCCTGCTCAGCGACCTGGCCGACTTCCCGCTGGCCAGCGGTACCCAGGCCTGGGTCTTCCTGGCCTTCGCCCTGGCGTTCCTGATCAAGATGCCGCTCTTCCCGTTCCAGGGCTGGATGCCCGACGGTTACCGGCAGATGCCGATCGGCGTGCTCGCCGTCTTCACGGCGATCCTCTCCAAGGTCGCCGCCTACGGCTTCCTCCAGGTCGCGATCCCGCTCTTCCCGGACGCCGCCGTGCGTTTCCAGGAGACGCTGATGATCCTCGCGGTGGCCTCGATCATCTACGGCTCGGCGATGGCCTTCACCGTGACCAACGCCAGGCTGATCCTCGGTTACTCGTCGCTGGCCCAGCTCGGATTCATCGTCCTGGGGATCTTCGCCCTCGACACGCGCGGGGCCGACGGGGCGCTGCTTCAGATGGTCACCCACGCCCTCGTGACCGTCCCGCTGATCCTGATCGTCGCCCTCCTGGCCCGCCGGGCCAAGGGGAGTGAGGACATCCGCGATATGGGCGGCCTGGCCTTCCGGGCCCCGGCCTTCGCCGCGGTCTTCCTGGTCCTGACGCTGGCGCTGCTGGCGATGCCCGGGTCGGCGAACTTCGTGGGCGAGTTCATGATCCTGCTCGGGGTCTTCGAGACCAAGATGGCGCTGGCCATCATCGCCTCGATCGGCGTCGCGATGGCCGCGGTCTACGCGCTGCGCCTCTACATCACCACGATGCTGAACCGCCAGGGGCCGGACACCGACTCGAAGGAGATGACCGCGCGCGAGGCGCTGGTGATCGTCCCGGTCATGCTCGTGCTGATCGCCCTCTCGCTGGTGCCCCAGTTCGCCCTGCGCCCGGCACAGGACGGCACGCGCGAGTCGCTCGCCGCCGCCCGTGAGGTGCTCGCGAATGACGGCTCGGTTGCCGAGTCCCGCGTGGAGGCCCGCCGATGAGCGCCCTGGCCGCCGCGGTCCCGGCCGCTCCCACCTTCGACTGGGCGGCGCTCTCGCCGCTGCTGGCCCTGCTCGGCGGGGCCGTCGTCGTGCTGATGGTGGGACTGGCCGGCTCGGAGTTCATCCGCTCGATGGTCGTCCCGTGGCTGGCGATGGTCTCCTTCGCCATCGCTATCGGCTGCCTAGCCTGGCAGTGGAACACGACGTCGCTCCTGATCGAGGGCGCGCTGATCATGGACCCGCTGACCGCCGCGCTCGGCCTCCTGGTCTGCGCCACCGGGCTGGTGGCGAGCCTGCTGGCCTGGCGCGACCGTGCCGCGCGGGAGTTCGCCCACGGCGAGTTCTTCGCGCTGCTGCTGACCGTCGCGGCGGGCATGTTCGTCCTGATCTCCGCCCGCAACCTCGTCGTCACCTTCGTCGGGCTCGAGCTCCTCTCGCTTCCGCTTTACATCCTCTGCGCCTCGCGGATCAGGCGCGAGCACTCGCTCGAGGCGGGGCTGAAGTACCTGATCGTTGGCTCGGTCGGCTCGGCGACCCTGCTCTACGGCTTCGCCCTGGTCTACGGGGCCACCGGGGAGACCGGCTACCGGGAGATCGCCGCCTCGCTCTCCGCCTCGGGCCTGGTCTCCGACCCGCTCCTGCTCGCCGGCCTGGCCCTCGCGGTGGTGGGCTTCGCCTTCAAGGCGTCGCTGGCGCCGTTCCACCAGTGGACCCCCGACGTCTACGAGGGCTCTCCGACGCCGATCACCGCCTTCATGTCGGTGGCCACCAAGGCAGCGGCCTTCGCGGCGCTGATCCGCTTCTTCGACGTCGCCGTGCCCTCGGCGATCGACTTCTGGCGCCCGGCCTGGATCGCGATCGCGGTCATCTCGATCGTCGTCGGCAACGTCGGCGCGATCGGCCAGCGCTCGATGAAGCGGATGCTCGCCTACTCGTCGATCGCGCAGGCCGGCTACCTGCTGATCGGCTTCGTCGTCTACACCGACCTCGGTATCGAGGCGGTCGTCTACTACCTCTTCGTCTACGCGCTCGCCAACCTCGCCGCCTTCGCCGTGGTGATTGCGCGCGAGCGCGAGACCTCTCTCGGTGACTCGATCGACGCCCTGCGCGGCCTCGGGGCCCGCAGCCCCGCTTTGGGCGCGGCGATGACCTTCGCGATGCTCAGCCTCGCCGGCATCCCCGCCACCGCCGGCTTCGTCGGCAAGTTCACGCTGCTGGAGTCGGCGGCCGACGGCTATGCCTGGCTGGCCGTGGTGCTCGTGCTTGGCTCGGTGGTCTCCCTGGCCTACTACCTCCCGGTGGTCTCGGCGATCTGGCTCGACGAGGCCGAGGGTGCCGAGCCCGGCCGGGACTCCGCCTCCGGCGTGCCGGCCCTCGCCGGCGGATCCCCGGAGGCCGACGCCGAGCCGCCGACCGACGGGGCCGGTGAGGCGGCCTTCGTGGCCGTCGTCTTCGGCGTGGCGATCATCTTCTTCGGCATCGTCACCGGGCCGCTCTACGACCTGGCCGACGCGGTCGCCCGCGGCCTCGGCCTGGGCTGAGAAGGCGCCGGGGCGCTCCGGGCCGGCAGGTAGCTTTACCGGCCCGTGCAATACCCGGTCGAGAGCTTCACCCCCGAAGAGCAGGAGCTCCTGCGCGGCCACTTCACCAACCTCGACCGGCCGGTCTTCGCCCTGGTGAACCTGCCCGAGACGGTGAAGGGCGCCCTCTTCGCCCGCTATTCGCGTTACGACGGCACCCTGCGCCGGCTCTTCCTCGACGAGTTCGCCGAGTCGCTGCCGTCCACCGGGTCCTGGGAGGGCGACGAGGGCAAGCGGGCCAGCGAGCTCTACGAGCGGATCTTCCTCGGCTACGGCGACGACTCGGTCGCCCAGCTCGGCGGCGCCCACGTGGCCTGCGAGTGGGTCTCGAACATCCTCACCAAGGTGCTGCAGCGCCCGCGCCCTGCCGCCTACCTCGAGCAGTCGACCCGCTACATCCCCTACGACGGGCCGATGCCCGGCGGCGGTTATCGCTACTACCGCGACGAGGCGCTCGGGCCGCAGTACGTGGAGGCGATGGACGAGCTCTTCACGATCTACTCGCAGTCGCTGCCGAAGGTGGTGGCCTGGGCCGGTGAGGAGTTTCCCGCCGCCGAAGGCGAGTCGGAGGCCGCCCGCGCCCGGGCGCTCCAGGCCAAGGCGCTCGACCTTCTGCGCGGGCTGCTCCCCGCTGCCTCGCTCTCCCACATGGGGATCTTCGCCAGCGGCCAGACCTACGAGCAGCTGATCCTCCACCTGCTCGCCCACCCGCTGCCCGAGGCGCGCGACTACGGGACGATGCTCCTGGAGACGATCCAGGCCGTGATGCCGAGCTTCGTGGCCCGCGTCGAGCGCCCCGACCGCGGGGGCGAGTGGGTCGGCTACCTGGAGAACCGGGCGCGAGCGGGCAGTGAGCTGGCCGCCCGGCTGGGAATCGAGCGCGACGGGTTCGCCGAGGGCGTGCCCTCGGTACGGCTGCTCCACGTGGACGGCACCGAGGAGGACCTGCTCTGCGCACTGCTCTTCGAGCAGGC
>JBBATA010000027.1:0-19726 GCA_040399005.1 Solirubrobacteraceae bacterium
ACCAGCGCGTTGGTGGGGGCGGTCATCGGCTCGAAGCAGATGACATCCAGGTCGCCAGGCGCGTAGAGCTGCGCGTAGGGATACCCGTCGATCATCTCGACCACGATGCGCCGCACCCCGTCGCTGACCGAGCAGGCGGTCCCGGGAGCCACCCCGGCGTAACCGTCGTCGAAGGTGCGGTCTCCGAGCGGGCCCGCGGCGACGGGCGCCTGTTCCTCCTCTCCCGTCGGCAGCTGGTGCTCGTCGGTGGGCAGCCGCAGGACCGGTGGGAAGTCGATCTCCCAATCGCTGCGGGGCGCTCCCGGCGGCGCCAGGTATGGGTGCCAGCCGAAGGCGACCGGCACCGGCCCGTCCTCGCCGGCGAGGACCGTCGTGCCCACCTCCAGCCTCAGCCCTACCAGGCGCACGGAGATCTCCAGCGAATGCGGGAAGGGAAAGAGCCTCAGCCGCCGGGGGTCGGCGCCCCAGTCCAGCCGGGCGAGCAGGCCGGCCCCGCCGGGCTCGGATCCGCTCTGCACCACCTCCCAGTCGGGAGCGGCAAAGAGAAGGCCGTGGATCGGCAGGCCGTTCCCGTCGCGGTGAACCAGCGGCGCGTCCTCGGGTATCTCCACGCTTTGGCCGGCCGCCTCGTAACGGTCGACGCCGAGCCGATTGGCCCACGGGTAGAGCAGCGGGATGCCGAAGGTCGAGCTCTTCTCCCTCCACGCCGAAAGGCCGCCTCGCTGGCCCAGAAGCTCCTGGCCGCGGTCGCGCAGCGAGCTGCCAACCATCCCCGCGCCGGGAACAAAGGTCGCTTCCAGTCCTTCGGGGGAGGCGAGCGTCAGCGCGGGCAGGCCACCGTCCTGCCCCTCGGAGACGCTGCCCTCAACCGCCACCGTGGCGGGCGCTCAGGCCGGGCCGACCTCGACGCCCTTCCAGAAGGCGACGCGGTCACGGATCTCTTCGGCCTCCGGCTTGGGCTCGGGGTAGAACCAGGCGGCGTCCTCGTTGACGAAGTCGCCGACCTCGAGCGTGTAGTAGGAGGCCGTGCCCTTCCACGGGCAGACCGAGGTCGTCGCCGACTCGCACAGGTAGTCGCCATTCACCGACGAGATTGGGAAGTAGTGATTTCCCTCCACCACCACCGTGTCGTCCGACTCGGCGATCGTCGCTCCCTGCCAGGTTGCGCGCATGCGCTCTCCGTCGGCCATGGCCGCAGGCTACCGGCTGGCGCCGGGTTTCTGGCGGCTCTTGACGATCTCGAGCCCCTCGTGCCAGAGGGGCTCACCCTCCTCCGAGCGCAGCACCAGCACCCAGCAGATCCCGAATCCGGCCACCCCCAGCCCGAAGAGAGCCGGCGGTAGCCAGTCCGGCTGGGCGTCGAGCCACCAGGCGAAGAGGCCCGTGGGGATCAGCCAGAAGAAGAGGTCGCGCGCCAGCTCAAAGAGGTTCGGCGCCTCCGCCTCCTGACCCGGTTCGTTGGCCCAGGCCCGCCAGTCCAGCCAGCGCGTTACCTGGAAGGCAACCACCAGCGGGGCGAGCTGCAGGATCCACGCCGTCCATGGGTTGTCCGGCTCGCCGAGGACGAACTCGCCGTAGCCGCCAAGGAGGAAGGCGGCGAGGAAGCCCAGGCCCCAGATCGTCGTGTCGAGCCGGTCGAGACGGTTGAGCAGGCTCTGGGGCGCCTGCCCCAGGCGGGCCTTCGTATACGGGGCGGTAAACGGGCGGCCGATCGCCAGCGTGCCGAAAGCGATGAGCGTGACGATGAGGTTCGAGACCTCGTCGGCGTGGTCGTTGAGCCATGCGTTGGTGTCGCGGAAGTTGAGCAGCCCGACCAGGAAGAGCGAGCCGAAGAGCAGGAAGTCGACGAGCTCGAGCGAGCGCGGCTTGACCCCACGGGCGGAGGAGACCGACACGAGCACTGCGGCGGCAAGGAACGCGTAGAGGGCGGCGGTGTCGAAGTCGTCGACGGTGAAGGAGAAGATGACCCACGGGATCAGCGCCGTAAACGGGTCGTCGAGCATCCGCCGGAAGCGGTCCTCGGAGCCGTAGGTGACGGGGCGGTGAACCCGCGGCAGTTCGGCGGTTATCGGGCGCCGGCCCGGCTGGGCTGCCTCCACGGCTTTAGTCTGCCACCGGCGCGCCCCGCCGGCCAGCCCCGCCTGCGACTCAGTCGCGCCAGGCCGCCGACTGCCGGCCGGCGAGGTCGACCAGGTTGCCCAGGACGATGTTGATGTCGACGATGTGGAAGCCCCAGGTCGGCCCGAGCGGCTCGCCGAACTGCGGCCGCTTGTCGGCGGTGCCTCCGACCAGGGCGGCATTGAGCCAGGAGGCCCCGCCGCCCGACTCGCAGCGGACGGCGTACTCGCCGTCCATGTGCACCCATGGCGTCGGCGCGATGGGCTCCCCCAGGCTCAGCTGGGAGGTGGGGACGTAAGTCTCGGCCAGGCCGGACCTGCCCCTCTTGAGCGCCGCCGGGTTGGTGCACAGGACCTCGCGACCGGGCTGCGCCGTGCGGCCGAAGCGTGCGTCGGCCGGAGGCTGGGACGGGAAGACGTTGTAGGCCACTACGCAGGCGTCCTGGGAAGCCTTGCGGCAGGCGGGGATCTTCTGGAAGGTGCCGCCGACGTCCTTGCCCTGTGGCACGAGGATGCCCCCGCCGATCAGCAGCGCCGAGACGAGCTTGCGGCGCATCTTGGCGCTGGGGTCGATCTCCTCGGAGATCAGCCGCGCCAGGACGCCGGTGCCCTGGGAGTGGCCGATGAAGATCACGCCGCGGCCCTTGTTGTAACGGGAGAGGTACTCGTTCCACGCGGCCTTGACGTCGGAGTAGCCGAGCTCGCGGTCGACCGGGGTCGTGGCCCGGCCGAAGATGCCGGCGAGGGTCGCCTGCCGGTACATCGGCGCGAAGATGCGGCACTTCGTCTGGAAGCGCGAGGCCTGTGCGCGCGCCACGCCCGTCTCGGCGCCGGTCACCTCGAGGGTGGAGTTGCCGGTCGGCTGCTGGCTGACCGTCGGGTAGACGTAGAAGCAGTCGACCGGCGGCGTCTTCTTCGTGGAGGGCGTCTTCTGCGCACGGCTGCCGCCATTGGCCAGGAGGGTCGTCGACTTGAGGGAGTCCCGGCACGGGTCGCCGGCCTGGCCGGGCTTGCAGAGCCAGGTCGTGGCCGCCGGCGCCTGGGCCGAGGCCGACGAGGCCAGCAGCAGGGCGCCGACGACGAGCGCCGGGGCCAGCAGGCAGGTCGCGCGGCGCAGGCTCACTTGAGGAACCTGATGGTGAGCCAGGGCGTGAAGTCCTCTCCCTGGTTGGCCTTGACGGCGCCGATGATCGAGAAGACGAAGTACATAACTCCCGCCGCGATCAGGAACGGGATGCCGATCAGGATGATCGAAAGCAGCGCCGTGACGATGATCCAGATCGTGTAGGAGATGTTGAAGTTGAGGACCGTCTTGCCCACAGCGTCTACGTAGGCGGACTGGTCGCGCTTGACCAGCCAGACGATCAGCGGGCCGATGATGGAGAAGAAGAGGCCGACGATCCACAGCAGCACGCCGAACATGCGGTCGTCGGAGTCCGAGCCGGCAGCAGCGACCGCCACCGGCTGCCCGGTCGGCGGGGGCGGCTCCTGCGCAGCAGGGGCGGCCTGCTCGACCGGCTCCTGGGGCGCGGGCTCCTGCGCGGCCGGTTCCTGGGCGGCCTCGGGCTGCTCGGGGTTTTCGGGGGGCTCGGGCGTGCTCATGGCCATGGACTCTAATCGACCCCCGCGCCGGCCGCGCGGGCTCAGGCGGCCTGGACCAGGAGCACGGCCACCACTACGCCGTGGGCGCTCCACCCCACGGTCCGCACCCACGACGAGCGCACCAGCCGGGCGTGGACACCGGCGTCGAATCCCGCGCCGAGCTCGGAGTGGCGCGGAACCGCCAGCAGCGCCGTGGCCAGCCAGGTCGCCAGGGCGAGCAGGAAGCCGGCGACCACGAGCGCCATCGAGGTGCCGGAAGGCCGGCTGAAGAGCAGCCAGAACGACGTGACCAGCTCAATGGCCATGGCCGGGAAGACGATGGGCGTGATCCGGCTCGAGTGGAGCCGGTGGTATTCGGGGAAGCTCTCCCGGCCCACGGCGGCGAAGAGCGGGTACTGGACCACCTGCACGATCCAGCCGACCCCCGCCATGAACCAGGTCGCGGCGGCGCAGATGATCAGGACAGCCACCGCTCCAGCCTCCCGGGCTGGCCGGATGGCCTGAATGCGAAGCCCGGGGGCCGAATGGCGCGCGCGGCCGGCCCCTGCACTATGGTGCCGGCCATGCTCAAGCGTTCCGTGGTTTCCGCAGTCCTCGCGATGGTCGCCTTCGCCGGGCTCTCCGCCCCCGCGCTGGCCAAGACCAAGGTTCCGCCGTGGCGCCAGACGCCGCCGCTGAACATCGCCCACCAGGGCGGTGAGGACGAGTTCCCCTCCAACACGATGTTCGCCTTCAAGGAGGCGCTCAAGGCCGGCGCGGACATGCTCGAGCTCGACATCGTCGTTACCAAGGACAACCAGGTGATCGTCATGCACGACACCACGGTCGACTCCAAGACCAACTCGACCGGCCTGGTCAGCGAGAAGACGCTCGCCGAGATCCGCAAGCTCGACGGCGCCTACTGGTTCTCGAAGAGCGCCCCCAACTACGACCGCAACAAGGCCGCCTCGGCCTACGTCTACCGCGGTATCGCCACCGGCCAGAAGAAGCCGCCGAAGGGCTACAAGGCAGCCGACTTCAGGGTGACCACCCTCAAGGAGGTCCTCAAGGCCTTCCCGAAGACCCCGATCAACATCGAGATCAAGGGACGCACCAAGGAGGAGAAGGAAGAGGAGTACCTCTACAACGCGGAGGTGCTGGGCAATCTGCTCAAGAACAACAAGCGCAAGGACCTGATCGTCGCCTCCTTCCGCCAGGGCGCCGTGGACCGCTTCCACGACATCGCCCCGAAGGTCCCCATTTCCCCTGGCAGCAGCGGCATCATCGACTTCCTTCTGGAAAACAAGGCTCCGCTCTCCGGCACAGTCGCCCTCCAGGTCCCGATGACCTACCTCTTCGGAGGCGCGCGGATCGACGTCCTGACTCCGGAGTGGGTGGGCAAGACCCACGCAGCCGGGCTGGCCTGGCACAGCTGGTTCGACGGGCCCGACGTGGATGGCCCGGAGGGCTGGACGAAGCTCGTGCAGCGCTGCGTCGACGGGATCATGACCTCGAAGTCCAGGGCGCTCGAGAAGTTCCTCAAGAAGAACAAGTCACCTTCTGCCTGCAAGGTGAAGTAGCGTCCGCGCCGTGAGCGGCGCAAAGAGCAGGGGGGCAAACTGGGTCCTGGCGGCGATGGTCTTCGCCGTCGGCATGACCTTCATCGACATGACGATCGTCTCGATCGCCATCCCCGACATCCAGCAGGACCTCAAGCTGAGCGAGACGGGGATCCAGTGGCTGATCAACGCCTACCTGCTTGCCCTCTCGGCCACCTTCGCCCTCGGCGGCCGCCTGGGAGACACGCTCGGGAAGGTGCGCATGGTGGTGATCGGCGTGGTCATGTTCGCCACCGCATCCGCGCTCTGCGGACTCACGCCGGCCGGCTCCTTCGACGAGGCGTGGATCATCATTTTCCGCGCCATCCAGGGCATCGGCGCCGCGCTGATGCTCCCGGCCGCCCTGGCCCTGATCATCTCCGCCTACCCGATCGACAAGCGCGGCAAGGCACTGGCCATCTTCTTCGCAATAACCGGCGGCCTGACCTCGATCGGCCCGATCGCGGGCGGCTACCTGACCGAGGTCGACTGGCGCGCGATCTTCTGGGTGAACATTCCGATCGCCCTGATCGCCCTGGGACTGATCTGGTTCGCGCACCCCAGGGACGAGCGCAACCCGCAGCCGATCGACTACCGCGGCGCCGTGCTCGTCACCGGCGGCATGGCGCTCTCGGTGCTCGGCCTCCAGCAGGCCAGCGACTGGGGCTGGGGCAGCTGGCAGGTGATCGGCTCGATCGTGGCCGGAACGCTGCTGCTCGTCGCCTTCTTCGTCCACGAGCTGCGCTCCGAGGACCCGCTGATCCGCGTGCGGATCTTCACCGACCGCTCCTTCGCCGCCGACAACGTGGTGCTCCTCCTGCTCTCCGCGGTCTTCATCCCGCTCTTCTTCTTCTCGAGCACCTACGCCCAGCTCTCGCTCGAGCAGAGCGCCGCCAACGCCGGCCTCTACCTGCTGATCTTCTTCGGCGGTTTCGCCGTCGCCTCCCAGTTCGGTGGCCGGATCCTCGACAAGCAGGGCGCCAGGCCGGCCATCGTCCTGGGCGCCGCCCTGGGCGCCGTCGGCTTCTTCCTCTGGGCCCGGTCGATGACCGACCTGAACATCAGCGCCCAGTGGCCCTGGATCGTCATGGCCGGTGCCGGCATCGGGCTGATCCTCGGGCCGGCCAACACCGACGCGATCAACCGCGCCCCCGCCTCCAGCTACGGGGAGGCCACCGGCATCACCCAGACGATCCGAAACTACGGCGCCAGCATCGGCCTGGCGATCATGGGCACGATCCTGATCACGCAGAACCGGATCAACCTCGAGGAGACGCTCGGCAAGGTCGGGATCGGCAAGGAGCAGGCCGACTCGATCGCCGCCGAGGTGGCCGGTGGCGGCTCTTCGTCCCGGACCGGCGGCGGCTCCGGTGGGGCGGAGATCTTCAAGGCGATCCAGGACGCCTACGCCCAGTCGACCCAAACCATCTTCTTCATCATGGCCGGCATCCTGGCCGCGATCTTCCTCTTCTCGATCATCTTCGTGCCGAGGGGCAAGGTCGAGGGGCCGGTGGCCGAGGACAAGTTCGACAACCCCGAAGAGTCCGCCGGCGCACCCGCCGGCGGGACCTCCGCCTCCGCCTAGGCAGCCTCGAGAACCTCGGCCGCGGCCCGCTCGCCCGAGCGGATGGCGCCGTCGATAAACCCGCCCCAGGTGGGCGAGCTCTCCGTCCCGGCCCAGTGGAGCGGCCCACAGGGCTTGCGCAGCGCGTCGCCGCCGGCGGTCAGCGCCCCGGGCGGCGCTATCGCCACCGGGCCGCCGCCGCTCCACTCCTGGGCCGCCCACTGCCTCTCTGCCCATCCGGCCGGCTCGAGGGCCTTCGGGCCGTAGAGGCGAGCGAAGCCGGCCAGCACGTTGGCGCGGCGCTCCGCCTCGCCCATCGCCGCGTAGGTGCGGGCATCGTCCCCGCCGACGAAGCCGACAAGCACGCCGCGCGAGCCGTCGGGAGGCGAGAGGTCGAAGGTGATCGATGCGAGCGAAGCGTCGCTGAGCGACTCGCCGCTCAGCCCGTCGCGGCGCCAGAAGGGCTCGTCGTAGACGGCGATCGCCTTGGTCAGGGAGCCCATCCGCATCCGCCGCTGGATCTCGTCGCGGCGGGCCGGCAGCGGCGGGTCGAAGGCAACCTGCTCGCACAGCGGCGGGGCTGCGGTGACGATTACCCGGCCGGCGGTCACCCGCAGACCGTCGGCGTCGAGAACCGCGCCCGAGGCGCCCCACTCGATTGCGCGGACCGGCGCGCCGAACCTGATCTTCCCCCCGAGCGGTGCCGCCACCCGCTCGGCGAAGTCCTGGGCGCCGAGGAGGAATCGGCGCTCCTGGGCGCCGCCCTCGGTATCGAAGAGGGAGCTCGTACCCCCGCCCCCGGCCACGTAGGCCATCGCGTAGAGGGCGGAGAGCTCGGAGGGCTCGGCGCCCCAGGTGGTCTTGCCGACGATCCCCATCACCGTGAGGGCGGTGCGGCCGAAGTGCCGGCTCCTGATCCAGTCGCCAAAGCTGATGGAGTCCAGGCGGGCGGCATGGCGGTAATCCCAGGGCGCCTGGGTGTCGATCCGGCGGGCGTGGCGGTTCACCGCGGCCTGCAGCCGGCCCAGACCGGCCAGGGCCAGGGGGCCCAGCCGCGGGACGGTGCCCGGGTAGCGGCGCACCTCGCCGTCGATATCGATCTGGTTCTCGCCTTCGGCGTACTGGGGAAAGGTCTGCGCATCGACCTCCCCGGCGAGCTCCAGGGCCCGCGTCTGCGTGGGGCCGATCCAGGTGCCGCCGAGTTCGAGCAGGGCGCCATCGCTCTCTCCCCTCTCGACCCGGCCGCCGACGCGGTCGCGGGCTTCAAGCACCACGACGTCCATCCCGGCAGCGGCCAACGCCCTGGCCGCGGCGAGCCCGGCGAAACCGGCGCCGACAACGGCGACGTCGGCGCTGATCGGTTCGGCTTCGGCCATGGCCGACAAGCTAGCCGCCGGAGCCGGTGGTGTAGCGTTGGCGCGTAAACGCAATTGAGGAGCGCGCGATGGCCGAAGTTGTCCAGATCAGCGGTTCGACCGGAGAGGCGAAGATCAGGAACCCCCTGGCCGTCATCGTCCTCTCCTTCATCACCCTCGGGATCTACTTCTGGTTCTGGTGGTACTTCGTCAACCGGGAGATGGCCGAGTACGGCGAGGCCAACGGCACCGACGAGTGCGGCACCAGCCCGGGAACCTCGCTCCTGGCCGTGACGCTCGGGGCCTTCATCATCGTTCCGCCCTTCGTCTCGATCTTCAAGGGATTCAACCGCATGAACGCCGCCAACCGGCTGGCCGGCACGGGCGAGAAGATGGAGGCCGCGATCGGCCTGATCGCCTGGATCTTCGTGGCACCGGTCGGGATCTTCTTCTTCCAGTACTACCTCAACAAGGCCTGGCGCTCTATGGCCGCCGGCGGCACCGCCCCGGCGGTCGAGGCCGCGGCCGAGGCGGTTGCCGTCGAGACGACGGCGGCCACAGAGGCTCCGGCCACGCAGGACTGAACGGGCCCCGCAGGGGCTCGGCGCCTCCTGCGGTCCTCATCTCTAGGGTTTGAGTTGATGCTGCGCAGGGCGCTCATAGCCGCCGGAATCCTCGGCCTGCTGGTCGCCGGCGCCGCGGGCAGCGCGCCGCTGACGGTAGGCGTGGCGATGCTGGTGCCAGCACTGCTGCTGGCCGCCGCCCTGTGGGCCGGCTGGTATCCGGGCGCCGAACGGCTCGACCGCCTGGCCCGACGGGTACGAAGGGACCGCCGCAGCAGGCGCGGGAACCTCTCGTGGTCGATCCCGCGCTGGCGCCGTTCATCGTTTGCGGTTCCTGCCGGCCATCTCCTTGGCCTTCAGCTGGCCGTTCGGCCTCCTCCCGCCTGACGCGGACGCCCCTTTCCGGGCGCGCCGCTCCCACGTCAGGCAAATCCAATCAAGGAGGAAACTCATGCACGCACTCAAGTGCGCAATCGCGACGGTTGCCGTCGCCGCAGTAATGCCCGCTGCCGCCGTCGCTGACAGCGACCACGGAATGACCATGCCGGGCTCGACCCACGTCGCCAAGAAGGCGATGACCGTCAAGGCCAAGGTCTCCAAGGACTCGATGAAGGGCTACAACCTGAAGCTCTCCACGAAGGGGTTCAGGTGGGCTCCACAACATGCCGGGATGGCGTTCCGCGCAGGTGAGGGTCACGCCCACCTATACGTGGATGGCGCCAAGGTGACCCGCCTCTACGGGCCCTGGTTCTACCTCGGGACGCTCGCCGCGGGCAAGCACACCATCAGGGTCACCCTGAACGGCAACGATCACGGTGACTTCGTGAACCGGAACGGAAAGGCGGTCGAGTCGACCGTCCAGGTGACCGTTCCCGCCAGCTGAGGCACGGGGTGCGGCGCCGTTACGGCGCCGCACCCCGGCTTCCCTACCTTCAGGAGAAAGAGCCATGTCCAAAAGCGCAAAGATCGGAACCCTCGTAGCCGCCGTGGCCATCGTCGTGGCCGCCTTCGTGGTCCTCCAGCCGGGCGATGACGGCGGTAGCCCGAGCACCGCCACCGAAACCTCTACCCAGGCCACTACGGCCCCGGCCACCACGACGACGCCGAAGAAACCCAAGCCGAAGGTGGCGACGATCCGCGTCTCCGGCGGCGAGCCGGTCGGCGGCGTGCGCAAGCTCACCTTCAAGGAGGGCGGCACGATCCGCTTCCGCGTCACCGACGAGGCCGACGACGAGGTTCACCTCCACGGCTACGACATCGAGAAGCCGGTCGGTCCGGGCAAGGCGGCGAAGTTCAGCGTGCCGGCGACGATCACCGGGCGGTTCGAGGTGGAGCTCCACAACACCGCCACCCCGATCGCCGAGGTGACAGTCGAGCCTTAGGAGGCGTCGGTGCCCTCGCGGCGCGCCCGGATGGCCGCCGCGTGGGCGGGGAACCCCTCGTGCTCGGCGAGCGCGAGTACCGCGTCGCTGAGGGAATCGAGCGCCTGCTCGTCGGCGCGGGCGATCGAGGTCTTCTTCATGAAGGTCTCGGAGGTGACTCCGCCGGTGACCCGGGCAAACATCCCCGTCGGAAGCGCGGCGGGAACCCCGATCACGTAGTTGGCCAGGGAGACCGGCGTCGACTGGCCGAGCAGCACCTCCCCGGCATGGTCGATGCCGGCGAGCACCGCCTCCTCGTCACGGGCGACGATCTGCATGTGCTCGGGCGCGTAGGTGTTGGCGACGGCGATCGCCTCGTCCAGGTCATCGGTCAGCACCGCGCCCCCGTTCTCGCCCAGCGCAGCCATCGCGTAGGAGCGGCGCGGCTCGGGAAGCGCGGCCAGCTGCCGGGCCAGCTCGGGCTGAACCTCGCCGATCAGCGCCTCGGAATCGGTCACGAGCACCGATGAGGAGTCGGGCCCGTGCTCGGCCTCGTTGAGCAGGTCGGCGGCCAGCAGGCGCGGGTCGGCGCTTTCGTCGGCGAGGATCAGCGACTCCGAGGGGCCGAGCAGCATCTGCGTGTGGCAGCCGTACTGCTGGCAGGCAATCTGGGCGGCCTGCACCGGCGGGCTGCCCGGACCGAGAACCTTCCTGACCTTCGGGATCGACTCGGTGCCGAAGGCGAGCGCGGCGATACCCGCTGGCCCGTTTACGCGGAAGAGATTGGTGATGCCCAGCTCGGCGGCAACGCAGAGAACGGCCGGGTCGACTTCGCCCGTGCCCCCGGGTACCGGCGGCACCACGACGGCCAGCTCGGGCACCCCCGCGACCACGGCCGGCGTGCCGATCTGCACCAGCACGGAGGGAAAGGAGCCCTTGCCGCTGGGGATGAAGAGCCCGGCGCTGGCGACCGGCGTCATCTTCTCCCCGACGGTCAGGCCCGGGGCGATCTCCTTGCGCCACTCGCGCTCACGAACCAGCTCCTCGTTGAAGGCGCGCACGTTGGCGATGCCGACGGCGATCGCATCGAGCACCTCCTCCGGGACGTGGCTGCGTGCCTGCTCGAACTCCTCCTCGCTTACCCGCAGGTCGCCCGGCGCAACGTGGCAGCCGTCGAACTTCTCCAGCGCGCGGCAGACCGCCGCGTCGCCGTGCTCGCGCACGTCCGCGACGATCTCGGCGACCGCCTCCTGCAGGTGAGGGTCGAAGATCGCGCGGATCCCCCGTTCGAGCAGCTGGTCGCGCTCCTCCGGCGAGAGGGCCGACCAGCGCAGAACGCGCATCGGCGTTCCGTCGGCCATAGCGCTCAGTCGAGCGTGCCCTTGACGCCGGCGGTCATGCCGGCGCGGCGGGGGTTGGCGGTGAGGGCCGCGCGCAGCGCGCGGCCGAAGGCGCGGAAGCCGGCCTCCCAGGCGTGGTGCGGGTCGTGGCTGCCGTCGCGAAGCTCGAGGTGCACGGTGCAGCGCGCGCCCTGGGCAAAGCCCTCGAAGAAGGCGGCCAGGTCGGCCGAGAGCATGTCCTCCACGTTCTCCAGGGCGCCGGCCCCCTCACGGGTGATGAAGCTGTTGGAGCGCCCCTCGAAGGAGACCTGCGCCAGCGCGCTGGCCTCGTCCATGACGGCCCAGGAGAACCCGGAGGACTCGACGCCCTCGGCGATCCGGTCACGGATCGCCTGGGATACGGCGGCGCCGAGGGCCAGGCCGGTGTCCTCGGTCACGACGTGGGTGAGGCGGTAGGTGCGCACGTCGTAGGAGGCATCGACCACGAAGTCGCCGTACCAGCCGAGCATCTCGAGCATGTGGTCGAAGAAGGCCAGGGTCGTGGCCAGCTGCGGCTCGCGGCGCGGGCCGAAGTCCAGCCCTACCTGCACGAGGGCCTCCCGGCTCTCGCGGCGGGTGCGGTAGGTGTCGCCGTCGAGCTCGACGGCCATGCCCTGATAGTCGGCCATAGGGCTCCTGAATGTAGAGGGCCTTAGTAGAAGACGTAACGGAAGGCGGTTCCGTTGCAGAACCGCCGCAGCTTGATCCCCAGCACCGACCCGTGGGAGCGGTTCTCCGAGCTCGGCACGTACTGGACGCTGGCCATCCAGCCGGTGGGGTTGACGCCACGCGTCAGGCCCCTGCCCTTCCCCCGGCCTACCGCCGGCGGGTACTCGTCGCGGTCGAAGCCGCTGCGGGTGAAGACGTTCTCTAGCAGCCGGTCGCGCCGGGCGTCGGCGCCGGAGCGGTTGACCTTCAGCACCCGCGGCCAGCCGGCGCGGACGGCGCGGGCGTAGTGGCGGAAGATGTTGGGGTATTTCGTGGAGCTGAAGCCGACCGGCTGGACCCCACGCGGACGGACGCATCCCTGCGGTGAGGAGCCCCGGTTGCCGCCACCGGAGCCACCTCCGCCCGAATTGCCGCCGGCCTTCTTGAGGCAGGGGCACGGGAGCGACTCGCAGTAGATCCCGTCGCCGTCGGCGTCGCGCGTATCGGCGGCGCGCTGGGCGGCAGCCTGGTTGGGGTAGTCGGCACAGGTCTTGGCGAGGGCCGGGGCTGGAACGGAGAGCGTCAGGACCCCGCAGGCGAGCAGCGCCCCGGCGGGAACAAGGGCCCTCCATGACAGTCCTGCAACGTTCATCGTCTTCGATGTTACGAATTGAATTGGTCGTCGCAACCGACATCTCAGGCGGCCTACCGGATACTGCGTAGGCCCGGCTCAGGTACGCTCGCCGCTCCCCTTCGACCCGAAAGAGTCCATGACCCGACGCCTCCGCACCGCCACCCTGTTCGCCGCCGGCGCCGCCGCGCTTGCCGTCGCCGCCCCGGCGACCGCCTCGGCCGAACCGAGGCTCGAGGTCTCCAAGGCGAAGCTCAAGGCCTCCCTGAAGTGCTACGGCGACCAGAAGGCCCCGGGCAAGGTGCCGATCATGCTCGTCACCGGCACCGGCGCCTCCGGCCAGGAGGCCTATGCGATCGGCAAGGGCGCCTTCGACGCCTACGGAGCGCCGGTCTGCGCGGTCGATTTCCCCTTCTACACGACCGGTGACATCCACACCTCGGTCCAGTACCTGGTCTACGGGATCCGCGAGCAGTACAGGATGGCCGGGCGAAAGATCGCCGTCTTCGGGATCAGCCAGGGCGGCCTCCTGCCCCGGGTGGCGCTGACCTACTGGCCCAGCCTGCGTCCGATGGTTACCGACGTGATCGCCGCCGCGGGAACCCAGCACGGGACCACCGCCAGCGAGGCCCAGGAAGACACCTGCCGGACCAAGGGCTGCATCCCCGCCGGCTGGCAGCAGCGGGCGGGCTCCAGGATGCTGAAGACGCTCAACAGCTACCGGAGCGAGACCCCGGGCCCGACCTCATGGACCACCCTTCGTTCGCTGGATGACACGACGGTCACCCCGACCACCGGCCCCAAGCCGACCTCCTCCCTCAAGGGAGCCACCAACATCCTCATCCAGGACGTCTGCCCCGGCCGTAACGTGAGCCACATCGGCACTGCCGTCGACTCGGTCACCTTCGCGGCGATCCGAGACGCGATCGAGAACCCGGGCCCGGCCAAGACGGCCCGCTTCCCCGCTGACCTCTGCTCCAGCCTCTTCGCCCCGGGCCTGAACCCGGGTGCGACCGGAAGCCTCGTCGGAGCCGCCGGCGGGCTGACCAGCGGCCGCAACTCCGGCGCCAACGGCGGCGCACCGCTCGTCAAGGCCGAGCCGAAGGTCCCGTCGTGGGCCAGGAAGGCGGCGCGCAGCCGCCGCTAGCAGCGTCGGGACCGGCTCACCGCGCCGGGCCCGGCATCGGCCGAGGCAGGGAAGAGCTCAGGGGGCGCCCCAGCGACCATCACCGTGGTCGCGGGTGCGCTCGTCCTCGACGGCCGGCGAGCCGTCGGGGTTGTAGCCGGCGTTGGTGAGCATCCGCCGCAGGTCGACGACCATCTGGGTGTCGATCTCCTTGTGGCGCGGGCGGTGGAGGGTCTCGGTCTCGGGGCCGAGCGTGACCTTCACCTTCCCGTTGTGCTCCTCTTCGACATCCCCGACGTGCTGGAGCAGCGAGATGACATGGCGCCACTCGATGTTGTGGCTGGTCGGGTGGGCGAAGATCTGCTCGACGGTGTCGCGGTGGCGGCGGGTCAGCTTCTCGGACATGTGGCCATGCTACGGAATCGGCGCCGGGCCGGGCCCGTGCTCAGCCGAAGATGCTGATCGCCCGGGCGGCCACGAGCAGGATGGTCAGTGCGGCGATCCCCGTCTCGATCGCCATCAGGACCTTGGCACGCCGGGTAAGCGGAAGGGTGTCGGCTGCGCTCCAGGCGATGGCGGTCGTGAAGGCCAGGTAGGTGTAGTCGACCAGCCTCGGATGCCAGTCGGCCGGCACAATCCCCTGGCGCTCGACGGTCATCTCCGAGAAGAGGAAGTCGCGCTCCCCGTCGCGGTGAAGCGCCCGCATCCGCGGGCCGCCACCGTCCAGCTCCCAGAAGAGCAGCCCGAAGGTGAGGACGAGCGTGGCCAGGACGACGGTCGCCTCGATGATCAGCTCACCGCCGGTACGCACCTCGCCGGTAAAGAGTTCGAGAATCAACAGGGTGACCGCCGCCGTGGTCCAGGCGGCCAGCACGGCGAGGAGGGCGATGCCGAAGCGCCGGCGCTCGCCGGCCGAGTCGAGCCCCGCGCCCCGGTCTACTACCAGGAGCCCGAGCAGGAGCAGCTCCAGCGGGATCGGCACCCACCAGATCCAGCCGTGCACCCCGAAGAGGAACCAGTCGTTACTAAGGCTCAGCCAGGCCTGGAGGAACTGCAGAGCCACGACGACCGCTACCGCGATCGCCACCTCGACGCGGGTCTCGCTCGACTCCTGGGCGAGCCCGCCAGGGCCCGCGGCCTTCGGCTGCTCGCCGGGACCCACTTCGATCAGTTGCTGTTACAGGCCAGGTCGTAGATCGCCTTGGGCACGTCGGAGGGCTCGGGGCAGACCTTCGCCCGGTCCTGCGGCACCCAGAACTGGCCTTCGGCCTGGAAGACCAGCGTCGTGGTGATCTGCTCCTGGCCGGTCCCGACGTTGGCGAAGGCGACCGCCCAGCCGTCGGCGCACTTGTAGTTGTCGGCGCCGTCGGCGAGGACCGCCTCGCCGGACTCCTGGCTGCCGGTCTGCTCGACGGCCTTGGAGATCTCGCTCTCGGTGCACTTGGCCATGCCGGTCGTGACCATCGGCTCGGTCTGGGTGCTGCCGCCGCCGGTCGTGGCGGGAGTCGAGGCTGCCGGGGTCGAGGTCTCGCTGCCGGTGTCGTCGGAGCCTCCGCAGCCGGCCACCACGAGGGCGACAGCGGCGACGGCAAGGAGGGCGGGAAGCCTGCGCGCAAAGGTCATGACGCAAACCGTAACGGCGGCACAGGTCGCAACCGCAGGCCGGGCCGGGTTGACTGTAAACACAACGTTCCCTTTACTGGAGGGAGCCATGGAGACCGTACGCACCCCCGATGAACGCTTCGAC
Organism: Solirubrobacteraceae bacterium; assembly: GCA_040399005.1. GTDB lineage: Bacteria > Actinomycetota > Thermoleophilia > Solirubrobacterales > Solirubrobacteraceae > F1-60-MAGs163. Next base: position 15,671 of record JBBATA010000027.1, read on the forward strand.
GACCTGCCCGGCTACCCGTTCGAGCCCAACTACGTCGAGATCGCCGACGGCGAGGGTGGCACGCTGCGGATTCACTACGTCGAAGAGGGGCCGGCCGACGGCGACGTGATCCTCCTGCTCCACGGCGAGCCGACCTGGTCCTACCTCTACCGCAAGATGATCCCCGGCCTGGCCGCCGCCGGCCACCGCGTGATCGCTCCCGACCTCGTCGGCTTCGGAAAGTCGGACAAGGTGGTCGGCCGCGAGAACTACTCGTACACCAGGCACGTGAAGTGGGTCGAGGCCTTCATCGAGGCGCTCGACCTGAGGGGGATCACCCTCTTCGGGCAGGACTGGGGCAGCATCGTCGGCCTGGCGGTGGCCACCCGCATGGAGGACCGCTTCGACCGGATCGTCATGGCCAACGGGACGATCGCCGACCCGCGCCGCATGGAACGGATGGTCCAGGTACTCCAGGACTCCCCGATGCCCGAAGCCTTTGCCGCCTGGCAGGCCTTCGTCGCGGCGGCCGACGAGCTCGACGTGGCGATGATCATGGCCGGCGGTCCCGAGGGCGCCGATCCGATTCCCGGCTTTGACCCGGGCCTGACCGACGAGGAAGCCGCGGCCTACCAGGCCCCCTACCCCGACGCCTCTTACCAGGGCGGCGTCCTGGCCTTCCCGGCGCTGATGAAGCCCCAGGGCGAGGACGACGACGTCTACGGCATCTGGACTGCGGCCTGGGAGGTCCTCGACCGCTGGGAGAAGCCGTTCCTCTGCCTCTACGGAAAGCTCGACCCGATGATCGGCCACTTCGATGCCGTCTTCATCGAGAGCGTCCCGGGCACGAAGGGCCTGCCCCACCAGGAGTTCGCCGAGGCCGGCCACTTCATCCAGGAAGAGGAGCCCGAGGCACTGGTGGCCGCCGTCAACGCCCTGATCGCCTCGACCCCCACGGGCTGAACGGGAATCCACCCACCCCAACTGCGACATAACCGCACCTAATCCTGAAAGGCTGTGTTCCCTATGACTATGAGCCTTAGCCGCGCGCGCAGCGCCTCCCTGACCCTGATCGCCTGCCTGGCCGCCACGGCCCTCGTCGTGGCGCCGGCCGAAGCCCGCAAGGCCGGCAAGGGCAAGCAGCCGAACGTCGTCGTGATCATGACCGACGACCAGAACCTCGACGACCTCGACAAGATGCCCAACACGCAGAAGCTCCTGGTCAAGCAGGGCACGAACTTCAAGAACGCCGTCACCTCCTTCCCGCTCTGCTGCCCGGGCCGCGCGACCTTCATCACCGGCCAGTACGCCCACAACAACGGCGTCATCGGCAACTTCTACCCGTACGGCTGGTACGGGATGCCCAACCGCGACAACATCCTCCCCGCGTGGCTCCAGAGGTCCGGCTACCGCACCGGCATGGTCGGCAAGTGGCTCAACGGCTACGGCGCGAAGAACCTCAAGGGCGAGAAGCCGAAGGGCTTCGACGTCTGGCGCGGCCTGCTCGACGTCTCCGCCTACGACTACTACAACTTCGTGATGAGTATCGACGGCAAGAAGGACAAGGTCTGGGGCGACAAGACCTTTGCCCGCAAGCTCGTCCAGTTCGGCCAGATCCAGACGATTCCGCGCGAGGAGCCGGTCATCCGCACCGTCTTCCAGCGCCTGACCGAGCTCTTCGGCCCCGGCCCCTACGGCCCGGGGGACTGGGGCACCGAGAAGAACTCCGACTACACCGTCGACGTGACCGGCAAGGTCTTCACCGACCTGCTCGCCGCGGAGAAGAGCCAGAAAAAGCCGTTCTTCATGTGGTGGTCGCCGGCCGCACCGCACCGCGAGGACGTCGCCACCACGCTGATGGGCCGCCCCGGCGCCGACCCGCGCCCGCCCAAGCGTTACGTGGCGAAGTCCAAGAGCTACCGGATGCCCAGGCCGCCGAGCTTCAACCAGTCCCAGGACAGCTTCTCGAAGCTGCCTACCAACATCCGTGACAACCCGGTCCTGCGCAACCCGATGACCGACGCCCAGGTCGCCGACCTCGAGGAGAACTACCAGGGCCGGATCGGCTCGCTGCTCGCGGTCGACGACCACGTCAAGAACATCGTCTCGACCCTCAAGAAGACCGGCCAGTACAAGAACACGATGTTCGTCTTTACCTCCGACAACGGCTGGCTCAACGGCGAGCACCGGATCCCCGGCGACAAGTACCTCCCCTACGAGGAGTCGCTCAAGACCCCGTTCGTGATCGCCGGCCCGGGCGTGCCCAAGGGCCGCACCGTCGAGGGCCAGGTCTCCAACGTCGACTTCGCCGCGACGATCCTCGACGCAACCGGCGCCAAGGCCGGGCGTACCCAGGACGGCATCTCGCTGCTTCCCGTCGCCAAGGACCCGTCGACGCTGCCCGACCGCGCGCTGCTGGTCGAGGCTCCCGAGCCGCTCTTCGCGAGCCCGTCGATGCCCCAGCAGTGGGACCAGCCCTACCGCGGCGTGCGGACCTCCAACTGGAAGTTCGTGGTCTGGAACAAGACCGGCGAGGAAGAGCTCTACGACCTCAAGAACGACCCGTACGAGATCAACAACATCGCCGCCGACCCCGCCTACGCCGCCGTCAAGGCCGGCCTGGCGGCCAAGCTCGAGCAGCTGAACAAGTGCGCCGGCGAGTCCTGCTCGGCCGTTCCCGCCGGCTGACCTAGAGGTCGATCCGGCGCAGCTGGCGCAGGGCCAGCAGCCCGAAGAGGAGCATCATCCCGGCCAGGGCCAGCAGGCCCGGCCAGGTGTTGGCCCAGCTCGGGTCGATCCCGGAAACGGTCGCCTGGCGAGCCATCTGAAGCACGTAGGTGACCGGGTTGTACTCGGCGAAGGTGCCCAGCCAGCCCTGCAGGAGCACCAGCGGCGTGTAGGCGGTCGAGAGGAAGACGGCGATGAAGACACCGTTCTGGATCGCCGGGCCGACCTGTTGGGTGCGGGCGCGCAGGGCGAGGGTGATTCCCCAGAACGAGGCGACGACGCTGAACGAGACCGCCGCCAGGTAGAGCATCACCAGCCCGTAGATGCCGCCGGTCAGGCCGGGCCCGAGCACCAGGCCGACGGCGAGGATCACCGTCGTGGGCACCAGCGAGCGGGTCATCGCCGCCATCACCGGCCCGAGGAGGAGCAGGGGACGCGGGGCCGGCGAGCTGAGCAGCCGGTCGAACCAGCCACGCTCGATGTCGCGCGCCAGGTTGGCGCCGGTGGCGCCGCCGGCGAAGCCCGCGCCCTGCAGGCAGGAGAGCGGGATGATCCAGTTGATGTAGGAGTCGGTCGGGAAGCCCGGCAGGCTCGACAGGTCGCCGAACTGGCCGGTGATCCCGAGCAGGAAGATGATCGGCGCGATCGTGGTGGGCAGCAGGCCGCCCTTGACCCGGGCCAGCTCGAGCAGCGAGCGCTGCCACATCGCGTAGCCGACGCCGCCGGCGTACGCCATCCCCCGCGTGTTGCGGCCGCCCACCTCCTGCGTGCTCATGTCCTCACCCGCGAGCGCATGGCCCAGACCGCCAGGGCAAACATCGCCGCCAGCAGCACGGCCGCCGAGAGGAAGCCGAGCGGGACGCTGCCCAGGCCCGGTGAGTCGAAGAGCGCGCCACGCATGCCCTCGACCACGTAGGTCAGCGGGTTGTAGTCGGAGATCGCCTGGAGAGTGGGGTTCAGGTAGTCGTGGGGCAGGAAGGCCGGCGCGGTGAAGAGCAGGACGAAGACGATCGGGAAAAGGTTCTGCAGAAGCGAGAGCGAGCCGGTCCTGAGGGCGATCGAGGCGCCGAGGGCCGCGGCGGCGCCGGCGCTGAGGGCCGCGAGTGCGACCACGGCCAGCGCGCCCGGCATGCCGCCGGTGAAGTCGGCTCCGAAGACCAGCGCAACGAGGAGGAAGAGGACCGCCTGGAATACGCCGATCCCCATCGTCCCCAGCACCCGGCCGGCGACGATGCTCGCCCGGTTGATCGGGGCAGAAAGGAGGCGGTCGAAGAAGCCGCCCTCGATCTCGTCGGCGACCGCGATCCCCGCCATCAGCCCGACGAGCAGGGCGCCCTGGATGATCGTCCC
>JBBATA010000028.1:0-19097 GCA_040399005.1 Solirubrobacteraceae bacterium
CGCGGCGCCGGCATGGGCGGCGGCCACGACGAGCGCGAGCAGACGCTCAACCAGCTCCTGGTCGAGATGGACGGCTTCTCGGCCACCGACAACGTGATCCTGATCGCGGCCACCAACCGCCCCGACATCCTCGACCCGGCGCTGCTGCGTCCCGGCCGCTTCGACCGCCAGATCGTCGTCGACCGCCCCGACCGCAAGGGCCGGGCGAAGATCCTCGAGGTCCACACCCGCGGCAAGCCGCTGGCCCGCGAGATCGACGTCGACACCCTGGCCGGCCAGACCCCGGGCTTCACCGGCGCCGACCTGGCCAACCTGGTCAATGAGGCCGCCCTTCTCTCCGCCCGCCACGGCAAGCGCGAGATCAGCCAGTTCGAGCTCGAGGAAGGGATCATGCGCGTGATCGCCGGCCCCGAGAAGAAGACCCGGGTGATGAGCGAGAAGGAGCGCCTCGTGACCGCCTACCACGAGATGGGCCACGCGATCGTCGGCCACCTGCTCGAGCACTCCGACCCGGTCCACAAGATCTCCGTCGTCAGCCGCGGCCAGGCCCTGGGCTACACGATCTCGATGCCGCAGGAGGACAAGTTCCTCACCACGCGCGCCGAGCTGCTCGACTCGATGGCGATGACGCTCGGTGGCCGCGCCGCCGAGGAGATCATCTTCGGCGAGATCACCACCGGCGCCTCGAACGACCTCGAGAAGGTGACGGCTACGGCCAAGCAGATGGTGATGAAGTTCGGCATGAGCGAGAAGCTCGGGCCACGCGTCTTCGGGCGCGACCAGGGCCAGCCGTTCCTGGGCCGCGAGTTCAGCTCGGAGCCCGACTACTCCGACGAGATCGCCCGCGAGATCGACGACGAGATCCGTCGCGTGGTCGAGGGCGCCCACCAGCGCGCGAAGGACATCCTCAGCGAGAACCGCGAGATCCTCGTCACCACCTCGAAGATCCTGCTCAAGCGAGAGACGATCGAGAAGGCCGAGTTCGAGGCGCTTCTCGAGGGCAAGGGCGAAGAAGAGGTCTTCGGCCCCGACGACACCGAGACGCCTCCCGCCGGAGGCATCACGGCCGAGGGCGAGGGCGCCGAGGGTGCCCAGCCCAAGCCGCTTCCCCGTCCCGGCCTGGCCGGCGGCGGCCTCGAGGCCCGCGGGCTCGACCTGCCCGAGAAGCCCGAGCCGGCCTGAGATAAGGGCAGGGGTCCCGGCCGTGGGACGACCATGGACGGTGATGGGCGTCGTCAACGTGACGCCCGACTCTTTCTCCGACGGCGGCCTCTGGCTCGACCCGGAGGCTGCGGTGGCCCACGGTCTTGAGCTCCATGCCGAGGGTGCGGCGATCCTCGACGTGGGTGGGGAGTCGACCCGCCCCGGCGCCGACCCGGTCGACGAGGCCGAGGAGCTGCGCCGCATCGAGCCGGTGGTGGGTGGCCTCCACGAGCAGGCTCCCGGCGCGGTGATCAGCATCGACACGATGAAGGCCTCCGTGGCCGAGGCGGCGCTGGCTGCCGGGGCCTCCTACGTCAACGACGTGACTGCGCTGCGCGGCGACCCGCGTATGGCGGAGGTCGTGGCCGATGCCGGCTGTGAGCTCTGCCTCATGCACATGGCCGGCACCCCGCGGACGATGCAGGAAGATCCCAGCTACGGGGACGTGGTGGGCGAGGTTGCCGCCTTCCTCTCCGAGCGCGCCGACGCGGCGGTCGCCGCGGGGATCGCGCCGGAGCGGATCCAGCTCGACCCCGGCATCGGCTTCGGCAAGACGTTGGAGCACAACCTGGAGCTCCTTCGCCGGCTCGACGAGATCGCCGCGATCGGCTTCCCGGTGGTCGCCGGGCTCTCGCGCAAGCGCTTCCTCGGAGCCATCACCGGCCGCGAGGAGCCGGCGGCGAGAGTGGCCGCCTCGGTGGCCGGGGCGGTCCTCGCGTGGGAGCGCGGGGCCTCGGTGCTCCGGGTCCACGACGTCGCGGCGACGGTCGATGCGCTCAAGGTGGCGGCTGCTACGTTGGGCGCGCCATGAGCGGGGAGGAGGAGTTCGACGGCAGTTTCGACGAGGAATCCGGGTCCCGGACCTCGGTCAGCGTCGAGGTAACCGGCCTCTCGCTCTACACCCACCACGGCGTCACCGACGCCGAGCAGGAGATCGGCCAGAGGCTCGTTCTCGACCTGCGCTTCGACATCGCCGAGTGTGACGCGACGGTCACCGACCGGGTCGAAGACACCATCGACTACGGGGCGGTCTGCGAGTCGGTCGCCCTCGCCGCCCAGCGTCGCTCCTACCGGACCCTCGAGTCGCTCTGCTCGGATATCGCCGACCGGATGATGGACGAGTTCGGGGCCGCCGAGGTCTGGGTCAAGGCGAGCAAGCCCGAGCCGCCGATCGCCCTGCCGGTCGAATCGGTCTCGGTAGAGGTCTGGCGCAGCGCCGCCGAGACGGAAGATTGAGCGAACTCTTCGACGAGGCGACCGCGGTCACGGCCGCCGGTGACGGCCGCTGGCTGGCTCACTGCAGCGACAGCTGGGCGGTGCCGCGGGGAGCCAACGGCGGTTACCTCGCGGCGATCATCGTCCGGGCCGTGGAGGCGCAGGTTTCCGACCCCGCGCGCCACTTCCGCTCGCTGACCCTCCATTACCTGCGTCCACCGGCCAACGGGCCGCTGGAGGTCGCGGTGACCGTCGAGCGGCAGGGCCGCACGCTGACCAGCGTCACCGCTCGCGCCAGCCAGGAGGGCAAGGACTGCGTCCTGGCGATCGGGGCGCTGGCCGGGGACTTCGGCTCCCCGGTCGAGTTCGCCGCGCAGATGCCGGAGGTTGAGCCGGCGTCGGCGATCGAGCCGTGGCCGATCGTCGACGAGATGCCGCCGGTCGCCCAGCGGGTCGAGATGCGCCCGGCGGTGGGAGGGACGCCTTTTGCCGGCGGCCAGGATGCCTATACCGGCGGCTGGATCCGCCTGCGCGAGCCCCATCGCTACGACGCCGCGCTGCTCGCCTTCCTTTCCGATGTCTGGCTTCCGCCGACCCTCCTGAGCGTTCTCGACCCGGTCGGCGTGCCGACGATCGACCTGACGATCCATTTCCGCAACCCTCAAGCTGCACTTGAGGCTTCTCCGGACGAGCCGGTGCTGGGCATCTTCGAGTCCGAATTTGCCGCCGGGTCCTTTGTCGAGGAGGACGCGCAGCTCTGGTCGCCAGGCGGGGTGCTCCTGGCCCAGTCGCGGCAGCTGGCTGCGCTCCTGCCCGCGCGCTGAAAGGATCCGGGGCGTGATCGGCTATCTCGGGCTCGGTTCCAACGTCGGCGACCGCCGCACGGCCCTGCAGGCCGCTGCCGACGCGCTCGCCGCCCGCGGGGTGGCCGTGCTCGCCTCCTCCTCCACCTACGACACCGACCCGGTCGGCGAAGTGCTCGACCAGCCGGCCTTCCTCAACTGCTGCCTGCGGATCGAGACCGACCTCGGCCCCGAGGAGCTGCTCGACCTGGCCAAGGAGATCGAGGCGCAGCTCGGCCGCGACCTCGAGGGCGGGGTGCGCCACGGCCCGCGGCCGATCGACATCGACCTCCTGCTCCTGGGCGACCTCGCCTACGAGAGCGAGAGGCTGACGCTGCCGCACGAGCAGGCCACGAGCAGGAGGTTCGTCCTCATCCCGCTGCTCGAGCTCGACTTCGACCTCGAGACGCCGGACGGCACACGCCTCTCGGAGGCCTTCGAGGCGCTCGGCTTCGAGGAGGGCGTCCGTCGCGAGGGCGACCCCCTCACGGTCTCCGGCTGACCGCCCCGGGCTTCAGAGATTCAGGCCCAGCCGCCTGGCCGCCCAGACCCAGATGGCGTAGGTGATTGCCGTGGCAACGCATGCGATCACGAGCGACCAGGCAAAGCCGGCGCCGCGGTCCAGGCAGAGGGGAAGCGCCACGAAGAAGACGACCGAAGGGACGATCACCCAGAGGATCGACCAGGAGAGCGCGCTGACCTGACCCGTGTCGCCGGTATCCCGGTAGAGCCAGATGAGGGCCAGGATCGACGTGATCGGCAGGGAGATGATGACTGCGCCGAGGAGGCTGGAGCGACGCGCCACCTCGCTGGCCACGGCGATCAGCACCCCCGAGACGACCGCCTTGACGATCACCTGCACCGTTCTCGCCGTCGCCGGGCAGCTCAGTCCGCGGCCGGCAGCAGCTCGGCGGGGATCGAGCCTCTCGGTGCGCGGACCGGGGTGTCGGGGAAGAGGCGCAGCGTGGCCTGGCCGCAGGGGCGCGGCTCGATCAGGGCGCGCAGGTCGGCCATCGTCATCAGCAGGGCTAGTGAAGCGAGGATCTGCAGGTCGGCGGCATTGGGCTGCTCGCCCCCGATCGTCCCGGCGGCAACCAGGCCGTCGACGTGGTCGAGGATCGCCGGCAGAGTGCGCAGGTCCTCGCGGTAGGTCACCTCGCTGGCGCCGTTGGCCTTCATCTCGATCGTCGTGATCAGCGGGGCGGAGGCCTTGAGCACAGGCGCCGGGATCGGGGGCAGCTTCGAGCCCTCCGAGTAGGCGGCGAGCAGCTCGGGCCGGGCCTTGAAGGTGGGCCAGAGCAGGCGCCGGACCATCGGCTGCAGGATGTCGTCTCCCCACGATTCGGCCTCCTCGACCGCAGCGCGCTCGTCCGGGTCGGCGGGGAAGAGGGGCGGGTCGGGGACGATCAGGTCGAGCCGGCGGAGGATCTCCCGCGAGCCGCTGATCTTCTCCCCGTCGATCTCCACCGCCGGGACGGTCCGCTTGCCGAACCGCAGCTTCATCACGGCCATGTGCGCCGGCGGCGGGAGCTCGACGACGCTGTAGGGAAGGCGCTTGAGCTGGAGGGCCTTCTCGACCGTCACGCAGGGGTGGGAGCCGTTTACGAGGTAGAGCCTTATGTCCATGTTTTCGATCGTAACCGCTCGCTTTCGCGCCCGATCGGGTCCGTTCGCTACGGTTGCGGGCGATGAGCGTCCCCCCGACGATGCCGACGGCGCGCGCCGGCTTCTTCTCGAGCCTCTTCGACCTGAACTTCTCGCGGGTGGTTACCACGCGCGTGGTCAAGTGGCTCTACCTGATCGTGATCGTCCTGGTGGTGCTGGGCCTCATCGGCTACATCGCCACCGCGATCATCTCCGGCTCGGTGGTGGCGATCATCATCGCGGTGATCGTCGGCCCGCTGGTCGCGCTGCTCTACATCATCCTCGCGCGCATCGTCTTCGAGGTCCTCGTGGCGATCTTCAGGATCCTCGAGACCAACCGCGAGATCGCCTTCCTCGAGCGCCAGCAGCTCAATCACATGCAGGGCGGCGCCCCGCAGCCGGTCGCGCCGCAGCCGCCTCCGCCGGCTGCCTGAGGGCGCGGCGATGCTGCTCGCCGTAGACGTAGGCAACACGCAGACCCACTTCGCCGCCTACCGCGACGGCGAGATCGTGGAGCACTGGCGCTTCGCGACGATCAGGGATTCCACCGCCGACGAGCTCGGCGCGGCGCTGCGCAACCTGGTCGAGTTGAGGGGCATGGGGCTGGCCGACATCGACCGCTCGATCGTCTCCTCGACCGTGCCGGCGCTCGGGCCCCAGTGGGCCGAGATGGCAGACCGCTACCTCGGCCACGAGATGCTCGTCGTCGGTCCGGGGCTCAAGACCGGCATGCCGCTCCGCTACGACAACCCGCGCGAGATCGGCGCCGACCGCCTGGTCAACGCCGTGGCCGCCTACGAGCGGTTCGCCGGCGCCTGCATCGTCGTCGACTTCGGCACCGCCATCACCTGGGACCCGGTCTCCGAGGCCGGCGAGTACCTCGGCGGGATCATCAGCCCGGGGGTGGAGATCTCGGTCGAGGCGCTGGCCGAGCGCGCGGCCAAGCTCCCCAAGGTCGACCTGGTGGAGCCGCGGGCCCTGATCGGCAAGTCGACGATCGAGGCGATCCGCTCCGGCGTGATCTACGGCTTCGCCGCCATGGTCGACGGGATCCTCGACCGCCTCCTCGACGAGCTCGGCGACGAGGCCTCGGTCATCGCCACCGGCGGCCTGGCCCATCACATCGTTCCCTTCTGCGAGCGCATCAGCGAGGTCGACGACCTCCTCACCCTCGAGGGCCTGCGGATCATCGAAGAGCGCAACCGCTGAGCCGGGGGCCCTCGGGCTAACCTGCGGCCATGGCCCTTCCGCCGCTCAACGAGCCGTTCTCCATCGGTGGCCTGACCGTCCCCAACCGCGTGGCCCTCGCCCCGTTGGCCGGTATTGGCAACTGGTTCGTGCGCCTGCAGGCCAAGCGCTACGGGGCCGGGATCGTCTTCAGCGAGATGATCTCGAGCTTCGCGATCCACCACCGCAACGAGAAGACGATGCGCGAGCTGCTGGTGATCGATCCCCGCGAGCGCGAGTACGAGGGCCCGATCGCCCTCCAGCTCTTCGGCCAGGACCCCGACGTGATGCGCTCGGCCGCCGAGACCGCAGCGCAGGCAGGCGCCGACATCATCGACCTGAACATGGGCTGTCCGGTCCCGAAGGTCTGCCGCAACGGCGCCGGCTCGGCGCTTATCTCCGACCCCGCCACCGCCGTCGCGATCGCCCGGGCCGCCGGCGAGGGAAGCGGGCTGCCGGTCACCGTGAAGCTCCGTTCCGGGCGCAAGACCGGCGAGACCGACGGCTACGACCTGGCGCTGCGGCTGGTCGACGAGGCCGGCGTGGCCGCGATCGCCTTCCACCCGCGCTCGGCGCAGGTCCACCACAAGGGAACCCCCGACTACGAGCTGGCCGCACGCCTGGTGGATGAGCTTCCCGTTCCGGTGATCATCTCCGGCGGCCTCAGCGACCACGAGGCCACGCTCGAGGCGCGGCGCCAGAGCGGGGCCGACGCGGTGATGCTGGCCCGTGGCTCCTTCGGCAATCCGTGGCTCTTCGAGCAGGCGCTGGGCCTTCGCGACGAGGATCCCACCCCCGAGGAGATCATGGCTGAGTTCGAGTGGGTCTGTGATCGCGCCACCGAGCACTTCGGCGAGGAGAAGGCCGGCAGGTACCTGCGGACCTTCTACCCGTGGTACGTCGACCGGATCGGCGGGGGCAAGGATGCCCACCGGGAGATGCAGCAGGCCGGGAGCCTGGCGGACGCACGCTCGATTTTCGCGGGACTCGCGCCGGTCGCTGCGGCCTGACAGGCCGCAGGGGCGCCGCTATACTGCGCGACTCGCCGCGGCCGTCTCGCGGTGAAAATCCCCATAACGGCGGTAAATAAGAGGCAAAATGGCCAAGGAAGTCATCCTCACACCGGAAGGCATGAAGAAGCTCCAGGCCGAGCTCGACGAGCTGACCGGGGAGGGCCGCCGCGAGGTGGCCGAGCGCATCAAGGACGCCCGCGGTTACGGCGAGATCGCCGAGAACGCCGAATACGACGACGCCAAGAACGAGCAGGCGATGCTCGAAGCACGGATCGCCCAGCTCGAAGACCGGATCCGCGCCGCCAAGGTCGTAACCAAGAAGAGCGTCTCCAAGGACACCGTCCAGGTCGGCAACATCGTCCACGTGAAGGACGAGAAGACCGGCAAGTCCCAGAAGTTCACCATCGTCGGCTCGGCCGAGGCAGACCCCGCCGAGATGAAGGTCTCGAACGAGTCTCCGATCGGCGCGGCGCTCATCGGCGGCAAGCGCAACCAGGTCGTCACCGTCAAGGTGCCCAGGGGCCCGGCGCGCAAGCTGAAGATCACCAAGATCGACGTCGGCGTCTAGCCGCGTCATGATTCCGCTCCCGTGAGCGAGGAACAGAGCGACCTGCTCGCCGCAAGGCGGGCCAAGCTGGAGCGTCTGCGCGAGCAGGGAATCGACCCGTTCCCGCACGACTACCCGGGAGTGACCCCGATCGCCGAGGTCCAGGCGGCCCACGCCGGCCTGGGCGAGGGCGAGGAGACCGACTCCTCGCACCGCGTGGCTGGGCGGCTGGCCGCCCGGCGCGGCCAGGGGAAGATGGCCTTCCTCGACCTGGTCGACCGCAGCGGCCGGATCCAGCTCCAGGCCCGGGCCGACGTACTGGGCGACGAGCGGATGGCGACCCTGGTCGACCTCGACCTCGGCGACCTCGTAGGCGTCGACGGCACCGCCTTCGCCAGCCGCACCGGGGAGCTGACGCTCAGGGTCGACGACTTCGCCGTCCTGGCCAAGAGCCTGCGCCCGCCGCCCGACAAGCACCACGGTCTCCAGGACGTAGAGACCCGCCAGCGCCGCCGCGAGCTCGACCTGATCGCCAACGAGGAGGCCCGCGAGCTCTTCATCACCCGCGCGCGGGTCATCAGCACCCTGCGCGGGTACCTGGACGACCACGGCTTCGTCGAGGTGGAGACCCCGGTGCTCCAGCCGCTCTACGGCGGCGCGCTGGCCCGCCCGTTCACCACCCATCACAACGCGCTGGACCGCGAGCTCTACCTGCGGATCGCCACCGAGCTCTACCTCAAGCGCTGCGTCGTGGGCGGTCTCGAGCGCGTCTACGAGCTGGGCAAGGACTTCCGCAACGAGGGACTCTCGACCAAGCACAACCCCGAGTTCACGATGGTCGAGTGGTACGAGGCCTACGCCGACTACTCCGACGCGATGGACCGGGTGGAAGAGGTCGTCTCGGCCGTTGCGCAAGCCGTCGGTTACGAGGGCGAGTTCGACCTCTCGGCCCCGTGGCCCCGGATTCCCCTCGCGCAGGCCGTGCTCGACGGCACCGGAATCGACATCCGCGCGAACGCCGACCGCGAATCGCTCGCCGCGGCGATCGAGGCCTCCGACCGCGTCGACCTCGACGTCGCCGACAACGCCTGGCCCAAGCTCGTCGACGACCTGCTCAGCAAGTACGTCGAGCCGAAGATCACCGACCCGGTCTTCATCACCGACTACCCGGTCGAGCTGTCACCGTTCGCCAAGGAGCACCGCAGCGAGCCCGGGCTGGTGGAGCGCTTCGAGGCCTTCTGCGGCGGGATGGAGTTCGCCAACGCCTTCAGCGAGCTCAACGACCCCGACGAGCAGCGCCGCCGCTTCGAGGAGCAGGTCCGCCTCAGCGAGGCCGGCGACGAGGAGGCCCAGCCCTACGACGAGGGGTTCGTCGAGGCGCTGGAGCAGGGGATGCCGCCGACCGCGGGAGTCGGGCTGGGCATCGACCGCCTGGTGATGATCATGTGCGGAAAGAGCTCGATCCGCGAAGTGGTTCTCTTTCCCGCAATGCGCGACTAATCCGCCGGGAATACCGCGACGGCGCCCGGTTTTCCGCTGTTAGACTCATTTCACGGCGAAAGCCGCTTCTCCCCATGATCCGCCAGGCCGTCGGGGCCGGAATCTAGGGTGAGTCAGCGGCAGTCAGACGACCCCGCAAAACTCCGACCCAAGACCAGACCACCACCTCAAGCAGACCGGCCACCAGACCACCAGGAAGGACAGACCCCTCGATGTTCGAGCGTTTCACCGAAAGAGCCCGCCAGGTGGTCGTCCTTGCCCAGGAGGAGGCCCGCACCCTCAAGCACAACTACATCGGCACCGAGCACATCCTGCTCGGGCTGCTGCGCGAGGAGGAGGGGCTCGCCGCCCGGGTGCTGGAGAGCCTCGACATCACCACCGAGCGCGTCCGTGCCCAGGTCGTGCGGATCGTCGGCTCCGGCGAGGAGGTCACCTCCGGCCAGATTCCGTTCACGCCGCGCGCCAAGAAGGTCCTCGAGCTCGCGCTGCGCGAAGCGCTGAGCCTCGGCCACAACTACATCGGCACCGAGCACATCCTGCTCGGGCTCGTCCGCGAGAACGAGGGGGTCGCCGCTCGCATCCTGCTCGACTTCGACGCCGACTCGGAGAAGATCCGCAACGAGGTCATTCGCATGCTCTCCGGCCCCGGCGGGCGCCGCCAGGGCTCCGGCAGCTCCGAGGGCGAGGGGCGCAGCTCCGGCTCCGGCGAGGGCAAGAAGTCCTCGAAGCTGCTCGACCAGTTCGGGCGGAACCTCACGCGTCTGGCCGCAGAGGGCAAGCTCGACCCGGTCGTCGGCCGCGAGGTGGAGGTCGAGCGGATCATGCAGATCCTCTCGCGCCGCACCAAGAACAACCCGGTCCTGATCGGCGAGCCCGGCGTGGGCAAGACCGCCGTGGTCGAAGGTCTGGCCCAGCGAATCACCAACGCCGACGTCCCGGAGATCCTCGCCGACAAGCAGATCTACACGCTCGACCTGGCCGCCCTCGTCGCCGGGTCCAAGTACCGCGGCGAGTTCGAGGAGCGCCTGAAGAAGGTGATGAAGGAGATCACCCAGCGCGGCGACATCATCCTGTTCATCGACGAGATCCACAACCTCGTCGGCGCCGGAGCCGCCGAGGGCGCGATCGACGCCGCCTCGATCCTCAAGCCGGCGCTCGCCCGCGGCGAACTGCAGACGATCGGCGCCACCACGCTCGACGAGTACCGCAAGTACCTCGAGCGCGACAGCGCCCTCGAGCGTCGCTTCCAGCAGATCCGCGTCGACCAGCCCTCGATCGAGGAGTCGGTCCAGATCCTCGAGGGGCTGCGCGACCGCTACGAGGAGCACCACCGCGTCGAGATCACCGACGAGGCGCTTGCGGCTGCCTGCGAGCTCGCCGACCGGTACATCTCAGACCGCCAGCTGCCCGACAAGGCGATCGACCTCGTCGACGAGGCCGCCTCGCGCATGCGGATCAAGAACATGACCGCCCCGCCGGTCTACCGGGAGCTCGAGGACGAGATCGAGCAGACCCGCCGCGACAAGGAAGAGGCGATCGAGAACCAGGAGTTCGAGAAGGCCGCCAGCCTCCGCGACGAGGAGCGCAAGCTGACCCAGCGCAAGCGCGAGCTCGAGGACGAGTGGCGCAGCGGCGAGAGCGACGGCCCGCGCCCGAGCATCGGCGAGGAGGAGATCGCCGACATCGTCTCGATGTGGACCGGCATCCCGGTCTTCAAGCTGACCGAGGCCGAGACGGCCAAGCTGATGCGCATGGAGGAGGAGCTCCACAAGCGCGTGATCGGCCAGGAGGCTGCCGTCGAGGTGATCTCGAAGGCGATCCGCCGCTCGCGCGCCGGCCTCAAGGACCCCAAGCGCCCGACCGGTTCGTTCATCTTCCTGGGCCCCTCCGGCGTCGGCAAGACCGAGCTGGCCCGCACGCTCGCCGACTTCCTGTTCGGTGACGAGGACGCGATGACGCGTATCGACATGTCCGAGTACATGGAGAAGCACGCCGTCTCGCGACTGGTCGGCTCGCCTCCCGGCTACATCGGCTACGACGAGGGCGGCCAGCTCACCGAGGCCGTGCGGCGCAAGCCGTACTGCGTGCTGCTGCTCGACGAGATCGAGAAGGCCCACCCGGACGTTTTCAACATCCTGCTGCAGATCCTCGAGGACGGCCGCCTGACCGACTCGCAGGGCCGCACCGTCGACTTCCGTCACGCGATCGTGATCATGACGTCGAACATCGGCGCCCAGGAGATCGCCAACAACACTCCGATGGGCTTCGCGGTAACCGAGGACGAGACCGGGATCACCTACGAGGACATGAAGTCCCGGATCATGGGCGAGCTCAAGAAGTCCTTCCGGCCCGAGTTCCTCAACCGGATCGATGACGTGATCGTCTTCCACAAGCTGCAGAAGGACGAGATCCGCTCCGTGGTCGAGCTGCTCATGCTCCGCGTGCGCGAGACGCTGGCCGAGCGCGGCCTGCAGATCGAGCTCACCGAGGAGGCACGGGACTTCCTGGTCGAGAAGGGCTGGGACCCGGCGATGGGCGCCCGTCCGCTGCGCCGCGCGATCCAGCGCTACATCGAGGACCCGCTCGCCGACTTCGTGCTGCGCGAGGAGCTCACCGAGGGCGCGACCGTCATGGTCGACGTCGCCCCCGAGGACTCCGACGAGGACGTGGTGCTCACCGTCGTCGAGTCCAAGGTGCCCGCCGCTGTCGGCGCGCCCGAGGACGAGGCAGCGGAGGAGGACGGCGACGAGCCGGCTCCTTCCGACGAGTCCGACGAGTCCTGAGCGCCTTTCGCTGAGAGGGGGAGAGCCGTCGGGGCCGGGATCTACTCTCGGTCGATGGCCCGTGGCTCCACCGCTTTCGTCTGCTCGCAGTGCGGGCACAGCACGGCCAAGTGGCACGGCCAGTGCCCGGAGTGCGAGGAGTGGAACACCCTCACCGAGGAGCGCGTTGCCGCCCCGTCCAGGGGTGGAGGCGGCGGGTCCGCCGCAGGAGCACGCCAGGCCACGCGCCTGCGCGATGTCTCCGCCGACCGCACTCCGCGAATGCCCACGGGGATCGCCGGCCTCGACCGGCTCCTGGGCGGAGGGGTGGTCCCCGGCTCGCTGGTCCTGATCGGGGGCGCCCCCGGTATCGGGAAGTCGACCCTCACCACCATGGCCCTTGGCCTTGCCGAGGCCGCCGGGCGCAGCACCCTCTACGTCTCCGGCGAGGAGTCGGCGGCCCAGATCCGCCTTCGGGCCGAGCGGCTCGAGGCCGGCTCGGCTCCCGGCTCTCTCGCGATCCCCGTCCTGGCCGAGACCGGCCTGGAGTCCGTCCTCGCCACCATCGAGGCCGAGAGGCCCGACCTCTGCGTGGTCGACTCGGTCCAGACCCTGGCCTCATCGTCCCTGACCGGGGCGCCGGGAACCGTCGGCCAGGTCCGCGAGGTCGCATCCCGGCTGATGGAGGTCTCCAAGCGCACCGGTACCGCGGTGCTGCTGGTCGGGCACGTGACCAAGGAGGGTTCGCTCGCCGGCCCCCGCGTGCTCGAGCACCTGGTCGACTGCGTTCTGCAGTTCGACGGCGAGCGAGAGCGCACCTACCGGACGCTGAGGGCCCTCAAGAACCGCTTCGGCTCGACCAACGACGTGGCCGTATTCGAGATGGACGACAGCGGCCTGGCCGAGGTGCTCGACGCCAGTGCCCGCTTCGTCGAGGAGGCCACCCGGGCGCCCGGGAGCGTCATCCTCGCCGCGATGGAGGGGAGCCGCCCGCTCCTTGTCGAGGTCCAGGCCCTTGTCTCCCCGAGCGAGGTGATCCCCCCGCGTCGCGTCTGCAACGGGATCGACCGCAACCGGCTGGCCCTCGTCCTCGCGGTCCTCTCCCGGCACGCCGGGGTCTCGACCTCCACCAGCGACGTCTTCGTCAACGTGGTCGGCGGGGTGCGGATCGACGAGCCCGGCGCCGACCTGGCCATCGCCCTGGCGGTGGCCGGCGCCGCCTCCGACGGCCCGCAGGGGCAGGCAGGGCCGCTGCCGCCCTGCGCCTTCGGCGAGCTGGGGCTCAACGGCGAGCTGCGCTCGGTGGCCCACCACGACCGCAGGGCCGCCGAGGCGGCCCGTTTCGGCCTGGGAGAGCCGCTCTCCCCGTCCAGCGCGCCAACCCTCAGGGAGGCGCTCAGGGCCCACCAGAACGGCCTCAGGGGCGCTCCTGAAGCCCGGATTGCCTGACGCGGGAGCCCATAAAGGCCTGTTAAAATAGGCCTCTAGATGGCGTCCAAGGCTGTAGAGGAGGGAGTCGAGGAGGTCGGGCGCCAGGAGCCTCGGCTTGTTCGCGCCCTGGAGATGATCGCTCCGGGAACCGCGCTTCGCGAAGGCGTCGACAGCATCGTCAACGCCCGTACCGGCGGCCTCATCGTCGTCGGCGACCCCGAGGAGCTCAGCTTCATGTTCTCCGGGGGCATCCGCCTCGACATCGACTACTCGCCGGCCTACGTCTACCAGGTGGCGAAAATGGACGGGGCGATCATCCTCAACGCCAACGCGACCAAGATCGTGATGGCCAACGTCCAGCTGATGCCCGACCCGACGATCCTCTCGCTGGAGACCGGCACCCGCCACCGCACCGCCGAGCGCGTCAGCAAGCAGAGCGACTCGCTGGTGATCGCCATCTCGCAGCGCCGCGACGTCGTCTCCCTCTACGTCGACGGTGGCAAGTACGTCCTCGAGGACATTCCCACCGTCCTGGCGAAGGCCAACCAGGCTCTCGCCACGCTTGAGAAGTACCGCCTGCGGCTGGACCAGGTGACGACCCGCCTGACCGCCCTGGAGTTCGAGGGCGGCGCCACCCTCCACGACGTCCTGACCGTCCTCCAGCGCTCGGAGATGGTCACGCGGATGGCCTCCGAGATCGAGCGCTACATCGTCGAGCTCGGCACCGAAGGGCGCCTGATCGAGATGCAGCTCGAGGAGACCCTCTTCGGGGCGGCCGCCGACAAGATCGCCCTCGTGCGCGACTACATCGTCAACGACGACGAGGACTCCTTCGCCCTCGTGCTCGAACAGCTGGCCCGCCTGGACCACCAGGACGTGCTCGACTTCGGACGCCTCTCCGAGCTGCTCGGCTACGACCGCAAGCTCAACACCATCGACTACCCCGTATCGCCGCGCGGCTACCGGATCCTCGGCTATATACCGAGGCTGCCGAAGATCGCCGTTGGCAACATCGTCATGGAGTTGGGGGGCCTCGACGACCTCGTCGCCGCGAGCGACGCGGAGCTGGAGGCGATCGATGGCGTGGGCGAGCTGCGCGCGAAGGACATTCGCGAGGGGCTTCGCCGGCTGCAGGAGATCAATTACGTCGATCGGCACCTGCAGATCTGACGGGAAGTTTGGAGAAGTAAGGCGCCCCTGGCGGCGCCGCAATCAAGGAGGGCAACATCTCACCGACAAAGGAAGACATTCAGGAGGAGACCGAGGTCGAGGCCCCGGTCCTCGAGCACATCGAGTTCGAGAAGGGCGACAACGTCGTCTATCCGCACCACGGCGCGGGGAAGGTGATCAAGAAGGAATCGCGTGAGATGTTCGGTCAGAAGCGCGTCTACCTGACGATCCAGATCAACCACAACGACATGACGGTCATGGTCCCGTCGGAGAACGCCGCGATCGCCGGGCTTCGCCGCGTGATCGACGAGAAGACGGTCAAGAAGGTCCTCGCCGTTCTGCGTGCCGGCACTTCGGAGATGCCGAAGAACTGGAACCGCCGCTACAAGCACAACCGCGACAAGATCAAGACCGGCGACATCTACGAGCTCAGCGAGGTGGTCCGCAACCTGGCCATCCGCGAGCGTGAGAAGGGCCTCTCCACCGGCGAGAAGCAGATGTACACCCGGACCAAGAAGATCCTCGCCTCCGAGCTCATGTACGCGCTGGACATGGACGAGGAACAGGCCGAGGAGCACCTCGACGGGATCCTCGCCAAGTCGGCCGAGAAGCCGGCGGCCAAGCCCAAGGAGAAGGCCACGACGGCCAAGTCCAACGGCAGCAAGGCTGCGTCAGGCAAGGCCAAGGCCAAGGCGTAGAGGAGCATCGACGTGCCCGGCGGAGCGGTCGCGCTGGTCGTGGCCGCCGGGCGCGGCGAGCGCCTCGGCTCCCAGGGGCCCAAGGCGCTCGTCACCGTCGCCGGCCGCCCGATGCTCGACTGGAGCATCGAGGCTCTGCGGGCTGCCCCCGGGATCGGCGAGATCGTCGTCGCCCTCCCGGCCGGAGCCGCGCCGCCCGAGGGCGTGACCGCGGCGCAGGGCGGTGAGACCCGCTCCGAGTCGGTCCGAAACGCGCTCGCCGCCGTGACCGACGAGGGCGCGACGGTCGTGCTCGTCCACGACGCCGCCCGCCCGCTCCTGAGCGCAGGAATGGTGGCCGACTGCCTGGGTGCCCTCGACGAGGGCGGAGGCTGGGATGCGGCCGTCGCTGCGGCTCCGGTGAGCGACACGGTCAAGCGCGCCCCCGACGGACTGGCGGTTACCGAGACGCTGGACCGCTCCGAGCTGTGGGCCATCCAGACGCCGCAGGTATTCCGGCGCGAGGCGCTGGCGCAGGCGCTCGACGCGCCGCCGGAGGCGCTGGCGGCGGCCACCGACGACGCGATGCTCGTCGAGCAGGCCGGCGGGAAGGTGAGGGTCGTGCCCTCCCGCCACGCCAACCCGAAGGTCACCACGCCGGAGGACCTGGCGCTCGCATCGCAGCTGCTGGCCGGCGGCTGATGCTCACCGACTACCACCTTCACATCCGCCCCGACGATCCTGCCGCCGCTCCGGGCGAGTGGTTCACCGCCGGGAATGCAGCCCGCTACCGCGAAGCCGCCGGCAGAGCGGGGATCGGGGAGCTGGGGGTCAGCGAGCACATCTACCGCTTCGACGAGTCGCTCGAGATCTGGGACAACCCGCTCTGGCGTGAGTTCGCCAGCGACGACGTCGACGAGTACTGCTCCTTCGTGCGGGACCAGACCGACCTGCGGCTCGGCATCGAGGCCGACTACGTTCCCGGACGCGAGGACCGGATGGCCTCGTTCCTGGATGCCCGCGACTGGGACTACGTCGTTGGGTCGATCCACTTCCTGGGCGACGCCGGCGCACTGGACGAGGAGCGGTTCGACATCTGGGGTTCGGGAATGGGAGCCGAGAAGATCTGGACGACCTACTTCACCTGGCTGGGCGAGCTGGCCCGAACCGGCAGCTACGACATCCTCGCCCACCCCGACCTCGTCAAGCACTGGGGCGGTCGCCGCCCCGCTCCCGAGGGGGACCTCCGCCGTTACTACGAGCTCGCGGCCGACGGCCTCGCCGAGTCGAAGATCGCCGTCGAGGTCTCGACGGCCGGCCTGCGCAAGCCGGTCGGCGAGCTCTACCCTTCCCGCGCTTTCCTGGAGATGGCCCTGGAGGCCGGCTGCCCGGTTGCCCTCTCAAGCGACGCGCATCGTCCCGAGGACGTGGGTGCCGGGTACGATCAGGCTCTTGAGTTCCTCGACTCGCTGGGGGTCACGGAGCTCGCCGTATTCGAGGGTCGCCGCCGGCGACTCGTACCGATCGGGGCCGAACCGCAGTGAACCGCACGGGAATCGGATGGGACTCGCACCGGCTTGCCGCCGGCAGGCCGCTGGTCCTCGGTGGCGTCGGGATCGAGAGCGAGATCGGCCTGGAGGGCCACTCCGACGCCGACGTACTCACCCACGCGGTGATCGACGCGCTCCTCGGGGCTGCCGGGCTGGACGACATCGGAACTCACTTCCCCGACACCGACCCAAAGTTCAAGGACGCCGACTCGATCGCCCTCCTCGAGGAGACCGCGCGGCTGGTGGCCCAGGCGGGGTTCGCCGTCGTGAACATTGACGCGACCGTGATGCTCGAGGCGCCGAAGATCGGCGCCCATCGTCCCCGGATGCGCGAGCGGCTGGCTTCGGCCCTCGGCCTCGAGCCTTCCGAGGTGAACGTCAAGGCGACGACCGGCGAAGGCATGGACGCCGTCGGCCGCAGTGAGGGCGTCTCGGCAATCGCGGTGGCAACGCTGCGCGCTTCCTGACCGCTGCCCTACATTGGCGCGGTGCGCCAGATCCGCCTCCACGACACGCGCCGCGGCAAGGTAGTCGACTTCGAGCCCCGTGACCCGGGGCGCGCGTCGATCTACGCCTGCGGGCCGACGGTCTACAGCCGCATCCACATCGGCAACGCCCGTCCGTTCGTCGTCTACTCGCTGCTGAAGCGCTTCCTGGAGCAGGAAGGCCTCGAGACGACGCTGGTGATGAACATCACCGATGTCAACGACAAGATCTACGACGCCGCCCGTGCTGCCGAGCCGCCGGTGGCCAGCGACGAGCTGGCACGCGAGATGGCCGCCGCTTACGTCGCCGACACCGATGCCCTTGGACTAGGGCGCCCCGACCACGAGCCCCTGGCTGGGGAGACGATCGAGGGCATTGTCGAGCTGATCGGCGCGCTGATCGAGAGCGGTTCGGCCTACGCGGTGGACGGAGATGTCTATTTCGCCGTGCGTTCGGACCCGGCCTACGGCGAGCTCTCCCACCGCTCGGTCGACGCGATGGACCAGGGCGAGGGGGTCGAAGGGGCCGAACGCAAGCGCGATCCGCTCGACTTCGCCCTGTGGAAGGCCCAGAAGGAAGGGGAGGACACGGCCTGGGGGGCGCCCTGGGGTCGTGGTCGCCCGGGCTGGCACATCGAGTGCTCGGCTATGGCCGAGGGGCTCCTGGGGGTCGGCTTCGACATCCACGGCGGCGGCAACGACCTCGTCTTTCCCCACCACGAGAACGAGGCCGCGCAGACGCGCATGGCCCGGGGAGACGAGCTCGCCCGGATCTGGATGCACAACGGGATGCTCCAGCTGGGCGGCGAGAAGATGGCCAAGAGCACCGGCAACATCGAGTCGCTGGCCGAGGTCCTCGATCGTTGGGGCCGCGAGGCGGTGATCCTCTTCTTCGTCTCCGGCCACTACCGCCAGCCGCTCCTCTTCGGCGACAGCGAGCTCGAGGCGGCCCGTACCAGTGCGCGGCGCATCCGGGAGCAGGCCTTGCGCACTGTTCCCGGCCCCTCGCCGGACGAGCTCTCGGCCCATCGTGACGCGTTCTTCGATGCCCTGGCCGATGATTTCAACACGCCCCGAGCCCTCGCCGAGCTGCACGCCTGGCTGAAGGGCGCCGCAGCGTTCGACGACCCCGGAAACGACGACCTGCGGGCGATGCTCACCTGCCTCGGGCTTGAGTCGCTGCTGGAAGCGGTTGAGGCCGAGGAGGCAGGCGAGGAGGCTCTCGAGCTGATGGGCCAACGTGAAGAGGCGCGTGCCGCCAGGGACTTCGAGCGAGCCGACGCCATACGGGACCAGCTCGCGTCGATGGGCTGGGAGGTCCGCGACGGCGCGGACGGGCCCGAGCTCGTGCGGCCGTGATCATCTACGGGCGAAACGCGGTCCACGAGGCGCTCCGCTCCGGTAAGCGCCCGATCCGCGAGATCTGGGCAACCGACTCCGCGGCCTCCGAGCCCTGGCTTGCCGCGGAACCTGGGGTTTCGGTCCACTCGGCGGACGAGATAGCCACGCGGTGCGGCAGCGCTGACCACCAGGGAGTCTGCGCCGACGCCGGGGACTTCCCTTACGCCAGCGCGGACGTGCTGCTCGCGGAGCCCGACCCGCTGATCGTCGTGCTCGACCAGGTCCAGGACCCCCGCAACCTCGGCGCCGTCTGCCGTACCGCCGAGGCGGTCGGGGCCACCGGCGTCGTGATCCCGGAGCGCAGGGCCGCCGAAGTGACGCCGGTGGCGGTCAAGGCATCGGCCGGAGCCACCGAATGGGTCCCCGTGGCACGCGTGCGCAACGTCGCCGACTTCCTCGGCGAGGCCAAGAAGGCCGGCTGCTGGTGCTA
>JBBATA010000029.1:0-2644 GCA_040399005.1 Solirubrobacteraceae bacterium
GACTTCGCCGAGCTCGAGGACCGCGTCGACGAGATCGAGAAGACGATGGAGTCCGGCGACCGCGACAAGGCCGTCGAAGAGGAGGAGGCACTCGACCACGAGATCGCCGAGCGCAAGGCCGCTGCGGCTGGCTCGGCGGCTGCCCCTGCCGCCAGGAAGGGCATGTTCGGCCGCCTCGCTGCATTCCTGCGTGCATCGTGGTCCGAGCTGCAGCGCGTACAGTGGCCGGACCGCCGGCAGGTCGGGCAGGCCACTGCGGTGGTCCTCGGCTTCGTCGTCATCGCCGGCGTCTACCTGGGGATCGCCGACGCGGCCGCCCAGGAACTAGTCAACCTGATCATCTGAACCGGAAACCGAGCCCATGTATCGCTGGTACGTCGTAAACACCCGCTCCAATCTCGAAAAGCGCGTCAAGCAGGACCTCGAACGCCGCCTTTCGGCCCACGGCCAGCAGGCCCGGGTGCGCCAGATCGTCATCCCGACCGAGAACAAGGTCGAGATGAAGGACGGCGAGAAGGTGGTCAAGGAGGAGCGGACGATGCCCGGCTACGTCCTGATCAACATGGACTTCAGCCCCAAGGTCTGGTCGGTGGTCAAGGAGACCCCGAACCTCACCGGCTTCGTCGGCGCCTCCACCGACCCGGTCCCCCTGACCCAGGACGAGGTAGACCGGCTGCTCCACCGCGAGGTGGCCCAGAAGGTCGCCTCCAAGGCCCAGTTCACGATCGGCGAGTCGGTCAAGGTGGTCTCCGGCCCGCTGTCGGACTTCTCCGGCGAGATCTCCGAAATCAACCAGGACGCCGCCAAACTCAAGGTCCTTGTGTCAATCTTCGGCCGGGAGACGCCGGTCGAGGTTGGCTTCGACCAGGTGAAGAAGATCTGAGATGGCGAAAAAGGTCCTTACCGAAATCAAGCTTCAGGCCCCTGCGGGCCAGGCCAGCCCGGCACCGCCGGTCGGCCCGGCCCTGGGTCAGCACGGCATCAACATCATGGAGTTCTGCAAGGCATTCAACGCGCAGACCCAGGAGAACAACGGCGTCGTCACCCCGGTAGTCATCACCGTCTACGAGGACCGCTCCTTCGACTTCATCACCAAGTCGCCGCCGGCCGCGGTCCTGATCAAGAAGGCGATCAACCTGAACAAGGGCTCCGGCGAGCCCAACCGCGACAAGGTCGGAAAGATCACCCAGGCCCAGCTGCGCGAGATCGCCGAGACCAAGATGAAGGACCTGAACGCCAACGACGTCGACGCCGCCGCGAAGATCATCGCCGGCACCGCCCGCTCGATGGGCGTGGAGGTCGTCTGACCATGGGCCACAGCCGCGGATACGAAGAGGCGCTCGCCCAGGTCGACCGCGACCGCGAGTACGACCCGGCCGACGCCGTCGCCCTGCTCAAGTCGCTGGGCCGCGCGAAGTTCGACGAGTCGGTCGAGCTGCACGTTCGCACCAGCCTCAACGTACGCCACGCCGAGGAGCAGCTGCGCGGCACGATCGCCCTGCCCAACGGCCTGGGCAAGGACGTAACCGTCGCCGTCTTCGCCCAGGGCGACAAGGCCCGCGAGGCCGAGGAGGCCGGCGCCGACTTCGTCGGTGGCGAGGACCTGGCCAAGAAGGTCGAGGAGGGGTTCAGCGACTTCGACGTCGCGATCTCGACGCCGGACATGATGCCGGTGGTCGGCAAGCTCGGCCGCGTCCTGGGTCCCTCGGGCAAGATGCCCAACCCGAAGGTCGGCACCGTCACCATGGACATCTCCAAGGCGGTCGGCGAGGCCAAGGCCGGCAAGGTCGAGTACCGCACCGACCGCGGCGCGATCGTCCACATGGTCATCGGCAAGCTCAGCTTCGACGAGGCCGCACTTCTCGCCAACTTCAACGCGGTGATCGACGAGCTCAACCGGGCCAAGCCGTCGGCGGCCAAGGGCCGCTACCTGAAGTCGGTTACCCTCACGTCCACGATGGGGCCGGGCATCAAGGTCGACCCCACCAAAACACGCGACTCTTCGGAGGCCACGCCGGCAGCGGCCTGACCTCAGAGATTCGCGCCACCGAAGACCTCCGGCAGGCCACGCGCCTTAAGTCCGGAACAGGAGGCACATGAACCGGGAACAGAAAGAGCAGGCGGTCGCCGAGATCGCCGACGAGATCAAGGAGTCGCAGGCGGTATTCGCCGTCGACTACCGCGGAATCACCGTCGCCCAGGTGGCCGACGTGCGCTCCAAGCTCCGCGACGCCGACGCGACCCTTCGCGTGGTCAAGAACACGCTGACCGAGCGCGCGGCCGACAACGCCGGCGCCGAGCACCTCAAGGGCCTGCTCACCGGGCCCACCGCACTCACCTTCGTCCGCGGCGACGCCGCCGCCGCCGCCAAGGCGATCTCCACTTTCAACAAGGAGACAGAGCTGCTCGAGTTCAAGGGCGGCATGATGGACGGCGAGGCGCTGGAGATCGACCAGATCAAGGCGATCGCCAAGCTCCCGTCGCGCGATGTCCTCTACGGCCAGCTCGTCGGCCTCGTGGCCGCCCCGGTTGGTGGCCTCGTCCGCGGCCTGGGCAGCATGGTCGGCGGTCTCGCGATCGCCCTCGGGCAGCTCCAGGAGCAGAAGGCCTCGGAGCCCCAGCCCGAGCCGGAGGCCGAGGAGGC
>JBBATA010000029.1:2744-18243 GCA_040399005.1 Solirubrobacteraceae bacterium
GACGGCGAGGGCGAGGAAACGTCAAACGAAGAGAACGAGGCGGACGCTTCGGCATAGCCGAGCACGCCGAAGCGATCCCAGGAGGGAAATCACATGGCAGTCACCACAGAGGAATGGATTGAGGAGCTCAAGGGCATTTCGGTGCTCGAGCTCTCCGAGCGCGTCAAGGCGCTCGAAGAGGAATTCGGCGTCTCGGCGACCGCGGTCGCCGCTGCAGCCCCGGCCGCCGGTGGCGGCGGAGGCGGCGAGGGCGCCGCAGAAGAGGAGGGCGGCACCGTTGACGTCATCCTCACCGCAGGCGGCGACAAGAAGATCCAGGTCATCAAGGTCGTCCGCGCGGCTACCGGCCTGGGCCTGAAGGAGGCCAAGGCCGTCGTCGACGAGGCTCCCAAGCCGGTCAAGGAAGGCATCGAGCGCGAGGAGGCCGACAAGCTCAAGGCCGAGCTCGAGGAGGCCGGGGGCACCGTCGAGATCAAGTAGACGCAGCCCGTCTCACGCAGGTCCGAAGGGCGCCCACGGGGCGCCCTTCGTCGTTGAGGGACCGTCCGGAGCCGATGGTCGAATGAGCGCGTGAAGCTGGTCGAGGAGATCCGGTTGGAGCGGGGCAGCTACAACTACTTCGTCGTCTTCATCCTCGTCCTGCTCCTGATCATGTGTTCGATCGGGCTGCCCCCGGACAACTCGATCCGTGGCGCGGTGATGCTGGTCGTTGCAGCGGTGACCCTCTGGGTCGCCGTCTGGGTTTCCGGCCCGACCGACTGGACGCCCAGGATCATTGCCGGCCTGGTCGTTGCCTCGGCGATCTTTGCGCTGCTGACCTGGGCGCTTCCGGGGATCGACGCGGAGGTGACGGTCGCCACCCGCCTGGTGATCCTGGCCGTCGTCGCCGTCCTCCCGTTCGTCATCGGGGCCGGGGCGATGCGCGCGATGAAGTCCGAAGGGGTAACGCTCGGCGTGGTCTTCGGAGCGATATCGATCTACCTGCTCATCGCGGTTGCCTTCGCGGTCCTCTACGCGATCACCGGCGAACTTGAATCAGAGCCCTTCTTTGCCGATGGGTCCAAGTCGAAGTTCAACCAGTTCCCCGAGTTCATGTACTTCTCGGTGATCACCCAGACCACCGTCGGGTACGGCGATTACACCCCGGCCACCGGCGCCGGCCGCGCCTTCGCCTCGGCCCAGGCCCTTATGGGCCAGCTCTACCTCGTGAGTGTCGTTGCCGTCGTCGTGGGGAACTTCGGCCGCGGCACCGAGCGCCAGCGGCAGGCGCAGAAGCAGAGGCTCAAGGGTCTCCAGGACGAGGTGTCGCAGCTCCAGACCGACGAAGACAAGAGCCAGTCGAACCAGTCGAAGGCCGGGGAGAAGTCCACCGGCGAGGACTGACGTCCGGCCGGCGGCCGCCGGCGTTTGCGGCCTGCGGGTGACAGCCGTCCGACGGTCCGGTACCCTGCCGGGGTCGGTCGATAGTCGAAGCCATCCTTCGGTGGCCGCCCCGCCACATACGGGGCAGGTCCGGGTGGGGTCCGTGAGTGCCGATGCGCCCCGCAGGCGGGTATGGATACTCCTGTGCTATCTTCGATGGCCGCGCCGCAGTCCGGGCGCGCCTCGTCGTCCCGTCCCTCGAGCACCGCAGGAGTCGCCGCTTGTCCCGCGCAGACGTTTCTCGCACGCGCCGCAGTTTTGCGCGCCTTTCACCCGTAGTTGACGTACCCAACCTCATCGATATCCAGAAGCGCTCGTTCGAGCAGCTCGTGGACCCCGTCTCCGGCGGGCTGCGCGAGACGATCGACGACATCTCGCCGATCGAGGATTACACCGGCAACCTCGCCATCCAGTTCGGCGAGATTGCCTTCGAGGCCCCCGTCGCCTCGATCGAGGAGTGCCGCGAGAAGGACCTCACCTACGCGCGCCCGCTCTCGGTAACCGTCGCCTTCATCAATCACGAGACCGGCGAGATCCGCGAGCAGCAGGTCTTCATGGGCGACTTCCCGTGGATGACCGACCGCGGCACCTTCATCATCAACGGCACCGAGCGCGTCGTGGTCACGCAGCTCGTCCGCTCGCCGGGCGCCTACGTGATGGAGCCCAAGGACCGCGACAAGCAGGTCTTCACCGCCAACCTGATGCCGTCCCGCGGCTCCTGGCTGGAGTTCGAGATCGACAAGAAGGGCAAGGTCTTCGTCCGGATCGACCGCAAGCGCAAGCTCCCGGTGACCGTCCTGCTCCGCGCGATGGGCTACACCGACGACGAGATCCTCGAGCTCTTCGACGACTCGCGCTACATCCGCAACACGATCGACGCCGACCCGCCCCACGCTGAGCCCCGCAGCGAGGAGGTCTTCAAGCAGATCCAGTCGCTGGCCAAGACGCTCAAGGCCAATGCGCCCAAGAACGACGCCGAGTTCGACCTGCCGGCCGTCGAGGAGATGCTCGAGTGGGTCTCCGACGACAAGCGTAAGTGGAAGGAAGACCAGCAGCCCGACGTCACGGAGCTGACCAACCTCCTCACCGAGGAGGTCCAGCGCTTCCAGATGAACCGCGAGGCCGGCCTGATCGAGCTCTTCAAGAAGCAGCGCCCCGGCGAGCCGCCGAGCGTCGACGCCGCCGAGGCGCTCCTCAACCAGATGTTCTTCGACCCCAAGCGCTACGACCTGACCCGGGTCGGCCGCTACAAGCTGAACGCGCGCCTGGGCCTTGACGTCGACCTGAACACCCGGACCCTCACCAACGAGGACATCATCGCCCTGATCCGCGAGCTCGTCTCGCTGCCGAGGATCCTCGGCATCCCCGAGGACTCCGAGATCGAGATCAAGGACTACGCCGCCGAGGCCCAGAGCCTCCCGCGCGAGCCGATCGCCGAGCACCTCGACGAGTACGAGCACTTCGGAAACCGCCGCCTGCGCACCGTTGGCGAGCTGATCCAGGATGCCTTCCGCGTCGGCCTCTACCGGATGGAGCGCGTCGTCCGCGAGCGCCTCACCACCGAGGACGAGGACACGATCACCCCGCAGACCATCGTCAACATCCGCCCGGTCGTGGCCGCGCTCAAGGAGTTCTTCGGCTCCTCGCAGCTCAGCCAGTTCATGGACCAGACCAACTCGCTGGCCGGCCTGACCCACCGTCGCCGCCTTTCGGCGCTCGGCGCCGGCGGCCTGACCCGCGAGCGCGCGCCGATCGAGGTCCGTGACGTTCACCCGACCCACTACGGGCGCATGTGCCCGATCGAGACCCCGGAGGGCCCGAACATCGGCCTCATCGGCTCCCTCTCGAGCTTCGCCGAGGTCTCCGACTTCGGCTTCATCACGACGCCCTACCGGGTCGTCAAGGACGGCAAGGTCACCAACGAGATCGTCCACCTGGACGCCACCCAGGAGGAGGACCTCCTGATCGCCCAGGCCAACCACCCGCTCGACGAGAAGACCGGCAAGCTCAAGGGCCCCGACGTCATCTGCCGCACCCACGCCGGCCAGTACGTGACCGTCCAGCCCAAGGACGTCGACCTGGTCGACGTCTCCCCGCAGCAGATCTGGTCGGTCGCCACGGCGATGATCCCGTTCCTCGAGCACGACGACGCCAACCGCGCGCTGATGGGGTCCAACATGCAGAGGCAGGCCGTGCCGCTGCTGACCGCCGACGCGCCGCTGGTCGGAACCGGCATGGAGCACCGCGCCGCGATGGACACCGGCGACATCCTGATCGCCGAAACCGACGGCGAGGTCACCTACGTCGACTCCCAGCGGATCGAGATCAAGGGATCCAAGGGCAAGAAGGACTACTTCCTCAACAAGTTCCACCGCTCCAACCAGGGCACGCTGATCCACCAGCGCCCGACGGTCAGCACCGGCGAGAAGGTCAAGGCCGGCCAGATGCTCACCGACGGCGCCTCGACCGACCACGGTGAGATGGCCCTCGGCAAGAACCTGCTCGTGGCCTTCATGAGCTGGGAGGGCTACAACTTCGAGGACGCGATCATCCTGAGCAGCCGCCTGGTCAAGGACGACGAGCTCACCTCGATCCACATCGAGGAGTACGAGATCGACGCCCGCACCACCAAGCTGGGCGACGAGGAGATCACCCGCGACATCCCGAACCGCTCAGAGGAGTCGCTGCGCAACCTCGACGACCGCGGGATCGTCCGCGTCGGCGCCGAGGTTGCCTCGGGCGACCTGCTGGTCGGCAAGGTCACGCCGAAGGGCGAGACCGAGCTCACCGCCGAGGAGAAGCTGATCCGCGCGATCTTCAAGGAGAAGGCCCGCGAGGTTCGCGACACCTCCCTCAAGGTCCCGCACGGCGAGGGCGGCGTCGTCATCGACGTTCTCACCTTCTCGCGCGAGGATGGCGACGACCTGCCGGCCGGGGTCAACGACCTCGTCCGCGTCTTCGTGGCCAAGAAGCGCAAGATCTCCGAGGGCGACAAGCTCGCCGGCCGCCACGGCAACAAGGGCGTCATCTCGCGGATCGTCGCCGAGGAGGACATGCCGTTCCTCGAGGACGGCACCCCCGTTGACGTGATCCTCAACCCGCTTGGCGTCCCGAGCCGCATGAACGTCGGCCAGATCCTCGAGACCCACCTCGGCTGGGCCGCCGCCCAGGGCTGGTACGACGACGGCTCGGAGGCCTACAAGGAGGCCCAGGACAACGGAGGCCGCGTCTACGTCTCCACTCCGGTCTTCGACGGCGCGACCGTCGAGGACGTCGACACGGCGCTGGTCAAGTGGCAGGACGAGCACAAGGGCCGGATCCAGATGGACGTCGACAAGAAGCGCCCGGAAGGCCGTCAGGCCTCGGGCAAGTTCACCCTCTTCAACGGCCGCACCGGCGAGCCGTTCGAGCAGCAGGTGACCGTCGGCTACATGTACATCCTCAAGCTCCTGCACCTCGTGGACGACAAGATCCACGCCCGTTCGACCGGCCCGTACTCGCTGGTCACCCAGCAGCCGCTGGGCGGCAAGGCGCAGTTCGGCGGCCAGCGCTTCGGCGAGATGGAGGTCTGGGCGCTCGAGGCTTACGGCGCCGCCTACACGCTGCAGGAGATGCTCACCGTCAAGTCCGACGACACCGTCGGCCGCGTCAAGGCTTACGAGGCGATCGTCAAGGGCGAGAACATTCCCGAGCCCTCGATCCCCGAGTCGTTCAAGGTGCTGCTCAAGGAGATGCAGTCGCTCTCCCTCGACGTCAACGTCGTCTCCGACGAGGGCGTCCGCGCCGAGATCGGCGAGGAGGAGGACGACCTGCTGCGCGCCGCCGAGGAGCTCGGCATCGACCTGACCGGCGTCCGCGCCGGCGAGGCCGCCGCGGGCGAGGGCGAGGAAGGGGAGGCCGCAGACGAGGCCTCCGAAGAGAAGTCCGAAGAGGAAGCCAAGGCAGAGGAAAAGGCATAGCCATGATCGACATCAACAACTTCGACGCAATCGAAATCGGGCTCGCTTCCTCGAAGCAGATCCGCAGCTGGAGCTCGGGCGAGGTAACGAAGCCCGAGACGATCAACTACCGAACCCTCAAGCCTGAAAAGGACGGTCTCTTCTGCGAGCGCATCTTCGGTCCGACCAAGGACTGGGAGTGCTACTGCGGCAAGTACAAGCGCGTCCGCTACAAGGGCATCGTCTGCGAGCGCTGCGGCGTCGAGGTCACGCGCTCCAAGGTCCGCCGCGAGCGGATGGGCCACGTCGACCTGGCCGCCCCGGTCAGCCACATCTGGTTCTTCAAGGGCGTCCCCAGCCGCATCGGCTACCTGCTCGACATGGCTCCCAAGGAGCTCGAGAAGGTCCTCTACTTCGCCGCCTCGATCGTCACCTGGGTAGACCAGGAGGCCCGCTGGCGCGACCTGCCCGAGCTCGAGAAGCAGATGCAGGAGGAGCTCGACCAGCTCGACGCCGACGAAAAGGAGTACGTCGGCATGCTGCGCAAGCAGATCGAGGCCCGCACCAAGTACCTCGAGGAGGGCTCGCAGGCCGACTTCACCGAAGAGGACTTCGCCTGGGCCGAGGGCCTGGACATCAACGTCAAGAAGCTCTCCGAGGACGAGCGCAAGAAGCAGCTCACGGAGATGCGCAAGGCGATCAACACCGACATCGACGACACCGAGACCTACTACGACGACATGCGCGACCGCATGCGCGAGGTCTGGAAGCTCTTCGCCAACAAGGAGGAGCCCTCCGAGGATCCGCCGGCCGAGGGCGAGGAGTGGCCGCTCAGCGCCTACGTCGACCGGGCCGAGGACAAGGACGATTTCCAGCCCCACAAGATCATCGCCGACGAGACCTTTTTCCGTGAGCTGAAGAACCGCTTCGGCTCGCCCTACGGCTTCGGCGAGTACTTCGGCGGTGGCATGGGCGCCGAGCACATCCGCGAGCTGCTGGTCGAGAAGGACGAGTTCAACCGCACCGGCCGCAAGCGCAAGGTCGACCCGGACCGCCCGGCCGGAACCGACCTCGCCCCGGCCGACCAGCCGGGCATCGTCCTCGCCCACCTGCAGGAGGACCTCGAGGACGAGGTCAAGAACGGCAAGGGCCAGAAGCAGGCCCGCGCGGTCAAGCGCCTGAAGGTGCTCTCGGCCTTCCTGGAGTCCGACAACAAGCCGGAGATGATGATCCTGGACGCGATCCCGGTCATCCCGCCGGAGCTGCGCCCGATGGTCCAGCTCGACGGTGGCCGCTTCGCCACCTCGGACCTCAACGACCTCTACCGCCGCGTCATCAACCGCAACAACCGCCTCAAGCGGCTGCTCGACCTCGGCGCGCCGGAGATCATCGTCAACAACGAGCGCCGGATGCTCCAGGAGGCCGTCGACGCCCTGTTCGACAACGGCCGCCGCGGCCGTCCGGTCACCGGCCCGGGCAACCGCCCGCTGAAGTCGCTCTCCGACATGCTCAAGGGCAAGCAGGGGCGCTTCCGCCAGAACCTGCTCGGTAAGCGCGTCGACTACTCCGGCCGCTCGGTGATCGTCGCCGGGCCGAGCCTCAAGCTCCACCAGTGCGGGCTGCCGAAGCTGATGGCCCTCGAGCTCTTCAAGCCGTTCATCATGGCCCGTCTCGTCGAGGGCAAGGACGCAACCAACATCAAGGCGGCCAAGAAGATGGTCGACTCGATGATCCCCGAGGTCTGGGATGTTCTCGACGACGTGATCAGCGAGCACCCGGTGCTCCTCAACCGCGCTCCCACGCTCCACCGGCTGGGCATCCAGGCCTTCGAGCCGGTGCTCGTCGAGGGCAAGGCGATCCAGGTTCACCCGCTGGTCTGCTCGGCCTTCAACGCCGACTTCGACGGCGACCAGATGGCCGTCCACGTCCCGCTCAGCGCCGAGGCGCAGGCGGAGGCGCGGATCCTGATGCTCTCCGCGAACAACATCCTCTCGCCGGCCCACGGGGCTCCGCTGGCCACGCCGACCCAGGACATGGTCCTCGGCGCCTACTACCTGACCTATGGGCCCGACGCCGCCGAGCTGGAGGCCGACCAGGAGAAGCTCAGCTCCGGCAACTGGCCCAAGAGCGCCGAGCGCCCGCACGTCTTCCGCTCCGCCCAGGAGGCCGAGTTCAGCTACGAGTCGGGCAACGCCAAGCTGCACGACCTCGCCGAGTACCGGCCGGCCGGGAGCACCGGCGGCCACCTGCTGACCACGGTCGGGCGCATCATCTACAACGACCGGATCGAGCGCGCCCTCGAGGAGTCACTGGGCGAGTCGTTCGACCCGGCCGACTACCCGTTCATCAACCAGTCGGTCCGCAAGCGCGACACCGTCGCCATCATCGACGCCCTCGTCCAGTCCTACGGGCCGGCTGCGGTCGCTTCGGTGCTCGACGCCTTCAAGGACCTCGGGTTCAAGTACTCCACCCTCGCCGGGATCACGATCTCCAAGAACGACGTGGTCATCCCCGAGGACAAGCAGGAGATCCTCTCCGGCTTCGAGGACGACGTCGCCGACATCCAGGGCCAGTACGACATGGGCCTGATCACCCAGCAGGAGCGCCACGAGGCGGTCGTCGACAAGTGGACGGCGGCTACCGAGGAGGTCGCCGACTCGATGGAGGCCAACTTCGACCGCCTGAACCCCATCTTCATGATGGCCGACAGCGGTGCCCGCGGGTCGTTCAAGCAGATCCGCCAGCTCGCCGGCATGCGCGGCCTGATGGCCAACCCGAAGGGCGAGATCATCGAGCGCCCGATCAAGTCCAACTTCATGGAAGGGCTGTCGGTGCTCGAGTACTTCATCTCGACGCACGGCGCCCGCAAGGGCCTCGCCGACACGGCCCTGCGCACCGCCGACTCGGGCTACCTGACCCGCCGCCTGGTCGACGTCTCGCAGGACGTGATCATCCGCGAGGATGACTGCAAGACCAAGGAGCACATCACGCTCCCGGTCCTCGACCAGCAGGGCGACCCGAACACCAACCTGATCGGCCGCATCGCCGCCGCGAAGATCGACACCAAGCGCGGGCGCACGATCGTCGCCAAGGGCGCCGAGATCGACCGTGCCGAGCTCGCCGAGATGGTCGACAGCCTCGACCAGCTCGACAGCCCGGACATCCCTGTCCGTTCGGCGCTCAAGTGCGAGTCGGTAACGGGAATCTGCCAGGCCTGTTACGGGCGCTCGCTGGCCACCGGCCAGCTGGCCCAGATCGGTGACGCGGTCGGCATCATCGCCGCCCAGTCGATCGGCGAGCCGGGCACGCAGCTGACGATGCGCACCTTCCACACCGGCGGCGTCGCCGGCGCCGACATCACGCACGGCCTGCCGCGCGTGGTCGAGCTCTTCGAGGCCCGCAAGCCGAAGGGGCTCGCCGAGATGGCCCAGGAGTCCGGCAAGGCCTCGATCGAGGAGACCGAGAAGAACATCGTGGTCACCATCACCGACGACGCCGGCGAGGAGCACGAGTACAGCTTCCCGCGCCGGACCCGGATCCTCGTCGAGAACGGCAAGAAGGTCGAGAGGGGCGCCCAGCTCAACGAGGGATCGCTCTACCCGCACGACATCCTCGCCCTGCGCGGCCGCACCGAGGCCGAGCAGTACTTCGTCGACGAGGTCCAGAAGGTCTACCGCTCCCAGGGAGTGGAGATCAACGACAAGCACATTGAGCTGATCGTGCGCCAGATGATGAAGAAGGTCCGGGTCGACCAGCGTGGCGACAGCGGCTACCTGCCGGGCCAGCTCGTCGACCGCCAGGAGTTCCTCCAGAAGAACGCCGAGGTCAAGAAGGCCAAGGGCGAGACCGCCCAGTACGAAGAGGTGATCCTCGGAATTACCAAGGCCTCCCTGAACACCGACTCGTTCCTCTCGGCCGCCTCCTTCCAGGAGACGACCAAGGTCCTCACCGACGCCGCCCTCGAGGGCAAGCGCGACGATCTCGCCGGCCTCAAGGAGAACGTGATCATCGGAAAGCTGATCCCGGCGGCCACTGGCCTCAAGCATTACCGCCGGATCGAGATCGAGCCGACCGAACCGCTGCCGCAGGCCCACGACATCGGGCTGCTGGACGGCGACGAGCTCGCCGCCGAGCTCGGCCTCGCCGAGGAGCAGCTCGGTGGCGTGATCGGGGCTGGCATCCAGGAGGACGTCTCCGAGCTCGAGCAGATCGGCGCCGGAGTGGATGACGGGTTCGCCGAGGAGGCGATCGTCATCGACGAAGAGCCCCCGCCGGCCGAGTAACTCAGGCCCTCAGCGACATCGCCCACGCGCGCAGCTCACGCGCGTGGGAGTCCACCAGCCCCTCGGCGGGGTCGGTGGTCACCAGAAGCGTTGGGCCCGGCCGCTCGCGGGCCCAGTCGTGGCACGCCTCGTTCAGGGCGTCGTCGATCCAGGCCAGCGGCCGGTCCGGGCCCGCATGGTCGTCGATCGCCGCGAGCTTCCAGTGGGCGTGGCCGCGGCCCGGGTTGCGGTCGAAGCTGAGGTAGGGGGGAGCGGGGTCGAGGCCGATGATCGGGGCGAGGTGCTCGCTGGCCTTCTCCTCCCAGCCGGTGCACCAGACGAGCTCGAAATCCTCGGAGAGAGCGGGCAGGTGCTCGGCCGCGCGGGCCGAACAGAGGTGGAGCAGCCCCTCAACGTTGAGCCAGGTTCCCTCCGGTGGGCTCTGGCTGTCGAAACCGAAGAGCGAGATGACCCCGTCAACATCGACGAGCAGGATCGGTTTGCCCGGCATCGGGGCGCTGGCCGCTGAGCTCATCGCGGGGATTATCGCCGAGCGGACCGGGCCCCGATGCTGAAGCTCGGGCTTCTGATCGCCTTCGGCGGTGCGATCGCCGCCAACCTCGGCTTCTTCCTGCGCTTCCGCGGCGCCCGCCTGGCGCCCGACGTCAGCCTGCGCCGGCCGCTGCGCTCGGCCGCGGGGCTCTGGCTCTCGCCCTGGTTTGCCGGCGGCATGCTCGTCGGCTTCCTCGCCTGGGCGATGCAGGTCGCCGCGATCACGCTCGCCCCGCTCTCCCTGGTGCAGGCCGTCTTTGCCGGCAGCGTCGCCCTCGTCGCCGTGATGGCCGACCGCATCTTCGGCCTCCCGGTCGCCGGGCGCCAGTGGTGGGGCCTCGTCCTGACCGCGATCGGTCTCGTACTGCTCGCCCTGACCATGCCGGCCTCGGGCTCCGCGCCGGCGGCACTGGCCACCGCGCCGATGGTGGCCTTCGAGGCGGGACTGCTGGCCGCCGGGGTGCTGCTGATCGTCGGCCCCCACGCCGCCGGGGCGAGGCGCGAGCACCACGGGATCGCCCTTGCCGCCGCCGCGGGAATCATGTTCGGAGCCTGCAACGTCGCGGTGAAGGCGCTGACCGGCGAATTTAACGGTCCCCAATCGCTCGCCAGCCCCTGGCTGGCGGTCGCGCTGGTGGCGTCGGCCGGGGCCTTCTACGCCTCGGCCCGGAGCCTCCAGCTCGGGGGCGCCGTCGCGGTCATCGGCATAACCGGAACCACCGCGGCCGTCACCTGCATCGCCGGGGGAATCCTGATCTTCCGCGACCCGCTCCCCGCCTCGGCCACCGGCCTCCTGCTCCAGCTGCTCGCATTCGTGCTCGTCCTCGCGGCCGCCGTGATGGTCCCGGCACCGCGATCGGCAGCGCTCTCGCAGCCGTCCTGAAAAAACGCTTTCGCGTGTACGCTGGAGTCGTGGCCACCACCTCGGCACAGGTCGACAGCGCAGAGCTCCAGGAGCTCGCCCGCCGGCACCTCTGGCTGCACTTCAGCCGGATGGGGCCCTACGAGCACGGAGCCGAGATCCCGATCATCACCCGCGGCGAGGGCTGTTACGTCTGGGACGACCACGGCAACCGCTACCTCGACGCCCTCAGCGCCCTCTTCTGCGTGAACATCGGCCACGGCCGGGCCGACATCGCCCAGGCCGGCGCCGACCAGGCCGCCGAGCTCGGCTTCTTCACCACCTGGTCCTACGCCCACCCCCGGGCGATCGAGCTCGCCGCCAAGATCGCCTCGCTCGCCCCGGGCGACCTCAACCGCGTCTTCTTCACCAGCGGCGGGGGAGAGTCGGTCGAGACCGCCCTCAAGGTCGCCCGCCAGTACCACAAGCTCACCGGCCACCCGAACAAGACCAAGGTCATCGCCCGCGAGGTCGCCTACCACGGCACCACCATGGGGGCCCTCAGCGCCACCGGCGTCACCGGGCTGCGCCAGCCCTTCGAGCCCTTC
This sequence comes from Solirubrobacteraceae bacterium, assembly GCA_040399005.1. Lineage (GTDB taxonomy): Bacteria > Actinomycetota > Thermoleophilia > Solirubrobacterales > Solirubrobacteraceae > F1-60-MAGs163. Next base: position 14,368 of record JBBATA010000029.1, read on the forward strand.
GCTCCCGGCGGCTGCCACGTGCCGAACACCAACACCTACCGGCTGGCCCCCGGCTACGGGGAGGAGAACCTCGCCGAGGCGATCGCCCACCGGATCGAGTTCGAGGGCCCCGACACCGTCGCCGCCGTCATCCTCGAGCCGGTCCAGAACGCCGGTGGCTGCTTCACCCCGCCCGAGGGTTACTTCCAGCGCGTGCGCGAGATCTGCGACGAGCACGACGTCCTGATGATCTCCGACGAGGTCATCTGCTCCTGGGGGCGGCTCGGGGAATGGTTCGGAGCCCAGCGGTTCGGCTACCAGCCCGACATCATCACCACCGCCAAGGGCATCACCTCCGCCTACGCGCCTATGGGGGCGATGATCGCCTCCGACCGCGTCATGGAGCCCTTCCTCGAGGGAACGAACTCCTTCATCCACGGCTTCACCTTCGGAGGCCACCCGATGGCCGCCGCCGTCTCCCTGGCCAACATCCAGGCCATGGAGGACGAGGAGGTCCTCGAGAACGTCCGCGAGAACGAGGGCGCCCTCCGCGCGATGCTCGAGTCTCTGCGTGACATCCCGATCGTCGGCGACGTGCGCGGTGCCGGCTACTTCCACGCCATCGAACTCGTCAAGGACCAGGAGACCCGCGAGACCTTCAACAGCCAGGAGTCCGAGACGCTCCTTCGCGGCTTCCTCTCCGGGGAGCTCTTCCGCAACGGCCTGATCTGCCGCGCCGACGACCGCGGCGACCCGGTCGTCCAGTTCTCGCCGCCGCTGATCGCCGGCCCAGAGCAGTTCGCCGAGATCGAGGCGGTGATGAGGCCCGCACTCGAGCAGGCCTCCGAGATGATCAAGGCCATGTAGGGCCGGGAGGAACGAGCAAGTGAAGACCGGAGTCCCCACCGAGATCAAGACCGACGAGTACCGCGTCGCCATGACGCCCTCCGGCGTGCGCGAGCTCACCCAGCACGGCCACGAGGTCGTCGTCCAGGCCGGTGCCGGCGAGGGGTCGGCGATCAGCGACGAGGAGTACGTCGCCCAGGGCGCCACCATCCTGCCCGACGCAGACTCCGTCTTCGCCGAAGCCGACCTCATCGTCAAGGTCAAGGAGCCCCAGCCCGAGGAGGTCGCCCGCCTGCGACCGGGCCAGGTCCTCTTCACCTACCTCCACCTCGCCCCCGACCCCGAGCTCACCGTCGGTCTCATGGACTCCGGCGCCACCTGCATCGCCTACGAGACCGTCGAGGACCCCATGGGCCGCCTGCCGCTGCTGGCCCCGATGAGCGAAATAGCCGGCAAGATCGCCACCCAGGCCGGCGCCTTCATGCTCGAGAAGCCGCTCGGCGGCCGCGGGCTCCTGCTCGGCGGCGTCCCCGGCGTCGCCGCCGGCAAGGTCATGGTCATCGGAGGCGGGGTCGTCGGCGCCAACGCCGCCCGGATCGGCCTCGGAATGGGCGCCGAGGTCTACATCTACGACCGCAGCATCGACCGCCTCCGCGACCTCGAGCACCAGATGAACTGGGAGGCCTCCACCTGCTTTGCCTCCACCCTCGAGATCGAGCAGCGCCTCCCCGAGGTCGACCTCGTCATCGGGGCCGTCCTCGTCAAGGGCGCCCAGGCGCCGCGCGTCGTGACCCGCGAGCAGCTCGCCCTCATGAAGCCCGGCGCAGTACTCGTCGACGTCTCCATCGACCAGGGCGGCTGCTTCGAGACCTCCAAGCCCACCACCCACAGCGACCCCACCTACGAGGTTGACGGCATCATCCACTACTGCGTGGCCAACATGCCCGGCGCCGTCCCGATCACCAGCACCTGGGCCCTCACCAACGCCACCATGCCCTACGTCCTCAAGCTCGCCGACCGCGGCGTCGCCGGCGCCCTCGCCGCCGACCCCGGCTTCATGAAGGGCCTCAACGTCGCCGCCGGGCGCCTCACCTACGAGCCCGTCGCCGAGGACCAGGGCGTGAGCCACATCACCCCTGAAGAGGCCCTCGAACTCGTATCGGCAGCGGCCTGAGAGGCGCCAGACCGGCGCCCGCTGCTACCCTGCGGCGCTGATGCCGACTACCAGCCAGCTGATCCGGAAGGGCCGCAAGCCCAAGCCCAAGAAGCTTGCGACCCCCGGACTCAAGTCCGGCAAGGGCCGCAAGAAGAAGACCGCGGCCCCCCAGCGCCGGGGCGTCTGCACCCGCGTCTACACCACCACCCCCAAGAAGCCGAACTCCGCCCTTCGCAAGGTCGCCCGCGTCCGCATCACCGGCGGCGCCGAAGTAACCGCCTACATCCCCGGTGAAGGCCACAACCTCCAGGAACACTCCGTCGTACTCGTCCGCGGTGGCCGCGTCAAGGACCTCCCCGGCGTCCGCTACAAGGTCGTCCGTGGCACCCTCGACGCCTCCGGCGTCAGCGACCGCAAGCAGTCCCGCAGCCAGTACGGCGTGAAGAAGAGCTGAACGCCCCATGCGCCGCAACGCCGCCCAGATCCGGCCCGTAGAGCCGGACCCCGTCTACCGCTCCAAGCTCGTCCAGCAGCTGATCAACAAGATCATGCGCGACGGCAAGAAGGCCACCGCCGAAGCCATCGTCTACGACGCCCTCGCCATCCTCGGCGAAAAGACCGGCGGCGACCCCGTAGAAGAGCTCGAGAAGTCCCTCACCGCCCTCACCCCCTCGCTCGAAGTCCGCTCCCGCCGCGTCGGTGGAGCCACCTACCAGGTCCCCGTCGAGGTCCAGCCCCGCCGCGCCCGCACCCTCGCCGTCCGCTGGCTAGTCGAATTCGCCCGCGAGCGCCGCGAAAAGACCATGGCCCAGCGCCTCGCCGCCGAACTGATCGACGCCCAGACCCAGCAGGGCGGCGCCTGGAAGCGCAAGGACGACATCTTCCGGATGGCGCAGGCCAACAAGGCATTCGCCCACTACCGCTGGTAGTCGGCGGGCCCCGCTCGCCAGCCTCTTCGTCATCGCTCGCTTACATGGCCTCCGGCCATGCTGCGCTCACTGCTTCCTCGACTCTGACGACCGGGGCTCCGCCTCCACGCCCTGATTTCCTTGGCTGAAACGCCCCGGGCTCCGCCGCGCGCTCAGCCCTCGTAGCTGCGCAGGGCTAGGAGGCCTCCGGTGAGCAGGAGGAGGACTCCGGCGAGGATTGCGACGTAGAAGCCGGGGCCGGCGGAGGCCGTTCCCTGGGCCAGCGTGCCCGGGACCAGGCCGGTCGCGCCGATGTCGGGCGCGTCTCCGGCGACGATGATGGCGAGCGTGGCCAGGCCGGTCGCCGCGATCGCGAAGGCCCCGGCGAGCCGGCCGCGGGCGGCCAGCACCGCGCCGGCCACCGATGCCGCCGCCAGGACCGGGAGCAGCGGCCCGTGGAGCTCCCAGCCGCTGCGGGCCAGCCCGGAAACCGCCTCGCCGCGCACGCTTACCTCCAGCACGGGCAGGACGGTGGCCGCCAGCAGGAGCACCGCCGCGAGTCCCGTCGCGGCGAGCGAAACCGCCCCCGCACGGACGCCTTCAGGCCCGGCGCCATCCCCTGAGACCCTGCTATTCTCGCGTCTCGTCCGGTGCTCGCTGTCAGTCATTGGCAGTGGGTCCCGGCGAGAAGGCTGCCAAAGGATGGAATCCCCGGACAGATAGCGCGGCAACGAGAGCTCTCGGCTGTGCCTACGGGTCCGGGTGGCCCGTTTTTTCTGCCCTCGTAACCGTCACCACCAAGAAAGACCATGGCTCGTTCATTCCCCCTCGAAAAGACCCGCAACATCGGCATCATGGCGCACATCGACGCCGGCAAGACGACGACGACCGAGCGGATCCTCTACTACACCGGCCGCACCTACAAGATCGGTGAGGTCCACGAGGGCGCCGCGACGATGGACTGGATGGAGCAGGAGCAGGAGCGCG
>JBBATA010000030.1:0-16904 GCA_040399005.1 Solirubrobacteraceae bacterium
GTCCTGCCCATCGAGACCGGAGACCGCGTGGAGCGCACGCCGTCGAGCTCGACGACCGGGTCGAGCCCCATGCCGGAGGCAAACTCGTAGGCGGTGCGGACGTCGTTGACCGGGCCGGCCGGAACTCCCGCGGAGATCATCGCTGCGGCCCACTCCTTCGCGCCCCGCTGGGCCAGGGCGGGGGCGATCACCGCGTTCAGCTCATCGCGATGGCGCACGCGCCCGGCGTTGTCGGCGAACCGCTCGTCCCCCGGAAGCTCCGGATGGTCGATGACCGCGCAGAAGCGCTCGAAGATCGCGTCGTTGCCCACGGCGACGGCGAGGTCCCCTTCCCCCGTGGGGTAGGTCTGGTACGGGGCGATCGACGGGTGGCGGTTCCCCGTGCGCGTGGGGACCTCCCCGGTGTTCAGGAAGCTCGAGCCGAGGTTGAGAAGCATCACGAAGGCGCTGCTCATCAGGGTGACCTCGACGTGCTGGCCGCGGCCGCTCTCGCGCCGCTCGCTGAGCGCGGCCAGGGTCCCGATCGTCGCGTAGAGCCCGCAGACCAGGTCGGCGATCGCCGTGCCGGGGCGCATCGCCTCGCCGTCAGGGTCGCCGGTCACCGACATGAAGCCCGACATCGCCTCGACGAGGAGGTCGTAGCCCGGGAGGTCCCGCGCCGCGTCGCCGGAGCCGAAGGCGCTGATCGAGGTGTAGACGACACCGGGGTTGCCGGCGCTGACCTCCTCGTAGCCGAGGCCGAGGCGGTCCATCGTCCCGGGCCGGAAGGACTCGAGGACGACGTCGGCCCGCCGGCAGAGCTCGCGGGCGACCTCGAGGTCCGGGCCGTCCTTGAGGTCGAGCTCGATCGAGCGCTTGCCGCGGTTGAGCCCGAGGAAGTAGGTGGAGCCCTCGTCGACGAAGGGCGGCCCCCACTGGCGGGTGTCGTCGCCGCTCCCGGCCCTCTCGACCTTGATCACGTCGGCGCCGAGGTCGGCGAGGTTCTGGGAGCAGAGAGGGCCCGCCAGGACACGGGCGAAGTCGGCAACCACGAGGCCTTCGAGCGCTCCAGCGGGCATCGACCGGCAGGCTACTCTCCGCCCGGCCAATGAGGACGCTCGTCATCTCCGACCTCCACCTCGGCTCGCGCCGCCCGGTCGACATCCTCAGGCGTCCCGAGCCGCTTGACGAGCTCTGCGCATACCTGGAGACGGTCGACCGGCTCGTCCTTCTCGGCGACATCCTGGAGATGCGCCACGGCCCGGCCTGGGAGGCGATGGCCGCCGCACGCCCGGTGATGGAGGCGATCGGCTCGGCCCTTCCCGCCGGGTCGGAGATCGTGATCGCCGCCGGCAACCACGACTTCCCGCTCGTTTCCCAGTGGCTAGACCGGCGGCGGCTCGAGGAGGCACCCGAGCCGCTGGGCGAGCAGACGCTCTCGGACCCCGCCAACAGCGCGATAGCCGCGCAGCTGGCCGGCTGGCTGGATGACGACCGGCACCAGATTGGCGTCGCCTACCCCGGCTACTGGGTTCGCGGGGACATCTGGGCCACGCACGGCCACTACCTCGACCGCCTGATCACGATTCCGACCTTCGAGCGCCTTGCCGCCGGGGGAATGGCCCGCGTGGTCGGCAGGCTGCCCGAGGAGCCCGGCAGCGCCAGCGCGGAGGACTTCGAGGCGGCGCTGGCCCCGATGTACGCGTGGCTTGAGGAGATAGCCAACGGCCGCGCCGCCGGCGGGCGCTGGACGACCGGGGCGGCCACGGCCAAGGCCTGGACGCTGCTCTCCGGCGACGGACGGGCTCCGCTGCGGGGCAAGGCGCTCGCGGCGATGCTGCCGCTGGGGATCGCCGGGATCAACCTCGCCGGACTCGGGCCGGTGAGCCACCGCCTCGACTCGGACGAGCTTCGCCGGGCCGGCCTGGCGGCGATGGCCGAGGTGGTCCGGCTCATGGGGGTTCAGGCGCGCTGGGTGATCTTTGGCCATACCCACTGCGCGGGGCCGCTGCCCTGGATGGACCGAGCGGAGTGGGAGATGCCCGGGGGCGGCTCGCTGCTCAACACCGGCTGCTGGACCGACGAGCCGAGGATCAACAGCACCGACGTGCGCAGCCCGTACCGGCCCGGCCGCGGGGTCCTGGTGGACGGCGACGCCGACCCGGAGCCGCTGATGCTCGTCGAGGACGTCGGGCGCCGGCCCGACCACTCCTTCTGAGCTTCAGGCGGGCGGCCCGGCGAGGAAGGCGGTCTCGAGGATCTCGACGCCGTCGCCGGCCTCGATGTCGAGAACGCCCTCGGTGTGGTGGGGGTGGGCCGTGAGCCTGACCGCGCCGGGGCCGGCAACTTCGACCCGCTCCCCGTTGACGGTCAGCGTGCCGCTCCCGTCGCAGATCGCCCAGGCCTCGCCGGCCGCGTACGGCCCGCTCCCGTTTCCCTCGCGCGCGGCGCTCGGCACCACCAGCAGGTCGTCGGCGTCGTCGGGTGGGCACTCGGGCCCAGGGTCACCGTCGAGGCCGAGCTGCTCCCGGATGGCCATCTCGGTCTCGCGGATCGCCCCGTCCCCGTGGTGGACGTCCACGAGGGTCAGTCCCGGCGCAAAGAGGTAGCGGGCCGGCCAGCCCGGATTGTCGTAGGCACGCCAGCACTCGAAGTCGGGGTCCAGGACCACCGGGTGCTCGATGCCGAGCCGCTCGACCGCTGCCCTGACGGTCTCGGGATCGCGGCCCGGCGGATAGCCGGGGGAGTGGACCGAGATGACTCGAAGCCCGAGAGGCCCATAGCTCTCGTGCCAGCGCTTGACGTGGGGCAGCACGGCCAGCGACTCCGGCCGGCAGAAGTCCCAGAAATCGACGAGTACCGGCCGCTCGGCCTGCTTCTCGATTCGCAGCGGCGCCACGTTCACCCACTCGAGGTCGGCCGGGAACGAGGGCGCCGTGATCGTGTCCACCGGAGGTCGCATCGGGTCGGGCGCGGAAGGTAGCATTGGCCTACCAGTCATCGACCCCCACCGGAGGCAGCAGACAATGGACTTCTTCGAGGAGCTTGAAACCGTTCGCGAGCGCTGGAACGTGCTTCGCCACCCCTTCTACCAGCGCTGGTCGGCCGGCGAGCTGACGATCGACGAGCTCGCCGTCTACTCGGGCCAGTACCGCGCCGCCGTGGTCGCCCTCGCCGACGCTTCGGAGGCCACGGCCGCCGTGGCCGAGGACCCGAAGCTGGCTCGCGCCCTGACCGCCCATGCCGCCGAGGAGCGCTCGCACGTCGAGCTCTGGGACCGCTTTACCGCGGCCGTTGGGGGCGACCCGGACGCCGAGCCGACCACCGAGACCGAGGCCTGCGCTCGCGCCTGGGCCGGAGACGGCAGCCGCCCGATGCTCAAGTCGCTCGTCGCCATGTACGCGGTCGAGTCAGGACAGCCGGAGATCGCCGAAACCAAGCGGGAGGGCCTGGTCGAGCACTACGACTTCGCGCCCGGCAGCGACGCAACCGAGTACTTCGACCTTCACGCGACTCTCGACATCGAGCACGCGGCGGCCGAGAAGGCCCTGATCGAGCCGCGGCTCGAGGACGCCGACCCGGCAGAGTTGATCGCCGAGGCCGAAGCGGTGCTCAAGGCCAACTGGGAGCTTCTCGACGGCGTCGAGAGGCTGACGGGTCGCCTGGCCGCGGCCTGATCGAGCTTCCCGACCCGCCGCTCGAGGGCGGGCTGGTGGCGCTGCGCGCCTGGGCGCGGGACGACGTTCCCGCGCTCGTGCGCGCCTGCGCCGACCCGCTCACAGCGCGGTATACGTCGGTCCCGGTTCCGTACACGCCCGAGGATGCCGTCAAGTACGTGGAGGCAGGGCGTTCGGCGACCTCGCTTCCCATGGCGGCGGTGAGCAGGCATGACCCGGAGGAGGTGCTCGGGGCGGTCGGCCTCCACGCCGTATCCCAGGCCCGCAGGCGTGGGGAGATCGGTTACTGGACCGCTCCCTGGGCGCGCGGGAGGGGAGTCGCTACCGAAGCGCTTTCGCTCCTCTCGGCGTGGGCGCTGGAGAACCTGGGCCTCAGGCGCCTCGACCTCTACGCCGAGCCCGAGAACGAGGCTTCGCACGGCGTGGCGCTGAGGGCGGGGTTCGAGCGCGGGGAGCTGGTCCGGTCGGGGATCGCCCTCCGCGGGCGGCGCTACGACGTGGTTCGCTTCACCCTGGCGCGCTGAGGCTCTCTCGGGCGGACCGCAACTTCCGGCCCGGCGAGCGGTTTTTGCAGCAGTGAGACAGCAACCTGAGAATCCGGCGGAAAGGCGCCAACCGGCTCCCGAAAGCGGAAACTGCGGTATAAACGATTGACATTCATGTCCTTTGAAGGAGGAGAGATGAAGAAGCTGATGACCACCGTCTCGGTGGCGCTGATGGCGACGTTCGCGCTGAGTGGCGTGGCGATGGCCGTGACGCCGGCCCAGGAGCAGTCCTGGGAGGGCAAGGTCTTCGCCGGTTCCAAGCCGGGCAAGACGCCGAAGAAGGGTTCGGTTGGCGCCTACCTGCGCCCGTTCCACAAGAACACCTGGCCCAGCGTGCCGAGCAAGACCACCGGTTCCGCCGAGGTCTCGCCGCCGTTCGCTACCGCGTACGCCGACGTCTACCTGGACAAGAACCTCAAGTTCAATGCCGACCCGTTCCCGGGGTGCTCGCTGGACAAGGTCCTCGCGATCGACCCGACCAAGAAGGGTGCACCGGCGGGCTGCCCGAAGGAGTCCTTCCTGGGCGCCGGTGAGGCTGCCGGCTTCGTCCGTGCGGTCAACTCGGCTCCGGGTGTTTCCGTCACCACGGCGGAGCTCCAGGACCGGCTCTTCGCCTCCGGCATCAAGAACAGGATCTACCTGTACACCTACAGCGAGCTGAGCAAGGGCAACGTGATCGTGGGTACGGTCAGCAAGGCCTCCGGCAAGTTCGGTCAGAAGATCCGGTTCGTCCTGCCGAAGGGGCTGATCCAGCCGGTGCAGGGGATCGTCTCCCAGCTGTCGACGTTCGACAACACCATCCCGGCCCAGAAGTACAAGGGCAAGAACCTGATCACCCTGTCGAAGTGCCCGAGTAACAAGAAGCTGATCACCGGCTTCCAGAACTTCTACTCGGACAACGGCACGCCCAAGCCGGGCGTCGCTCCCGCTGACGGAAATGACTACGTCATCTCCAGCCAGTCGGCGATCGTCACCCAGACGAGTAAGTGCAAGTAACGGCTCTGCCCGGCCGGTAACCCGGCCATCGGTTTAGCCAGAGGGGCGGGCCAATCGGCCCGCCCCTCGTCGTTTCGGGACCGGTTTCGGCAATCCGGCGCGCGAGGAGCGCCGGGGGTGTATAAGAGACAGGGAGAGTTTCGAGGAGGAGAGAGATGAAGAAGCTGACAGCAACCCTCGCGATGGCCCTGGTGGCCGCTGTCGTGCCGGCCGGCGCGGCGGTCGCCGTAGAGCCCGACACCTACCAGGACTTCGAAGCCAAGTCCTTCGCCGGCTCCAAGCCGGGCAAGACGCCGAAGAAGGGTTCGATCGGGACCTACCTCCACCCGTTCCACAACACCACCTGGCCGACCGTCAGCGACAAGACGGCAGGCGCGATGCAGGTGGCACCGCCGTTCGCGACCGTCATCTCGTACATCTACCTCGACAGGAACGTCACCTTCAACGCCGACCCGTTCCCGGGCTGCCCGAAGGAGAAGGTCCTGGCGCTCAACCCGAGCGTCAAGGGCGCGGCGGCCGCCGGATGCCCGAAGGAATCCCAGATCGGTGCGGGCGATGCCGCCGGCTTTGCCCGGGCGGTCGGCTCCGCGCCCGGTCAGGCCCTCCTTACCACCGAGCTGCAGACCCGGACCTTTGCCTCGGGAATCAAGAACACGATCTGGCTCTACACCTACAACGAGCTCACCAAGGGCAACGTCATCGTCGGAACCCTCGAGAAGTACAACGACAAGACCGGTCGGTACGGGTCGAGGATCAAGTTCGTACTGCCCAAGGGGCTGGTCCAGCCCACGGCCGGCGTCGTCTCGCAGCTCTCGACCTTCGACAGCACGATCCCGGCGCAGACCTACAAGGGCAAGCACCTGACGACGCTGAAGAAGTGCCCGAGCAGCAAGAAGATCTGGGCCGGGTACCAGGGCAGCTACTCCAACAACGCAACACCGAAGCCGGGTGTCGCCCCGGCCGACGGTAACGACTTCGTCGTCTCCGGGACTTCGAAGATCCTCAGCCGCTCGGGCAAGTGCAAGTAGCGGGCTGACCGGTCCGGGGGTCGTTTGCCCCAAGGCTCGGCTCGCGTTGCACTCCGCGCCGTTCAGGGCGCCGGCGGGCGGGAGTTGGGCAGTCGTGTGGCGTTACCGGCGCCTCAAGGTGCCATCATCGAAAGCGTGAAGAAGCGTCGTTTGGCAGCAGGGAGCCTGCTCGTAACGCTCGTGGCCCTGGCGACTTCGGTCCAGGCCGTTGCCGGGCCGGGCGCCTACCAGCGGTTCAGCGGCGGGCTGCTCGGGCCCGGTGCCAAGGCGTCGAGCGCCAAGCCGGGTGCTACCGGCCTCTCGGTCGACTTCTCGCTGGTTAGCGATTTCGCCGACAGGAGCGGGGCCATGTTTGAGCAGGCGCCCTTCGCGACGCTCTTCGCCGATATCTACGTCGACCGTCACGTCGCAGTGCGCCCCTTCGTGGCGGCGGCCTGCGCGCCGGAGAAGATCAAGGCCCTCAACCCGGCGCTGGAGAAGGTGAATACCTGCGCTGCGGCTTCACAGCTGGGTCGGGGCATGGCCTCCGGCTACGCCCGCAACGTCGGCTCGTCCCCGGGCCAGTACCTCGCGAACGTCGACCTTCAGGTGAGGGCGTTTCGCGGCCCGGGCAGGGACTCGTTCCTTTTCTACGTCTACAGCGAACTGAGCAAGGAAAACCTCCTCTCGGCACAGGTCACGCCGATCAAGGGCTCCGGCCCCTATGGCTCGCGCATCCGCTTCGTTATTCCCCGGGGGCTCATTGCCCCGGCGCCGGCGGTCATCTCCCAGCTTTCCGGCTTCCGGATCAGGATCCCGGCAAGCGCCGCTGGCGGGCGCGGCGTCTTCCGGCTGAACCGTTGCCCGTCCAGCCGCAGGCTGCGCCTGGGGTTCCGCGCCGACTACAACGACAACCTCTCGACCGAGGGCCTGGTCAAGAACGCCGACGGGTTTGCCGTCACCTCGACCTCGCCGCTTCTGAGCTCGGTCTCACGCTGCCGCTGAGGGCTGCGGCCGTATCTTCTCCGGGGTGAGACGCCTCGCCACCGCAGCCGCGCCCCTCTGTGCGCTCGCGCTGCTGCTGCCGGCGCCGGCCCTGGCTCACGGCGTCGGCCAGCGGGCCGACCTGCCGATTCCCATCTGGCTCTTCGCCTGGGGCGCCGCCCTCGTACTGATCGCGTCGTTCGTGGCGCTGGCGGTCCTCTGGCCCCGCCCCGTCCTCGCCGGGCTGGGGTCCCGGGGGCTGTTCACCGTTCCCCGGGTGCTCGAATGGCTCGCGGGCGCCCTCGGGGTCGCTGCCTTCGCGATCATCGTCTGGGCCGGCTTCGCCGGCAGCCAGACCCCGACGGCCAACCTCGCGCCGACGGCGATCTTCGTCCTGGTCTGGGTCGGGATCCCCTTCGCCTCGGTCCTCTTTGGCGACGTCTTCGCCGCAATCAGCCCGTGGCGTGCCGTGGGCCGGGCGGTGGGATGGGGAGCGGGACGGATCTCGGGCGGCCTTCCCAGCCCGATCGAGTACCCCGAGAGGCTGGGCCGGTGGCCGGCCGCCGTCGGGCTGCTGCTCTTCGCCTGGGTGGAGCTGGTCTGGACCGGGCGGGAGAGCCCCGAGTCGCTGGCGATCGTCGCCCTCGCCTACGCGGTGGTGATGCTGGTCGGCATGAGCTGCTTCGGGGTCGAGAAGTGGGTGCGCAATGCCGACGCCTTCGGGGTCGCCTTCGGCCTCTTCGCCCTTCTCTCCCCGCTCGACTGGTCAGGGCGCCGCTGCCGGCTTTGCTGGCCTGTGGTGGGGACGCTCCGAATGCCCGAGGTTTCCGGAGCGGCGGCGGTCGTCATCGTGCTTATCGGGTCGACCACCTTCGACGGGTTCTCCCAGGGTGGCGTCTGGACGGGGGCCAGCGGCCTGGCCCAGACGCTGACCGACGCCTTCGCGGGCCTCGGCTTCGCCCCGGATGCGGCGGTGCAGGCGGGCTACACGGTCGGCCTGCTGCTGGTGGTCGCCGCGGTCGCCGGCCTATACCGCCTCGGCGTGGCCGGCATGGCGCGAGCCGGCGGCGGCCGGCCCGATGCCGCCCGGCTCTCGCTCCTCTTTGCCCACACGCTGATCCCGATCGCCTTCGCCTACCTGGTCGCCCACTACTTCTCCCTCCTGGCCTTCCAGGGGCAGGCAACCGCCTTCCTCATCTCCGACCCCCTTGGAAACGGCTGGGACCTCTTCGGCACCGCCTCCGCAACCATCGACTACGGCCTCCTCAGTGCCAATGCGATCTGGTACACGCAGGTCGGGGCGCTGGTGATCGGCCATGTCGCCGCGCTGGTGCTGGCCCACGACCGCGCCCTGGCCATCTGGCCCGACCCGAAGGTCGCGGTCCGCTCCCAGTACTGGATGCTCCTGGTGATGGTGGCCTTTACCAGCCTCGGCCTCTGGCTCCTCTCGGCGGCTGCGCAGTGACCGTCCTGGCCCACGTCGCCCACTGGTACCACTCGCTGCTCTACGCGGCCCCGATCATCCTGATCGCGCTGGCCCTCTGGTGGAGCGGAAGGCGGGCAGACCAAGCCGGTTCGCCCAAGAAGGGTGGAGGCGACGGCCGGGGGGCTAACGACCGCGCAGCGGGACCCGGGGACGAAGAGCCGGAGCCGGCCCAGGGCCGGGCCGCGGGCGACTAGCTCTCGGGCTGGGCCTGGCTGGCGCCGAGCCGCCTGAGGTCGGCGGCTACGCCCTCGGGCGTGAGCTCGCTGATCGGGAAGCCGACCGCCTGGCGCCCGTCGGTGGAGAGCAGCACCACGGAGGCCGAGTGCTCGCGGCCCTCGGTCTGCGGGGCGATCCCGAAGGCGCGCCAGACGGGCTGCAGCTGCGCCTCGGTACCGAGCAGGAAGCTCATCCGGCCGGAGAGCCTCTGGCGAGCCAGGAACCGCTTTGCGCTGGCCGGGGTGTCGCCCTTCGGATCGACGCTGACCGCGACCACCGGCACGTCCTCTCCAAGCCGGTCGAGCGCCCCGCGAATCTGTTGGGCGATCGTCGGGCACTCGTTCTCGCAGGTCGTATAGAGGAATGTGACCACCACCGGCTGGCCCCGGAAGTCGGCGATGTCCACGGGGCGGCCCTCTTCGTCCCTAAGGGTGAACGACGCCGGAGGTGTCTCCGGCCGCAGCGCACCCGCGAAGCTTCCCGACTGGATCGCCACCTGATCGTTCGAGGGAGTCGGGTCGCTGAAGGCCACGAACGCCAGGACGCCGAGGAGGACGATCGTGGCGATCGCCATCAGGGTCAGTCGCAGGCGCCGGTTCATCTTCGTTCCAGAGTAGGGACGGGCCGGCGTTGCCCGGCGCCCCGCTGGCGCTATTCTTTTTGAAGTAACGTCGGTCCGAACCCACGAACGTCCAGGAGAACCAGAGTGAGCGTTTCCGGAGCAGAGCTGCTCAAGCGCGTAAAAGAACAGATCCGCGAGGTCGACCCGTCCGAGGTCTCCCAGCTGCTCGGCGAGGGAGTCGTGGTCGTCGACTGCCGCGAGACCGAGGAGCTCGCCGGCGGGATGATCCCCGGCGCCCTGCATATCCCGCGCAGCTACCTGGAGACCCGTATCGAGGCAACGGTGCCTGACCGCAGCCAGCGGATCATCCTCTACTGCGCGTCCGGCGTGCGTTCGGCCTTCGGCGCCCACACGCTGATGACCGAGATGGGCTACGACGACGTCGAGTCGATGACCGGCGGCTTCACGCTCTGGAAGGACCGCGGATACGAGGTCGACGTTCCCCGTTCTCTGACCCCCGAGCAGCGCGACCGCTACAGCCGGCACCTGCTCGTTCCCGAGGTCGGGCTCGAGGGGCAGCAGAAGCTGCTCGACGCCCGCGTCCTGCTGCTCGGTGCCGGCGGCCTCGGGTCGCCGACCGCGCTCTACCTTGCCGCGGCCGGCGTGGGGACGATCGGCATCGTCGACGACGACGTGGTCGACCTCTCGAACCTGCAGCGCCAGGTGATCCACAACACCGAGCGGATCGGCGTGCCGAAGACCGACTCGGCCGCGGAGGCGATCCGCGCACTGAACCCCGACGTCGAGGTCGTCGGCTACCCGACGCGCCTGGACGCCTCGAACATCATGGAGATCATCGAGGGCTGGGACGTGATCGTCGACGGTGTCGACAACTTCCCGACCCGCTACCTGCTCAACGACGCCAGCGTCCGGCTTAAGATTCCCGTGGTCTCGGCGGCGATCCTCGGGTTCGAGGGGCAGCTCAGCGTCTTCGCTCCCTACGAGGGCCCGTGCTACCGCTGCCTCTTCCGCCAGCCGCCCCCGGCGGAGCTCGCGCCCTCCTGCGGCGCCAACGGTGTCCTGGGGGTCCTGCCAGGCACGATGGGACTTCTCCAGGCCACCGAGGTCATCAAGCTGATCATCGGCGCCGGCGAGCCGCTGATCGGGCGCCTGCTCATGTATGACGCCCTGGAGGCGACCTTCACCGAGCTCAAGGTCCGGCGCGACCCGGACTGCCCGATCTGCTCGCGGGAGCCCGATGCGATTGCCGACGACGAGCTCGGGGTCTTCCCCGACTACGAGGCGTTCTGCGCCGCCTCCGGATAGTCTGCCGCCATGGCCACCGTCCGAATTCCGCCCGTCCTTCGCCCCGCGGTGGGCGGCGAGCGCGAGGTCTCCGCTGCCGGATCGAGCGTGGGGGAGGTCCTCACCGCGCTGGTCGAGGCCCATCCGGAGACCCGCGAGCAGATCTTCGCCGAGGACGGCGACCTGAACCGTTACGTGAACGTCTACCTCAACGACGAGGACGTCAGGGTTCTGGATGGCCTGGGGACCGCAGTCGGCGAGAGCGACGAGCTCGTGATCCTGCCGGCGATGGCCGGCGGCTCGGCCTGAGCCGGCGCCGCGAGGCGCCCACGACGAGGCGCCTGCGCCGATAGACACCCTTCGGACGCCCCGCTATCCTGAATGAAGTAATGGCGCTTCCCCCTCTGGAAAGGCGGCCCTGCGGTGGCCGCTATTCGGACATCGTCGAGTCGATCGGGCACACGCCCCTGGTCGAGCTCAAGCGCATGTCCCCCAAGCCCGGCGTGCGCGTCTGGGCCAAGCTCGAGTCGGCGAACCCGACCGGCTCGGTGAAGGACCGTGTCGCCCGTTCGCTGATCGAGGAGGCCGAGGCGGGCGGCCTGATCGCCCCGGGCCAGACCATCCTCGAGCCGACCTCCGGCAACACCGGTGTCTCGCTGGCGATGATCTGCTCGCGCAAGGGCTACCCGCTGAAGGTCGTCATGCCCGACAACGTCACCCCCGAGCGGACAGAGCTGCTTCGCATGTACGGGGCGGAGATCGTCTACTCACCCGGTGACCAGGGCTCCAACGGGGCGGTCGCAATGGCCCTCGAGATGGCAGAGGCCGACCCGTCCTTCTACATGCCCTACCAGTACGGCAACCCGGCCAACCCGCTCGCCCACTACGACGGGACCGCCCCCGAGATCCTCGAAGAGCTCGACGGCGAGGTCGACGCCTTCGTGGCCGGGCTCGGGACCGGCGGCACTCTCATGGGCTGCGCCCGCCGGTTCAAGGAGGAGCTCGGCGACCGCGTGACCATCGTTGCCGCCGAGCCGATGCAGGGCGAGCCGGTACAGGGCCTGCGCTCGCTCGACGACGGGTTCATCCCGCCGATCATCGACCTCTCGCTCCTTGACCGCAAGATCTTCGTGACCAACCGCGACGCCGTGATCTGGACCAGGAAGCTGCTCGACGAGGAGGGCCTCTTCGCCGGAGTCTCCTCGGGCGCGATAGCCCGCGTCGCCGCCCGGATTGCCGACGAGATGGACGAGGGCAACATCGTCTTCATCGTCTGCGACGACGGCTGGAGGTACCTCTCATCCGGTCTCTACACGCTTCCCGTGGACGAGGTCGAGAACCTCGAGTCCACGGTCTGGTGGTAGAGGCGCAGGCGGTTTTCGCGTAGACTCGACCTATGCCCAGTATTGGCCCCATGGAACTGGTGATCGTCCTGATCATCGCGCTGATCGTCCTTGGCCCGAAGAAGCTGCCCGAGGTCGGGCGGTCGGTCGGGAAGGGGATGCGCGAGTTCAAGTCCTCGATTACCGGCGAGGACAAGAAGTCCGAGCCGGTTGCCGAGATCGACGAGAAGCCGGTCCTCAAGACCGACTGACCGGGTCTTCCCCCGGCACGCCGAGCGGCAATGGTCATCGGTGACGAGCCGCGCGCCCGGCTGATTGACCACGCCCGGGCCGACGCGCCCAACGAGTGCTGCGGCCTGATCGCCCTCGACGGCGACCGGATCGTCTCGATACACCCGCTCGAAAACCTCGCGGCGAGCCCGATGCGCTTCGAGGTCGACGGAGCGCGGCTGGCTCCGCTGCTAATGGAGATCGAGGACGCCGGCCAGCGTCCGGCGATCTACCACTCCCACACGCGCTCGGAGCCCTATCCGTCGCAGACCGACATCAATTTCGCCCGCTTCTGGCCCGGCACCGAGTGGCTGATCATCGGTCTCGCCGGCAGCGAGCCTGAGCTGCGGAGCTTCATGATCGGCGCAGATGGCACCGTCGAAGAGCAGCCGGTCACGGGCGATGGCGCCTGAGGGCGCCTCGGGCGATCCCCGGAAGATCGAACGCCGCTACACCGAGGGCGACCTCGTTCGCGTCGCAGGGGGGCGCAACCAGGCCGAAGCCGACCTGATCGCCGGCCTCCTCCTCGAAGAGGGAATCCCGAGCCTGGTGCGCCGCTCACCCGCCGCCGACGTGCCGGAGATGCTGGCGGCAGGCGCCCGGGACGTAATGGTCCCGCGCTCGGCGCTCGCTGACGCCCGGCAGGTGCTGCTCGAGGGCGGGATCGAGGTTTCGACGCGGTCATTTCGCCCGCCGGCGCTTCGCATTGCCGCGGCCCTGGCGGCAGGGCTGGCCATCGTCGCCATCGTCGCCTGGCTGGCCGCCTGAGGGACGCGCTCGAGACGGCTTGGGCCGGGGCAACCGCCGGCCAGCCTCAGCCCCGGGCGGCCTTAGCCCCCGGTTCAGCCAGCCTTCAGCCCCCGGCCAGACGTGCCAGGTGGGCGCGCCAGACCCCTTCGGTGTCGGTAAACGAGCGGCCGGGGAAGGCGCGCAGGACCGTCTCGCGGGGCTCCTCCGCAGGCCGTGTCGTCGCGAGGGCTACTGCGGCCTCGCTCCCCTGTTCGCTGGCCAGCAGGTCGAAGACGCTCCCGCCCAGGAGCAGGGCGTCGGCGGGTCCCGGGGGGAAGGCCGGGCGACCACCCTCCTTCAGGCGCCGGGCGATGGCCGGCCGGGCGTGCGCCGTCTGCCCGGATAGCCACTGGCCGCTCCCGGCCGCGATCCACGCGTTCCTCGCCGCGGCAATGGCGGTTCGGGGGCGCAGGGGAGGAGGCAGGGCCGGGTTCAGCCTTCCGCAGGCGAGCTGTGCGTACAGCGCGGCCGGAGCGAGGAGGAGCATCTCGAGGGAGCCCGGGACGCTCGAGGCACGGGAGGCGAGCACCCGGGGGGCAAGCAGGTGGATCTCGGCGCGGCTCGGCCACCCGGCCAGGTAGCGGCGGCTGGCCGGGGCGGCGATAGCCCTGACCACCGGGACTATCGGCTGCGAGAGCGAGAGGCCCGCAAAGCTCGAGTGAATGACCGCGGCGACCTCCTCCGGCGGCGGCTCGAGTAGGTGGGCGAGCTCTTCCCGTGCCTGCTCGAGGAGGTCCAGGACCTCTGCGGCGTCCGGCGCGTCACGGTCGTCGTGGCGGGCCGTGAAGTGCTCGGACCGCGATTCGACCCAGGCCATGGCTCAGGTTTACCGGTGCGCCCGGCGCATTCCGGGCTTCGGGAGCGGGCGGCCGCTCAGGCCATGGCCGGGACGCGCCCGGCGACCTTCGACTCGATCTCGTCCTGGACGAAGCCGAACTCCTCGTCGGAGAGCACCGGGGTGCCCTCGAACGGAAGATCCCGGGCGATCTCGAGCCACGGGCCGCCCAGCGGGGTCGCGCCACGCATGCGGATGGTGACCGGCCTTGGGATCCGGTAGGTGCGCAGCAGGACTACGTGGAGCGGCTGCCGGGGGCGCCAGCCAAGCCGCTTCTGGGCGTAGTCGGTGGTCCACACGTAGAAGGGCGAGAGCTCGTTGATCGCGCGTGGCTCGGTGACCGTGTAGCGGGCAGCTACCTCGGCCCAGGCACGTACGCGGACGCGCTCCGGCTGGGGGATCCCGCCCGGCTGGGTGAGGGCCCGGACCGGCGGGTCGCCGTCGGGCCAGACGCCTTCCTCGAGGGCGCGCCGCAGCTCGGGCACGTGGGCCTCGCGGACGACGTCGTTGCGGCGGTACTCGAAGGCGGGGAAGAGGAAGAAGCGGTCGTGCTCGAGGGCGAAGTCCTCGGGGTCCTCACCGGCGCGCGGGGGACGGAAGACCACCAGCTGCTCACCCTCAGACAGGGCGCGAACTGTTACCGCCCACTCATGCATTGCTACCGGCATCGATTCAACTTCTTCCCGTCGTTTGCACTTTCTACGCAGGCTGTGAAACATAAAAGTTTCATCTCTGAGAGGCCTGCGGGGCGCGGATTCTCGCAAAATCCCGGCGAAACCCCAAATATCCCTGCAAATCAGGGCTTTCCGACGGTATACAGATTCTACGGGCGCCAAGGAAACGCCGGAACTACGGGGTTTCCGGCCTTCCGGTGGTGCGCCGCCGCCGGGCCTGACCAGAGCTTATGTGACCGATCACACAGCGGCGGTGCCGTCTCCGGATTGGACCTCGGTGACGGTGGGCCGGGAATAGCCTTCCGCGCGACCGCGCCCCGGGATAGCCGGTGCGGCTCAGGGCGCCAGCCGGCTAGGCGGCGCTGGCGAACTCGAACTCTTCGGTGTCAGCGAGGTGCTGGTGCGAAGGGCAGTAGCCATTGGGGGCCGAGGGCATCCGGCGGCAGGGAGTGCCACGACGAGTCGAGGCGCGGCACTGAAGACGGTTGCCGAATGCGTCCCGGCCGTTCGTGGTGAGCGTTGCCACCGCACGGTCGGCGGTGGCCAGGTAGTCGCGGACCACGGCCCAGACGTGCGCCTGCGAGCCGATCGTGAAGTGAACGCGGATCTCGCGGAAGAGGCTGCGGGCCGGCTGGGCGAAGTAGTGGCGGTCGGTGGCGAGTCGTTCGACCGTCCGCTCGCACGCGTCGAGCACGGCCTCGTGACCGCGCCGGCCGGTGGCGATGCTCGGCGAGAGTTCCCGGTAGATAGCCCTGCTTACCTGGTACATGCGGTGGCGTTCTCCTGTCTGGCCGGTGGTGGCGCCCGCCCCTTGCCCGGCTGAGAGCGAGTATCGGGCGCCTGTGTAAAGCCAAAACACCGCTTGTATTGAGTTCTTGTTAAGCCGCGGCGTTGCCGCCCCGGCGCCGCGGAAATACCCCCGTGGATGCCTGGGGACCCCGGGGTCCACGCAGGCATGACGCCCGAGGAGGAGCTTTGCCCCTAGTCCCAGAGGCTCATCTGCGGGCCCGACTCTCCGATCACGGTGTGGTGGCCGTCGAGGCCCGGGTCGGTATCGGGGAAGTCGCTGCGCAGGTGGGCCCCCCGGCTCTCCTCGCGCGCCAGCGCGCACCCGGCAATCATCCGCGCCAGGGGGTGCGGGTCCTCCATCAGCGTCTCGAGCCCGTCGCGGTCACGGACGATGCCCGCGTGACGCCAGACGGCCTCGCGAGTCGAGGGCTCGGGCATCACGATCGGCTCGGGAGCCGGGGGCGCCGACCGCGGGGAGGGGGCAGGCTCGTCCCGTGCTGCCCTTGCGGCCCGGGCGCCGAAGACCATGCACTCTGAGAGAGAGTTGGAGGCCAGGCGGTTGGCGCCGTGCAGGCCGGTGCAGGCGCTCTCGCCGATGGCGTACAGGCCGGGCACCTCCGTGGCGCCGTGGAGGTCTGTGACGATCCCGCCCATCATGTAGTGGGCGGCCGGGGCGACCGGGACCGGCTCCTTCGCCGGGTCGAGCCCCGATGCCTCCAGCGTCTCCACGACGTTGGGGAAGAGGGCGGGGTCGATCCCCCGCATGTCGAGGCGAACCGATTCCGCGTCCTCGGCGAGCATCTTCTCCCAGACCGCCCGGGCCACCTCGTCCCGGGGCGCGAGCTCGTCCACGAACCGCTCGCCCCGCAGGTCGAGAAGGCGCGCGCCTTCACCCCGGATCGCCTCCGTGATCAGGAAGCCCTCGCGGCCGGGGACGCCGGCCAGGGCGGTGGGGTGGAACTGGACGAACTCGAGGTCGGCGACCGGTGCCCCGGCCTGGCGGGCGAGCATGATCCCGACGCCGGCCGAACCTGGCGGGTTCGAGGTCCGGCTCCACATCGCCGCAGCGCCCCCGGTGGCGATCACGGTCGCCGAGGCGCGGATCGAGCGTCCGTCCTCGCAGACCGCTCCCACGACCCGGCCCTCGTCGATCCAGAGACGGCAGGCGCGCGCACCTTCCAGGACGGTCACCGACTCCTCGCGGACGATCGCTGCCGACAGCTGGCGGGCGAGCCTCCTCCCGGTGGCGCTGCCCCCGGCGTGCACTATCCGCCGCCGCGAGTGCCCCCCTTCGAGGCCCAGCACGAGGTTTCCGTGGCGGTCGGCGTCGAAGCGCATCCGGCGCCTCTGGAGGTCGGCGATCATCTCCGGCGCTTCACCGGTAAGGGCCTCGCCCGGCGACCGGCGAACCCGCCCGCGGCCGGAGCGCTCGGTATGGGCCAGGTGG
>JBBATA010000031.1:0-16395 GCA_040399005.1 Solirubrobacteraceae bacterium
GCGCGGGCGCTCGGGCTCGTGGTTGTTCATCGCCGCCGGCGGGTAGGGCGGGATGTGACAGTTGTGGAGCCAGAGCTCGCCGTCCTCGACGTGCGCGTAGGAGTCCTTCATCTGCACGGTCCCTTCGCGCATCGCCTTGACCTCGGTGCCGAGCAGCTCGATACCGCACTCGAGCTTGTCGAGCAGGTCGTAGTCGAAGCGCGCCTTGCGGTTGGTGGCGATGTCGCCCGGGGCGGCCTTCTTCTTGCCCTTCTTCGCCATGGCAGGCGAGCCTAGCGGCGGTTTTCCGGCTCGACCGGAAGCAGGTCGACGCGCCCGCGGGCCGTGTCGACCCGCTCCACGACGACCTCGACCCGGTCGCCGAGCCTGATGGCGCCACCGCTGCGCGTGCCGACGAGAATCGTTCCCTGCTCGTTGAGCTCCCACCAGTCGCCGCGGATCTTGCGGACCGGCATGAAGCCCTCGAAGGCGCCGTCGTCGAAGGCCACGAACGCCCCGGCACCGATTACCCCAGTCACCTCCCCCGCGAACGGGGTGTCGACGCCGCGCTCGTGCCAGACGCGCTCCAGCAGGAAGGCCCGGGCGATCGCGTCGGCGTCGCGTTCCACCACCATGGCCTCGCGCTCGCGCTCGCTGCACCAGGTCGCGTCCTCCTCCAGCTGCGCCGCGTCCGGTGCCTCCTCCCCGGCCCCGATCGCGCTGAGCAGCGCGCGGTGGGTGAGGAGGTCGGGGTAGCGGCGGATCGGGGAGGTGAAGTGGCAGTAGTGCTCCAGCCCCAGGCCGGCGTGGCCGAGGTTCTCGGGGAAGTAACGGGCCTGCTGCAGGGCCCTCAGGATCCGGTAGGTGAGCCCGGTCCGGCCGTGGCCGGTGCGCTTCACGTGCTGGTCGACCGCGAGGGAGGCCTGCGCGACGATCTCGGCGGCCTCGGTCCGGGAGATGCGCTTCGGCGCCGGGGGCGTGGCCACGTCCAGCGAGGCGAGCTGGTCGAGCAGCGCCTCGACCGCCTCGCCCTCCGGCTTCTCGTGGACCCGGTAGAGCGTCGGGATCCCCTTTTCGGCGCAGAGCCGGGCGACCGCCTCGTTGGCCGAGATCATCATGTGCTCGATCAGCAGGTGCGACTCGGTCTGCACCGAGGCGGTGGCGTCGGTGACGTGGCCCTTGCGGCTGAAGGCGAACTCCGGCTCGCTGGTCTCGATCGCCAGCGCCCCGGCCCCCTCGCGGCGGCGGGCCTCAAGGCTGTCGGCGAGGGCGCGGCAGAGCCCGAGCGGCGTGGCCCACGGCTCCTGCGCCTCGCGCTCGCCGTCGAAGATCTCGTCGACCTCCTCATAGGTGAGTCGCATGTCCGAGCGGATCAGCGTCCTGGCGAATGTCGCCTTCACCATCTCCACGCCGCGGAACTCCATCTCGGCGGTGACCGCAAGGCGGTCCTCCCCGGGAACCAGCGAGCAGGCGCCGTTGGAGAGCTGCTCGGGGAGCATCGGTTCGACCATCCCGGGCACGTAGACGCTGGTGGCCCGCCGGTATGCCTCCCGGTCGACGGGGTCGCCGGGCCTGACGTAGGCGCTCACGTCGGCGATGTGGACCCAGACGCGCACGTGACCGTTCTCCATGCGCTCGGCGGAGATGGCGTCGTCGAAGTCGCGGGCGGTCGAAGGGTCGATGGTGAAGGTGGGAAGCTCGCGCAGGTCCTTGCGCGTGGGGTCGTCGAACGGCGAGGCGACGGCGCGGTCGGCGGCCTCCTCGACCTTCTTCGGGAAGTGGAGCCGCAGCCCCCGGTCGAGCATCAGGGCCTCGATGACGTCGCGGGCGTTGTCGGGGCTGCCCAGCTCGCGCAGGACCTTCGCCTTCGTTCTCCTCCCCTTGGCTCTCTGCGCCACGAGGGCAAGGCGGCCGGGGCGGGCCTTGCCGCCTCGGTCCAGGGAGACCGCGGGTCCGCGCCGGAAGAACGGGTAGGCCTGCAGGAACCTGCCCTTGGACTCGGCCAGGGCTACGAACGGTTCGCCCGGGCCGGGCTCTTCGCCGGGCCGGCTCAACGGTCCACGCAGGCCAGCCTGCCGGTTGCGGCATCGAGCTGGACGTCGCGCTGCTCGCCGCGCGGGGCCGCGACCACGATGTCGGGCTTGAGCCCGGTGCCGCGCTTGACGCCCTGGCCGCCGAGGTTTCGGCCCTTGGGCGTGAAGTACTGGCCGGAGGTGATGTCGAGGGCGCCGCCGTTGGAGAGCTCGATCACCTGCTGGAAGACGCCCTTGCCGAACGTCTGCTCACCAAGAAGCTTCGCCCGCCCGCGGTCCTGGAGCGCGCCGGCGACGATCTCCGATGCCGACGCGGAGCCGCGGTTGACCAGCACGATCACCGGGTCGTCCTCGGGCACCACCGGCCGGCCGGTGGCGTTGAGCGTGCGCTCGGGAACGTTGCGCCCGCGCGTGGTGACGACAGGACCGTCGGGGAGGAAGGCGCTGGCGACGAGCTGTGCCTCGTCCACCAGGCCGCCGCCGTTGCCGCGCAGGTCGAATACCCACGCCTGCGCCCCCCGCTTCTCGAGCCGCTTGATCGCCGCGTAGACCTCGGCATGGGCCCCGGAGCTGAACTGCGAGAGGGCCACGACACCGACCTTCTCCCCGCACCTCTCGACCAGCTTCGAGGCGACGACCGGCACCTTGATCTCGTCGCGTTCGACGCGCACCCGGCGCTCTTCGCCGTCACCGTCAACCGAGAGCACGACGGTGGTGCCCTTCGGCCCCTTGATCAGCGAGGTCGCCTTCTCCGAGCTGAGGCCCTTCAGGGAGCGGCCGTCGGCCGCGACGATCACGTCGCCGCTGCTCAGCCCCGCCTTGCGCGCTGGGGAGCCCTTATAGACGTTCACCACCTTCAGCCCCTTCTTGACCGGGACGATGCTCACCCCGATCCCCGAGAAGCGACTGTTCTGGGCCTCCTGGAAGCGCCGGTACTCGGCGGGGGTGAAGTAGCTGGAAAAGCGGTCGTTGAGGCCGTCGACCAGCCCGCCGATGGCCAGGTCGGCGAGCTTCCCGGGCGGCAGCTCCTTGTAGTAGTCCTCGCCGACCCGGTCGATCGCCTCCTGGACGAAGACCTCCTGTTCGCTGCCGACCAGCGAACCGCGAAGGCCGGAAGGCACGGCGCTGGGGTAGCTCCCGCCGATCCAGATCCCGAAGGCGACCAGCCCGATGCCGACCGCTGCGACGAGCAGGACGAGCAGGAGGTTGCGGACGGCGTGGCTCTTCATCGGCTGGTAGGGCCCGTGGCCCAACCAGAGAGGTTACGGCGCGCGGCCGCGGCGCAGGTCAGACCTGGAGGAAGCGCCGAAGCGAGATTGCCGAGCCCACGGCGCTCACCGCAATCCCCGCGACGAGCAGGATGCCCAGCAGCAGGCCGATCGGCAGGGTGTCCGGGGCGGCCAGGAGGGCGAAGTTGCTTACGAGAGGGTCGACGAGGGCGATCTTCATCACCGCGAGCAGGCAGACGGCCAGGACCGCGCCCATCGCCCCGAGGATCACGGCCTCGAGCACGAAGGGCCAGCGGATGAATCCGTCGGTGGCGCCGACCAGCTTCATGATCTGGACCTCGCGCCGCCGGGAGAAGACCGAGAGCCGGATCGTGTTGGAGATCAGGAGGATCGAGGCGATGATCAGCAATGCGGCCAGCAGGCCCATCATCACCTTCACTACGCGCGTGGCGGTGAGGATCTTCTCGGTGTTCGACTTCGACGATCCCACCGACTCGATCGACGGGTCGACGGTCGTGATTCCGCCGCCGGGAGTGGATGGCTGCAGCGCCGAGACCAGGGCCATCGAGGCCCCGGGATTCTCCGGCGTGATGCGGAAGGTGTCGGGCAGCGGGTTGGAGCCGAGCAGGTCGTAGGCCTCGGGGTTCTTCCGCCGCTCCTCGGCGTAGGCCTGCTCCTTGCTGACGAACTCGACCGACTTGACGTTCGGGGTGGCCGCGATCAGCCCGCGCACCCGGACGATGTCCTCCTGGCTGGCGTCGGTCTTCATGTAGACGTTCACCAGCACCCGGCCGCGTACGTCGTTGGCCGCGCCGGTGGTGGCCTGGACGATCGGGATGAAGACGCCGAGCACCAGCAGCGTCACCAGCACCGAGGCCAGCGCGGCAAAGCTCGGCACCGCGTTGCGGCGGATCGAGGTCGTCGCCTCCCTGAAGAAGAACCCGAAGCTCATCGCCTAGTCCCTGAAGGCCTCGTCGAACTCGTCGGCGGGGTCGCGATCTTCCTTCTCCGCGCGCCTGGGCTCCGGCGCCGGCTCGCGCAGCAGCGCGCCGAACTCGGCGGTCGTCATGTCGGTGGGGGCGTAGGTGCCGGCGAGCTCGTCGCGGACGATCCTGCCCTGGTAGAGCTCGATCACCCGGCGGCGCATTCGGTCGACCATGGTCGAGTCGTGGGTGGCGACGAGCACCGTCGTGCCGGTGCGGTTGATCCGGTAGAGGAGCTGCATGATCCCGATCGAGGTCTCGGGGTCGAGGTTGCCGGTCGGCTCGTCGGCGAGGAGGAGGGGCGGCGCGTTTACGAAAGCGCGGGCGATGGAGACGCGCTGCTGCTCGCCACCGGAGAGCTGATCGGGGTAGTTGTGGAGCTTGGTGGAGAGGCCGGTGAGGCGAAGGATGTCGGGCACCTTCTCCCGGATCTCCTTGCGGTGGCTGCCGGTTACCTGAAGCGCGTAGGCGACGTTCTCGTAGACGGTCCGGTCCGGCAGGAGCTTGAAGTCCTGGAAGACGACGCCGATATTGCGCCGGTAGAAGGGGAGCTGCTTGTGGGTCAGCTCGCCGATGTCGCGGCCGGCGACAAGGATGCTGCCGGAGTCGGGGTCGAGCTCCTTGATCAGCAGCCGCATCAGCGTCGACTTGCCCGAGCCGGTCGGACCGACCATGAAGACGAACTCCCCGCGGCGGATCGAGAAGGTGGCGTCGCGGACGCCGGCCTTGCTGACGTCGTAGGTCTTGGTGACCTTGCGGCACTCGATCGCGTTGGCGGGGTCGCCGGGACGGGCCTCGGGCACGCCCTCGCGGGCGTCCTTTACGGCCGCTTCGTGCTCCCGCCGCTGCTGGTCTTTCTCGGTGGTGGCCATGCCTTCGGCCTTCTCTTTGCCGCCGGGCGCGCCATCCCTGCCCCGTGACGGCTCTGCACGACCGTTTGCACGGGCGCGATACCTTTGCCGCATGGCGGAAATCTCCACCTCGACGGCGAGCAACGGGCTTCCGGTCCACCGGATCGGGATACCGGGAACCCGGGCCACCACGATCCTCGTGGCCTTCGACGCCGGCGCTCGATCCGAGCGGGCCGACGAGAACGGGATGGCCCACTTCCTCGAGCATCTCGTCTTCAAGGGAGGTGAGATCTACGACGACTACCGCAAGGTCAACGAGACCGCCGAGCGGATGGGCGGCTCGCTCAACGCCTACACCAGCCACGACCTCGTGGCCTTCCACATAACCGTCCGTGCCGAGTCGGCGATGCCGGCGATCGACCTGCTGACCGACTTCGTCGGCCGCCCGAAGATCGACCCGGACGAGCTCGACCGCGAGCGCGGGGTGGTCATCCAGGAGATCCAGCGCTACAAGGACCAGCCCGCCTCTGTGGCCGGTGAGCTGATCGACGTCGCCGGCTTCGGCGACCACCCGCTCGGGCGCCCCGTGCTCGGCCCCGAGGAGCACCTCGAGAGCTTCACCCGCGACCAGGTCGTCGCCTTCCGGGAGCGGCGCTGGTCGGGGCGGACCGGCGGAGCGTTCATCGTCGGCAACCTCGAGCACCTGGACGCCAACGGCGCGGTCAACGAGGCCTTCGCCCGTTTCCCCGACCTTCCCGTGCCCGAGCCGTTCGAGAAGGTCACGGGGTTCGAGCCCGAGGTTCTCGTCGAGGAGCGTGACAGCAACCAGTCGCACCTGAGGATGCTCTACCGGCCGAAGGTCGACGTAACCGACCCGGCCCAGAGGGCTGCGTTGGGGATATACGCCACGCTGCTCGGCGGCTCGATGGGCTCGAGGCTCTTCGACGAGATCCGCGAGCAGCGCGGGCTGGCCTACTCGGTCTTCGCCCTCAACCACTTCTCGGCCGACCACGGGCTGCTGCTCCTCGGGGCCGGACTGGAGTCGGCCAAGACCGACGAGGCCTACCGGCGGATGATGGAGATCGTCGGCGAGCTGGCAACCGACGGTCCGACCGAGGAGGAGGTCGAGCGCGCAAGGGCCTATGCCGGCGGGCGGCGGGTGCTGACCTTCGAGGACACCAACGCCGTCGCCTCGTTCGCGGCGGGCCGCGCCATCGTCCACGGCGAAGGGTTCGACCCCGACGACGCGATCGCCCTGATCGACGCCGTCACGTACGACGACGTGGCCGCAGTGGCAAAGCTCGTTGATCCCGAAGAGCTGGCGGTTGCCTGTGTCGGCCCCCACAAGGCATCGGAATTCGCCTGATCTGCCCTGATTAGCCCCGATTAGCCCGAATTCAAGGGAAAATCGAGGGAAAGACCGAAGCCCGCGTCACATTTCGGGTTTACACTGGTCTTGGCTTCGGAAGTCTTATGACTCCGCACATTTCAACGACCCTTCTGCGTACGCAGAGCGATGAGCGACTTGTCCGCCTGGCAGCGGGAGGGCACGAGCGGGCCTTCGAGGCGATCGTCGAGCGCTACCGCCGACCCCTCACCCGCTTCGCCCAGCGCTTCGTGGGTGAGGCCCGGGCCGAGGAGGTCGTCCAGACGGCCTTCCTGAACGCCTGGAACTCGCTGAGGTCGGGAACCGAGGTCCGCGACCTCAAGCCGTGGCTCTACCGGATCGTCAACAACGGGGCGATCAACGCCCTCCAGCGGGCCGACTACGGCGACGCGCCGCTGATCGAGGCCAGCGACTTCCGCATGGGCCCCGAGGCCGCCTATGAGCAGAGCGAGGAGCTGCGGCTCACCGTCGAGAACATCGGAGGCCTGCCCGAGCGCCAGCGGGAGGCTCTCCTCGCGGTGGCCGTCGACGGGCGTGCGCACGCCGACGTGGCCCGCGAGCTAGGAGTCAGCGACGCCGGCGTGCGCCAGCTGGTGCGACGCGCCCGGGTCCAGCTTCGTGCCGCCGCCACCGCGATCACCCCCATTCCGCTGGCGATCTGGCTGGCCGACGGTGCCTTTGCCAGCGGCGGCGCCGCGGCCGGGGGAGCGGCGGCAGCAGGCGGCGCGACGGCGGGCAGCACCGCAGCGGGCACTGCCGCCGGCGGCGCCGCCCTCGGCGGGGCCCTGAAGACCGGCGCGGTGGTGGCCAGCGTGGCCGCCGTCGCCGCCGGCGGGACCGAGGTCGTAGAGAAGGTCGAGAAGAGGAACTCCGACTCCCCGCCCCCGGTCACGATGGCCTCAGCCGCACCCGGCGAGCGGACCCTGATCCCCGGCGCCGACCCGGCCATGGCCGTGGCTCCCGGGCAGCCGCGCATCCGGATGGTCGAAGGACCGGACGGCCGTCAGCGCGTGGTGGTCAACGAGCCGGCGGGTTCGGGAGCTCCCGAACCCGCCCTCATGCCCGCCCCCCGGCAGCCTTACCCGGGCGGCGGTGCTCCCCGCCAGGTCGCTGGCGTCTTCGATCCCTCAATGCCGGTCACCGCTCCCGGCCGCGGTGGGCGCGGGGGCTCGGGCGAGCAGTCAGGCCCGCGGCAGGTGGCAGAGGCCCCGAACCGCCCTGGAGGCGGCCCCGGCTCCACCGGCGAGAGCAGGCCGGGCAAGGACGACTCGGGCCCCAGAGGCACCGGTGGTGGCGAGACCACCAGCCCTTCGAAGCCGGAGCGGCCCTCGGAGGGCAAGCCCGACCGGCCGTCAACCACCCCCAGCCTTCCGGGCTCGAAGCCCGACAAGCCGTCAACCACCCCCAGCCTCCCGGGCTCAAAACCCGACAAGCCCGACAAGCCCGAGAAGCCGACGACAGCCCCAACCGCTCCGTCCAAGCCCGATAAGCCCGATAAGCCGGGCAACTCCAACGGCGGCGGATCCGGCGGTGGGAATTCCGGGGACAACTCCGGCGGCGGAGGTTCCGGAAAGGGCGACTCCGACGGTGGCCGCCCCACGGCAGGAGACGAGCCGTCTCCCTCGCGGCCGGAGAAGCCCGGCAAGGGCAACGGCAGGTCCGGCGAGACCGGCGACTGACCCGCCGCCCGGCGCTCAGGCAGTAATCGAGACCATCCGCTCGATCGGCAGCCGGGCCCGCTCGGCCAGGTCGGCGGGAACCTTGACCTCGCCGGTCATGTCCCGGAGCGAGTCGCGGAGCTTCTCGAGGGTGATCATCTTCATGTAGCGGCAGCTGGCCTCGGCGTTGGCGGGGATGAAGGTCACGTCCGGAGCGGCCTGGCTGAGCGGGTAGAGCATTCCGGTCTCGGTGGCGACGATCACCTCGCGCCCCTTCTGCTCCTCCTCGGCCATCTCTGCGTACTTCATCATTCCCCCGGTCGAGAGCATCTGGACGTTCTCGGCGTCGACGTCACCGGAAGCGACGTACTCCATGACCGAGGTGACACATCCACACTCCGGATGTATGAGGAACTCGGCCCCGGGATGCTCGGCGCGGACCTCGGTGATGTCCGAGGGGCGGATCCCGGCGTGGACGTGGCACTCGCCGTCCCAGATCCGCATGTTGGCGTGGCCGGTGGTCTTCTGGACGTAGGCGCCGAGGAACATGTCGGGGCCGAAGAGGATCTCCACCTCGGGGCCGTGCTCGGCGATCACGTGCTCGACGACCGCCTTGGCGTTCGACGACGTGCAGCAGTAGTCGGTGAGGGCCTTGATCGCCGCGGTCGTGTTGACGTACATGACGGTGATCGCCCCCGGATGGCGCGACTGCCACTCGCTGAGCTGCTCCGGGGTGATCGAGTCGGCCAGCGAGCATCCCGCGTCATGGTCGGGCAGGAGGACGGTCTTGTCCGGCGCGAGGATCGAGGCGGTCTCGGCCATGAAGTGGACGCCGCAGAAGGCGATCACCGGCTGCTCGACCTTTGAGGCCTGCTGGGAGAGGGCGAGCGAATCGCCTACGAAGTCGGCGACGTCCTGCACCTCGGGCACCTGGTAGTTGTGGGCGAGGATCACCGCTTCGCGCTCGGCGGCGAGCTCCCGAACCTCGGCCTTCATCGCCTCGACGGCCTGCGGGTCGGCCGGGGCCTGGCCGGCCATCGGCAGCGGCTGCGCGCTCACGGCCGGAGCTCCAGGATGAGCGAGAGGTCGAGTGCCGGGGCCGAGTGGGTCATCGCGCCTACCGAGACGAATTGTACGCCGGTCTGAGCGACTGCCCTGACCGTCTCCAGGTTCACGCCGCCGCTGGCCTCGAGCTGTGCCCTGCCGTCGACCCGGGCAACGATGCCCTGGAGCTCGTCGACACCCATGTTGTCGAGCATGATCCGCTCGGCTCCCGCCGCGAGAGCCTCGTCCACCTCCGCGGCCGAACGGCACTCGATCTCGGTCGGGACGCCGGGGAACAGCTCGCGCGCGGCCTCGAGCGCCGGGCCGATGCCCCCGGCCATTGCGACGTGGTTCTCCTTGATCAGGACCTCGTCCCAGAGCCCGATCCGGTGGTTGCCCGCTCCCCCGGCCCGCACCGCTGCCTTCTCCAGCAGGCGCAGGCCCGGCGTGGTCTTGCGAGTGTCTATTACCTGGGCCCCGGTGCCCTCTACGGCGCGTGCGTAGCGGGCCGCGAGCGTGGCCACGCCGCTGAGGCGGCCAAGGAGATTGAGTGCCGTGCGCTCGGCGCCGAGAAGCGCACGGGCCGAGCCCTCGACCTTCAGCGCCGGGCCGGCCTCGCGCCACTGGCCTTCCTCTGCCACCTCCTCGACCACCGCTCCGGGGTCAAGGCTGGCGAAGGCGAGCGCCGCCGCCTCGAAGCCAAAAAGGACACCGGGCTCCTTCTGGGTGATCGTCCCGGCCGCGCGGGCGCCCTCCGGCACGGTGGCAAGGCTCGTGAGGTCACCCTCCCCCAGGTCCTCGGCGAGCGCCCGGGCGACCACCTCCTCCATCTCGGCACGGGTGGCGGGGTCCACGCTCACCCCTCCCGCAGGACGTAGATCGTGGCGAAGCCCGGGTCGCTGGCCCCGTGGAGCCGGCCGCCGGCTTCCAGCGTGGCCTTGAGGTAGTCGATGATCTCCGCGGTGATCCGCTCTCCGGGCAGGAGGGCCGGTATCCCCGGCGGGTAGCCGGCGATCGACTCGCAGGAGACCCTCCCGACGGCGTCGTCAACGGTCACCTGCTCGCTGTCGCCCAGGAAGGCCTCGCGCGGGGTGACCGCCCTCTCCGGCGTTCCCTCAGGCGCGCGGATCGGCGGCGTCTGCTCCCCGGGACGCCGGATCGCGGCAACGGTGTCCTCGATGTCGCCGGCCAGGCGGAGCATCGACTCCTCGCTCTGCGCGAGGCCGATCACGAAGACGACGGTCGACTGGGTGGCCAGCTCCACCTGGACGTCGTAGGCGCGGCGCAGGGCGTCGGCCAGCTCGTAGCCGGTGCAGCCGGTGCCGCGGACGTCGAGCACGAGCCTCAGCGGGTCGAAGGCCGCGGCGCCGGGGATGCCCTCGGTCGTTCCGTCGATCACCTCGACGCCCTCGATCGCGGCGATCTTCTCTCTCGCCGCGCGTCCGGCCTGGAGCGTCTCGTGGAGGAGCTGCTCCCCGTGGACGGCCAGCTGGCGCCGGGCCGCGTCGAGCGACATCTGGAGGATCGCGCTCGGGCTGGTGGAGCGGGTGATCCTCACGCAACGCGCGATCTGGTCCTCGGTGATGTAGTCGCTCTCGCCGAGGTGGAGCATCGCGCTCTGGGTGAGCGAGCCGGCGAGCTTGTGGGTGCTGGTCAGGACCGCGTCGGCACCCAGGTCCAGAGCGCACTCGGGGAGCTCGGGATGGAAGCCGAAGTGGGCCCCCCACGACTGGTCGACGACGAGCGGCACCCCGGCGGCGTGAGCGACCTCGGCGCAGCCGGCCACGTCGGCGCTGACGCCGTAGTAGGTGGGCGAGACGATGAAGGCCGCGCGGGCGCCGGGGGTTGCCTCCAGCGCCTCGGCAAGGCTCTCCGGCGTGACTCCGTGCGCCATCCCCCGTTCGGCGTCGTACTCCGGGGCGACGAAGGTCGGGACGCCTCCGCTCAGGACCAGCCCGTCGACGATCGAGGCGTGGGAGTTGCGCTGGGCGACCACGGGCGCGCCCAGCGGCGCGAGGGCCAGCGTCAGGACGTGGTTGCCCTGGGTGGCGCCATTGGTCAGGAACCACGTCCTCTTCGCGCCGTAGGCCTCGGCGGCCAGGCGCTCGGCCTCTTCGAACGGCGTCGGGCTCGGGCCGCGGTCGACCCCGTACATGTCGGTAGGCACGTCGAGCAGGAGGGCGTCCTCGCCCAGTGCGTTGAAGAGGCCCGGGTCGGCCCCCGGCCCGCCCTTGTGGCCGGGCACCGAAAAGCGGGCCGGGCCCCGGAAGCCGAAGCCGACTACCGCGTCGAGGTAGGGCGCGGTCGGCTGCTCGGCGTCGGGGCGATCCTCGCTCAACCCGTCGCTCCCGCCGAGCGGAGCAGCTCCGCCCGCACGAACTCGTCGAGGTCGCCCCCGAGGACCCGCTGGACGTCGCCAACCTCGACCTCGGTGCGGTGGTCCTTGACCATCGAATAGGGGTGCATCACGTAAGAGCGGATCTGGGAGCCGAAGTTGACGTCCTGGGCCTCCCCCTTCTCCTTGGCTATCTCCTCGGCCCGCAGCCGCTCCTCGCGCTCGAGCAGCTTGGCGCTGAGCATCTTCATCGCCGTGTCCTTGTTGGCGCTCTGCGAGCGCTCGTTCTGGCACTGGACGACGATGCCGGTCGGCTTGTGGGTGATGCGGACGGCCGAGTCGGTCTTGTTGACGTGCTGGCCGCCGGCCCCGGAGGCGCGGTAGGTGTCGATCTGGAGGTCGTCGTCCTCGATCTCGATGTCGCCGACCGCGTCGACGACAGGCGCGATCTCCACGCCCGCGAACGAAGTCTGGCGGCGGTTGGCCGAGTCGAACGGAGAGAGGCGCACGAGGCGATGGACGCCGCGCTCGGCGCAGAAGAGCCCGTAGGCGTGGTCGCCGGAGGCTTTGAACGTCGCCGACTTGATCCCGGCCTCCTCCCCCGCGCTGGCCTCCAGGAGCTCGACGTCGAATCCGCGGGCCTCGGCCCAGCGCATCATCATCCGCAGGACCATTTCGGCCCAGTCCTGAGCGTCGGTGCCCCCCGCGCCGGCGTTGATCGTCACGAGGGCGTCGCCGGCGTCGTAGGGGCCGCTGAAGAGGCGCTCCTCCTCGAAGGCAGCCAGCCGCGTCTCGACGCTCTCGATCTGGCCCGAGATCTCGGCGGCGATCGAGGGATCCTCCTCGGCGAGCTCGAGCATCGCCTCGAGGTCCCCGGCGTCGCGGTCGAGCTCCTGCCAGCGCTCCAGGCGCCGGGATAGCCGGGCGTGCTCGGCGCTGACCTGCGCCGCGGTGGCCTGGTCGTCCCAGAAGCCCTGCGCCCCCATCTGGCCCTCGAGCTCGGCGACCTGCCTGGCCAGCCCTTCGGGGTCGAGGAAGGAGGCGACCTCGCCGCGGCGTTCCTCGATCGATGCGACCCGCTGGGCGGCGCTCTCTGTACCTGTCTCGGAGGCCATCCCCGCCGACGCTAGCACCGCGCCGGGAGGGCTGCGGTGGCCCTGAAGCTCAGGCCCTCAGGCCCCGTGGCACTTCTTGTACTTCTTGCCCGAACCGCACCAGCAGGGGTCGTTGCGGCCGATCTGCTCCTCGTCGTCCAGGCGCCTCTGCTCGACCGGGGCCGGCTCCTCGAACGCGACCTCCTCCTCGGCGTAGGCGACACCGGCAGCCGTTCCGCCGGCAGCCGCCTCGGCCAGCGCGCCAGGGCCGCCGCCCGACGAGTAGCTGACCGGCCCGGGGACGAGCGGGACCGTGGGAGCGCCCAGCAGTGACGGGTCCTCCTCGACCTCGACCTCGACATCCACGTGGTAGACCATCCGCGCGAAGTCCGACCAGATCGAGTTCATCAGGTCGGTGAAGAGGGTGAAGGCCTCGTTCTTGTAGGCGACGATCGGCTCGATCTGCGCGAACCCGCGGAGGTGGATCCCCTCCCGCAGGTAATCCATGTCGTAGAGGTGCTCCTTCCAGCGCTGGTCGATGGTCTGGAGCAGCAGGTACCTCTCGAGCGCGCGCATCAGCTCGTCGCCGAGCTCCTGCTCGCGGGCGTCGTAGAGCGCCATCGCCTCGTCGATCAGGTCCTGGGTGAGGCTCTCGCGATCGGGATTTCCGGCCTGGATGTCCTCGACGTTCAGCCGCTCGTTGATCGAGCCGACCGGCATGATGTCGGTGAGCGCGACGAAGAGTCCCTCGAGGTCCCAGTCCTCGACGTAATCGCCCGGGGTGAACTCGTCGACCATGCGCTCGACCACGCCGGTGATCTCCTCGCGCGCCTGCTCGCCGAGGTCCGAGCCCTCGAGGACCTCGTCGCGGTAGGCGTAGACGACGCGACGCTGCTCGTTCATGACGTCGTCGTACTCGAGCACGCGCTTTCGGATCAGGAAGTTCTGCTCCTCGACCTTCCGCTGGGCCTTCTCGATCTGCTTGCTGAGCATCCCGGCCTCGATCGGCTCCTCGTTGCCCTCCTCGTCGGTGGCCCCCAGCCGGTCGAGGATCTTGTAGATGCGGTCGCCGGCGAAGAGGCGAACGAGGTCGTCCTCGGCGCTGAGGAAGAACCGCGACTCTCCCGGGTCGCCCTGGCGGCCCGAGCGGCCGCGGAGCTGGTTGTCGATCCGGCGCGACTCGTGGCGCTCGGTGCCGACGATGAAGAGCCCGCCGGCCTCGACCACCTTCTCGCGGTCGGCCGCGACCTGCTCCTCCTTCTCGGCGAGGACCTCCTCGTAGGTGGCTTCGTAGCCCGGGTCATCCTGCTTGACGCCGCGCGCCGCCATCTCGTCGCGGGCAAGGTGCTCGGCGCTGCCGCCGAGCTTGATGTCGACGCCGCGGCCGGCCATGTTGGTGGCGATCGTCACCGAGCCGGGGCGCCCGGCCTCGGCGATCGTCTCGCCCTCGCGCTCGGCGAACTCGGGCTTGGCGTTGAGGACGGTGTGGGGGATCCCGCGCTGGGCGAGCATCGAGCCGAGCAGCTCGGAGACCTCGACCGAGATCGTTCCCACCAGCACCGGCTGGCCCGCCTCGTGACGCGCGCTGATCTCACGGACGACGGCGCTCCACTTGCCGTCCCTGGTCTTGAATACCTGGTCATTCTGGTCGTCGCGGACCATCGGGCGGTTGGTCGGGATCTGGACGACCCCGAGCTCGTAGATCTTCATGAACTCGGTCGCCTCGGTGAGGGCGGTACCGGTCATCCCGGAGAGCTTGTCGTAGAGGCGGAAGTAGTTCTGGAGGGTGATCGTGGCGAGTGTCTGGTTCTCCTCCTGGACCCGCACGCCCTCCTTGGCCTCGACCGCCTGGTGGAGTCCCTCCGACCAGCGACGCCCCTCGAGGATGCGCCCGGTGAACTCGTCGATGATGTTGACCTGGCCGTCGACGACTGCGTAGTCGACGTCGCGCTTGTAGAGCGACTCGGCCTTGAGGGCCTGGATCAGGTGGTTGACCAGGGCGCCGTTCTCGGCGCGGTAGAGATGCTCGATCCCGAGGAACTTCTCGGCCTTCGCGACGCCCTGCTCGGTGACCGCGACGGTCTTGTGCTTCTCGTCGAACTCGTAGTCGAAGTCGGCGACGAAGTCCTTCTTGGCCCGCGGGTCCATCCCCTCGGGGGCCTTGCCGGGAACCATCTGCGGTGCGAGCTTTGCGAAGCGCGCGTAGAGGTCGCCGGCGGCCTCCGGGGCGCCGGAGATGATCAGCGGCGTACGGGCCTCGTCGATGAGGATGTTGTCGACCTCGTCGACGATCGCGAAGTTGTGCATCGCCACCGGGCGGCCGTCCTCCGCGATCCGGCCCCCGTGCTGGACCTTCTCCTCGAGCGACTGGGCCATGTTGTCGCGCAGGTAGTCGAAGCCGAACTCGGAGTTGGTGCCGTAGGTGATGTCGGCGGCGTAGGCGGCGATCTTCTCCTCCGGGGGCTGCATGTTCTGCAGGACGCCCCAGCTGAAGCCCAGGCCGTCGTAGATCGGGCTCATCCACTCGGCGTCGCGGCGGGCCAGGTAGTCGTTGACGGTGACCACGTGGACGCCCTTGCCGGCCAGCGCGTTGAGGCAGACGGCGAGCGTGCCGGTGAGGGTCTTGCCCTCACCGGTCTTCATCTCGGCGATGTCGCCACCGTGTAGGACCATTCCGCCGATCAGCTGGACGTCGAAGTGGCGCATACCCATGTAGCGACGGCCGGCCTCGCGAACGAGCGCAAAGCACTCGGGGAGCACGTCATCGAGCGACTCGCCCTGTTCGCGGACCCGCTCGCGAAGCGAATCCATCCGGCCCCGAAGCTCCTCGTCGGAGAGCCCGGTCAGCTCCTCCTCGTAGGAGGAGATCTCCGCGACCCTCTTCTCATGCTGGCGAAACTGCTTCCCTTCGCCGATATTCAGGGCTTTTTCGAGCAGTCCCATTCGGGCCGATTGTAGCCGCGCGCCGTGGCCCGCGAGCCTGTCAAGGGCCGCCCGGGAGGGTGCGGATCGACTCTGCCCCGGCCCGGCGGCGGGCGATCGACCGGTCGCGCCGGCGGCGCAGCTGGCGCACGATCTCGTCTGAGACGCGCCCGAGCGCGGCGCCCATGTCGTGGGCGTGGGCCTTGGCGTTGATCGTCCCGCCCTTTACCCGCAGGTTTGCCTCCGCGATCTGCCCGTCGGCGATCCTGGGGTTGTGCTCCTCGGCCAGCACGACCTCACAGTGGACATCGTCGGGTACCTGCCTGGCCACCCTCGCGAAGCGCTGGCCGACCATTCGGCGCAGCCTCCCGTCGATCTCGATGTTG
Source organism: Solirubrobacteraceae bacterium (assembly GCA_040399005.1). Taxonomy (GTDB): domain Bacteria; phylum Actinomycetota; class Thermoleophilia; order Solirubrobacterales; family Solirubrobacteraceae; genus F1-60-MAGs163. The sequence goes on from JBBATA010000031.1 coordinate 15,902, forward strand.
GTCCCGGTCAGCTCGATCTTCATGGGGATCCTTTCGTCGACGTCTTTTGCCGACCCTAGACCGGGGTCCGGGCGCCGGCAAGGTCAGAGAACACGGCAATAGGCGACGAAAAACACGGAGTTTGCGCCGTTATGCCTTAGGGCGTGCGCGCAGGCGCAGGCGGTGGCGCCGGTGGTAAGGACGTCGTCCACCAGGACGCACGCGGGCGGGGCCGGGCCGGCGGACCGCACGGCGATCCCTTCGCCACGCAGCCGCTCGGGGCGTCCCAGCCCCCGCTGACCACCCCTGGACGCCCGCTCCCGCTTCAGGGCCCTGGCGACCGGCAGGCCGGTCAGCTCCGAAAAGGCGGCGGCGAGCGCGTCGGCGTGGTCGAAGCCCCGGCGGCGCAGGCGGCAGCGGTCGGCCGGGACGGGGACCAGGCGGGAACCGGCGGGAAAGGCCCGTGGCGGAAGTGCGTCGCAGGCCTGCCGGGCCATCCCCGGGGCCACCCCGGG
>JBBATA010000032.1:0-15688 GCA_040399005.1 Solirubrobacteraceae bacterium
CCGGGCTGAAGGGCTGGGAGCGCTGCTACGACCTCTGCTGCGGGATCGGCTCGATTGGCCTGGTGCTCGCTCCCCACGCCGGCGAGGTCGTCGGCGTCGAGATCGTCGAGCAGGCCGTGGAGGACGCCCGCCGCAACGCCGCCCTCAACGAGATCACCAACGCCACCTTCATCGAGGGGAACGTGCGGGTGGTTCTGAAGGAGCTCGCCGCCGGCCCGGCCCGGCCCGACCTGGTAGTCGTCGACCCCCCGCGGTCCGGGCTCGCGCGCAAGGCGGTGGCACGGATCGCCGAGGCGGCGCCGAAGCGGATCGTCTACGTCTCCTGCAACCCGACGACCCTCGCCCCCGACGCGGCGCAGCTCGTAGAGGGCGGCTACCGGCTCGTTCGCGTGAGGCCGGTCGACATGTTCCCCCAGACCCCGCACATCGAATGTGTCGCGCTGCTGGAGAGGGCCGCCTGATGGAGTCCCCGGTCAAGAGCATCACCCTCTCCGAGCGCTTCCAGCGCCTGCGGGCCGCGGCCCCCCGGATCGCCGTTGCCGCCCTGGCCGCAACGGTCGCCTACTTCATCGCCCACGAGCTCCTCGGCCACCCGAGCCCCTTCTTCGCCCCGATCTCGGCGGTCGTCGTGCTCGGCTTCACGATCGGCGCCCAGCTCCAGCGGGCGATACAGCTCGCCTTGGGAGTCGCCCTGGGCATCGTCGCCGCCGACCTGCTCGTCGCCGTGATCGGCAACGGCGGCTGGCAGATAGGCGTGATCGTCTTTGCTGCGATGTGCCTGGCCGTCTTCGCCGGTGGCGACCAGCTCGCCGTGCGCCAGGCCGCCGCCGGGGGCCTGCTCGTCTCGGTGGCAGCGATCCCCGGCGACCCGGCAGGGCTGGCACGGTTCGGTGACGCCGCGGTCGGCGCCGTCGTTGCCCTGCTCTTCAACTTCGTGATCTTCCCGGTCAATCCGTTGAAGATGGCCCGGCGGGCCGTCGACCCGGCGCTTGGCTCGATCGCCCGCGTTCTCGACTCGGTCGCCGCTGCCCTGGAGGAGCGCGACCAGGATGCGGCGGTCCAGGCGCTGCGGGAGGCCCGCAAGCTGGAGGAGCAGGTCGGCCACGTCCGGGCCACGATCTCCACCAGCGGCGAGATGGCTCGCCTCGCGCTCGTCCGTCGCGGTCAGGTCGAGGAGGTCGACCGCTACGCACATGCCGTCGAACTGCTCGACCGTGCCCAGGGAGACGTGGTCGCCCTGGCCCAGGGGGCCCACCGCGCCGTCGAGCACGACGACCGGATCCCGCTGGAGGTGGTGGCCGGGGTGCGAGACCTGGCGGCCTGTGCCCGCCACCTGGGCGCCTCCTTCGGTGACGAGTCTGAGCAGGAGCTCGCCCGCGCGGCGGCGATCCGCGCGGCGGCGGCGACCACCGCCGGCCTGGACGAGACCCGCAACCTCTCCGTCAGCCTGGTGGTCGGCCAGGCCCGCATGACGGCCGGCGACTTCCTGCGCGCGATGGGGATCGAGCCGCAGGACGCCCGGACCACGCTGCGCGAGGTGGCCGACGACAGCGAGGCCCGCACCCGTATCGCCAGCGAGGCCCTGCGCAGCCAGGGCCTCGACGCGGAGATCGATGCCGCCCGCCCGGGTGGCGGATCGGCTTAGACTGCCGGCGATGCAGGCCGTGACCATCAGCGACGGGGAGCTCCTCCTCGCCGAGCATCCCGACCCCGAGCCCGGGGCCGGCGAGGTGCTCGTGGCCGTTCGCGGCGCCGGCCTCAATGGCGCCGACCTGCTCCAGCTCAAGGGGGGCTACCCCGCCCCGCCCGGCTCCCCGGCCGATATCCCGGGGCTCGAGCTTGCCGGCGAGGTCGTCGGGCGTGGCCCGGGTGCCGACCGCTTCGCCGAGGGCGACCGGGTGATGGGGATCGTCGGTGGTGGCGGGCAGGCCGAGCTCTGCGCCGTCCACGAGCGCCAGCTGATGCCGGTGCCCGAGCGCCTCGACTGGGTTCACGCCGGCGGCGTTGCCGAGGCATTCACCACGGCCCACGACGCCCTCTTCACGCAGGCCCGACTGGCGATGGGCGAGAAGGTCCTGGTCAGCGGCGCGGCCGGCGGCGTCGGAACGGCGGCCGTCCAGCTCGCCGCGGCCGCCGGGGCGCGGGTCGTCGCCTCGGTCCGTGACGGCTCCCTCCACGACGCGGTGGCCGGCCTGGGGGCCTCGACGGTCTGCACCCCGGAGGAGAGTCCCGAGCTCGGCCCCTACGACGTGATCCTCGAGCTGGTGGGCGCCCCCGACCTGGAGGCCAACCTCGGCGCCCTGGCCACCGGCGGGCGCATCGCGGTGATCGGCGTTGGCGCCGGCTTCAAGGCCGAGGTCAATCTCCTCAGGCTGATGGGTGCACGCGGCTCGATCTGCGGCAGCACGCTGCGGGCCCGTCCCCTCGAGGAGAAGGCGCAGACCGCCCGCGCGATGGAGCGCCACGTCCTGCCGCTCTTCGACGAGGGTCGCCTGGAGGTGCCCCTCCAGCAGTCGTTCCCCCTCGCCCAGGCCCCGGCCGCATACGAGCTCTTCGCCCTGCCCGGCAAGTTCGGGAAGATCGTCCTGGAACCCGGTTCGTGAGCAGCAACGCGATCGAGCGCTTCTGGGACGCCCGCCAGGGCGGCAACTGGGACGAGGTCGCCGCCCTAATCCGTCCCGGCGTGAGGATCTCGCTGCCCTACCAGGGCCGGGAGCCGAGCCGCGACGAGTTCCTGACGATGCTTCACCTCGTCCATGCCCCGGGCTCGAAGACGGTCATCGAACGGGTGATCACCGGCCGCGGCCTGGACATCGCGGTGAGCGCCTCGGTCAGGCGCCCGGACAGTGTCCTGCAGTGTGCCGGCTTCTACGAGCTCCAGGCGGGCCTGATCGAACGGATCGAGGAGACCTGGATGGTCCCCGGGAACGGGACCTTCGACCTCGCCACCGTTGGCCCCCGCGCCTAGTAGGGCGGGAGCTCGGACCACCAGTCGCCGAGCGCGCGGAAGGCGGCCCAGAACTCGCGCTTGGCGTCCTCTTCGTCGAGCGAGTCGTCTATGTCGGGCGTGACGAGCACGTCGCAGGACGGCGTGAGCGGCGCGACCTTCCCCGGCGCCCACTCGATCGGCTGGGCGAGCGGGAGCTCCATCTCGTTGATCGCCGCGACGGTCTGCTCGCCCATCGCCACGAGCATCCGCGGCTGGACGATCGCGAACTCCTCGACCAGCCGACCGGTGCAGACCGGGTCGGCCATCGAGGCGTCGGGTACCGGGCACTTGACCACGAGGGTGCCGTAGACGGCCAGCGGATCGATGCCCAGGCGGGTCAGCGACTTCTGCAGCGCGTTTCCGGAGCGCCCGTAGAAGGCGACGCCCTCCTCGATCTCCGAGACCTTGGGCGAGAACTTCACGAGCATCACGTCGGCCTGGGGGTGTCCCGAGCCGAGAACCGGCATCAGGTTGCCCCGCGGACAGTGCTCGCAGGAGTGGATGTCGCGGGAGAGCGAGTTGATCTCGCGGATGGCGCGCTCGAGGTACTTCTCGCGGATCTCGTCGTCGGTGGCGGGCATCCGTGGCGAGGCTTTCGACGGCCGGCCCCGTTCTCCCTCGCGCTGCATCAGCCCTTGCGAGCCGCCGCCTTGGAGCGCTTGCGCCGGCCACCGGCCGAGCCGCCGCGGGTCTGCAGGAACTTGAGCGCCTGGACGTAGACGTAGTTGGTCGGTGTCGTGTGTATCTCCGCGGTGCGAAGCGACTCCATGAACTCCTCGGGGCCGTCGAAGTCGTGCATCCGCACCCGGGCAGTGCCGAGCCCCTGGGCTACGTGTGCGTCGGAGCCGGCGGCGGCGGGGATGCGGTACTTGCCGGCAAAGCGGACCGCCTCCTCGTTGAAGGCGTCGAAGGCCACCCGTGGGTTGAAGACCTCGATCAGGTCTATCTCTTCGACGATCGAGAGGAGGTTCTCGTAGTCGGGCACCGAGTGCATCCGGTCGAATGGGTGCGGCACGTAGACCAGGCCGCCCTGGCGCTTGATCTCGGCGACGGTCTCGGCGAGCGTCATCCCGCGGTCGATCTTCTCCTTGATGAAGAGGCCGATCACCTCGCCCTGGTCGGCGGTCTTGACCTCCTCGGCGAGGATCACCTTCACTCCGTAGTCGTCGGCGATCTCGGCCGCGGCGAGCGCGCCGGAGATCTCGTTGTGCTCGGTGATGGCGATCGCGCCGAGCCCCTTGTCGCGAGCGGTCTCCAGCAGCGTCTCGACCGGCGTCGCGCAGTCGTGGCTGTGGTCGGTGTGCATGTGGAGGTCGACGTCGATGGTCGGGCGCGCGGCGAGCTTGCGCGCCAGCGCCGGGTTGCCGGTCAGCGGCTTGCGCCGCGACGCGAGCTCCTCGTAGATCGCCTCGAACTCGTCGGTCACCAGCGACCAGTCACGGACCAGCGCCGCCCCGGCGAGCCGCTCGCGCAGCGATCGGTCGTCGATCAGGCGGCTCAGCTGGGCGGCGAGCACGGTCGCGTCCTTGGGCTCGAAGAGCAGGCCGCGGTCGCCCTCCCCGAGTACCTCGGCGTAGACCGGAAGGCGCGAGGCGACCGGCACGGCGCCCCCGGCGCTGGCCCGGGCGAGGATCCCCGGCTCGGGCTCGGCGCCGGAGGAGGCGGCGACCATGATGTCCGAGGCGGCGATCAGCTCGTCGAGGCCCACCTCGCCGGGGTCGGCGTAGCGGACCCGGTCCCTCAGGCTGGCGCGCAAGGGAGTCGACGACGGCCCGTCCTCCGAGCGGATCAGCAGCTCCCAGTCGGCTTCGCTCTCCACCAGGCGCAGCGCGCGGAGCAGGAGTCGCAGCGCCGGGCGCTCCTCCTCGTCGGCGAAGGCGATGCGCAGCGGCCGGGTCGCCGGGTCGCCCACCCGTTCGAGGGCCGGCGCGCCCGGCAGCACCAGCCGGTAGTCGGCCGGGAAGTGACGCTCCATCACCTGGGCGGTCGTCTTCCAGCTCGCGGTTCGGGCGTCGAGCCGGCCGAACAGCAGCTGAACCACCCGTCGCGCCACCTGGGTGGCGACCAGCCTCTCGGCGGGGGCGTGGAAGCTGCCGACGTTCAGGGCCCGGGAGCTGCGCAGCGCAGCGCTGGCCAGCCCCGGCGCGAACGGCTCGTGAACGTGGCAGATATCGAACGGGGCCTCGTCGAATAGCTCGCCGAGGGTCCGGGTGACGTCGCTGGGGAGGTTCACCCGTCGGCGCCAGGGCAGCCCGCCCAGCGATTCGCTCACCGGGAGCACCAGCGGTTCGCCGTCGGCGAGCCTGAGCAGCTGTTCGGCTCCCTGGCGGATCAGCTTTCGCCCGTCACGGACGGCCGTTGCCGAGGTGGAGGGGGCGACGATTACCACCCGGTGGCCGCGCGCGGCCAGGTCGTCGCTCAGCCGGGAGATCTCCTCGTTTACCTCGTGGCGGCGCTCCCAGGCGAACGGGGTCACCTGCGCGATCGCGAAGCCGTCGGCCACGCGGCCAGCATAGAGAGCGCCGCCGGGCAGCGCCGTGCGTGGCTCCGCTCCCGCGCGGCGGCCGGCTCAGCCCCGGAAGGGCCTACTTCTTCGCGGCGGCGCGCTTCTTCGCCGGAGCCTTGCGGCCCTTGGGCTTCGTCCCCGGCTTGCGCGCGTACCGCTTGATGAACTTCTCGGTGTCCTGGCGGGCCTGGTCGTCGGGCCGCTGGTTCTTCGGCGACTTCATCAGGTACGAGCTGGGCCCGTCCAGCTGGCCGCCGACGCCGTGGTTCAGCGCGAGCTTGCAGAGACGGACCGCGTCGATGACGATCCCGGCCGAGTTGGGCGAGTCCCACACCTCGAGCTTCATCTCCAGGTTGAGCGGCACGTCGCCGAAGGCCGCGCCCTCGAGCCGGATGTGGGCCCACTTGCGGTCGGTGAGCCACGGCACGTAGTCGGAGGGGCCGATGTAGACGTCGTCCTCCGGCAGCTCGTGGCCCATGATCGAGGTCACGGCCTGGGTCTTGGAGATCTTCTTGGACTCCAGCCGCTCGCGCTCGAGCATGTTGTAGAAGTCCATGTTCCCGCCGACGTTGAGCTGTGAGGTGCGCACCATGCGAACGCCCCGCTCATGGAAGAGCCGGGCCATCGTGCGGTGGACGATCGTGGCGCCGACCTGCGACTTGATGTCGTCGCCGATGATCGGCACGCCGGCCTTCTTGAACTTGCGGTTCCAGTAGTCGGAGCTGGCGATGAAGACGGGGATGCAGTTGACGAAGCCGCAGCCGGCCTCGAGGACCTGCTCGACGTACCAGCGGGTCGCGTCCTCGGAGCCGACCGGCAGGTAGGAGACGACGACGTCGGTGTTGGTGGCCTTCAGGATCGAGACGATGTCTGCGGTCTCGCCCGGGGCCTTGCGGATCTTCTCCTTGGCGTACTTGCCGATCCCGTCGAGGGTCATCCCGCGGTAGACCGGCGCGCCGAGGTCGGAGGGAACCTTGGAGAACTTCATCGTGTTGTTGGGCGAGGCCCAGATCGCCTTGCCGAGGTCCTTGCCGACCTTGGTGGCGTTGATGTCGAAGGCGCAGGTGAACTCGATGTCGCCGACGTGGTAGCCGCCCAGGTCGGTGTGCATGAGCCCGTCGATCGGCTTGTTCGGGTCGGCGTTGCGGTAGTGCTCGACGCCCTGGACGAAGGCGCTGGCGCAGTTGCCCACGCCGACAATCGCCACCCGGACCTTGTCCTTCTGGTAGCGGGCCTTTCCGTTGCGCGAAGCGCCGTTTCGGTTGCCGTTGGTGCTCACAGTCTTCCCTTCGAGTCGATTCCCGCCATTCACACCGGCGAATGGCTTCGGTTACAGGGTCGCAGGTCAGGAGGCCGGGGTATCGGCCGCCTTGAGCTCTCCCCGCACGTGCACGATGCGCTGGATCGTAGTGATCACGCCCATCGCTGCGAGGACGTAGACGGCCGGCGCCAGGAGCGAGAAGTCGCCGATTCCCAGCCCGCCCGCGAAGAGCAGCCCGACCGACAGGACGGTCACCCGCGTTGCGCGGCTGCCGATCCCCACCTTGCACTCAACCCCGAGGGCCTCCGCGCGCGCCCGCGTGTAACTGACCATCACCGAGGCGAGGATCGCCACCGCGCAGGCGGCGGCCTCGAAACCCTGGCCGTCGCGGGCAAAGGTGTACGCGACGGCAGCGAGGACGACGCCCTCCTCGATCCGGTCGAGGGTGGAGTCGAGGAAGGCCCCGAACGGCGTTCCCTTCCCGGACATCCGTGAGTAACGGCCGTCGAGGGTGTCGCAGACCGAGCCGACGATGTAGGCGATCCCGCCGAGGACGAACATCTCGTTCCAGACCAGGCCGGCCGAGACCAGGCAGAGGACCAGGCCGGTGACCGAGATTGCGTTCGGCGTGAGCCGGGATTCGATCAGCGCGTTGCGGACCGCCTCGCGGCGCTCCCCAGGGACGTGCTCGTTCATCGGGGAGGGGCGGTGGGTCGGGCGGCCATCGGAAGCGCCGATCCTAACCGCCCCGGTGCCGGCATCACGCCGCGCCGTTGACGCAGCGCATGCCCCGGCTGACCGCCCGGCCCGGCGTGAACCGGGTGCCCACCCGCACCGTCCCCGGCCGCAGTGCCGTCACCCGGGTCCAGCCGCCCGGCGCCCGCGAAAGGCAGGCCGAGCCGGCCTCGACCGTGAAGTAGCTGGTCCACCGCATCCGGACGGTCACCGGCTCGGGGGAGGATGTCCTGACGGCAAATCCGTCGCGCCCCATCCAGGCCAGCTGCCCGGGTCCGCTAACCAGGGACTTGGGGTCGGTGAACTCGTAGACCTTCCAGTTCGCGTTCGACCAGACCGGCCGCAGCCACTTCGGATCCGAGGCGATCACCTCCAGCTCCCGCCGGCTGCTCGGGTCCGGCGCCGCGTCGGGAACCGCGACGTAACGGACGGCGTTGTCGCGCAGCCAGTCCCGGTACTCGGCGGCGGTGAACGGATCCTCGTAGCGGTAGAAGAGCTCGCCGTACTTGGTGTCCAGCTGGGTCAGCCATCCCCGGGCCAGCGGCACGTGGGGGGCGAGGTAGGTCGCCTCCCAGTGGCCACGGGTGAACGGCACCTCGACCCTGAACGGCTCGCTGCCGCGCGTGGCCAGCCAGTCGATGAGCGGCTGGTGGTAGGCCTCGGCGGTCGAGGGGTCGGTCGCCCCCTTGGCGGTCTCCCGGACCGGGCCGAGCAGCTGCCAGCCGACGATCGCCACCGCCAGCAGCGCCAGTGCCGGGGCGTAGCGGGGACGCTCTTTGCGGCTGAGCGCGATCGCGGCGATCAGCGGCCCGGCGAAGAGGATCGCCAGCCGGGAGACGTTCTCGCCCACGGGCGATGGGATGAGGGCGGAGAGGATCACCGCCGGCACGTAGATCGCCGCCGCGATCTTCACCGGTTTCTGGTCCTCGCCGGCGAGCAGGAAGAGCGCGATCCCGGCGGCGACGGGAATTGCGGTATGGAGCAGCGGGTAAGGCTGGACGCCGCCCGAGGGGAAGCCGAGCGAGAGCCCGAGCACCATCAGGCCGGCCCCGCCGGCCATCAGCGCCGCCGGGCGCGAGCGGTAGGCCAGGAAGAGCGAGCCGGCAGCCAGCACCATGAAGAGCCCCGAGACCGGGCTCGTCGCCGCGCAGGCCACGGCGCCGATCACCGCCAGCGCGAAGTGGCGGCGGTCCCAGGCGAGGATCGCCGCCAGGCCCACCGCCACCCCGAGGCTGAAGGTGATGCGGCCGATCATCAGGTCTCCGATGGCGGCCAGGGCGAACCAGACCGTCGCCACCCGGATCGCCGTGGGGCTGAAGCGGCCCCTGAGCAGCAGGCTGAAGCAGATCACCGATACGCCGACCGCCAGCGCCCCGACCACCCGGGGGCCCAGCAGCGCCCCGAGCGGGGGGAAGACGAGGCTGTAGCCGAGCAGGTTGTGCCCGCCATACCAGGAGGCGTCGTAGATCTCGTAGCCCTCGCGTCCGAAGAGCGTCGCCCGGTAGACCTGCGCCGCGAGGTCGGGCGTGGGCGGGGCCACGGCCAGCCACAGCAGCACGAGCGCCGCGGCAAGTACGAGAGCCGGAAGCGCGGCCCGGTCCCGGTCGAGCAGCCCTTTCACCCCTCAACCATACCCCGCACGCGCGGGCTTTCCTGCGAGTCCGGTGCCGCCGTGACGGGCTGTCAGGCCGGTTCAGGCTCTCCGTCCAGGAAGCCGCCGACCGTCTCCACGAGGTCGGGCCGGTCGAGCCATGGCCAGTGGCCGGCGTCGTCCAGGTGCAGGACCTTGGCCGGGCCGCCCAGGGCCTCGCCGTAGAGGTCGCCGAACCGCGGCTCGATGTAGGGGTCTCGGTCGCCCCAGACCACGAGGGCCGGGCAGGTGAGGTCGCCCAGCCGGCTTCCCGCCTCGGCCAGGCGCGCCGGCGGGCTGGTCCGGTAGAGCTGGAGGATCGCCCGCCGGGTGCCGAGGTCGAAGCCCTCCATCGCCTGGTCCAGGAGATCCTCGGGCAGGGGTCCGGGCGTCGCGTTCGATTCCCGCGAGAGGATCCGGAAGGTCCACTTGAAGGTCAGCCCCATCGACATCTCCCCGAGCCCCGGGGTGCGCCAGATGCGTGCGGTCCGGTGCCAGCGGTAGCCGGGAAGGAAGGGGACCGAGTTGATGATCACGAGCCGCCTCACCCGTTCGGGCTGGGCCTGGGCCCACGCGAGCCCGACGGCCCCCCAGTCGTGGACGACCAGGTTCACCTCGTCCAGCCCCCGCTCGTCCAGGAACCGCTCGACGAACTCCGCCTGTCCGTCGATCGTGAACTCCCTCGTGCCCCGCTTGGTCGAGCGCCCGAAGCCGGGGAGGTCGGGGGCCAGGCCCCCCGTGCGCTCGAGGAACGGGATCCAGTCGAAGCTCCCGGTCGGCACCCCATGCAGGTAGAGGGTCGGGGTCCCGTCCCAGGGAGCGCTGCGCCAGAAGACCGGCTCCCCGTCGACGGTCTCGGTCTGCCCGGTGATCTCGCGCATCGGCTGGCGCACGATACCTTCGGCCGGTGAGCGCGAGGGTGGCCACGATCCCGCGGGACGAGTGGAAGCGGCCGACCGCGCGCCGCGTCGAGAACGTCCGGCGCCGGTTGCGCGAGGCCTACGGCGTGCCGGTCTGCGCCCCGCACGCCGACCCGCTCGGCGAGCTGATCCTGACCGTCCTCTCCCAGTCGACCAATGACCGCAACCGCGACGTCGCCTTCCTGCGGCTGCGCCGGCGGTTCGACAGCTGGGAGGCGGTCAGGGACGCGCCGGTCGAGGAGATCGAGGAGGCGATCCGCCCCGGCGGCATCTCGAAGGTCAAGTCGAAGCGGATCAAGGCGATCCTCGAGGCGATCGGTGACGACCTCGACCTCGAGTGGATGCGGGACGCGCCGCTGGAGGAGTCGCGCGACTACCTCTGTGCCCTGCCCGGCGTGGGACGCAAGACGGCGGCCTGCGTGCTCTGCTTCTCCTACGACCTGCCCGACGTACCGGTCGATACCCACGTTTCCCGCGTGGCCACGCGCCTGGGGCTCCTGCGGCCGGGGGCGCCGTTCGACGAGCAGCACGACGAGATGTCGGCGATCACCCCGGATGACGCGGCGCTCGAGTTCCACGTGAACCTGCTGCGCCACGGGAGGCGAACCTGCCACGCCCGCTCGCCGGCCTGCGGGGAGTGCGCGCTGCGGCGCATCTGCCCCTCCAGGGCCTGATTTGCCGGCTCAGGTGCCCGGTTTCCAGGGTTACTGGACGAATCCCCACATATCTGCTAGACTTCCACTTAGATTTTGCGCGTCCTTCGACTAAGGGCGCATCAACCTGCCGGCCACGGGCCGGAAAACAGCAAGGAGCAAGCAGAGAACATGGGCAAGATCATCGGAATCGACCTCGGCACGACCAACTCGTGCATGGCCGTCCTCGAAGGGGGCGAGCCGACAGTAATCGAGAGCTCCGAGGGTGGTCGCACGACCCCGTCGGTCGTTGCTTTCACCCCCGCCGGCGAGCGACTCGTAGGAACGGTCGCCAAGCGCCAGGCGGTAACCAACCCGCAGAACACGATCTTCTCGATCAAGCGTTTCATGGGCCGCAAGGAGGCCGAAGTACAGGAGGAGGAGTCGATCGTCCCGTACAAGGTCGTCTCCGGCCCGAACGGCGACGCACGCGTGGAAGCGGAGGGCAAGGAGTACAGCCCGCCCGAGATCAGCGCGATGGTGCTCGGCAAGCTCAAGGCCGACGCCGAGGCCTACCTCGGCGACACGGTCGATGGCGCCGTCATCACCGTCCCCGCCTACTTCAACGACGACCAGCGCCAGGCGACCAAGGACGCCGGCCAGGTGGCCGGGCTTGACGTCAAGCGCATCATCAACGAGCCGACCGCCGCGTCGCTGGCCTACGGCCTCGACAAGGAAGAGGACCAGACGATCCTCGTCTTCGACCTCGGTGGAGGAACCTTCGACGTCTCCGTGCTGGAGATCGGCGACGGCGTCTTCGAGGTCAAGTCGACCGCCGGTGACAACCACCTGGGCGGCGACAACTTCGACAAGGCGATTGTCGACTGGCTCGCGGCCGAGTTCAAGAAGGAGCAGGCGATCGACCTCACAGAGGACCCGATGGCCCTCCAGCGCCTCTACGAAGCCGCCGAGAAGGCCAAGATCGAGCTCTCGACCGCGCAGGAGACGCAGATCAACCTGCCGTTCATCACCGCTGACGCCTCCGGGCCCAAGCACCTGGACACCCGCCTCACGCGGGCCAAGCTCGGCGAGCTGACGGCCGACCTGCTCGACCGCGTGGTCGCCCCGGTCCGCCAGGCGCTCGACGACGCCAAGGACAAGGGAGCCGGCGATATCGACCACGTCGTCCTGGTCGGCGGGATGACCCGCATGCCGGCCGTGCAGGAGAAGGTCAAGGACCTGACCGGCAAGGAGCCCCACCGCGGGGTAAACCCGGACGAGGTCGTCGCCGTCGGCGCCGGCATCCAGGCCGGGGTGCTCGCCGGTGACGTCAAGGACGTGCTCCTGCTCGACGTAACCCCGCTGACCCTTGGCATCGAGACCAAGGGCGGCGTCATGACCCGCCTGATCGAGCGCAACACCACGATCCCGACGAAGAAGTCGGAGGTCTTCTCGACCGCCGAGGACAACCAGCCCTCGGTCGAGATCCACGTGCTCCAGGGCGAGCGCGAGATGGCCTCGGGCAACAAGTCGCTCGGCAAGTTCCAGCTGACCGGCATCCCGCCGGCGCCGCGGGGCGTGCCGCAGGTCGAGGTCGCCTTCGACATCGACGCCAACGGCATCCTCAACGTGTCCGCCAAGGACCTGGGCACCGGCAAGGAGCAGAAGATCGAGATCCAGGCCGGAAGCGGACTCTCGGACGACGAGATCAAGCAGATGGTCGACGACGCCGAGAGCCACGCGGAGGAGGACCGCAAGGCCCGCGAGCTCGCCGAGGCGCGCAACAACGGCGAGAACGCCGCCCATCAGGCCGAGCGCCAGCTCGCCGACATGGGCGACCAGGTCTCCGAGGCCGACAAGGCTGAGATCGAGGGCGCGATCAAGGAGCTGCGCGACGTGCTCGAGAGCGAGGATCCCGCGGCGATCAACGAGAAGGCACAGGCTCTCCAGGCCGCTTTCCACCGGATCTCCGAGCAGATCTACGAGAAGGCCCAGCAGGAGGCCGGGCCCTCGGCCAACGGTGACGGTGGCGACGGTGGCTCTTCCGACGAGGAAGAGGTCGTCGACGCCGAGGTCGTGGACGAAGGCAACTGATGGAGAACGCTCCGGAAAACGGAGCCTCCGAGGAGGCCGTCGTCGACGCGACGGCCGTCGAGGAGCAGCCGGAGGCCCCGGCCGCGCAGGCGGCCGGGGAGCCGGAGCCTTCCTCCGGGGAGGCCGCTCCCGCCGCGGAGGCCGAGCCCGACTACAAGGACCAGTGGATGCGCGCCGTCGCGGAGCTCGACAACGTGCGCAAGCGCTCGCGGCGCGACGCCGCCGTCGCCGAGCAGCGCGGTATCGCCCGCCTGGCCCGCGAGCAGCTCCCGGCGCTCGACAACCTCGATCGCGCGATCGACTCGGCCCGCGAGCAGGGCGCGCCCGACGAGTTCGTCAACGGCCTCGCGCTCGTGCGCGGCGAGCTGATCGCCGCTTTCGAGAAGGTCGGGATCGTCGCCTACTCGCCCCAGGGCGAGCCCTTCGATCCCCACGTTCACGAGGCGATCGCCCAGCAGCCGGCCGACGGAGTCGCCGCCGGCACCGTGATCGAGGTCTACCAGTCGGGCTACCGGCTCGGTGACGAGATCCTGCGGGCCGCCAAGGTCGTCGTTTCGGCGTAGGGGGAGCCGTGGCTGAGAAGGATCTCTACAAGGTCCTCGGGGTCGACAAGAAGGCGTCGGCCGACGAGATCAAGAAGGCCTACCGAAAGCTCGCGCGCGAGAACCACCCGGACCAGAACCCCGGCAACAAGGAGGCCGAGGAGCGCTTCAAGGCGGTCTCGGCCGCCTACGACGTGCTCGGCGACCCGGAGAAGCGCAAGGAGTACGACCGCGGCGGGATGTTCGCCGGCGGGAACCCCTTCGCCGGCGCCGGCGCCGGCGGACCCGGCGGGGCCCCGTTCGACGCTGCCGGCTTCGGGGACATCTTCTCCCAGATGTTCGGCGGCGGCGCAGGACCCACCCGCGCCGGCCGCCCGCGTCCCGAGCGCGGCCGCGACCTGGAGGCCGAGGTCAACCTGGGCTTCGACCAGTCGCTGGCCGGCGTCCAGGTTCCGCTCACCCTCACCACTCCGGGCGACTGCGGCACCTGCCACGGCACCGGCGCCCGGCCGGGAACCTCGCCGAAGGTCTGCCCCAACTGCCAGGGGCGCGGCGTCGAGTCCGAGGGGCAGGGGCTCTTCTCGATCTCGCAGCCCTGCATGCTCTGCCACGGCACCGGAACGGTGATCGAGGATCCGTGCGGCACCTGCGGCGGCTCGGGCCAGGTCGAGAAGAACAAGAAGCTCAAGGTCAACATCCCCGCCGGGGTCAAGGAGGGCTCGCGGGTGCGGATCGCCGGGCGTGGCGAGCCGGGCCGCAACGGCGGCCCCGACGGCGACCTCTACGTCATCACCCACGTCTCGCCCTCGCCGGTCTTCCGGCGCAAGGGCGACAACGTCGAGGTCGAGGTTCCCCTCACCGTCACCGAGCAGCTGCTCGGCGCCGAGGTCGAGGTGCCGACGCTCGAAGGCAGGAAGAAGCTCCGCGTTCCCGCCGGCACGCGCCACGGGACCGTCCAGCGCCTGCGCGGCGAGGGACCGCCCCGCCTGGGCAGCTCCGGCGCGAAGGGCGACATCCACTACCGCTTCGTTGTCGACGTTCCCAAGGAGCTGACCGACGAGCAGTCCGAGCTGGTGGAGAAGCTCTCGAAGACGATGAACGGCACCGACCCACGCGCCAGCCTCTTCGCCGCCGCCGGGAGGGGATCCTGATGGCCGCCCGGCGGAGCACCCGCACGCGGACGACCCGCACGACGACCACCGTGACCGTCGAGTCGGGCCGTGGCGTGTTCATGATCTCGGTCGCCGCCGAGCTGGCCGAGATGCACCCCCAGACGCTGCGCATGTACGAGCAGCGCGGGCTCATCTCCCCGAAGCGCTCCCCGAAGGGCACCCGCCTCTATTCCCAGGAGGACGTCGACCGCCTGCGCCGGATCCAGGAGATGACCACCGAGCTGGGCCTCAACCTCGCCGGGGTCGAGCGCGTCCTGGCCCTCGAGGAGCAGCTCTCGGGCGCCCAGCGCCAGCTCGAGGAGCTCGAGGAGGAGCTCGAGCTGGCGCGGCGCACCCTGCGCGGCGAGCTCGTTCCCGTGACCCGCACTTCGACGGCGATCATCCGCGCCTCCGACGTCCGCTGACCCCGGAGAAGCCGGGAATTAAGGCCTTGCGGAATATATCTAAGTCTGATAGGCTTAGATCTGTATGAATCCAGACCGCTTTACAGTCAAGACCCAGGAGGCCCTCCAGGCCGCCCTTTCGCTGGCCGCTGCGCGCAACAACCCGCAGGCCACGCCCGAACACCTTCTCGACGTCCTCCTTGAACAGGAGGGCGGCGTAGTCGCGCCGGTTCTTCGCAAGCTCCAGGTCGACGAGAACTCCGTCCGCCAGCAGGTGAACGCAGCGCTCGACGCGCTGCCCACCGTCGCCGCCGGAGGCGAGCCCGCCGGCCCTTCCAGCGAGCTGATCCAGTGCCTTCAGAAGTCCGAGAACTTCATGCGCGAGATGGGGGACGAGTACGTCTCTACCGAGCACCTGCTGCTCGCCCTCGCCGGGCAGGAGACGCCGGCCGGCAAGGCGCTGCGCGAGAACGGTGCCACCGACGAGCGCCTGATGGAGGCGATCGGCCAGATCCGCGGCCCCCACAAGGTCACCGACCAGAACGCCGAGGACCGCTTCCAGTCGCTCGAGAAGTACGGCATCGACCTGACCGAGCGCGCCGCCGAGGGCCACCTCGACCCGGTCATCGGCCGCGACGACGAGATCCGCCGCGTGATCCAGGTCCTCTCGCGCCGCACCAAGAACAACCCGGTGCTGATCGGTGAGCCCGGAGTCGGCAAGACGGCCATCGCCGAAGGCCTCGCCCAGAGGATCGTCAACGGAGACGTCCCCGAGTCGCTGCGCGACCGCCGCGTCATCTCGCTCGACATCGGCGCGATGATCG
>JBBATA010000033.1:0-14945 GCA_040399005.1 Solirubrobacteraceae bacterium
ACTGCGGGACTAGGATTCGAACCTAGACTAACGCGTCCAGAGCGCGCCGTGCTGCCGTTACACCATCCCGCAAGGGTGGCGAAGTATAGGCGTCAGGAACCGCTCGTGACCGGCGGCGGCCGCAGGCCGCAGTCGGCATAAAGGGCCTGCAGGAGCGGCTCATACCGCCCCTCAGCAAGATCCCCGATCGGGTCACGGGTGTACGGAAGCAGGTCCCCGTACGGGAGCGCCAGCGCCGCCCGCATTGCCATGAGCCGGCGGCGTTCCTCGTCGGTGCCGCCCCTCAGGACCGCCGCGGCGGCGTTGAGCCTGCGCCACCGGCGTAAGCGCCACGGGAGATATCCGAGGAGGACGAGGAGCGTGGGGATCCCAAAGGTGATCCACCCCAGCACCTGGGCGGTCTGCTCGACAGCCTGCTCGCCGGCGCTGCCCGCGCTCTGCACGTTGCCGCCGGTGGCCGAACCGGCGTCGGTCAGTGCGCTCTGAAGGTCGCCACCCACGAGGGGTATCCCGGCTACCGCCTTGCCCGCGTCGCTCAGGCTGCCCTGGACGGCGCCGCCGGCGTCCTTGACGCCGCGCCCGAGGACGGCGAGATCATCGACCGTGTTGTTCACCTTCATGCCCAGCCAGGCGAAGAGAACGATCAGCGCCACGACGACCAGGTCCGAAACGACCTGTCGGGTACGCGCGGCGGGAAGGTCCGGATAGAGGCGCATGGCGCCATGTTTGCGGCCGCCCCGGACCGCAGCGGCTCAGGCGGTTGCGAACTGCGGGGTGACCTGGTCCTCGAGGCCCGGATCGAGGCAGACCAGCACCTCGTCGCCGGACTCGATGACGGTGTCGGCCTTGGGAACGAAGCCGCCTCCACCGCGCAGGACGGAGATGACGAGGCTCCCCTCGGGCAGGTCGATCTCGGAGACCTTCTGCCCTACCGCCGGGGCCCCTTCGGTGACCTGGATCTCGATCACCTCGAGCGACTCGCCCGGCAGGTCGAGCAGGTGGACCAGTCCGTACTCGGGCACCTCGTGCTCGATAAGGCGCAGGATCAGGTCGGTTGCCGACACCGCGGGCCGGATTCCGAGCAGGTCGAAGTAAGGCCGGTTGCGCGGGTTGTTGACCCTGGCGATGAAGCTCTCGACGAGGTACTTGTCCCGTGCGACCTGGCAGATCAGGATGTTGTCCTCGTCGTCGCCGGTCACCGCGACCACCAGGCCTGCGCGCTGGATGCCCGCCCGCTCCAGAACCCAGAGCTCGGTGGCGTCCCCGTACTGGACCACGTGGCCCAACTCCTCCTCCATCTTCAGGTAGCGGTCACGGCGCGACTCGATCAGCGTCACCTCGTGACCCTTGTCGAGAAGCTCGCGGGTCAGGTTGAGCCCGACCTTGCCTCCGCCGACGACGATCGCGTACATCAGCTGCCGCTCCCGAGGCTGCTCAGCTCCTGCTCGAAGACGTCGATCGCGTAGCGGGTCGGGCAGACCGTCTCAAGCCCCTGGGACTCGTACCACTCGGCACGGGCCGGGTCCATCACGCGGGCGATCACCCGCGGGACCTCGAACATCTTCTGCGCGATCTGCGAGATCGTCAGGTTCGTGTTGTCGCCGTTCGTCGAGGCGACAAAGACGTCGGCCTGCTCGATGCCGGCTTCGACAAGGGCATCGCGCTCGATCGCCTTGCCGATGGTGAAACGGCCACCCGCGTCCTCCCAGCTGGTCTCCTGGTCGGAGTCGAGCCTGTCGTGCGAGAGCGGGTCGTCGTCGAGGACCGACACCTCGTGGCCGGCGGCGAGCATCCTGCGCGCGACCGCCGAACCGGTGCGACCACAACCGACGATGAGAATGAACGCCATCGCGGCGGGATGCTAGCGGCCGCGTGCGGCCTGCGCGGGCGCGGTCAGCCGCGATCTGCGACCGACATCGGCCGGTCTTCCCGCGCCGGTGCCGTGAGGATCACCGGGCAGTGCGCGTTGGCCAGGACGAAGCGGGTCGTCGGCCCGACGAAGCGGTCGCTCGGCGCGCCGCCAAGGCGAGCGCCGCCGCCGATCCGGGAGGGCTCCTCGGCGGCCATGACTATGGCCTGGACACCGCGGCGGCGTGCCTCGGCCACGATTCCCTCCCCGGTCCTCCTCGTCCTCACCTTCGCCGTGGCTACCTGAACCCCCTCGTATTCCTCCCCGACGCGTCGGGCGTGGTCAAGCGCGCTCCTTGCACGGTCGAGCTCGCCGTCCGGCAGGCGGGCGTCGATCGGGAGCGACATCGGCACCTCGAAGAACCAGACCGCTTCGATCTGGGAAGGCTCACTGCTGTCACCCTCTGCGCCCTCCTCCGAAGCGAGGCGTCCGGCGGTCTGCATGATGTCGTCGTCGAGTGGCGTGCCGGTGACCGGGACGAAGATGGCGCCGTACTGCGCCTCCTCGGGCTCGCGCATCAGCGCCTCCCGGGGCACCTCCACCCTCTTCAGGACCGGCTTCCCGGAGGAGCGGCGGTAAGCGACGTAGAAGACGATGCCCCCGAGCATCCAGACGGTCCCGACCAGGCGGGCGCCCGGATGGGTGATGACCACGCTGATCCAGACGGCCGCGCTGAGAACGGCGCCGAGTACCGCGGGCAGCGGAAGGCTGGCGCCGCCGACCCGGACCCCCAGCGGAACCGAGTACGGGCGCTCCAGCCCGGGGCTGCGGAACCGCAGCCGGATGATGGAGAGATGGGCAAGGGTCAGGCCCAGGAGCGCCCCGAAGGCGTAGAGCCCGAGCAGGAACTCCAGGTCCCGGGTGAATGCGAGGGCACCCGCAGCGACGCTGGCGGTGACGATCAGCACCCACGGGGTGAATCGCACCGGGTCGAGCCGCCCGAGGATCCTCGGGATCTGGCGATTGGTGGAAAGGGAGTAGGAGAGCCGCGAGAGACCGAGCATCGCGGAATTCGAGCCGGCTACCAGGGTGAAGATCGCGACGCCGGCGATCAGGTACCGGAATAGCTCTCTAACCCACGCCTGCCCGAACCCCTCGGCAACGCCGACCATCGGGGTCTCCTGGAAGGTGGAGGCGAGCGGCGTGACGCCGTCCACCACCGGCTGGGCGCTGAGGGCAACGAGCGCAATCCCGCCGTAGATGACCATGACCAGGAGCGAGGAGCCACTCACCAGCCGGCGGATGCCGGGTCCGTCGACCGTGGCCTCGCCGGCCACCCCGGCCGCCGACTCGAAGCCTGTGGCTACGACGCTGGCGATCCCCAGCGCCACGATGAAGTTGCCGACAGTCGGCGTGCGCCCGAAATCGAGGCCGGCGGTGAGGAGCTCCGGATCGAAGATCAGCGCCATGCCCAGGACGACGAGCACCACCTGGAGCGCCACGTCGGCAGCCACGAGCATCCCGATCCGTCGCGACCGGGCACCCGAGAAGCCCCGGACGTTCCGGACCGCCACGTAGGCGAGGATCGCCGCGATCACGAACAGCTCGACCGTCCCTTCGCCCAGCGGCGCCCAGAAGACCCCCATGTAGCTGGTCGCCGAGAAGACCGTGGCGGCGATGAGGATGACGTAGTCGAGCATCACCGCCCAGCCGCCCACGAAGCTCCAAAGCTCGTCGAAGGCGTGGCGGGCGAAGGCGGTCACGCCGCCGCTGCGGAACAGCGTCACCCCCTCCATGTAGGTCATCGCGGCCAGCAGGTACATGACCCCGGCCAGCACGAAGACCAGCGGAGTGAGGCCGAGGGCATAGCCGGCGACGACCCCGAGCACGAAGTAGATCGCTCCCGCGAGGATCGTGTAGAGGACGCTGAAGAGAACCGGGGAACCCACCGTCCTGGCTACGAAATGCGCCGTTCGCTGGTGACCCTCGGCCGGCACGTGAAGGTTGCTGCTCAACGCATCCTCCAGGCGAGCCAGAGTCGCGCCGCGCCCGCTGCCACGAACAGCGCCCCGAAGACCGTTCCCAGCGAGAAGGCGGCCCCTCCGGAAGAAAGCGTCCTGGCAACCATCACCACCCCGATCACGAGCAGCAGCCCCGAGAGCAGGAAGGTCATGGCCCCGGACCTGCCGGCACCGCCGCTCATGAGCGGCTCCCCGGACGCTGGCCCGAGACGGCAGGGTCGCTCTGGATGATCACCCGGCAGGGCCGCTTCTCGAGCACGGTCTCAAGGGTCTTCCCGAAAAGGGAGCCGGCCTGCCGCGGGGGAAGCGCCATGACGATGGCCTGGGCGCTGATCTCCGCCGCCTCCTTGGCAATCAGGTTCCCCGCCTGGCCTGGGCGCACCTTCTCCCAGTGGCCATCGACGCGGGCTCCACCCTGCATGCACGCCTGTTCGATCACCGCCTGCGCGGCGGCCTCCCGCTCAGGCATTTCGGCATCGATCGGGAGCGCACTGGGAACGGTTATCGGAACCAGGACATGAACCCCATGGCGCCGCCGGGCAGCCATCTTCACGGCGGTAGCCACTGCTCCCGGAGAGTATTCGCGGGGCTCGAGCGCGACCAGGACGGACTCGTACTCGGCCTCCCTCTCGGTCGCCGGCACGGGAAGCTCGACCTTCTCTTCGGCAAGCAGGCCGAGCCCCTGGCTGCGGCGATAGAGCACGTATGTGACCACGCCGGCAAAGAGCCACCCGCTGCCCGCCGCAAGCACCGAGAGGTTGAGCACGCTGACGACGATCAGGGCGAGTCCGGTTCCGATACCGCCGACCACCGCGAAGACCGGCAGCGACCAGCCCTTCAGCTGAATGTTTCCTGGGCCCCGGTACGGCCGTACGGCATCGGGTCGGGCATACCGCAGGCGCACAAGGGCCGCGTGCGCGATCGTGAACGAGAGCATCGCCCCGAAGGCGTACATGCTCCCGAGAAACTCAGCCTGTCCAGAGGTGATGGCCAGGCAGGCCACGGCGCTGAAGATGATGATCCCGATCCACGGCGTGCCGAAGCGCGGATGGAGGCGCCGGACCCCGTCCGGCAGCTGGCGGTGGATCCCCATCGAGTAGACGAGGCGGGAGACGCCGATGATTCCGGCGTTAGCCGCGATCAACAGGATGGTCGCGGCAAGGATGGCCACGTAAACCTCTGCCCCTCCCTGGAACGGTCCTAGGTCTATCTCCTTGACGACCCCCAGCACCGGGTCGCCGGCGAAGCCGCCTTCGTCTTCCGGGAGCCCGAGCAGGGTCTGGTAGGAGCCGTCCGGCTGCTTCGTGACCGGAAGGGCCGAGAGGGCTACGGCGGGCAGCAGCGCGTAGATGGCGAAGACGGCGATCACGACCCGGTTGATCGCCTTCGGCACGGTGACGGCCTCGTCCTTTGCCTCTTCGGCCATGTTCGAGATGGTCTCGATTCCGGTGTAGGCGATCATCCCGAGCGGGATTGCCAGCAGGAACTGTGACCACGTCGGCGCGATCCCGAACTGGACGTTCGAGACCAGCACGTCGGGAGAGAAGACCAGCACGAGGCCGAGAACGACGAGGAGCAGCTGCGTCGCGAAGTCGACCAGGGCGAGGGTGATGTTGACACCGGTCGATTCCTGGGCCCCGAAGACGTTGACCGCGGCAAGTACCGCGACGATGACGATCGCGGCGATGATGTCTGCCGGCGCGCTGCGCAGCGGCTCCCAGAAGATCGCGCCCAGGTAGTGCGGCACGAAGTAGGCCGAGATCGCGATCGTGATGATGTAGTTGAGCATCTGGCCCCACGCGGCGAAGAAGGAGACGAACTCGTTGAATGCCCGCCGCGCGAAGCTCGATGAGCCGCCCGCCTCCGGATACATCGCCGTCGCCTCCGCGTACGTGCTCGCGGTCAGGAAGAAGATGATCCCGGTGAGGATGAAGACCAGCGGCGTAAGCCCGAGGGCGAGGGCGGCAACGAGCCCCAGGGCGTAATAGATCGACGACCCGACGTTCCCGTACGCGGTCGAGAAGAGTGCGTTGACCCCGAGGACCCTCTGGAGACCGAAGAGTCGGCGCTTGGCCATTCAGTTTCCGCCCTGGCTGGTCACCAGAACCCGATTCTATGGGCGCGCGCGGGCACCAGGGTCCCTTGCGAGCGGCCGTTCAGCGCGCGCAGGCTAAGCGGAGCCAAGGGCGTCGAGCGACTCGCCGATCGCCTGGGCGGCGCCGTCGATCTGGGCGGCGGTGGCGACGAGCGGCGGCGAGAGGGCCACGGCGTCCCCGAGCGGCCGGACGAGCACTCCGCGCTCCTTGGCACCGGCGAAGAGCTCGAACTGCAGCCCGGGGCGCTCGGCAAGGACCTCGGGCGCTATCGCCACGGCCGCCAGTGCCCCGATCCCCGTACGCACCTCGCCCACCAGCGGGTGGTCGGCAAGCGGCTCCAGTGCCCGGGAAAGCTCGTCCTCCATCTCGCGTCCCCGCGCCAGGAGATCATCCCGCTCGATCACGTCAAGGTTGGCGATCGCGGCGGCGCAGCAGGTCGGATGACCCGAGTAGGTCTGCCCATGACGGAACCAGGTGCCCTCGCCTTCCCAGAACGGGCCGGCAACCCGGCCGCCGACGACGACCCCGCCCAGGGGCAGGTAACCGCTGGTGACGCCCTTGGCGAAGGTGATCATGTCCGGCCGGAGGTCGAACCGGTCCACCCCCCACCAGGTTCCCAGTCGGCCGAACGCGGCGATGACGCAGTCGGCGATGAACAGAGCGCCGTGACGGCGGCAGAGCTCCGCCAACCCCTGGAGGTAGTTCGGCGGCACACGGTGGACACCGCCGGCGCCGATGACCGGTTCGGCAAAGACGGCGGCGACCCGCTCCGGGCCTACGCGCTCGAACTCAGCCTCAAGCTCCTCGAGGGAGTCCCACGAGACGTGTGTCGTCTGCGGGTCCATGGGGCCCATGCCGTCCTGGTTCACGGCGATCCCGCCGATAGCCGTGCCCAGGCCGTGGGTGCCGTGGTAGCCCTGCGTGCGCCCGATTATGTGCTCGCGCTCGGGCTGGCCGATCGCGTGGAAGTAGCGGCGGGCGAGCTTTGCCGCCGTCTCGATGGCATCGCCCCCGCCGAGCACGAGAAAGACGCGCGGGTCATCGACGACCGGCTCGGCGTAGGCGGCAAGGCGGTCCGAGAGCTCCATCGCCGGACGGTTGGAGAAGGCGCTGAAGGTCTGGTAGGTCGCCAGTTCGGCCATCTGGGCCGCCACCGCCTCGGCGATCTCGGTCCGCCCATGGCCGGCGTTGACGCACCACAGGCTCGCCGTGCCGTCGAAGTACTCGTTCCCTTTGGCGTCCCAGACCGTGGCGCCGTCGCCCCGCTCGATCACGAACTCGTGGCCCGAGACCTGGGCCATGTCCGCGAAGGGGTGCCAGAAGCGGCTCGACGTGCTCAACGCTCCAGCGCCCCTGGCCCGCCGCCGATCAGGTGATCAGCGGGATGATCAGGATGGCGACGATGTTGGCCACCTTGATCATCGGGTTGATCGCCGGTCCGGCGGTGTCCTTGAACGGGTCACCCACGGTGTCGCCGGTAACCGAGGCAGCGTGGGCCTCCGAGCCCTTGCCGCCGAAGGCTCCGTCCTCGATGAGCTTCTTGGCGTTGTCCCAGGCCCCTCCGCCGGCGGTCATCATCACCGCGAAGAAGAAGCCGACGACGATCACGCCGATCAGCAGTCCGCCGAGTGCGGCCACTGAGAGCAGCCCAACGATCGTGGTCAGCACGATCGGGATGAGGGAGGGGATGATCATCTCCTTCTGTGCGGCCGCGGTCACGATGCCCACGCAGGTCGCATAGTCGGGCTCGTCCGTTCCGTCCATGATCCCCGGCTTCTCGCGGAACTGGCGGCGAACCTCCTCGACCACCTTTCCTCCGGCCCGGCCGACGGCCTCCATCGAGAGCGCTGCAAAGAGGGTCACCATCATGCCGCCGATGAGCAGCCCCATGAGGATCGCCGGGTCATCTATGGGGAACTCCGTCTCGAAGCCGTCCATGGCCAGCTCCTCCTTGAAGCCGGCAAAGAGGACGATTGCCGCAAGAACTGCCGAGCCGATCGCGTAACCCTTGGTGACCGCCTTGGTCGTGTTGCCGACCGCGTCGAGCGGGTCGGTCACGTTGCGGACCTCTTCCGGCATGTCGGCCATCTCGGCGATGCCGCCGGCGTTATCGGTGATCGGCCCGAAGGCGTCGAGCGCGACGATCAGGCCGGTGAGCGAGAGCTGGCCCATGACGGCGACGCCGATGCCGTAGATGCCCTGGACCCCTCCACCCGCGAGCTTCCAGGAGGCGAGGATCCCCAGCACCAGGACAAGCGCCGGGAGAGCGGTGGCCTGTAGCCCCTGGGCCAGGCCGGAGATGATGTTCGTGGCGTGGCCGGTCTGGCTGGCGTCGGCGGTCTTGCGGACCGGGCCGAAGCGGGTCGACGTGTAGTAGTCGGTCAGCAGGAAGAGGAATGCCGTAACGACGATTCCGACGATCGCGCAGAGGTAGAGCTCGAGGACGCTCGGGGCCTGCACGGCGCCGGAGACTTCGCTGAGCGTGATGCCGTCCATCATCCAGGCGGTCACCGGGTAGAAGGCAGCGGCCGCGATCACGCCGGAGACGACGAGGCCCTGGTAGAGCGCACGCTCGACATTTCCCTTCTTCGAACGGACGGCGAAGGTGCCGATGATCGAGGCGATGATCGCCACCGCGCCCAGCACCAGCGGGTAGAGCGCGACGGCAGTCTGCTGGGAGAAGGTCAGGACGCCGAGGAGCATCACGGCGACCGCGGTTACGGCGTAGGTCTCAAAGAGGTCGGCGGCCATGCCGGCGCAGTCGCCGACGTTGTCGCCGACGTTGTCCGCGATCACGGCCGGGTTGCGCGGGTCGTCCTCGGGAATACCGGCTTCGACCTTGCCGACCAGGTCGGCTCCGACGTCGGCGGCCTTGGTGAAGATGCCGCCGCCCAGACGGGCGAAGACGGAGATCAGCGAACCACCGAAGCCCAGGCCGATCAGGGCGATGACCGCCTCCTTCGGTGTCTGGTCGAAGAAAGCGGTCAGTACGCCGTAGTAGCCGGCAACTCCCAGGAGGGCGAGCCCGACGACGAGCATTCCGGTGATCGCTCCTCCGCGGAAGGCGACGCCCAGCGCCGGGCCGATGCCGCCGCGGGCCGACTCGGCGACGCGCGCATTGGCTCGAACCGAGACGTTCATGCCGATATATCCGGCCGCGCCGGAGAGGACGCCACCGATGACGAACCCGATGGCCACCGCGAGGTCCTGAATGAAGAGGAGGGCGACGAAGAGGACGACGCCGACGCCAGCGATAACCAGGTACTGGCGGTTCAGGTAGGCGCGGGCACCGGCCTGGACGGCAGCGGAGATGCGCTGCATCTCCGCGTTTCCGGGCGAGAGAGCCAGCAGCCGCTGGGTGGTGACGAGGCCGTAACCGACGGCGAGGAGCGAGCAGGCGACCGCGATGAGAACGCCGTGGTCGATGAAGAATGCGGACAAGGGACTAATGCCTCCGGGTTTCAGATGGTTGGTCGCCCGCTGGGGGCGGCACTAGCGGCGACGCCCATGCAGGGCCGCGCTAAGCGGCGGCGATGTTATCGGTTCACCCGGGGCACCGGCGCTCCGGTCGGTGCGCGAACGCAGCCGGGCGGTCAGCGTCCGGGGACCCAGAGGCCGCTCGAGCCGCCCTGCGGAGGCTCCTCCCCACCAGGCCCCTCGCCTGTCGCGGGCGCCGGTGGCTGCTCCTCCCCAGCCGGCGCTCCGGCCTCAGGTGCGCCTTCTCCCCCCGCGCCCTGCTCGCCGGCCAGGCGGGCGTAGGCGACCTGGAGCTGGGCGAGCGCGTCCCTGATCTGGGGTGCGTTCTCGCCGAGGGCGGGCTCGATCAGCGGCAGCAGCCTGCCGACGCTCTCCACCGCCAGCGCCACCTGCCCGGCGTCGGCCTCGTCCTCGGACCCCGGGAGCAGTCCCGCCTTGCGGGCACCGAGGTTGAGCAGCGAGACGACGGTCTGGGCGACGACCTCTTCGACGCGCAGCGCCTTGAGCTCCGCCTCGTAGGCCGCGCGCAGCTCCTCCTCGGTAGGGGGCCTGTCCTCCCCCGGGAGTCCCTCCGGCGGAAGTTCGCCCTCGGGGGCGGCGGCCGGCACCTCGTTCTCCTGCTGCTCTTCCGGTTCCTCGGTCACTCGGATACCTCCAGCGCTCCCGCGCCGTAGCTTTCGCCCGTAAGGGCCACGGTTGAAGCGTAGACGTCCGGGAGCGATGCGCCCGACCCGAGATCGTCGAGCTGGCGCCTGGCCCCGGTGAGCTCGGGCAGGGCGGTGTCTATCCCGAGCTCGCCCCGCAGCGGCCCGGTCCACTCCTGCAGCTGCGAGATGGCCTCGCGCGTGGGGATTGCCGCGGAGGTGGCAAAGTCGATCATCTCGCCCTCGCTCCCCCAGCGAATCGCCCGCCAGAGGTTCTCCTCGACCAGGCGCGGGGGTATGTCGGGCATCGGCCGCCCCTCGTCCTCGTCACGGGCAGCCTGGAGAACACAGGCCACGACCAGGCCGGCCAGCGCCTCCGACTCGCCGGCGGTCATCTGCGCGTCGCAGATCCTCACCTCGACGGTGCCGAAGACCAGGTGAGGCCTGATCGACCACCAGACCTGGGTGGCCTCCACTATCGAGCCCGTGGAGACGAGCAGCTCGAGGTAGCTGCGGTAAGCCTCCCAGGACCCGAAAGCGTCAGGGATCCCGCAGCGCGGGAACGACCGGGTGAAGGTCTGGGTCCGCGCCGAGCGCAGGCCGCTGTCGGCGCCCTCGAGGAACGGGGAGTTGACGCTCGCCGCCAGCAGCGTGGGAAGCACCGGGCGCAGCCGGTCGCAGACCCGCACCGCCCGATCTGCCCCGCGCACGCCGACGTGGACATGGAGCGCAAATGTGTTGTTGCGCCTTGCCACGTACTGGAGCTCCTCGGTGACCCGCCGGTAATGCTCGGTGTCTATGAAGACCTGCTCGCGGTAGTCGGCCCAGGGGTGGGTTCCGGTGGACCCGAGCCGGTAGCCCTGGCTTCGGGCGAGGTCGAAGAGCGCGGCGCGTGCCCGGCGCTGGTCGGCAACGGCATCGTGGAAGTCGGCGCCGGCCTTGGACTTGATCTCTACCTCGGAGGTGATCAGCTCGCCGGCGACCCGCTCCCCCAGGAGATCGTCGGCAAGCGCAGCCTCGAAGAGCTGGTCGAACGCCGGAACCAGATCGAGGCTCTCCGGGTCGAGGATGGCGAACTCTTCCTCAATCCCCACCGTTCCGTCGGTTACCTGGAGGAAACCCTCCTCGGCGACCTCGAGGTCGAGAGCGGTCATTGGCCGTGTCAGGAGAGGTAGAAGTAGAGGGCGTGGAGCAGGTCGATCGCCGGGCTCGACGTGTGGACCGTGACGTCCGGGGGCACCTGGAGGAGCCCCTCGGAGTAGTTGAAGATGATCCTCACCCCGGCGGCCACGAGAGTGTCGGCGAGCGGCTGGGCCGCCTCTGCCGGGACGGCGAGCACGGCGACGACCAGGCCGTCTTCCTCGACGACCTCGTCCAGCTCGTCGAGTGGCCTGACCACATGTCCGCCGACGTTCGTGCCGACCTTCCTCGGGTCGGCGTCGAAGACCGCCACCACGTCGAAGCCGTGGTCGGCGAAGATGTCGGAGGAGGCGATCGCCTTGCCGAGCCGTCCGGCCCCGAACAGAGCGATGTTGTGCTGGCCGGCGGTCTGCAGGATCGTCCGGATCTCCCCGATCAGGCCGTCAACGTTGTACCCGACCCCCCGCTTCCCGAAGCGGCCGAAGCCGGAAAGGTCGCGCCGGATCTGCGTCGGATTGACGTGCGTGTATTCGGAGAGCTCCCGTGAGGAGATCGTCTCCTTGCCCATCTTGCGCGCCTGCGTGAGGACCTGCAGGTATCGCGAGAGCCGTGCCGCAACCCCGAGTGAAAGCCGCGGCGCCTGCGGATCTTCGGGTACGGGGATTTCGGTCTCCGGCGCGCTCACGCTGCCGATGCTACCGGCCTGTGTGCCGGTCGAGTCGCTGCAGAAGGTCCCCGGTGTCGACGTGAAAGTCGTAGAGCTCGACACCATCCAGTGCCACCACCGGAATCCGCTCCAGGTACCTGCCCAGGAGCTCGTCGTCGGCCTCGATGTCGACCGTTTCGATCTCCAGGTCGGCACGCCCCAGACCGCGGAGCTCATCAAGCGCCACGTCGCATAGGTGGCAGCCATCGCGGGTGTAGACGGTCACGACGTGGCTCAAGCCGGTGGCCTCGAAGTCGTGTACGGCTCCATCCCCGCGGCCTCCTGCGTCTCGAGCGGCTGCAACTCGAGCGCGGCCACGCCGATCATCGCCGCGTTGTCGGTGCAGAGGGCCATCTCCGGGGCATGCCACTCGAGGCCCAGGGCACCGACCCGCTCCCGCAGAAGCCCGTTCGCCGCCACGCCGCCGCCTATCGCGACGCGCTCCACCCCGCTCTGCTCGACCGCCTTGCGAAGGCGCGAGACGAGCGCCTTCACTATCGCCTCCTGATACGAGGCGGCGAGATCGGCGGCCCGCTCAGAGGTGCCGTCCGGGCCCAGGTCGCGGGTCGCGTAGAGGAGGGCCGTCTTGAGCCCGGAGAAGGAGAAGTCGAGCCCATCCAGGCGGTCGGCGACCGGAAAGTGAAAGGCCTCCGGATCGCCATCCCGCGCCAGCTTCTCGAGCGCAGGCCCTCCCGGGAAGCCGAGGCCGAGCATCCTTGCCCCCTTGTCGAAAGCCTCGCCCGCGGCGTCGTCGATCGTCTGGCCAAGCAGCTCGTAGCCGCTGCGCGAACGGACCAGCGCCAGCATGGTGTGGCCCCCGCTGGCCACCAGTGCGATGAACGGCGGCTCGAACGGGTCCGGCGCGACGAAGTTGGCCGAGACATGCCCCTGGAGGTGGTCGACCCCGTAGAGGGGCAGGCCGGTGGCCAGCGCCAGGCCCTTGGCCGCCGACACGCCGACCAGCAGTGCGCCCGCCAGCCCGGGGCCCTGCGTGACCGCCACTCCATCGATCCCCTCGAGTCCCACATCGGCTCGGGCCAGCGCATCGTCCACGACCGCGCCGACCAGCTCGAGGTGGCGCCGGGAGGCGATCTCCGGCACTACGCCGCCGTAGGCGTCGTGGACGCCCTGCGACGAAATGACGTTCGAGAGGATCTCGCCACCGGGGCCGATGACCGCGGCGCAGGTGTCGTCGCAGCTGGTCTCCAGCGCCAGCAGGGTGCCGCTCACGAGAGGTTCACCGGGCCGGCAGCGGGCAC
This sequence comes from Solirubrobacteraceae bacterium, assembly GCA_040399005.1. Lineage (GTDB taxonomy): Bacteria > Actinomycetota > Thermoleophilia > Solirubrobacterales > Solirubrobacteraceae > F1-60-MAGs163. Next base: position 13,193 of record JBBATA010000033.1, read on the forward strand.
GTCCTCGAGGCTGCCCCGAAGGGTTGCCGGGGTCCGCCACATGATCAGTGCGTCCTCTCCGTTGTCGTGGTAGTAGGACTTCCGTCTCCCCACGGACAGGAATCCGTAACGCTCGTAAAGGGAGACCGCACCTGCGTTTGAGGGACGGACCTCGAGGGTGAGGCGCGCACCATCTCCGAGCTCCACAAGGAGCTCGTCGATGAGGGCAGAGGCGTGGCCCCTGCGACGGGCGCCCGGGTCGACGGAGACGTTCATGAGGTGCCAGACGTCCTCGAAGCGCGAGCAGACCAGGTACCCGGCCAGCACTCCGTCCTCCTCCAGCGCGAGGCAGATCCCGGCCGGCTTGCTGAGCTCGAGGACGAACATGGCCAGCGACCACGGGGTCGGGAACGACTGGCGCTCGATTCCGATGACGTCCGGGAGGTCGGCGTATACGAGGCGCCTGATGGTGATGTTCGGTTCGTCCATCTCAGTTCTCCCGGGGCCTGGCGTCGGGTTCGCGCAGGTACTCGGGGCGCACGGGTCCGGTTACCGGCTCTCCCAATGCTGCCAGCTCGCAGAGCGCGGCTCCGTCGATCAGGTTAAGCGGCTCTTCTGCCCCCGGCCGCTCGACTCCTGCCGCGCGCAGCGCATCTTCGAATGCGTCGGGTACCTCGCCCACGGCCACCCACTCCGCGGGGAGCGCCCTGAAGAGATCCTCCACCCCATCGACGCCGACCACCCGGGGAGCAAATGCCGGCTGGCCTCCGGGTCCCCAGCCAGCAGCGAAGAGCTCACCCCGGCGGGCATCGATCAATGCACAGACCGGTCGCGAAGGCCAGAGCCTGCGTGCCGGAAGCGCCAGCGCCTCAAGGGAACTGACGGGTACGACCGCCGCGCCATGACCGCGGCGCAGCCCCTCGGCGGTGGCTGCCGCGATCCGCAGCCCGGTGAAGGTTCCGGGGCCTGCACCAACGCCGATCCGGTCGACCGACTCCCAGGAGCTGCCGGCCTCCTCGAGGAGGGAGCCAAGGGTCTTCAGGAGCTGCGTCGAGTGGGCCGGGTGGCCGGCGGGCGGCGCATCGAGCCGCAGCGCGGAGACCGCCCCTCCGGCATCCACTGCCGCGACGGTGCCCGGCGTCGAGGTATCGAAGGCTACGAGGGTCAATCTGTCGCCCGCGCTTCCACGGAGATCCGGCGCCGGTCCTGGCCGGCGTGCTCAAGGCCGACGATCCAGGCCGGCTCCCAGGCGGTCCCGGCCGGGGCCTCGCTGGCCCATTCGACAAAGGTGACCCGATCGGGTGAGATCTCTTCGGCGAAGAGCGCCGGGTCCTCTTCCCCGCCCCCGATCCTCTGGAAGTCCAGGTGCGAGATCGGCAGCCGCCCGTCCTCGTAGCGCTGGGCCAGGGTGAAGCTGGGACTGGTCACCGGTGAGTTCACCCCCAGCGCGCGGCAGGCAGCCCTGACGAACGTCGTCTTTCCCGTGCCCACCTCGCCGGCAAGGAAGACGACATCCCCCGGTGCGAGGCGACCTGCGAGATCCTCCGCGACGGCGGAGGTCTCCTCTGGCCCGGCCGTCAGGTGGGATTCAGCGGCGCTCACCGGGGAGCCGGCGCAGCGCGATACCGCCGGCGAGCAGCAGCAGGCCGGCGCCGGCAACCAGGGGCAGCTCGGCGCCGGTGCGCGCAAGCTCCGACGGGAGTCCGTCAACATCGGCCTCTGCCGATCCGGCGACGCCGGCCTCACCGGCCCCCACCGCGGTACCGGCCGAACC
>JBBATA010000034.1:0-1929 GCA_040399005.1 Solirubrobacteraceae bacterium
GTCGGCCCGGTCGACGCCGACCTCGACGAACATCGAGACCGCGTCGCCGTAGAGCTTGACCTGGTCGATCGCCTGGCCGGCGCCGACGTCACGGAGCTCCGGGGGGCGGTCGGCGGTGCAGACGATCATCGGCACCCGCGCCTCCCGCGCCTCGATCACCGCCGGCAGGTAGTTGGCGGCCGCCGTCCCCGACGTGCAGACCAGCACCGCGGGACGGCCGGTCGCCTTGGCGAGGCCCAGGGCGAAGAACCCGGCGCTGCGCTCGTCGACCTGCGAGAAGACCGGGAAGCCCCCGTCGCGACCCAGGGCGAGCAGCAGCGGGGTGGAGCGCGAGCCCGGCGAGGTGACCGCGCCGGCGACGCCGCAGCGGCCCAGCTCCTGCGCGAATGCGCGCATCAGGACGTGGCTGTCGTTCCCGGAGGTCATGATCGCTGGTGATGTCGGGTACGGATCTGCTGCTTCACGGGTTCGCCGGGACCGGACGGTCCTGGGATGCGGTTATCCAAGCAGCAGGAGACCCGCAGTGGCGGCCGAACGCGCCCGACCTTCCGGGCCATGGTGAGGCCGAAGCGGCTCCCGCGGGAGGGATCCCGGGCCTCGCTGCCTCACTGGCCGGCAAGTACCGGCCGACCGGGATGCTGGCCGGCTACTCGATGGGCGGGCGGGTCGCCCTCCAGATGGCGCTCGACCACCCTGGCTGCGCGCAGCGGCTGGTACTCGTCTCGATGAGCCCGGGGATCGAGGACCCCGGCGAGCGCGCCCGTCGCAGGGAGGCCGATGACGAGCTGGCCGCCCGCTTCGAGGAGATGACCCCGGAGGAGGTGGCCGACCTGTGGCTCTCCGGCCCGCTCTTCGCCGCCGACCCGCCGGATGTGCAGGCACGGGCACGCGACCAGATCCTCGCCAGCGAGCCGGCTCGCCTGGCCGGGGCCCTGCGCGAGTTCGGACCCGGCGGGATGGAGCCGCTCTGGGACCGCCTGCCGGAGCTCGGGCTCCCGGTGACCGTCGTGGCCGGCGAACGCGACCTTCGTTACCGGGAGATGGCCGAGCGGATGGCCGCGCTCATTCCCGGCGCCGAGGTCGTCGTCATTCCCGGCGCCGGCCACGCGCTGCCGCGCGAGGCGCCGGGGGAGCTGGCGGCGCTGCTCGCCCCGGCTTCCGGCTAGCGAAGCGTCAGGCCGGAGGCGGCTCGACGCCGAGCCCCGGGCGCGTGGGGACGGCGATCGCGCCGTCCTCGGGGGCGAGGATTCCCGGATCCAGCCCGGGGAAGCGGTCGAGGGTGGCCAGCCCGCAGGGAAGGGCGATACCGAGCGCCGCGGCGCAGTGGACCGCGGCGGCGATGCCGAGCGGCCCGTCGAGGGTCGAGGCGACGTAGACCAGGGCCCCGCCCGAGCGCGCCAGCTCGGCTTGGGCCAGGAGCGAGGCGATTCCGCCGGAGGCCGAGATCTTCAGGCAGACCGCGTCGGCCACGTCGCCGCCCAGCGCCCCGGGCTCCGAGGCAGTCTCGTCGGCGGCTATCGGCACGCTGACGCGACCGCGCAGGTCGCGGAGCTGCTCGATGCCGTGGACCGGTTCCTCGGCGAGCTCGATACCCGCCGAAGCCATGGCGTTCAGCTCCCTGACCGCCTCTGTGACGCTCCAGGCGCCGTTGGCGTCGACACGGATCGCCGGCCCGTCGCCGATCGCCTCGCGCACCGCCAGTACCCGCTCGGTGCCCGCCGGATCGCCGACCTTCACCTTCACGCAGCCAAAGCCGGCCTCGACCGCCTCGCGGGCCCGGGCGGCGCAGTCGGCGGGGTCGCCGGCGCCGATCACGGCGTTGACCTCAACGTTCTTTGGGCGCCGGTCGGTGAGCATCTCCAGCACCGAGCGTCCCTCGCGCCTGCCGGCCAGGTCCCACATGGCCAGGTCGACCGCGGCAAGGGCCTG
>JBBATA010000034.1:2029-13545 GCA_040399005.1 Solirubrobacteraceae bacterium
TCATCTCAGCCGATCAGCACGCCGGCGCTCAGCAGCACGCAGAAGGCGAACTCGAGCATCCCCGTTCGGGCGAGAGCCTCGTTGAGCGTCGGGCCGTCGCTGTGGGTGGAGACGGTGCGCACCAGCGGGATGGCGATGGGGAGCGTCAGCAGGATCAGCAGCACCCACGGGCCCAGCGAGCCGAAGAGCCACGGCACCAGCGCCGCAACGTAGGCCAGGGCGATCATCGCCGTGAAGAGGTGGCGGGTTCGTTCGCGCCCGAGCCGGACGGCGAGCGTGCGCTTGCCGGCCTGGCGGTCGGTGTCGAGGTCGCGGACGTTGTTGACCACGAGGATCGCCGAGGCCAGCAGCCCCACCGGAACCGCGAGCGCAAAGGCCTCCCACTCGAGCGAGAGGCGCTGCACGTAGTAGGAGCCGGTGACCGCGACCAGGCCGAAGAAGGTGAAGACGAAGACCTCGCCCAGCCCCTCGTAGCCGTAGGGGCGCGGCCCGCCGGTGTAGAGGACGCCGGCGAGGATCGAGGCGGCGCCGATCAGCAGCAGCACCGGGCCGGCCACCACGATCAGGTAGATCCCGAATAGGACGGCGAGCCCGAAGCTGGCGTAGGTGGCGATCAGCACCTGGCGTGGCGGCACCAGGCCGCCGGCGGTCACCCGCACCGGCCCGAGGCGCTCCTCGGTGTCGGCGCCGCGGCGCGCGTCGGAGTAGTCGTTGGAGAGGTTGGTGCCGACCTGGATGAAGAGCGCCCCGAGCAGCGCGGCGGCGAAGGCGAGCCAGTCGAGCGAGCCCTCCGACCAGGCCAGCGCGGTGCCGACCAGCACCGGCGCCACCGCGGCCGGCAGCGTGCGGGGGCGGGCGGCCATCAGCCAGATCCGCCATCCGGCCGGGCGTGGGACGACGGCTTCGCCGGAGGGGGCCACGGTCAGGGGCGCTTCGGGAACTGCCCGAAGTCGGGCTTGCGCTTCTCGACGTAGGCGTCCCGGCCCTCCTGGGCCTCGTCGGACATGTAGAAGAGGAGGGTGGCGTCGCCGGCGAGCTGCTGGACGCCGGCCAGGCCGTCGTCGGCGGCGTTGAAGGAGGCCTTCAGCATCCGCAGGGCCAGCGGCGAGAGCTCGAGCATCTCGCGGCACCACTGCACCGTCTCCTCCTCGAGCTGCTCGATCGGGACGACCTGGTTGACCAGGCCCCAGTCGAGCGCGGTCTGGGCGTCGTATTGGCGGCAGAGGAACCAGATCTCCTTGGCGCGCTTCTGGCCGATCTGGCGGGCGAGCAGGCCGGAGCCAAAGCCGCCGTCGAAGGAGCCCACCCGCGGGCCGGTCTGGCCGAAGCGGGCGTTCTCGGCGGCGAGCGAGAGGTCGCAGCAGATGTGGAGGATGTGGCCGCCGCCGATCGCGTAACCGGCGATCATCGCCACGATCGGCTTCGGGCAGCGCCGCATCTGGATCTGGAGGTCGAGGACGTTGAGCCTGCCGATTCCCTTCTGGGCGACGTCGTCATCGCCTATGTAGCCGTCGTCGCCGCGGATCCGCTGGTCGCCTCCCGAGCAGAAGGCCATGTCGCCCTGGCCGGTGAGGATGATTACGCCGACCTCGGGGTCGTCCTGGGCGCGGTTGAAGGCCTCGCTCAGCTGGAAGAGGGTCTGCGGGCGGAAGGCGTTGCGCACCTCCGGCCGGTTGATCGTGATCTTGGCGATCCCGTCGCCGCTCAGCTCGTAGCGGATGTCGCTGTACTCCCCTTCGGGCTTCCAGTCGGCGGCGGGGCGGATAGTGGTCTGGTGGCTCATAGGGGTCTCAGAGGCTAGCTTTCGGCGGGTGCCGACCGAAGCCTGGCTGACCCGCGCCGCCGCCGCCCATCCGGGCCGCAAAGCGGTCGGCTCAATGGAATACGCAGAGCTCCTGCGCCAGGCCCAGTCGGCGGCCCGCCGTATCGCCGCGATGGGCGCCGCGCCGGGCGAGCCGGTGGCCCTGGTCCTGCCGCCGGGGCAGGAGTTCGCCGTCGCCTTCCACGGCTGCCTGCTGCTGGGCTGCCCGGCGGTGCCGGTCGACCCCTCACGACCCGGGGCCGAGCGGGAGGAGCTCACGCGCGGCTGCGAGGTGATCGTCGACGGGCCGCTGGAGGGCCATGAGGACCCGGCCGCCAGGCCGCGCAGCCACTTCGAGCCCGACGAGGTCGCCGTGGTGATGCACACCTCCGGCAGCACCGGGGCGCCGGCGCCGGTGGAGCTCACCTACCGCAACCTCTGGTGGAGCGCAGCCGGCTCCGCGGTCGCCCTCGGGCTCGACCCGCAGGAGCGGTGGCTCTGCTGCCTGCCGGTGGCACATGTCGGCGGCCTCTCGATCCTCGTGCGCTCGGCGATCTACGCCACGACGGCGATCGTCCACGAGCGGTTCGACACCGATGAGGTCCTGGCCGCGCTGACCGACGAGGACGGGCCGACGATGGTCTCCCTGGTGCCGACGATGCTCGGCCGCCTGCTCGACGCCGGCCTCGAGCGCCCTCCCGCCCTTCGCCACGCCCTCCTTGGGGGCGCCCCCGCTCCCGCCGGGCTGCTGGCCCGGGCGCATCGTGCCGGCGTGCCCGTCGCGCCGACGTGGGGGATGACCGAGGCCGCCTCTCAGGTAACGACCTTCGGCCGGCCGCTCTTCTGCACCGCGGTTGCCGCAACGGAAACCGGGGAGCTGCTGGTCGACGGCCCGACCGTCTCTCCCTCCTGCGAGCGGCCGCTGGCCACCGGCGACCTAGGCCGGATCGAGCCTGGTGGGGAGGTCGTCGTCACCGGCCGGGCCTCGGCGACGATCATCACCGGCGGGGAGAACGTCCAGCCGGCGGTCGTGGAGGCGGCGGTCGAGAGCCACCCGGCCGTGCTCGAGTGTGGGGCCTACGGTCGCCCGGACGACGAGTGGGGGGAGGCCGTGGTCGCCGTCGTCGTCCTGCGCGACGAGTCCGGGGTCGAGGCCGGCGAGCTCGCAGACTGGTGCCGGGAGCGCCTCGCGCCGTTCGAGCGGCCGAAGGAGTTCCGCTTTACCGGCTCGCTCCCGCGCACCGGCGCTGGGAAGATCGACCGGACGAAGATGGGGGAGAGCGATGGCTGAACGGGTTGACGATCCGGGAGAGGACCGGTCCGGCGACGAGAGTCGGTCCAGCGATTCGGGCGAGGACCCGCGCGAGCGCTCGCGCGAGGCGTGGGACCGCGCCGCCCCCGGCTGGTCGAAGCGCCGGGCGATGTTCAGCGCCGCCGGCGAGCCGGTCAGCCGCCGCATCGTGGAGATGGCGCGGCTTGAGCCCGGCCAGGACGTGCTCGAGGTCGCCGCCGGCCTGGGGGACACCGGCCTGATGGCCGCCGAGGCGGTGGCACCCGACGGCCGGGTGCTCGTGACCGACTCGTCCGAGGTGATGGTCGAGCAGGCAGCCCGGCGGATCGAGGCGGAGGCCCCGGCCGGCGTGCGGGTCGAGGCGCGCCGCCTGGAGGCCGAGTGGCTCGACGTCTCCGCGGCCCAGTTCGACGCCGTCGTCAGCCGCTGGGGCTACATGCTGATGCCCGATCCCGAGGCCGCCCTGCGCGAGGCGCGCCGCGTGCTCAAGCCCGGAGGGCGGATCGCGATCGGCGTCTGGGGGCCGCGCAAGGCCAACCCGTGGATCAACCTCGTCCAGGAGCAGCTCGAGCGGTTCGGGGTCGCCCCGCCGGCGGACGACAGCCTCCCCGGGATGTTCGCGCTCGCCGACGCCGCGGCGCTCGCTGATCTGCTCGGGGCGGCCGGCTTCGTCGAGCCCGTGGTCGAAAAGGTGCCGGTCAGCTGGCGCTCGGCCGGCCTGGACGAGCGCTGGGAGGAGATGGTCGAGACCTCGGTCTCCCTGCCCGCCGCGCTGAAGGAGATCAGCCCGGCCGACCACTTCAAGCTGCGGGAGGCCGTGGACGAGGCCCTCGCCCCCTACGTGGGGGAGGACGGGAGCGTCGAGCTGCCCGGGCTCTCCCTGGTCGGCGCGGCCGAAGCCTGAGCGGGCTCCGGCCCGGCCTCAGAGCGCGGCCGACCGCGCTGGCCTAGCATGGGCCCCTATGCCGCTTTACGACGACGACGCAGACCTCGGCCTCCTGGAGGGCAAGACCGTGGCCATCATCGGCTACGGCTCCCAGGGCCACGCCCACGCCCTCAACCTCCGCGATTCGGGGGTGAACGTGGTGATCGGGCTGCGCGAGGGCTCGGAGAGCGCCGCCCAGGCCCAGGCCGAGGGCCTCGAGGTCCTTCCCGTCGCCGAGGCCGCCAGCCGCGGGGACATCGTCGTCGTCCTCGTCCCCGACGAGCTCCACCACGACGTCTTCGTCAACGAGGTCGCCGACGGGCTGGCACCCGGCAACATGCTGATCTTCGGCCACGGCTTCTCGGTGCTCTACGGCGAGGTCGAGCCGCCGGCCGAGGTCGACGTGGCGCTCGCCGCCCCCAAGAGCCCGGGCCACATGGTCCGCCGCCAGTACGAGGAGGGCAGCGGCGTCCCGGGGCTGATCGCCATCGAGCAGGACGCGACCGGCAATGCCCAGGCGCTGGCCCTCGCCTACGCCAAGGGGATCGGCTGCACCCGCGCCGGGGTCTTCGAGACCACCTTCAAGGACGAGACCGAGACCGACCTCTTCGGCGAGCAGGCCGTGCTCTGCGGCGGCGCCAGCGCCCTGGTCCAGGCCGGCTTCGAGACCCTGGTCGAGGCCGGGTACGACCCGCAGATGGCCTACTTCGAGTGCCTCCACGAGCTGAAGCTGATCGTCGACCTGATGTACGAGAAGGGCCTGGCGGGGATGCGCTACTCGATCTCCAACACCGCCGAGTACGGCGACTACACCCGCGGCAGCCGCGTGGTCAACGAGGAGACCAAGGCCGAGATGAAGCGGATCCTCGAGGAGATCCAGTCGGGTGAGTTCGCCCGCGAGTGGATCGCCGAGAACCGCGCCGGCCAGGAGAACTTCAAGCGGATGCGCGAGGAGCAGGCCACCTCGCAGATCGAGACCACCGGCCGCGAGCTGCGCTCGATGATGCCGTGGATCGAGACCGAGTTCTGATCCGTCGCGCCGCCACGAAAGGATGAGTGGCGCGATGAGCGCTGATGCCCCGAAGATCCCGCAGGAGCTGCTGCCCTCTGACGGCCGTTTCGGCTGCGGGCCGTCGAAGGTCCGCCCCGAGGCGCTCGCCGCCCTGGCCGCCAGCGGCACCGAAATCATGGGCACCTCGCACCGCAAGCCGGCGGTGAAGGGCCTGGTGGGCGAGGTGCGCGAACGGCTTTCGACCCTCCTGGGCCTGCCTGACGACTACGAGGTCGTCCTGGGCAACGGCGGCTCGACCGCGTTCTGGGACGCGGCGACCTTCGGCCTCGTGCGCAACCGGGCGCTCCACCTGGTCTACGGGGAGTTCACCCGGAAGTTCGCCGACGCCACGGGCGCCGCGCCGTTCCTCGAGGAGCCGGTGCTGGTGGAGGCCGAGCCGGGGAGCGCTCCGGAGCCGGTGGCCTCGGATATCGCCGACGTGATCGCCTGGGCCCACAACGAAACCTCCACCGGGGTGATGGTCGGCGTGAAGCGCCCGGAGAACGCCGGCGAGGCTCTGGTGCTGGTCGACGCGACCTCCGGCGCCGGAGGCCTGCCGCTCGACGCCACGCAGGCCGACGTCTACTACTTCGCCCCCCAGAAGGCGCTTGGCTCGGACGGGGGGCTCTGGCTGGCCGCCTGCAGCCCGGCGGCCCTGGAGCGGATCGAGGAGATCGCCGCGAGCGACCGCTGGATCCCCGCCTTCCTCTCGCTCAAGACCGCGCTCGACAACTCGGTCCAGGATCAGACCTACAACACGCCTGCCCTGGCCACGCTCTTCCTCCTGAACGAGCAGCTGCGCTGGATGCTCGAGGTCGGCGGGCTCGACGGCTGCGTCGCGCGCACCTCTAAGTCGGCTGGGACTCTCTACCAGTGGGCCGAGGGCTCCGAGCTGGCCACGCCGTTCGTGCCCGCACCGGACCTGCGCGCGCTGGTGGTGGGCACGATCGACTTCGACGAGAGCGTCGACGCCGCCGCGCTGGCCGCCGTCCTGCGCGCCAACGGGATCCTCGACACCGAGCCCTACCGCAAGCTCGGGCGCAACCAGCTGCGGATCGGGATGTTCCCGGCGATCGACCCGGCCGACATCGAGGCGCTAACCGCCTGCATCGACTGGACGCTGGAAAACGGCAACGTGCTTACCTCGTCGTGATGGCCGAAGAGCGCCAGAGGGTCCTGGTCTGCGAAGACGTCGGCGAAGCCGGCGTCGAGCTGCTGCGCGAAAACGGGTTCGAGGTCGACCTCGGGTTCGACTGGGACCGCGACAGGCTCGAGCAGGAGGTAGGCAGCTACGACGGGCTGCTGATCCGCTCGGCGACCAGCGTCGACGCGGAGCTGATCGGGAAGGCCGACAGCCTCAAGGCGGTCGGCCGCGCCGGCGTGGGCGTCGACAACGTCGACGTCGAGGCCGCGACCGCGCGGGGCATCGTGGTGGCCAACGCGCCCGAGTCGAACGTCGTCACCGCCGCCGAGCACACGATGGCGCTGCTGCTGGCGCTGGCCCGCAACGTGCCGCAGGCCCACATGGCGCTCGTCGACGGCCGCTGGGAGCGCAAGCAGTTCTCCGGGGTCGAGCTGAGCGGCAAGACGCTGGGAATCCTGGGCTTCGGCCGGATCGGGCAGCTGGTGGCCGAGCGGGCCCAGGGCTTCGACATGGACGTCGTCGCCTACGACCCCTACGTCGGTGCCGAGCGCTACCGCGAGCTCGGCGTGCGCCAGGCGCAGAGCAGCGACGAGCTCTACGAGCAGGCCGACTTCATCACCATCCACCTCCCCAAGACCCCGGAGACCGAGGGCTGGCTCAACGCAGAAGCCTTCGCGAAGATGAAGGAAGGCGTGCGCATCCTCAACGTCGCCCGTGGCCCGCTGATCGTCGACGCCGACCTCGAGGCGGCGATCGACTCCGGGAAGGTCGCCGGGGCCGCGCTCGACGTCTTCCAGAGCGAGCCGATCACCGAGCACCCGCTCTTCGGCAACCCGAAGGTCGTCGTCACGCCGCATCTCGGCGCCTCAACCACCGAGGCCACCGACCGCGCCGGCTACCAGGCCGCCGAGCAGGTCGTGCGCGCCCTCACCGGCCAGGGTGCGACCAGCGCTGTAAACGTGCCGGCCGTCGCCGCCGAGGACCTCGAGGTCCTCGGGCCCTTCGTTCCCCTTTCGCGAATGCTGGGCCGGCTGGCCTCCTCACTGGCCAGCGGCCCTGCGATCGACCGGGTCGAGGTCGAGTACCTCGGACGGATCGCCGACCGCGACTGCCGCCCCCTGACCACCGCCGTCCTCCTGGGCGTCCTCTCCGGCCACACCGAGGAGCAGGTAAACGACGTCAACGCCCCGGCGATCGCCGCGGCCCGCGGAATCGTCACCATCGAGAGCTCGCGCACGAGCGCCCGCGACTTCACCGAGCTGGTCCGAGTGACGATCACCGGAGGCGACAGCTCGACCCGCGTGGTCGGCACGACGCTCGGCCAGCGCCACCGGCCCCACCTCCTCGAGGCCTGGGGCCGCCGCTTCAACCTCCAGCTCCAGGAGCACCTCGCGATCTTCCGTTACGAGGACGTGCCGGGAATGATCGGCGAGGTCGGGACGATCTTCGGCCGCCACGGGATCAACATCGACAACGCCGCCGTCGGCTACGAGCCCGATTCCGAGGGCCCGGGTGACGACAGCGACGCCGTGATGGTCCTCACCACCACCACCCGCGTGCCCGAAGAGGTGATCGCAGAGATCGTCGCCATGGAGACCGTGCACGAGGGGCGCTCGGTCAGTCTCGGCCTGCCTGCCTGACGGCCGCAAATTGCGGTGCTTCACCACGGGGCCCTCTGCCTATATGGTTTCAGGGCCGCACGGAGAGCGACTTCAGGGAGATAAGTGGCCGAAGCAGACATCACCCTCACGGGGCTGACCAAGAAGTTCGGGGAGATGGTCGCCGTCGACGACCTCGACCTTGAGATCCCCAAGGGCGGCTTCTTCGCGATGCTCGGCCCCAGTGGCTGCGGCAAGACCACGACGCTTCGGATGATCGGCGGCTTCGAGGAGCCGACCGCCGGCACGGTGAACCTCGCCGGGGTGGACGTGACCAACGTCCCCGCCCACAAGCGCGACGTCAACACCGTCTTCCAGAGCTACGCGCTCTTCCCGCACATGACCGTCGCCGAGAACGTCGAGTTCGGCCTCAAGCGCAAGAAGGTCCCCAAGGAGGAGCGTAAGCAGCGGGTGGCCGAAGCACTCGAGCTCGTCCAGCTCGCCCCGCTGGCCAACCGCCGCCCGACCCAGATGTCCGGCGGCCAGCAGCAGCGCGTTGCCCTGGCCCGGGCCCTGGTCAACCGACCTCAGGCGCTGCTGCTCGACGAGCCGCTCGGCGCCCTTGACCTCAAGCTGCGCAAGCAGCTCCAGCTGGAGCTGAGCCGGATCCAGGCCGACATCGGCATCACCTTCGTCCACGTCACGCACGACCAGGAAGAGGCGATGACGATGGCCGACCAGATCGCGGTGATGAACGAGGGAAGGATCGAGCAGCTCGGCACCGCCAGCGAGCTCTACGACACTCCGAAGACCGCCTTCGTGGCGAACTTCCTGGGCACCTCGAACCTGCTCGACGCCAAGGTGCTCTCGCGAAGCGGCGAGATGGCTGAGGTCGAGGCTGACGGCGGCGCGCGCCTGCACGTCCCCGCCTCCGTGCTGCCGGGCACCGACACCGAGGTGCGGATCGGGGTGCGGCCGGAGAAACTCGATCTCGAGGCGATAGACGACGGAGCGCCGACCACCAACGGGTCAAATGTGATCCTCGGCCACATCACCGACGCCGCCTTCGTTGGCGTATCCACGCAGTACGTCGTCCAGACCGAGGGCGGCGACGAGCTTCAGGTCTTTGTGCAGAACTCGGCGGATCATCCGCCGAACCTTGGTCCCGGGCGCCGCGTGGCGGCCACCTGGGACCCGACAACCACGTTTGCAGTCAACCGGGAGGTATCTGATGGCGCCTGAATCGATGGACCAGTTTTTCGAGAAGATCGTCGAGGGTGACGAGGTCACCCGCCGTTCGGCGCTGAAGCGGCTCGGTGCCGGCACGGCGATGATGAGCGGCTCGGCCGCCTTCCTCGCCGCCTGCGGCGGAGTCGAGGGAACGAGCAACGAGGGTGAGAACCAGGACGTAAACGTCACGCACCCCAAGACCGCGATCGGCACGCTCGTGGTCTCCAACTGGCCGCTCTACATCGACGAGGGCAAGGGCGGCAAGACCTCCCCGACCATCGTCGGTTGGCAGAAGGCCAACGACGCCAAGATGAAGTACCTCGAGGACTACAACGACAACGAGGAGTTCTACGCCAAGGTTCGCCAGGAGCTCGAGAACGACCAGGGGATCGGGCGTGACCTGATCATGCCGACCGACTGGATGGCGGCCCGCTGGATCGAGCAGGGCTATGCGATCCCGAAGGACAAGAACAACATCCCCAACGAGAAGAACCTGATCCCGACGCTGCGCAAGCCGCCGTACGATGCCAACCGCAACTACACGCTGCCGTGGCAGTCGGGAATCACCGGCATTGGTTACAACCCGGAGAAGACCGGTCGCAAGCTGACCAGCGTCAACGACCTCTTCGACCCGAAGTTCAAGGGTCGCGTGACGATGTTCAGCGAGTGGCGCGACTCGGCCGGCCTCGTGCTGCTGGGCCAGGGGAAGGACTCCCAGACCGCCAGCAAGGACGACTACCTCGAGGCGATCAACAAGATCGGCGAGGAGTCGAGCAAGGGCCAGATCCGGCGCTTCACCGGCAACGACTACACCAAGGACCTGGCCTCCGGGAACCTCTGGGCCTGCGTGGCCTGGTCGGGTGACCTGGTCCAGCTGAAGGCCGAGAACCCGAACCTCGAGTTCCTCATTCCCGAGGAGGGCGCGGTGACCTGGTCGGACAACATGCTGATCCCGCAGAAGGCCAAGTCGCCGTACGGGGCCGAGACGTTCATGAACTACGTCTACGACCCGGAGGTCGCCGCCAACATCGCGGAGTACGTCAACTACTTCTGCCCGGTGGAAGGGGTCAAGGAGATCCTGACCGAGCGCAACCCGGAGCTGGCCAACAACCAGCTGATCTTCCCGGACAAGGCCACCACCGACCAGCTGCGCCAGTACCCGAACCTGGGTGCCGCCGCCGACCGTGAGGTCACGGCGGCCATGCAGAAGGTCACCGGTTCGTGAGCGAAGCGGTCGCCCCCGCTCCGGGGAAGGGCTCCCGGGGCGGGGGCGGCCTCTCGCTGCGCCGTAAGCGGGCACTGATCCCGCTGCTGTTCGTCCTGCCGGGGCTCGCCTGGCTGGTCCTCTTCTACGTAATCCCGATCGTCTCCCAGGTCTGGGTCTCCACCCAGACCGGTAACCCCGACGACGGCTTCGTCCAGACCTGGAACTTTGCCGTCTATCCGGAGGCGGTCTCCGAGTACCTGCCGCAGCTGGGCCGCTCGTTCCTCTACGCCGGCATCGCGACGCTGGCCTGCCTGATCATCTCGTTCCCGCTGGCCTACTTCATCGCCTTCAAGGCCGGTCGCTGGCGCAACCTGATGCTGCTGCTGGTCATCCTGCCGTTCTTCACCAGCCTGATCGTCCGCGTCGTCGCCTGGCAGACGCTGCTGGCCGACGACAGCTTCGTAGTCGACGCGCTCAAGGCGATCGGCATTCTCGGCCCCGACGGGCGGCTGCTGGCCACGACCTTCGCGGTGATCGCCGGCATCACCTACAACTTCCTGCCGTTCATGGTGCTGCCGCTCTACGCCTCGCTGGAGCGGATGGACCGCACGCTCCTCGAAGCCGCCTCGGACCTCTACGCCAGCAAGCTCACCGCCTTCCGCAAGGTGACGCTGCCCCTGGCTGCCCCCGGCATCTTCGCCGGCACGCTGCTGACCTTCATCCCCGCGATCGGCGACTACATCAACGCCCAGCTCCTGGGCACGCCCAACCAGTTCATGATCGGCAACGTCATCCAGTCGCAGTACCTGACCGTGCGCGAGTACCCGACGGCCGCGGCGCTCTCGTTCGTGGTGATGGTGATCGTCCTGATCCTGATCGCCATCGCGCTGCGCTTCGTCAGCACCCGCCAGCTCTCTGAGGCGGCAGCGTCGTGAGGACCACGGCCGACAGGCTGCGCGGCGTTGCCCTCGGGACCTGGTCGGTCCTGGCCATCATCTTCCTGTTCCTGCCGATCTTCGTGATCGTCATGTTCTCCTTCAACGACAACCAGGGCCGCTTCAACTTCACCTGGCAGGGCTTCACCCTGAAGCACTGGAAGGAGCCCTTCGCGGTCGCCGGTCTGGGTGAGGCGATGGGCACCTCGATCCTTATCGCCCTCCTGACGACGCTGATCGCAGTTGCGCTGGGCACCTTCGTCGCGCTGGCCCTCGTCCGTTACCGGTGGCGGGGGAGGGGCGCAACCGGCGGGCTGATCTTCCTCCCGCTCGC
>JBBATA010000035.1:0-11360 GCA_040399005.1 Solirubrobacteraceae bacterium
CGACGGCGGAGCCAACTCGGCGATCAACTGCGCCGACTACGCCGACCGGCCCAACGGCCGCAGGCGCGCCCGGATCGTGCGCAACGTCGTCTCCCAGGCCCCGGTCTTCGGGGGATTGACCGTCTCCGGCTCGGCGCCCGCATGCGTGGGGTACAGCTTCCGGCCCGACCCGGTCCCGAGGATCGCCTCGAGGGCCTCGCTGGCCCGGGTCAGGAACCTGAAGCTGGCGATCTCCGACTCGACCGCCGACGCCGCGACGCCCCTGGTCTGGGGCCGGGCAATGGCCCGCGCGTTCCCGAGCGCCTTCGAGGTCACCCAGCGGACCGGCAATCACGTCAACTTCCTCTCGACCGAGTCCGACTGCGTCGACGACCCGCTGCGCGATTACCTGCTGACCCTGAAGATGGCCCCGCGACGGACCATGTGCCTGTTCACGGCTCCCGACGGCCTGGACATGTCGGCGGTGGCCGCCGGCAAGCGCAAGGTCGACCCGAGCGCGGTCGTCGACACGATCCTGCGCAACAACCGGCTGCGCGGGCGCTAGGCCCGCGGGCCGGGAATTCCGCGGAACTCGAAGTTCGCGGCCGGCCGTCCGGCCTGGACGAACCAGCACTCGCCGGTCATCTCGCCGGTGAAGAGCTCCATCACCGCGGCCGCAACCTCCTCGGAGGGGATGATCGGCGTGCCGGACTGCTGGAGGCCCTCGCGGATCGGCTCGATGATCTTCGACTCGGCAAATCCCGGGCAGACGGCGTTGAAGCGGATCCCCTGCTCGGCCAGGCCGGGCCCGAGCGAGCGGGCGAGGCCGACGACGGCGTGCTTGTTGGCGGCGTAGAGCGGATCGAAGGGGACGGCGGTCAGCCCGGCCAGCGAGGCGGTGGCGACGATGGCCCCGCCGCCGCTGCGCTCGAGCGCCGGCAGCGCCGCGTGGGTGCCGAAGACCACGCCGTCGAGGTTCACTCCCATCACCCGGCGGTACTGCTCTACGTCGAAGCTCTCGTCGAGGCCGATTCCCGATGAGACGCCGGCGTTGAGGTAGACCAGGTCGAGCCGGCCGAAGAGCTCCTCGGCCCGGGCCACCGCGGCGAGGTTGTCCTCTAGGCGCGAGACGTCGGCAGCGAACGGCTCGCCACCGACCTCGGAGGCCACGGTGGCTGCGCCTTCCGCGTCGAGGTCGACCACGAGCACCTTCGCCCCGGCGCCGGCCAGCGCCCGGCAGGCGGCGCGCCCCAGGCCGCTCGCCCCACCGGTGACCAGGGCCACCCTGCCGTCCAGCTCTTCTCCCTCTCCCATGGTTTGCGCAGGCTACATACGGGGAATAGCGGAAGGGGTCCCGGTCCCGGCGTTGAATCCAGACTGGTTACAGCTACCTGCGGAAGGAGACCCGTGGAAGCCTCAGTTACTCAAGTGGAGACAAAGCCGGCCTCGATCTGGTGGATTCCGGTCGTCATGGGGCTTATCGCCCTGGGCGTCGGAGTCTTCTTCGTGGTCCGGAACGACTCGACTCTCAAGACCGTCACCGTGATCCTCGGGATCTTCCTGCTGATTCAGGCTGTGGTCGAGATTCTCGTGGCGATCTTTGGAAAGGGTGAGGGGCGCGGGGTACTCGCGCTGATCGGCGTGGTTACTGCGATCGCCGGCCTCCTCCTGGTCAAGAAGCCGTTCGAAACCCTCACCGTCCTGATCCTGATCCTGGGAATCGTCTTTGTCGTGGCCGCGATCGCGCGCCTCGTCGATGCGGTCTCCTCGCGCGAGGGCAGGGGCGGAAACCTCCTCATCTGCCTCGTCGACCTCGCTGCCGGCGTGATCATCCTCGCGTGGCCCGACCTGACGCTCACCGCGATTGCCGTGATCATCGGCATCGTGCTGATCGTCCGCGGGCTGCTGATGATCGTCTTCGGCTTCCAGCTGAGGTCGGCCGAGAAGCAGCTCGAGCAGGCCCTTTAGGCGCTACTCCCGGGCGGCCCGAGTGGTCGCCCGGGAAGACGCCTGCCCGCAGCCCTGACTCGTAGCGCCGGAGCGCTTTTGCGCCCGGAGGCTCAGGAAGCCTTGGCGTCGGGCGCCTGGCGCTCGAGCTCGGCGACGCGAAGGGTCAGCCTGTCGACCCTGGGAACCAGGACCGCGATCGTGTTGATGAGCTCCTCGACCAGTTCGCCGTCGGCGCCGTTTCCGTCCTGGCCCGCGGGGTCGAATCCGTAGATCTCGCGCTCGCTGACCTTGAAGAAGGCGGCGAGCTCGGCGACGTTCTCCGGCCGGGGAGTCACCCGGCCCTTCTCCCAGCGCTGGTAGTTGCGCCAGGAGACGCCGATTCCCCTGGCGACCTCCTCCTGCGTGAGCTTGTCGCGCTTGCGCAGGCCCTTGAGGCTCCTCGAGATCCGGCCGTTGAGGAGGTTGGCGGAGGCGCCGTCGGCTGCTACCGCCGTCTGAGCGGGTGCGTCCTTTGGCGTGGTGGCTGGCTTCGTGCCCATCGTCCCTGAAGGTCCCCTTCTCACCCCAAAGTGACAGTCGCCGTCGCCTACTTCAATTGATACTTCCTGTCATACGTGAGGGGACGCACTTCGTTTGAGTTAATGGTGAGGCTTAGCGCGTACGTGGTTAGGGCAGGGCGGCTGCGCGTGCACCCGCCGCCCGCCTCCCGGGCTGGTCCAGGTGGAGCCTCCTGGCGGTCGGCCGGGCTCAGGGGACCGGCTTCTGTCCGGCCCGTTCGTCCAGCTTCCGGAAGTACCCGGTGCCTTCGATGCTGTCCTTGGGCAGGATCCGTCCGAGCCAGCCTGGCAGCCACCAGTTTGCTTTCCCGCAGACCACCATCAGCGCCGGTACCAGCAGGCAGCGCACGATCGTGGCGTCTATCGCCACCGCAAAGGCCAGGCCCAGGCCGAACTGCTTGGTCGTCGGGTCGCTGGAGAGGACGAAGGCGGCGAAGACCGAGACCATGATCAGCGCCGCCGAGGTGATCACGCGGGCGCTGCGCGACAGCCCGCGGACAACCGCTGTCTCGTTGTCGGCTCCCTGCTGGTACTCCTCCTGGATGTGGGTCACGAGGAAGACCTCGTAATCCATCGACAGGCCGAAGAGGATCGCGAACATCATCAGCGGCACGAACGAGACGATCGGCACGTCCCCGCTGAGCCCGATCAGCTCCGTTCCCCAGCCCCACTGGAAGACGGCGACGAGCATCCCGTATGAGGCAGCCACGCCGAGGAGGTTCATCGCCGCCGCCTGCACGGGAACCAGGACCGAGCGGAAGGCGATAAGGAGCAGCACGAAGCTCAGGGCGACAACGATCAGGATCGACTGGGGGAGTTTTCGCTGGATCTCGTCGGCGATGTCGATGTACGCCGCCGTCGCCCCTCCGACGTAGGCCTTCACGTCGGAGCTGCCCAGGGCTCTGGGAATCTCCTCGTTGCGGATCCGGTCGACCAGCGCGACCGTGGCGTCGGCCGGCGGCGCCGACTTCGGGATCACCGAGAGCGTTGCCGCCGTCCCGTTGGCGTTGACCACCGGCGGGGCCACCGAGGCCACGTCCGGATCGGCCTCGATCTCCTTCGAGAGCTTCGCCAGGTCGGCCTGGTCGCTGCCCTTCCCGGGCAGCTCGGCGGCGACGATGATCGGCCCGTTGACCCCCTCGCCGAAGCCGTCGGCCACCAGGTTGTAGGCGCGGGTGGTGTCGGCCTTCGGCGGGCCGGCGGCGGTGTCGGGCTGGCCGAGCTCGAGCGAGAAGACCGGGATGGCGAAGGCGACCAGGATCGCGACGGCCGCGATCATCGGCGGCCACGGGCGCCTGGCCACACCGCGCGCCCAGCGCGCCCAGCCGGAGTTGTCGTGATCGACCTTCTGGCTGGTGCGGCGGTGCAGCCAGGGGAGCCTCAGGGCGTCGACCTTCGGGCCGAGGACGGCGAGAATCGCCGGCAGGAGCGTGGTGGCGGCAAGGATCGCCACGATCACCGCGATCGAGGAGAGGACGCCCATCTGGGCGACGATCGGGATGCCGGCGATGGCCAGGGAGCAGAGGGCGAGCACGACGGTGCTGCCGGCAAAGAGAACCGCCGCCCCGGAGGTGGCCACTGAGCGCGCGATCGACTCGCGTATCTCCATTCCCTGCTCGAGCTGTTCCCGGTGGCGGGAGAGGATGAAGAGCGAGTAGTCGATCCCCACGCCGAGGCCGATCATCGACGCGAGCGCCGGGACCGCGGTTGGAACGCTGGTGACGTGTGAGAGCAGCGTGATGATGCTGATCGCCGAGCCGACGCCGAGGATCGCGGTGACGATGGGGAGGACCATCGAGACCGCCGAGCCGAAGGTCAGGAGCAGGATCACCAGCGCGACGGCGATCCCGATCGCCTCACTCGTGTCGGTGGCCGGGGGAGTCGCCTTCTGGCCCAGCTGGCCGCCGGCGGCTACCTCCAGGCCGGCCGCCTCGATCGGCTTCTCGATCCGGTCGACTATCCGCTCGGCCTCCTCGGCCGTGTAGTTGGTGATCGACTGCTTGAGGGTCACCGCGATGATCGCGGTCTTCCCGTCCTTGCTGAGGGCGCCGCCGCCGGCCACGTCGGTCGGCCCGGCCACGGCTGCCACCTCGGGATCGGCCTTGCCTGCGGCGATGCCCTTGGCGATCGCGTCCTGGCTGGCCGGGGTCGTGAGGCTCTTGCCGCCGGCGGCGTGGACGACTACCGGGCTCGACCCGTTGCTCTGGGAAGGGAAGCGCTCGTTGAGCAGGTCGGTGGCCTTCTGGCTGCCGGTGCCCGGCAGCGAGAGGGAGTCGGCCTCCTGGGACCCGGCGGCCCCGGCCCAGGCTCCGAGCCCGATGACCGCGGCGAGCCAGAGGGCGATCACCGGCCAGCGGAAGCGGGCGCACAGGCGGCCCAGGTGGTAGAGCGGGGCGGTCACCGGAACCTTGTACCAGCGCCGGCGGCAGCCCGCCGGGGGCGGCGGCTCACGCCGGCCCGACCGAGCCGTCGGCGCCAAGGCGCACCGGGGTGCCGGTTACCGGCTCGCGGGCCAGCAGCTCCATGAAGGCGAGGTCGGTGCTCTTGCCTACCCCGCGGGCGCCGTCGTCGAAGATCGCGGTCACCGTCGCCACCGTTGGCGCGCCCTCGCGGTCGTAGACGATCGAGGCCGCCTCGGCGGTGGCCACGCCCTCCCGGCCCTCGGCCATCTCGCGCACCGGCAGCTGCGAGACCGCATCGGCCCCGTCGAAGAAGGCAAGGGGGCCGTCCGGCTCGGCCGAGCGCATCACGGCGGCGCCGTGCTTGGTCATGTACCAGCCGACCGCGGTGCAGAGGCCGGTCTGACCCGGGTTCTCGCGAAGCCGCTCGACCATCGAGGCCAGCGAGTGCGTGACGTAGTTGTTGCCGGGGCCGCCGAAGAAGGTCAGCCCGCCGGTGACCGTCAGCTCGCGCGGGTCGGTCCACGGGTCGATGCCGAGCTCACGGCAGGCCATCTGGACAGCGCTCGGGAAGCAGGAGTAGATGTCGAGGTGCTCCACCTCGCCGATCGAGGTGCCGGCCGCCTCCAGGGTGCCCCGCGAGGCGATTCCGGCCGCCGCAGATCGGTCGAGCCGCTCGCGGGAGGTGACGAACCAGTGGTCGGTGGCGTGGCCGAAGGCCAGGGGATAGACGCGGCGGTCGGCTCCTATGCCGGCGCGGTCTGCGAAATCCTGCGAGCACATCACCAGGGCCGCGGCCTGGTCGGTGGTGATGTTGGAGTTGAGGAGCTTGGTGTAGGGGAGGGTCACCAGCCGGTTGCCGGGGGAGGGGGAGGCGATCTCCTCGGCGCCGGGTGCGTCGGGCGCCCACGAGAGCGGGTTGGCGCGGGCCACCGAGGCGAAGCGCTCCCAGAGCCGGCCCAGGCGCCCGCGGTGTTCCTCGATCGTCCCGCCCTGCTCATTCCACAGTCCGTACTCGAAGAGCGGGTAGATGACGACCGGGGCGATCATGTTGGCCGCGAACTCGGCGTCGGTGTGCGGGAGCCGGGCGTCGCCGATAACGACGTCGGGCTGCTCGCCCTCGTCGAGGGGCGGCCAGCCCTCGGGCTCCTGGCCGGTCTTCATCGCCTGAGCCGCGGTGGCCAGCGCCTCGGCACCGCAGATCAGCGCGCATTCCAGCTCGCCATCCTGGATCCGCCTCCCCAGCTCCGCGGCCAGGCGGATCGGGCCGTCGCCCCCGAGTTCGGTGCGAAGCGTCAGCTTCGGCTCGATGCCGAGCCCTTCGGCGACCAGGGCTGCCGGGTTGGACCATCGCCGGGAGGCGATGTCGACCACCCCCACGGCGTCGATGCCTTCCAGTACGGCGCCCTGCGCGCCGGAGTCGGCGGCGGCGCCGCGCGCCACCTCCACGCACATGGAGATCGGGTCGGGGGCATCCTCGTGCCAGGTCGCCTGGGCGACCCCGCAGATCAGTGGCCGGCGCGGATCGGCGCCCACCGACTCAGCCTTCGTCCAGGAGCTTCTTCTTCTCGGCCTCGAACTCGGCCTCGCTCAGCGCGCCGCCGTCCCGAAGGGCAACCAGGCGCTCGAGCTTGTCCATCTTCTTGTCCTCGGTGCGGACGGTCTTGTCGGCCTCGGCCCTGGCCTTGACGTCGGAAGCGGCGCTGGAAGCCTTCTCCTTCACCGAACGGCCGGCACCGGCGATAGCGGCGCCCGCTCCGCTGAACTTCGACTTGATGCCGTCCCCGTCGAAGCGGGCCTCGGGGAACTCGCCGGAGGACTGCTTCCACAGCCCCCAGGTGCCGAGCACGGTCAGGCCGATGAAGATGAGGATCGCCCACCAGTTGCGGGTCGCCGGGATCGGGCCCCAGAGCAGGAAGAGCAGGAGCAGGATGCCGGTGGTCAGGAAGGCCACCTCGGGGCGCTCGTTGAACATCGGGGCCAGCTTGCCCCGGAAGGCGACCGCCGCCTTGGCCTGGCTGCCGATGAACCCGGCGATCGCGAAGATCACACCGAGCACGATCGACTGGACGGCCAGGTCGCCCAGGAGCGAGCTGGTGATGTTCCAGGCGCTGGTCGCCGCCGGCTTGATCGAAGTGTCGGTCACCAGCGAATTCACGATCTGTGAGCCGGCCGAGTCGCGGATGACGATCACGGCAAGGCCCGCGATCACCAGGCCACCGCCTACCTCCATGAGGACGCGGCCGCGCCGCCCGGAGGCGAGCCAGACGGCGAGGACGAAGAAGAGGATCGCCAGGACCGTGGAGATCAGCGCTACCGCCTTGAGCGCCTTGGCCAGGTTCTGGAGCTTCTCGAGCTCCTGGGACTTGACGATCGGCACGACCGCCGAGTCGGGCGGCAGCTTCTCGGAGATGCTCGCCGGCAGCCCGACCCTCTGGCTGATGCGCTGGAGGGCGGCGCCGAGGTCGAGCGTCACCTGGCCGTTCTGGGTGCTGATCGTCTGGCCGCCGCCATCGAGGATGGTCACGACCTCCGAGTGGGCGAGGTTGGTCGCGTCGGAGAGGATGCTTTCGATCGCCGGCTGGCCCAGGGCGGCGATCGCCGCCTTGTCGATCAGGTCGCGGGCGCCGGCCGCGGCCACGGGGGCCAGCGGCTTGAAGTTGGTCGGAAGGACCTTCTCGATCTCGGCGGGAACGTCGACGTTGTCGTAGAGCTGGTCGACTAGGTAGGTGCCAAGAGCCGTCTGGATCTGCGGGTTGGCCAGGAGCTCGGCGCTGGTCCTGTTCCAGGTGGCGTTGTCGAGCGCCTGCTCGCGCGCCCAGACCGAGATCATCGAGACGATCGCCAGGATGGTCCCGAGCACGAGGAGCACGCGCACCCCGATCCGGCGCCCCTTGGAGCGGTCCCAGGGCGTGTCACCTGGCGGGGAGGAGGCCTCCATCTTCGTCGTCTTCTCCTCGCCGGAAGCGGCGCCCGAAGCGCCGGCCTTTCCGGTTTCCGGAAGCTTCTTCGTCTCTTCGTCGCCGCTGGGATTGGTGTCAGCCATCGGAACAACCTTTCACAGATGGCGGTGGAACGTACTTCGTCGTGTTTACTACCGCGAAGGAATGCGAGCCCGAGAGCGATGACCTTCTACCCGCGCGACGGTGGCCCTGGCGTGAAGCGCTACGCCGGGTTTGCGATCCGCGTTGCCGTCCTGGGCGTCATCCAGGCCGCGGCCCTCTGGGGAATGTCGGCAATCATTCCCGGGGTAGACGTGCCGTCGTTCCGGGCCGGGATCGCCGTCGTCGTCCTGCTCGCCCTCTTCAACGCGCTGCTTTGGCCGTTTATCACCCGGCTGATCCTGCCGCTGACCGTCCTGACCTTCGGGATCGTCGGGCTGATAGCCACCACGCTGGCGATCTGGCTGATCCTCGACCTCGTCGACCAGTCCCAGCCCACGCTCTTCGGCGCATTCCTGGCGGCGATCGTGATGAGCCTTGTAACCACCATCGGCGGGACCCTCCTCGACGTCGATGGCGACGCCTATCACCTGCGAATCGTCCGGCGCCGCCTGGGCAAGGAGCGCCACCGGAACAGCAGCGAGGTGCCCGGCACCATCTTCTTCGAGATCGACGGGCTGGCCGAGCCGCTGCTGCGCGAGGCGATCGCCGCCGGCCACGTGCCGACGATCGAGCGCTGGCTCTCCGACGGAAGCCACCGCCTCATGGGCTGGGAGTGCGACCTCTCCTCCCAGACCGGCGCCAGCCAGTCCGGCCTTCTCCTGGGCAGCAACGAGAACATGCCGGCCTTCCGCTGGTACGAGAAGGACACCGGGCGGCTGATGGTCTCCAACAGCATCGGCGACGCCGCGGAGATCGAGCGCCGCCACGCCACCGGCACCGGCCTGCTCGCCGTGGACGGAACGAGCCGCGGCAACCTCGTCTCCGGAGACGCCCCGCGGGCCTCGGCGACGATGAGCGTGGTCAAGGACCGCAGCCGCTCGCGCTCGGCCGAGTTCTACGCCTACTTCGCCGACTGGGCGGGCCTCATCCGCACGCTTACCCTCTGCTTCCACGACATCTTCCTGGAGAAGGTCGCCTACTGGAGACAGAAGCGCTCCGGGGCCGAGCACGTGAACCGGGGCGGCATCTACCCGGTCCTGCGGTGCACGATCACCGTGATCATGCGCGACCTCAACTCGGCGATCCTCCTGGCCGACATCGTCGAGGGCGTGCCCGTCTCCTACGCGACCTACGTCGGTTACGACGAGGTCGCCCACCACTCCGGGATCCGCGAGCCCGACGCCTTCGCCGCGCTCAAGCGCCTGGACCACCAGCTGCTGCGGCTGGAGCGCGCCTGCGCCCAGGCCCCGCGCCCGTACAACATCGTCGTCCTCTCCGACCACGGCCAGACCCAGGGGCGCCCCTTCCGCCAGCGCTGCGGCCAGACCCTCGAGGAGGTCGTCGAGGAGGCGTGCAGCGGCGACGTCTCGGCCCCGGTGGCCGTCGAGGAGTCGTGGGGCGTGCTCGGCGCCTGGCTCGCCGACCTGGGCTCCGACGAGGGGCCCGCGGGCCGTTTCGTCAAGCGCGCGACCCGGGACCGGATGGCCGACGACACCGTCGCCCTGGGCCCCAACCGCGAGCTGCTCGAGCAGAAGGCCGACCTCTCCGGCGAGAAGGGAGAGGAGCGCCCGGAGACGATCGTCCTGGCCTCCGGCTGCCTCGGGCTGATCTCGTTCCCCCGGGTGCCCGGACGGATGAGCGCCGAGCAGATCGAGGAGCTCCACCCGGGGCTGCTGGCCACCCTCGCCGGCCACCCCGACATCGGCTGGGTGATGGTCAGGACCGAGGCCGACGGGGCGGTCGTTCTCGGAGGGGAGGGCAGCCACCGGCTGAGCGACGGCCACGTGGAAGGCGTCGACCCGCTCGACGGTTACGGGGAGAACGCCGCCGACCACCTTCGGCGCACCGACGGCTTCGAGCACTGCCCGGACATCCTGGTCAACGGCGCCTACGACCCGCAGACCGGAGAGGTCGCGCCCTTCGAAGAGTTCATGGGATCCCACGGCGGCCTCGGAGGGACGCAGATGAGCCCGTTCGCCCTGATCCCGAGCCAGTGGAGCGAGCCGGACGGGCCGATCGTGGGTGCCGCCTCGATGCACCACCAGCTCAAGGACTGGATGGCCGAGAGCGGGCTGGAGATCGCGGGTTCAGACCGTCGGCTGACCGCCGCCGGCGGGTAGCCTCGCCTCCGTGAGCGAGGGCGCCGAGGAGGCAGAGCGCGAGCGCCGGGCGCGCAACCATGCAATCGACGGGCTGCGGGGCATCGCGGCGCTGAGCGTCTTCGTTTTCCACGCCTGGCTCTACACGCTGCCGGTGGTGGACGCGGCCGGCGCCGAACGCACCCCGGCCACCGACCTGATCCGGGAGCTGCGTCTCGGGCTGGTGCTCTTCTTCGTCCTCTCCGGCTTCCTGCTCTACCGGGCGTGGGCCTCCGCGGCCCTGGGCCGCCGCCCCGCTCCCGGCCGCACCACCTACGCCGTTCACCGCATCGGGCGGATCATCCCCGCCTACTGGCTGGCGATCGTTGGCAGCATCGCCCTGCTCTACCCGATCGCCGGCTCCCCCGGCGTGAGGCTGCCCCCGCCCGAGCTGCTTCCGCTCTTCTTCGTCTTCGCCCAGAACTTCAGCCCGCAGACGCTCCTCAAGCTCGACCCGCCGATGTGGACCCTCGCCGTCGAGGCCTGCTTCTACGTACTGCTGCCGCTCTTCGGCTGGCTGGCACTTCGCGGCCGGGCGACCGGCCGCGCTCAGCTGGCCGTCCCCGCCGCACTGCTCCTAATCGGCGTTGCCTTCAACGCCTCCCTGGTCGCCTTCGACCCCGACGACCTGCGCTGGTCGAAGTCGCTGCTGGCGATGCTTCCCTACTTCGCCGTGGGGATGGGGGCCGCGGTGCTGGTGGCCGGTCGCCGTCCCTCGGCCGGCCAGGCGCGGGCGCTCGTGGCCGGTGCGCTGGCGCTCGTGGCGGTAAACGTCGTCCTGCAGGTGTCGGCCGGCCGCGGCGCCGACATCGTCGACTTCCTGCGGGTGATCCGAGACCTGCCCGCCGCGCTGGGCTTCGCGATGTTGATCTGCCTGGCCGCGACCAGGGCGCCACGGTCGCTCGCCTGGAAGCCGCTGGCCTGGTGCGGGCTCATCTCCTACGGCCTCTATCTCTGGCACGTCCCGGTGCTGCTGGTGCTCCGCGCCGCCGGCCTGCTCCCGCTCGACGTGCTGGGCGCGACGCTGGTGGGGCTCCCGGTCTCGCTTCTCGCCGGCTGGCTCAGCTTCCGGTTCGTCGAGGCGCCGGCGATCGCCTGGAGCAGGCGCACACGGCTCTGGGGCGCCAACCTCAGCGGCAGCGCTCGAGGAAGCGGCTGAAGAGCCCGCGGCCGTAGGCGTTCCAGTCGGCCAGGTGCGCGGGCACGCCGGCCAGCATCTCCCTCGCCTCCTCC
>JBBATA010000035.1:11460-13456 GCA_040399005.1 Solirubrobacteraceae bacterium
GGCCTGCCGGCGGCCGTCCACTCCTTCAGGAACTCGATCTCGCGGGTGAGGTACGGGTAGAGGTGCTGCTCGTCGACGTTCTGGTCGCCGCCCAGGACCAGGACGCCCGCAGCCTCCCCGGGGTCGATCGGCGGCTCGGGCTCCTGGGCCGGGTGCCACTCCCGGATCGACGCGCCGCTTTCGCGGGCCGCCTCCTCGAAGACCCCGGGGCTCCCGCCCTCGGGGTGGCAGATCGCGATGACCTCAGGCAACGGCCACGCTCCGCGGCTGGTTACGGGTTCCGAGGAAGCCGATGAAGGCTCCCGCGAGGCAGACCACAGCCGCCGCGAAGAAGGCTGCCTGATAGTTGCCTCCGCCCCCGGTCGAGGCGATCAGCCCGGCAAAGGGAGCCCCCACGGCGACGCCGATATCGAAGAAAGAGGTGAACCAACCCATCGCGGTGGCCCGGGCCGCAGGGTCGGTCGCATTGACGACGAGGAGCGCCAGGGAAGGGAAGATGAGCGCGATCCCCATTCCGGCGAGCACGGCCCCGGCCATAACCACCGGGAGGCTGCTGGCAAAGCCGATCGTCGCGATCCCGGCCGCTTGCGAGATACCCCCGGCCAGTGCCGAGCGACGTGCCCCCCAGCGGTCCGGGAGCCACCCGAAGATCAGGCGCGAGGCAACGACAGTCGCCGTGAAGACGGTGAATGCCGCCGCGCCACTCCCAATCCCCTTGCCGTCGAGCAGCAGGACGATGAAGCCGGCAAGCGTTCCGAAGCCCACGTTGGCGAAGAGGAGGGCGACCCCGGGCCGGACGGCGGAGGTGGGTAGCCATGTCCGCTTGGCGGCGGCCGGCCTGGCGGCCGGTTCGCCGGCGCCGGCTTCGGGAAGGGGCGCACCCAGCTCGGCGCTGGCGACCTCTTCCGGAGCGGACGGGGAGCCGGAACGGTGAACGATGGAGGGAATCCTCAGGGCGACCAGCAGCCCTGCCAGGGGCGCGGCCGTGGCAAAGGCCCAGACCCAGTCGTAGCCGGCGGCGCTGTAGATCAGCTGGCCGATGACCGTGCCGAGGGAGATGCCGCCCCAGACGGAGATCCCGAAGATCCCGATCACCTGGCCGCGGCGTTCCTCGGGTGTGAGGTCGACGATCCAGGAGACGCCGGCGGTGAAGATCCAGCCGTCGCCGAAGCCGACCACCAGCCGGGCGAAGATCAGTCCCGGAACTCCGAGGGGGAGGAAGAGCATCGCGCCTCCGACCGAAGCCGCCAGCAGTCCGATGATCAGTACG
The DNA here is from genome assembly GCA_040399005.1 of Solirubrobacteraceae bacterium. GTDB lineage: Bacteria > Actinomycetota > Thermoleophilia > Solirubrobacterales > Solirubrobacteraceae > F1-60-MAGs163. The sequence continues at coordinate 12,731 of JBBATA010000035.1, forward strand.
CGCCGTCGCGAGGTGGCGTCGGCGAGCCGGCCGCCGAATGGGCGGCCGATGGCCGCGGTGATCGCGAAGGCTCCGACGACCACGCCGACGGCAACGTCGCCGGCGCCAATCGGCCCCTTTACGTAGAGGGGCAGCACGGGGAGCACCGACCCGATGGCCATGAAGCTGAAGAGGACGGCGAGGGGGATCGAGGCGATCGCAAGAATGCCCGCCGGTGGCTCGCCGGAGCCGGTAGTGGTCGCCGCCGCCCCACTGACCCCTTGATCGTCCATCGGCGGCCAGCGTATCGCCCGCGCACGGGCGCCCGGACCCCGCTACACTTGGTTTTCGACTCGCCCGGGGCGGGTCGTTTTTCTGCCCCGGACGATTTTTCAGTTTCGTCCACCATCCGATCGGAGTCAGGCCGTGGCCCGCGGAGACGTACGCGTCGCGATCACCCTCGAATGCGAGGACTGCAAGCGCCGCAACTACCAGACCAACAAGAGCAAGCGCAACAGTCCGGATCGGATCACGCTGCGCAAGTACTGCCGCTGGTGTCGCACGCACACCAGCCACAAAGAGACCCGCTGAGGTCGCGGTGGCCCGCAACCGCAAGAGAGCCAAGCAGCGCAAGGCCAAGCGCCAGCAGGGCGGCGGCCAGGGCGCTGACGGAGGCGGGACCCACCACGAGGACGTCCCGGGCTCGCTCGAGCACGCCTCCGGCGAAGTCGAGGAGTTCGACGCCGC
>JBBATA010000036.1:0-2870 GCA_040399005.1 Solirubrobacteraceae bacterium
CGGCACGGGCGATCAGCACGGCGATGGCGGTGCCGAACGAGCCGGCGCCGATGACCACGGCGCGGCGGGGCTTCCTGGACTTCTCTCGTGCCGGCACGGCTGGAACTACACCCGTCGTTGGCTAGAGGTACTCGGCGAGCCTGCGCCCGGCCGCCCGGAGCTGGCGTTTGGTGCCGGCCTCGATGACGGCGTGAAGGTCGAGGATCCGCCGGTCGAGCAGGTCGAGCGCGTCCTCCCCGACCACCGCGTGGGCCGGCACGCCGGCCTGGCGGGCCCGCACGGCCAGCTCGCCGACCGCCTTCCCTTCGAGCGTGGTCGGGTCCAGGCGCCCCTCGCCGACCACGACCGCGCGGGCCGCGCGCATCCTGCGGTCGGCATCGAGCGTGTCGAGCACGAAGGCCGCGCCCCCGACGAGCTCGGCGTCGTGGGCGGCCCAGAGTGCTCCGGCCAGCCCGCCGGCCGCGCCGGTCATCGGCATGCCGGACGGGTCGCGGGGAAGCTCCCGGGCCTGCCGGCGCAGGCGTGCGGTGAGCCGCTCCACGGCGGCCGGATCGGCCCCCTTCTGGGGCCCGAAGACCACGGCGGCGTCCTCGAAGGCGGTCTGCGCGTCGCAGCAGACGACCAGCCGGGCCTCGCCGATCCCGCCGCCGGCCTCGATCGCCTCGAGCGCCCCGGCCCCGCCGTCGGTCGTGGCGCTCCCCCCGACCGCGACGATGATGCGGCCGGCGCCGGTAGCCGCGGCGGCGCAGATCAGCTCCCCCGCCCCAAAGGAGCTGGCCGCCTCGGCGTCGCGGTCGGCCTCGTCGATCAGCGGCAGGCCGATCGCCTGGGCGGTCTCGACGATCGCCGTGCCGTCCCCGGTCACCCCGATCCGGGCGGTTACCGGCCGCCGGAGGGCGTCGTGGGTCTCCACCTTCACCGTCTCGCCGCCGAGGGCCCCGAGCAGCACGTCGAGCGTTCCCTCCCCGCCGTCGGCCAGCGGCATCAGGTCGGTCTCGACGCCCTCGTCGGCAAGTCCCCGGCCGATCGCCTCGGCGACCTCGGTCGAGGTGAGGGTTCCCTTGAAGGAGTCCGGCGCCACGAGCGCCGGCCGGCGTTGCACGGCCATCGCGGCCAGCCTATTGGCGCTTTCAGGGCTCGGTGTCGGGAACCGGCGCCGGCTGCGGAAGCGGCGCGGGCTTGGGCGGCGGCGGAGGCTTGGTCACCGGGACCTTCGGCTTGCCGTGGCAGGTGTCGAAGCCGCTGTCGGAGGTCTCGCCCCGGGTGTTTACGAAGGCCCACCGGTAGCCGAACTCGTAAAGCGTCAGCCTGAGCACCCCGAACTCGGCGAGGAACTTCTCGCTTCCGGGGGTCCACTTGTACTCGGCGGGGCTGAACAGGTTCTGGCCGCCGGTTCCCACTACCCAGCTGCGCAGGCCGTCCCGGTAGTTGGGGGTGCGGTTGACGTTCATGGGCGCGAAGCGCTCGTAGTGGTGGTCGTGACCGGCGAGCACGATGTCGGCGCCCTCGCTCTGGAGAGTGCGCCAGAGCCCGTTCACGCCGCCGCGTTTGGTTCGGGTCGACGAGTAGCGCGGGTGGTGCCAGAAGGCGATGGTGCAGCGGGAGCGGTTGGTCCGAAGTTCCCGCTGGAGCCACGCCTGCTGTGGCGAGCCCTCGACGCAGCCGCCGACCTTCGAGCACATCGAGTTGAGGCCGATCAGCCTCCATCCGGCCAGGCCGTTGGCGTGCCACCCCTGGTCGGGCGCCCCGGCGGCCTCCCCGAAGTAGGAGAAGTAGCCGGCCGCTCCCTCGACGTGGTACTCGTGGTTGCCGACGACGGGCAGCGTGCGGGCCTGGAGCCTGCCCCAGGTGGGCCGGTAGCTCTTCTCGAACTCTTCCGGGGTGCCGTCGAAGTACTGGGTGTCGCCGAGCACGAGGACGCGGTCCGGGTCGAGCCGCTCGGCCAGCTTCGCCGTCTCGGCGTGCTGGCATTCGTAGGGCGTTACCGGCACGCGGGGGGCGCAGGCGATATCCCCGACCGCCACGACCGTGGCCTTGTAGCCGCCGAGGATCGGGTCGGGCTGGCGCGGCGCCGACTGGCCGAAGGCGGGCGCGGCCACGGCGAGGAGCAGGCCGAGGGCCAGGGACGTGGTTATGGCGTTTCGCACCCGGTACATGAGAGCGGCTTGCGGGCCGCGATGCGCCGGCTGGCCCGCGTTTCAGTCTTTGCGGGGGGCGACGGTTCCCCCGCGCAGGCGGCGCAGGATAGCGTCGGAGATGCGGGGGTCCAGGTTGTGAAGGTGCTGGAGCAGCCGCACGATCGGCGGGTACCAGAGCGACCTGCGGTCCTCCTCGACGGCCTCGATGATCTTCTGCGCGAGGATCGCCGGGTCCTTGGCCTGGCCGGGGCGGTACCAGTCGGGCATCCGGTCGCGCTCGTGGTCGTGGAGCGAGGTGGTGATCTCCCCGGGGTAGACGGTCGTGAGCGAGACGCCGGTCCCGCTCAGCTCGTGGCGCAGCGCCTCGGCGAACATCCGCTGGGCGGCCTTGGTGCCGCCGTAGACCGCCGCCCAGGGAAACGAGCGCAGCGCCGCCCCGGAGCTGACGATCACGACCTGGCCCCGCGCGCGGTCGAGCATGTAGGGAAGGCCGTAATGGACCGTCCTGAGCGTGCCCTGCCAGTTGATCTCGCTCATCTCGAGCATCTGCTCGAGCGACTGCTCCCGGAAGGGGCCGTAGTGGGTGATTCCCGCGTTGGCGACCAGCAGCTCCAGGCCGCCGGCCTGCTCGACGAACTGCGCCAGCGCGTCGCGGACCGACTCGCTGGAGGCCACGTCGCACTGGACCACCACGTGCTCGCCGGGGAGGGTGGCGGCGAGCTGCTCGAGCTC
>JBBATA010000036.1:2970-13206 GCA_040399005.1 Solirubrobacteraceae bacterium
CGCACTGGACCACCACGTGCTCGCCGGGGAGGGTGGCGGCGAGCTGCTCGAGCTCGCCGGTGGAGCGGGCGGCCAGGCCGACGGTCACCCCGCGCTCGGCCAGCGCCCGCGCCAGCGCCGCGCCGATCCCGCGCGAGGCGCCGGTGACAAAGGCGCGCATTCCCGGCTCGATCTTCACCGGGCGAGCCTACCTTCCGCGCTCAGGCGACTTCGCGGTAGGCCTCGGCGAGCCGGCGGACCCCTTCGGGGATCTCGTCGGCGGTCACGCCGGAGTAGGCCAGGCGGAGCATGTTTCCCGGGCCTTCGATCAGGAAGTCGTCGCCGTTGACGAAGACGACGCCCTTCTCCGCCGCGGCCTTCATCATCGCCGCCACGTCGGTGCCCTCGGGAAGCTCGACCCACATGAAGTAGCCGCCCTCGGGCGCGGTGAACTTCGCCTCCGGCAGGTGCTCGGCCAGCGCGCCGGTCAGGGCCTCCACGCGCTCGGCCAGGGCGGCGCTGACCGTCTTGACCGACTCGTCCACGCGCCCGGAATCGCAGAAGCGGTAGACGGTCGCCTCGGCCAGCATGTTCGGCGCGATGTAGGTGTTGGTGGCGGCGTCGACGATCCGGGCGATCAGCTCCTTGGGCCCGATCAGGTAGCCGACGCGCACGCCGGGGCAGACGGTCTTGGAGAAGGAGGAGGCGTAGACGACGTTCCCGGCGCCGTCGTCGAGCTCGAGCATCGTCGGCAGGGGCTCGCCGGTGAAGCGGATCAGCCGGTACGGGTCGTCCTCGAAGATCAGGAACTCGTATTCGGCGGCGAGCTCGAGGAGCTCCTTGCGCTTCTCGAGGCTGAGCGTGTAGCCGGCGGGGTTCTGGAAGTTGGGGATGATGTGGGCGAAGGAGGGCCGCAGGCCGCCCTCGAGCTGGCGGCGCAGCTCGGCGGTGTCGATGCCGTCGGTCTCCAGCTCGATCATGTGGATGTCGGCGCCGCGCTCCTGGAGGCCGAGGAGGGTGCGGTCGTAGGTGGGGCGCTCTACGACTACCGGCTCGCCGGGCCCGACCAGGGCGTCGAAGAGGAAGGCGTCGGCCTGCATCGAGCCGTTGGTCACCAGCACCTGCTCGGGCTCGACCCCGTGCTCGGCGGCGATCAGCTCGCGCAGCGGCACGTAGCCTACGGCGGTCCCGTAGGCGGTTACGCCGCCCGGGTCCTTGTCGAGCGCCTCGACGGCGGAGGCCTTGAGCCCCTCGACGTCGATGATGTCGAGCGAGGGTGCGCCGCGGGCAAAGGAGATCGAATCGGCCATCGCCTTCAATCTACGCGACCGGCGGCCGCGGCGACCATCGGGTCAGCGCCGGGAGACCCAGGCGTCGACCGGCACCGGCCCGGCAAGCGAGCTGCGCAGGGAGGCGGCCAGGGCCCGGACCTCCTTCGACTCGACGGCGTCGGGCTGGGCGAGAAGGGTCACGCGGGTGGCCAGCGGATAGGTGCCGGAGGCGAGCGTCCGGCGGTTGGGCGCCACGCAGCGCCCGCCGCTGCGGACCGCGGCGAGCTTAAGGCCCCGCCTGCGGTCGAATTGCGCCCCGGCGCGGGCGGCGGCCACGCGGCCGGCGCGGATCGCCGCCGGCGACGGCGCAGGCGCTGTCCCGGTGGCCTCGCGGGCGGCCGACTCCTGGGCCTCCCGGCGGGCACGGGTGAGGCCGGCGCTCGCCCCCGAGGCGCCGGCGGCGACCCCGGAGGGGCTCAGGCAGCGGCGCTTGCGCGAGGGGTCGGCGGCGCCCCGGGCCGAGGCGGTGACGGTCAGCACGCGCTGCAGGCCGCGACAGCCGATCCGGTCGGGGTCGTCGCGCTCGACCACCAGGGCGGCCTGCGCGCTGCCTACGCAGACCTCGGCGCCGGCGTCGCCGCGGGCGGCGCGCACCCCGGGCAGGCCGCCGTAGGCCAGGGAGATGTCGCTTCCGTCGGCGAAGCGGTCGAGGGCGATCTCGGCCGGCGCGGGCTCCTCCTCGCCCGAGCCGCCGGAGACCAGGACGATCGCCAGGACTGCGGCGAGCACCACGGCCCCGGCGACGGCGGCGACGATCCACGGGCGCCGTCCGCTCGGCCCGCCACGCGGTCCCGAGCCGGCGGCGCCTCCCGGCGGCGCGGCTCCCGCGCCGGCGGCGGCTCCCGCGGGCTCGCTTCCCCCCGCGGCGGAGTCACGCAGCTCGCCCTCCAGGTCGCGCAGCTTGCCCTCGAGCTCGCCGAGCGTCTCGCGGACGTCGCGTGGCTTCTCGTCACCCATCGCCCGGGAAGCTACCGCCCGGCGCGACGCTCAGCCGCCGAGGATCCCGGCGGCGATCTCGGCGACCTCGGTCGGCGTGCGGCCAACCTTGACGCCCTTGGCCTCGAGCGCCTCGGCCTTGGCCGCGGCCGTCCCCTTGCTGCCGGAGACGATCGCGCCGGCGTGGCCCATCGTCTTGCCCGGAGGGGCGGTGAAGCCGGCGATGTAGGCGACGACCGGCTTGGTGACGTTCTCGGCGATGTACTCGGCGGCCACCTCCTCGGCGTCGCCGCCGATCTCGCCGCTCATCACGATCAGCTCGGTCTCCGGGTCGGCCTGGAAGAGCTCGAGCGTGTCGACGAAGCTGGTGCCGGGTACCGGGTCGCCGCCGATGCCAACGATCGACGAGTTGCCGAAGCCGCGCTGGGCCAGCTCGTAGCCGATCTGGTAGGTCAGCGTCCCCGAGCGCGAGACGACGCCGACGTTGCCTTCGCTGAAGAAGGAGGCGGGGATGATCCCGACGTTGGCCTTGCCGGGGGAGAGGACACCCGGGCAGTTCGGGCCGATCAGGCGAACGCCGTCCATGCGCTTCAGCTGCGTGTAGGCGCGGAGCTCGTCGTGGGCGGGGATGCCCTCGGTGATGCAGATGATCGTCGCGATCCCCGCGTCGGCGGCCTCGAGGATCGAGTCGGCGGCGAACGGCGGCGGCACGAAGACCATCGCCGTGTTGGCGCCGGTCTCCTCCACGGCGGCCGCGAAGGTGTCGAAGACCGGGATCCCCTCGACGTCCTGGCCGCCCTTGCCCGGAGTGACGCCGGAGACCACGTCGGTGCCGTAGGCGCGGTTGTTGAGCGTGTGGAAGCGCCCCTCGCTGCCGGTGATGCCCGAGACGCAGAGCTTCGTGTCGGTGCCGACGATGATGCTCACGATCCCGGGTCCTTCGCGAGGGCGACGACCATCTCGGCCGCCTCGTTCATCGTCGCGGCGGGGTGGACGCCGGGCAGGTCGGCGTCGGCCAGCAGCTTGCGGCCGGCCTCGTCGTTGGTGCCGTCGAGCCGGACGACGATCGGGACGCTGGGCGGGGAGGTCTTGAAGGCCTCGATAAGCCCGTTGGCCACGTCGTCGCAGCGGGTGATCCCGCCGAAGATGTTGAAGAGGACCGCCTTGACCTTCTCGTTGGAGCAGATGATCTCCACGGCCTTGGTGATCGCCTCGGGCTTGGCGCCGCCGCCGGCGTCGAGGAAGTTGGCCGGCTCGCCGCCGTACTGGGCGACCACGTCGAGCGTGCTCATAACCAGCCCCGCCCCATTCCCGAAGATCCCGATGTCGCCGTCGAGCTTGACGTAGGCCAGCCCCGCCTCGTGGGCCATCTGCTCCTGGGGGTCCTCGGCGCTCGGGTCGCGCAGCTCGGCGTTCTCCTTGTGGCGGAAGAGCGCGTTGTCGTCAAGGGTCACCTTCGCGTCGAGCGCCTTGACCTCGCGGCCTGAGGTGACGATCAGCGGGTTGACCTCGACGAGCATCGCCTCCTCGGCGACGAAGGTGTCGTAGAGGCGGGCCAGGAACGCCCCGACCGGGCGGACGACGTCGGCATCGACCCCGGCCCCGTAGGCCAGGCGGCGCCCCTCGTAGGGCTGGAAGCCGAGAAGGGGGTCGACGTGGAGGGTGGCGATCGCGTCGGGGTCCTCCTCGGCCACGGCCTCGATGTCCATCCCGCCCTTCGTGGAGAGCATGACCAGCGGCGCCTTGGCCGAGCGGTCGAAGATGATCGAGGCGTAGTACTCGGCGTCGATCTGCGAGGCCTCCTCGATCCACAGCTCGTGGACGGTGAAGCCGCGGATGTCCATCCCGAGGATCGCCTCGGCGTGCTCGCGGGCCTCGGCGGCGTCGTTGGCGATCTTGATCCCGCCGGCCTTTCCGCGGCCGCCGATCTTGACCTGGGCCTTGATCACGGCGGGGAAGCCGATCTGCTCGGCGGCGGCGACCGCCTCGTCGACCGTTCGCGCCGGGATGCCGGAGGGAACGGGGATCTCGTGGCGCGCGAAGAGCTGCTTGCCCTGGTATTCGAGGAGGTCCATAAGGCTCGCGGAACCGTAGCGGAGAGACCCGGCCGGGCGCGGCTTCCTAGAATGCTGGTCCGGATGCCGCTTCCCAAGAAAGTCAACTGGGTCACCTTCGACGTTTACGGCACCCTGATCGACTGGGAGACCGGGGTGATCGACGCCTTCGAGAAGGAGGCCGCCGCCCAGGGTTTCGAGATCGAGGACACCAGCGTGATCTTCCCGCGCTTCCTCGAGCTCCAGCACGAGATCGAGGCCGGCTCCTACGAGCTCTACGCCGAGGTCCTGCGCCGCGTTGCCGTCCAGATCGCCGAGGAGATCAACTGGCCTCTGGAGCCCTCGCGCGCCGGCTTCCTGCCCGACTCGATCCCCTACTGGAAGCCGTTCAAGGAGACCAACCTCCAGCTCAAGCGGTTCGGCAAGAAGTTCGAGACCGGCCTGATCTCCAACATCGACGACCGCCTGCTCGGCGAGACCCGCCGCTACATCCCGCTCAACTTCGACCTCGTGGTCACCGCCCAGCAGGTCCGCTCCTACAAGCCCGAGCGGGCCCACTTCACCGAGTTCGCCCGCCGCGTGGGGGGCAAGAAGAACTGGGTCCACATCGCGTGCGGGATGCACGCCGACATCGAGCCGTGCCTGAAGGCCAAGATCCCGGTGATCTGGGTCAACCGCAACAAGGTCAAGCTCGAGCCCAGCGCCAAGAAGCCGACCGCCGAGGTCAAGTCGCTTCTCGAGGCGGCCAAGCTGCTCGGCGCCGCCTGAGCGCAGCCGCGCCGTGAGGGTCGTCGCCGTTCACGAGGACGTGCTCGTCGGCACCTCGGCGATCTGGCAGACCAACTGCTGCCTCATCCACGGCGGCGAAGAGACCTTCCTGGTCGACTCGCCGCTCCTGCCCGAGGAGCTCGAGGCCCTTCCCGGGGTGGCCGAGCACGTCGGCTGGCCCGTTAGCGGCCTGCTGGCCACCCACGGCGACTGGGACCACCTCCTGGGGCGGCTGGCCTTCCCCGGCGCCGCCCTGGGCTGCGCTGAGACCACGGCCGCCCGCCTCACCGCCGAGCCGGGGACGGCGGCCCGCTCGCTGCGCGCCTTCGACGATCAGCAGTACCTCGACCGGCCGGCCCCGCTCTCGCTCGGGCAGGTCCAGGCGCTTCCCGTTCCCGGCACGCTGGAGCTCGGGGAGCACGAGATCGAGCTCCATCCCGCCGACGGCCACACGAAGGACGGCATGGCGCTCCTGGCGCCCTGGGCCGGGGTGCTGGCCTGCGGCGACTACCTCTCCGAGGTGGAGATCCCGACCTTCTTTGAGGCCGGCGGGTCGCTCTCGGCCTACCGCGCCACACTGGAGCGGCTGCGGCCGCTGGTCGAGCGCTCCGAGCACATCGTGCCGGGCCACGGCCCGGTCCTGGGACGTGAGCGGGCGCTGGAGATCCTCGAGGAGGACCTTCGCTATCTGGACGACCTGGTGGCGCCGGCGGGGCGCAGCGGGGAGACCCAGATGCGCAATCACGAGCGCAACCTGGAGGCGCTGGAGAGCTGATCAGTCGTCGAGGACCAGGCAGAGGTAGAGGTCCCGGCCTCCGTGCCGGTTCTTCACCCCGAAGCCGAGCGACTCGTAGAGCTTCATCGCCGGCTCGTTGGCCTCGTTGACGTCGAGGTCGATCCGCTTGGCCCCGCGCTCGTCACGGGCGTAGGCCATCGCGAACTCGACCATCGCCCGGCCCAGGCCGGTGCCGCGGGCGTGCTCCTCGACGAAGAGGTCCTCGAGCAGGCAGTCGGGCCCGGCCCGCCAGAGCCCGTGGCGGAAGCGCAGCTGGGCGACGGCGGCCGGTGGGCTGTCCGGGTCCGGGGACCCGAGGAGGTAGGCGGTGCTCTTGCGGTCCTCGATCAGCTTTTCGACGCCGGCCAGGAAGGCGTTGTCGCTGGGCCAGTCGTAGCCGAGGTCGTTACGGAAGGCGATCAGCAGCCGTGCGACCGTGGCCGCCTCGGCCGGCTCGGCGACCCAGACCGAGAGCTCACTCACCGGCGTCGCCGTTTGCGGCGGCGATGCGGGCGATCGGGTCGCCGGCGGAGATCGGCGCGCCCTCGGTGATGGCCAGGTCGGCGATCACGCCGGCCTTGTGGGCGGTGATCTCGTTCTCCATCTTCATCGCCTCGATGATGCAGATCAGCTGACCCTCGTCGACCGTGTCGCCCTCGGCCACCAGGACCTTCCACATGTTCCCCTGCAGCGGCGACTCGAGCAGGTCGGGCCCGCCGGTGCCGCCGCCCTTGCGCTCGCCGCGCTTGGAGCGCGGGCCGCCTGCTCCGGCCGCGGCGGCCGGAGCGGCTCCGGCGACCGGGGGCGGGCCGACGACGTTGACGTCAAAGCGCCGGCCGGAGACCTCGACGGTGTACTGCTGCTCGACCTTCTCCTCCTCGCCGGAGTCGACCGGTGCGGTCTCGGCGGCGGTGGACTTAAGCCATTCCTCGTCGGTGACCAGCTCGCGGCAGGTGGTGCCCTTGGCCCAGTCCTCGGTCTGCAGGAGGGCGGTGTGGAAGGGGATCAGCGTGGTGAGGCCCTCGATCTCGTACTCGCCGAGCGCGCGGAGCATGCGGCGCGTGGCGGCCTCGCGGTCGACGTCCCAGACGATCAGCTTGGCGACCATCGGGTCGTACATCGGGGAGACCTCGCCGTTCTCGCCGACGCCGGAGTCGACGCGCACTCCCGGGCCGGCAGGCTCGACGTAGCGGCCGATCGGGCCGGGGGCGGGGGCGAAGTTGGCGGCCGCGTTCTCGGCGTTGATGCGGCACTCGATCGAGTGGCCGGTCAGCTCGATGTCGTCCTGGGTGTAGGAGAGCGGCTCGCCGGCGGCGGCGCGGATGCCCTCCTTGACGATGTCCACGCCGGTGGTCATCTCGGTGACGCAGTGCTCGACCTGGACCCGGGTGTTCATCTCGAGGAAGAAGTACTCGCCGTCCTGGAGCAGGCCCTCGATCGTGCCGGCGCCGACGTAGTCGACCGCCTTGGCGGCGTTGACGCCGATCTCGCCGATCTTCGCCCGCAGCTCGGGGTCGACGATCCATTCGGGGGCGGGCGACTCCTCGATCAGCTTCTGGTGGCGGCGCTGGATCGAGCAGTCGCGCTCGCCGAGGTGGATCGTGTTGCCGTGCTGGTCGGCGAGGATCTGGACCTCGACGTGGCGCGGGTCGGGCAGGTAGCGCTCGAGGTAGACGCGCCCGTCGCTGAAGAACTTCTCCCCCTCGCGGGAGGCGCCCTCGAAGGCGTCGGGCAGCTCCTCGGGGGTGAGGGCGACGCGGAAGCCCTTCCCGCCGCCGCCGCCGGTGGCCTTCACGGCGACCGGGTAGCCGATCTCCTTCTCGGCGATCTTCGCGGCCTCCTCGAGGGTCTCGACCGTCTCGGTGGTGCCGGGGACGATCGGCACGCCGGCCTTCTCCATCAGCTCGCGGGCGGAGGTCTTGCTGCCCATCGCCTCGATTGCCGAGGCGGGCGGTCCGATGAAGACGATTCCCTCCTCCTCGAGACGGCGGGCGAAGTCGGCGTTCTCGGCCAGGAAGCCGTAGCCGGGGTGGACGGCCTCGGCGCCGCTCTCGCGGATCACCTCGAGGATGCGGTCGACGTTCAGGTAGCTCTCGGCGGCCGGGCCGGGGCCGAGGAGGTAGGCCTCGTCGGCGGCCTTGACGTGGAGGGCGTCGCGGTCGATCTCCGAGTAGACGGCGACCGTCGAGATCCCCAGCTCCTTGCAGGCGCGGATCACCCTGATGGCGATCTCCCCGCGGTTGGCGATCAGGATCTTCTCGAACATCGGCGCTGGAGGTTATCCCTCAGGAGCCCCAGGGAGCGGTCGGCTGCGGGGCATGGTTAACGCCGTCGAGCAGGGCGGCCTGGAGCCAGGGGCTCATCGCCGGTCCGGCGTCGGCCGTCGGCACGGCGAACGAGCGCCGGAAGGCCTCCAGGGCGGCGGCGATCGCGGCCGCCTCCTTCTCGTCGGGGGCCGGGCTGACGCTGGTGACGGACGCTCCGGCCATCAGAGCGGGATGTTCCCGTGCTTGCGGCGCGGCTGTTCCACGCGCTTGGTCAGGAGCGTCTTCAGGGCGTTGATCACCTTGGGCCGCGTCTCGTGGGGGATGATCACGTCGTCGATGTAGCCGCGCTCGGCCGCGGAGTACGGGTTGGCGAAGCGGGCCTTGTAGTCGGCCATCAGGGTCTCGCGGCGCGAGTCGGGCGTGGGGGAGTCGGCGAGGTCGCGGCGGTAGATGATGTTGACCGCGCCCTCGGGGCCCATCACCGCCACCTCGGCCTGCGGCCAGGCGAAGTTGAAGTCGGCGAGCAGGTGCTTGGAGGCCATGACGTCGTAGGCGCCGCCGTAGGCCTTGCGGGTGACGACGGTGATCTTCGGCACCGTGGCCTCGGTGAAGGCGTAGAGGAGCTTGGCGCCGTGGCGGATGATGCCGCCCCACTCCTGCGAGGTGCCGGGCAGGAAGCCGGGGACGTCGGTGAAGGTGATCAGCGGGATGTTGAAGGCATCACAGGTGCGAACGAAGCGCGCGCCCTTGGCGCTGGCGTCGATGTCGAGCACGCCGGCCAGCTGAGCCGGCTGGTTGCCGACCACGCCGACCGCGTAGCCGTCCAGGCGGGCGAAGCCGCAGACGATGTTCTTGGCCCAGTGCTCGTGGATCTCGAAGAACTCGCCGTCGTCGACGATCGCCTCGATCACCGTGCGCATGTCGTAGGGCTTGTTGGGGTTGTCGGGGACGAGCGTGTCGAGCGCGGGGTCCATCCGGTCCGGGTCGTCGGTCGGAGGGATGCGCGGCGGGGTCTCGAGGTTGTTCTGGGGCAGGAAGCCCATGAGGAAGCGGGTGTCCTCGAGCAGCTGGTCCTCGTCCTCGGCGGCGAGGTGGGCGACGCCGGACTTGGAGTTGTGGGTCATCGCCCCGCCGAGCTCCTCGAAGCCGACCTCCTCGCCGGTGACCGTCTTGATCACGTCGGGGCCGGTGATGAACATGTGCGAGGTCTCCTTCACCATCAGGATGAAGTCGGTGATCGCGGGGGAGTAGACGGCGCCCCCGGCGCAGGGCCCCATGATCAGGCTGACCTGGGGAATGACGCCGGAGCACTGCACGTTGCGCACGAAGACGTCGCCGTAGGCGCCGAGCGAGACGACGCCCTCCTGGATCCGCGCGCCGCCGGAGTCGTTGATGCCGATCACCGGGCAGCCGATCTTGGCGGCCAGGTCCATGATCTTGCACATCTTCTCCGCCATCACCTCGCCCAGCGAGCCGCCGAAGACGGTGAAGTCCTGGCTGAAGACGCAGACCGGGCGCCCGTCGATGGTGCCGTGGCCGGTGACGACGGCGTCGCCCCAGGGGCGGTTCTTCTGCATGTCGAAGTCGTAGGTGCGGTGGCGCACGAAGGTGTCGAGCTCCTGGAAGGAACCCGGGTCGAGGAGCTTCTCGATCCGCTCGCGGGCGGTGTACTTGCCCTTGGAGTGCTGCTTCTCCTCGGCCTCGGGCGAGGAGTGCATCGCCTGCTCACGCAGCTCGGCGAGCTGGGCGAGCTTCTCTTCGAAGGTCTCGGGATTCTGCAGGCGGCTCATCGCAGCGGCAGTCTAGTTCAGCCGCCGCTGCAGGCTGCGCGCCCCTTTGCGCCGGTCAGGAGCGCGAGAAGGGGCGGTGGTGCGCTGCGCCGAGGTTGTCGAGCGCCGCCTCGAGGGCGGCCTCGAGCGCGGCGCCGTCGAGAGCGGGCGTCTCCGCCGGCTCTGCGGGCTCAGGGTCCTCCGCGGAGACGGTCGGCTCGACCTCCGGGGGGCGGACCGGCTCGGGTGCCGGTTCGGGCTCGACGTCGGGCGTTGCCTCGGGTGCGGGCGCGGGGCTCGGCGCCGGCGCGGCGCCGAAGAGGCGGGCGAAGAAGCCGCCGCCCTGGGCGGGCTTCG
>JBBATA010000037.1:0-3088 GCA_040399005.1 Solirubrobacteraceae bacterium
TCGACGGCGTGATCGGTCCCTACAACTCAGGCGTCGGCATCAAGACGCTTCCGATCTACGAGGAGGCCGGCCTGGTGCCGATCCGCCTGACCTCCGACAGCTCGACCAACGGCATGGGCTTCACCCTCCAGCCGATGGATTACCAGATCGCACCGGTCGAGACGAAGGCAATCACCGACTGGATCAAGGCGAAGAAGGTCGCGATGCTCTACGACCCGACCCAGAACTACACGACGAGTACCGCCGAGGCGGTCAAGAAGGACCTCGAGGCCGCCGGAGTCAAGGTAACCGCCTACAACGAGATCCAGCCGGGAGAGAAGAGCTACGAGGCCGACGTCAAGAAGGCCCTCGACACCGACCCGGACGTGGTCTTCTCCGTCGTCTACTTCCCCGAGGGCGGGCTGATCGCCAAGTCGATGTACTCGATCAAGCCGCAGGCCCGCTGCCTGGCGGACTACGCGTCGAACGATCCTGGCTACATCACGACCGCCGGCAAGGCAGCGGCCCAGGCCTGCCCGACCGGAGGCGTTCCGGCCCCTCAGGACTTCAAGAACGCCTCGGAGTTCGTTTCCGATTACGAGACGGCGTACGGGGGCCAGCCGGGCACCTGGAGCCCGTACACCTACGACTCGCTCAACTTTCTCGCCGAAGGGGTCAAGCAGGCCGGTGGCTTCGACTCCGGCGCGCTGAAGGAGAAGCTCAGCGCGGTCAAGGGCTGGGAAGGCATCACCGGCTCGGTCACGATCGACCCGTCCAACGGCAACCGCCAGCCGGCCACGGTCACGATCAACTCGGTCGACTCCAAGGGCGAGTTCCACGTCGACGAGGACTGGGCCAAGGCGGTAGGCGCCCCCTACTAGCCGGTCGGCCCGCCCGGGCAGCGCCGCTTCACGGCCCGGGCGCGCTCGCCTAGGCTGGGCGCCGTGCCCGCCGTAGACGAACTCGAGCTCCCGGAGTTCGATCACACCGATCCCGAGCTGCGCGGTGACCGGTGGCTCGACGCCGCCGACGCCGCCCTCGAGGGCGGGTGGCTCGCACGCTCGCCGCTGGCGACGGTCATCTTCGATCGCGAGGCGGCCGAGGCGGTCCTTCGCTCACGGGAGGCGATCTTCCCCGGGCTGGAGGCGCTGGCGCTCTTCGGGATCGACTCCGGCCCGCTCTTCGAGGAGGCGCGGGACAACATCATCAACATCAACGGCCCCGACCACAGCCGGCTCCGGGGGCTGGTGAACCCGGAGTTCACGCCCCGCGCCGCAGACCGCCACCGCCCCTTCCTTCGTGGGCTGTTCGAGGAGCTGGCCGGCCCGCTGGTCGGCGCGGGAGCTGTCGAGGCGGTCTCCGCGCTCTGCAAGCCCTACGCCTCGCGCGCGATCGCCGGGGTGGTCGGCGCCCCGCAGGCCGACGCGCCGATGATCCATGACTGGGCCGAGTGGATCCAGCGCCAGTTCGACCCGCTCGCCCTCGCCGGCGAGCGCCCCCGGATAGAGGAGAAGGTTGCCGAGCTCTACGCCTGGCTGCGCCCGATGGTCGAGGACCGGCGCAGGGAGCCCGCCGACGACCTCATCTCCCGGCTCCTCGAGGCCGAGGAAGCTGGCGACCGGCTCACGCAGGACGAGCTCGAGAACCTCGTCCTCAACGTGCTGGTGGGAGGCACCGACACCGGCCAGAGCCAGCTCGCCCAGAGCCTGCTGCTCTTCGCGCGCCACCCCGAACAGTGGGACGCCCTCCGCGAAGAGCCGGGCCTGGCCGCCGCCGCGGTCGAGGAGTCGCTGCGATTCACGCCGGTAACCCCGTTCACCGCGCGCCTGCTCGCCGGAGAGATGGAGCTGAACGGCGTCACCTTCCCGGCGGGGAGCCTCGTCCTCGTCTGCTCGCACACCGCAAACCGCGACCCGGAAGCCTTCGATAATCCCGGCGAGTTCGACATCACCGCCCCGCGCTCGGGAGCGCGGATACTCACCTTCGGCGCCGGCACCCACTACTGCCTGGGGGCCAACCTCGCCCGGGCCGAACTCGAGGAGGCGCTCGCGGCGCTGGCGGGCGCGGTCGAGCGGATCGAGCTGGTTTCCGAGCCGCTGCTGGCCTCGGTCAGCGGCGTCTACGCGGTCGAGCGCCTGGAGCTCGACCTGATTCCCGCCTGAGGGCCGTCCGCTGCCCGGCGGCGGCCAATAGGCTCACGCGTTCAGTGGATGCCCCGGACCTCACATGGATCTTCGGCTCGTCGCGGAGCGGGTCGACCTGGCTGCTGCGGATGCTGCGGCGCCATCCCGACGTGCTCGGGATCGACGAGACCGGCCTGGGCCATCACCTCGGGCTCTGGCGACCGATCGCCCTCGCCTGGGACACACCCGCCCCGCCGGAGCTGACGACCTTCATGAAGGTCAAGGCCGACCGGCCCGACTACTTCTTCAACGAGGAGTTCGCCGACGCCTGGCGCCCCGCACTCGCGGAGATGTTCGACCGGCGCCTGAAGGCCCAGATCGATGGCGCTGACCCGGACTGGCGCGACGATGCCACGCGCGTGGTCATCAAGGAGCCGGGCGGGTCGCAGATGGCCTCAGAGCTGCTGCGGCTGGGGGACGGCTCCCGGCTGGTCTTCCTCCTTCGCGACGGCCGGGACGTAGTCGACTCGTGGCTCGACGCCTACGGCGAGGGAACCTGGGCTTCGGAGGACGGGGCCTACGTCGTCACCGAGGAGAACCGGATCCCCTTCATACGCTGGCAGGCCGCGGTCTGGAAGTACCGGACCGAGGCGCTTGACGCCGCCTATGAGGCCCACGATCCGGACCGTCGCACGCTCATCCGATACGAGGAGCTGCTGGTGGACCCGGAGCTTGTGATGACGAGCCTGCTTGGCGACATCGGCCTCGACGCCGACCCGGCGCTGGTTGCGGAGATCGTCGCCGCCGAGGCTCACGCCAGCGTGCCGGACGAACAGAAGGGTGCCGGAAAGGAGATCCGGCTGGCCAGCCCCGGGTCCTGGCGCGAACATATGAGCGACGACGAGGTTGCCGCCATGGAAGCCGAGATCGGCGATAGCCTCCGCGCCCATGGCTATGAGTAGCGAGGCCGCAGGGTCCTCCGGCGG
>JBBATA010000037.1:3188-12292 GCA_040399005.1 Solirubrobacteraceae bacterium
CGATAGCCTCCGCGCCCATGGCTATGAGTAGCGAGGCCGCAGGGTCCTCCGGCGGCCTCTCCAAGCGGGGCTGGAAGGTGTCGATCCTGGTGCTCGCGCTTGCCAGCCTGGTAACCGCGATCGACCTGACGATCATCGCGGTCGCCCTGCCAACAGTCGAGGACGAACTCGGGCTGAGCCCCTCCTCCGGTCAGTGGGTGGTCAACGCCTACCTGATCTCCTTCACGGTCCTCCTGATCCCGGGCGGCATGTTCGGGGATCGAATCGGCCAGATCCGCGGGCTCAACGTCGGCCTGGTCGTCTTCGCCATCGGGTCGGTGATGTGTGGGGCCGCCGGTGACGAGAAGCTGCTCATCTCCGGCCGCGCCGTCCAGGGGCTCGGCGCGGCGATCCTGATGCCGTGCATCCAGGCGCTGGTGACCCGCGTCGCGCCGGAGGGCAAGAAGGGAATGGCCTTCGGGATCTACGCCGGGGTGAGCGCTGTCGGCCTGGCTCTCGGGCCATTGCTGGGCGGCCTTCTCGTCGACACGATCGGCTGGCGCTGGATCTTTTACATCAACCCGTTCATCCTCCTTCCGCTCCTGGGCCTCGTCCACGTCTACCTGCGGGCGGCCGGCGAGGGCAGGGAGACCGGAAAACGTCGCCTGATCACCATGGAAATGCTCAGGCGGCCTTCGCTTCGTTCCGGGCTCTGGCTGATCTTCTTCGTGCGGCTGCCCCTGATCTGGATCTTCATCTACGCGGGGATCTACTTCCAGAGCGTCCTCGGCCTGAATGCCCTGCAGACCGGTCTGGCGATGCTCCCGGGGATCGTCGGCATCGCCATCGGAGGCGTCGTGGCCGGCCGCCTGAAAGACAAGATCGGGTGGCGGACCCCCACGGTTTTCGGCTTCCTTGGCGTCGCCGGGTGCCTGGTCCTCCTCGGGTTTGCGCTTCGGTGGGAGAGCTACGTAGCGATTGTCATTCCCATGTTCATCCTGGGGATTGCCGTCAACTTCGCCACTACCCCGGTGAACGTCCAGGCGATCACCGACGCCAACGAGAGGGAACGCGGAATGATTTCCGGGACGATGACCGTCGCCTCGCAGGCCGGCAACATGCTCGGCTCGATCATCTTCGGCTCGATCACCAATGCTCTCGTTCTGGCCGGCATCACATCTGCGGCGGCCGCGAGGGGCTTCCCGGGCGTGTCCGGCGAGCAGATCTACTCGCAGGTCCAGCACCCCTCGGACGCGACTTCCACGATTCCGAGGGAGATCATGGAGACCATCGGCTATCCGAACTTCGCTGACGGAATGGCCTCCACCGCGTTCATCGGCGCGGCGATCATCCTCGTCGCGCTGCTGCTGGCCTGGGCGATGCGGATGTTCAAGGATCCGGGCAAGCCCCCGGAGAAGGCCGAGCCGGAGAAGGCCGATAGCGGCCCCGAGCCGGCCGCTGCCTGATCAGGCCGGCTCTACCTCGGGCACTATCGAGTAGCGCTCGAGCAGCGCCATCGCCGGTGGCGAGGCGGCGAAGGATTCCATGAGGTACTCGACGGTCTCCGGGGCCAGCTCTTCGCGCCAGCCGCCGACCTTGGCCTTCCGGACGCGCATCGCCTGCGGGTCGTTGCGGTCGTAGGCGTTCGGCTGGCCGACGCCGCTGGCCTTCTCTACCTCGCGCATCTTCTCGACGGTGCTGGCGGCCAGGGCAGCCTCGAGCTGCTCGTCGGTTGCCTCGATGCCCAGCTGGTCGACGATCCGGCGGAAGGGTTCAAAAGGCTCGGCGCGCAGCTGCTCGTACGTGACGACCTCGACGTTCGCGTCTTCTGCGTGGGGCTCCCACGAGGCGAAGTACTCGACGAGGCCGGGGACGCCGTAGAGCTCGTCATGGGCGAACTCGTCGATCGATCCGTCGAACTGCCCGGCGTGGCGGGACATGTGGTAGAAGCGCGAGACCAGCGAGTCGGCCGGCGTGCGCATCAGCAGGAGGATTCGCGGCTCGAGGAAGCGCTCGTCCCAGGGAAGGTGGCTCATCGCCACGAACGGCATCCCGCCCCGGTCGGCGAAGGCGTACTTGTCGAGCGTCTTCCAGGGCTGCGTATGCCCCTCGCCGTC
Source organism: Solirubrobacteraceae bacterium (assembly GCA_040399005.1). Taxonomy (GTDB): domain Bacteria; phylum Actinomycetota; class Thermoleophilia; order Solirubrobacterales; family Solirubrobacteraceae; genus F1-60-MAGs163. The sequence goes on from JBBATA010000037.1 coordinate 5,285, forward strand.
GTCGTTCGGGATCAGGGTGAACATGTTCTCCATGTCCAGTTCCATCTCCAGCCCGTAGGCCTCGTTCATGAGGTTCACGAGCGCGAAGCGCATCCAGGTGCGGCCGCTCTTGGGGTAGGAGCAGAGGTAGGCGGAGACCGGCGGAGTCATCGCGGGCATGCTACCCGGCCATATCGTTCAAACAGCCGCTGGCAGCGCGGGCGAAGACCGCCTACACTCCGCGAACTCCCGGGCAGCCGTCCGGGGGCCGACCCCGGCACTGATGAGACGAGAGCTCGACCGCATCGCACTGCTGGAGGCCGAGGCGATCACGGTCATGCGCGAGGTCGCCGCCGAGATGGAGCGCCCCGTGCTCCTCTTCTCGGGCGGAAAGGACTCGCTGGTCCTGCTGAGGATCGCCGAGAAGGCGTTCCGCCCCGGACCGTTCCCTTTCCCGGTGATGCACGTCGACACCGGCCACAACTTCCCCGAGGTGATCGCCTATCGCGACGAGCTGATCGAGAAGCTCGGAGAGCGGTTGATCGTCGCCTCTGTCCAGGAGTCGATCGACGCCGGGCGCGTCCAGGACGAGACCGGCCCGGGCGCCTCCCGCAACCAGCTCCAGACGGTGACGCTTCTCGACGCGATGGCCGAGCACCGCTTCGACGCCGCGATCGGAGGCGCGCGCCGCGACGAGGAACGGGCGCGGGCCAAGGAGCGGGTCTTCTCCTTCCGGGATCGCAGCGGCCAGTGGGAGCCGCGCTCCCAGCGCCCGGAGCTGTGGAGCCTCTACAACGGCCGGGTTCGCCGGGGCGAGAGCATCCGCGCATTTCCGATCTCCAACTGGACCGAACTCGACGTCTGGCGCTACATCGAGCTGGAGGAGCTGCCCCTGCCGCCCATCTACTTCTCCCACACCCGTCAGGTCGTCGAGCGTGACGGCATGCTCCTGGCGGCGTCGGAGTACCTGGAGCTTTTCGACGGGGAGGAGCCGTTCGAGGCGACCGTCCGCTACCGGACCGTTGGCGACATGACCTGCACCGGCGCCGTCGAGTCGACGGCCGCGACCATCCCCGAGGTCGTTGCCGAGATCTCGGCTTCCACCAAGACCGAGCGCGGGGAGACGCGCGCCGATGACCGCGCCACCGAGGCGGCGATGGAAGACCGCAAGCGCTCCGGGTACTTCTGATGGAGAGCGCCACGCTTCCCGAGATCGATGTGGCCCCCGCCGACGGAGGCGACCTCCTGCGGCTGCTGGTGGCCGGGTCGGTCGACTCGGGCAAGAGCACGCTGATCGGCAGGCTCCTTTACGACGCCAAGCTCCTGCTCAGCGACACGATCGAGCAGATCGAGAAGACGAGTATCGAGCGCGGAGGGGATGGGCTCGACCTCTCCCTGATCACCGACGGGCTTCGCGCCGAGCGCGAGCAGGGGATCACGATCGACGTCGCCTACCGCTACTTCTCGACACCCGATCGCTCCTTCATCGTCGCCGACGCCCCCGGCCACGTCTCCTACACGCGGAACATGGTCACCGGTGCCTCGAACAGCGACGTCGCCCTGCTGCTCGTCGAGGCGCCGACCGGCGCGGTCGAGCAGTTCCGCCGCCACGCGGCCATCGTCTCGATGCTGCGGATCCCGCACCTCGTCGTCGCGGTAAACAAGATGGACCTCGTCGGATTCGCCCAGGAGCGCTTCGAGGCCGTCGTTGCCGAGCTCTCGCCCTGGCTCGAGAAGCTCGAGATCCCCGAAACCGCCTTCATCCCGATCGACGCGCTCGGCGGGGCCAACGTTGTCGACCGCTCCGAGGAGCTCGACTGGTTCTCCGGCCCGACGCTCCTCCATCACCTCGAGAACGTCGCCGTCGCCGCCGACCGGAATTTCGCCGACTACCGGTTCCCGGTGCAGACGGTGATCAGGGGTGGCGGGGGATCAGGGGCCAGCGCCCGCTCGCTCGCCGGTCAGGTTGCGGCCGGGGTGATGCGTCCCGGCGACGAGGTTGTGGTCCTTCCCTCCGGGGAGCGCACGACCATCGCCTCGATCGAGACGCTGGAAGGAGAGCTGGACGAGGCGTGGCCGCCGATGGCCGTCTCGGTACGCCTCACCGACGAGCTCGATGTCGGCCGGGGCGACATGCTCTGCCAGCCCGGCAATCGTGCGGCGGTTACCGAGGAGCTGACCGCGAGGCTCTGCTGGATGTCCGAAAGGCCGCTGGTCCCGGGGGCGAGGCTTCTCCTCAAGCACACGACCAGGACCGTCCCCGCGACCATCGCGTCGATCGTCCACCGGATAGACGTCGAGAGCCTCGACGCCGACGAGGGTGCAACCGAGCTCGAGCTGAACGACCTCGGCGTGGTCGAGGTCCGGACCACCTCCCCGGTCTGCGTCGACCCGTACCGCGTCAACCGCCGGACCGGGGCGTTCGTGCTGATCGACGAGGCCAGCGGCGACACGGTCGGGGCCGGGATGGTCCTTCACGCCGGGGCCGACGAGCTTCGGGAAGGCGGCGGAGCGACCAACGTGGTCTGGCAGGAGCCGCGCGTCAGCCGTCAGCGGCGGCGCGAGGAGCTCGGCCACGCCGGGGCGACAGTGTGGCTAACCGGGCTGCCCGGGTCGGGCAAGACGACGATCGCGGCGGCGGTCGAGGAGCGGCTGGTCGCCGGAGGGCGCCCCGCCTACCTGCTCGACGGGGACAACCTTCGCCACGGACTCAACAGCGACCTCGGGTTCAGCGATGCCGAACGGGCCGAGAACGTGCGCCGTACCGCAGAGGTCGCCCGGCTCTTTGCCGACGCTGGATTCGTCGTGCTGGCCAGCTTCGTCTCTCCGGACGCCGCCAGCCGCGAGGCGGCCCGCCGGATCCACGAGGAGCACGACCTCCCCTTCATCGAGGTCTTCGTCGACGCTCCGGTGGAGCTTTGCGAGGAGCGCGACCCGAAGGGCCACTACGCGAGGGCCAGGGCGGGCGAGATCACCGGCTTCACCGGTGTCGATGCTCCCTACGAGGCGCCTGTCGCGCCCGAGCTTCGGCTGGAGACGGCATCGATGAGCGTTGCCGACGCGGCGGCCCGGCTTGAAGAGCTGGTCGGCGAACTGGTGCCGGACCCGGGCGGCTAGCCGAGGCTGTCGCCGAAGACCTGGTAGCGGCCCAGGTCGCCCAGGCGGGTGTTAATGATCGCCTCGGCGACCACCATGCTGGCCGGATCGGCAGCGACGCCCTCCATGAAGGAGTCGCGCCCCAGGACCATGACCACGCCGTCCGAGCTGGCTTCGACGGTTGCGGTGCGCTCTGTATCCCGAAGCATCGCGATCTCGCCGAACGACTCGCCCGGCCCCATCGTCCTGACGCTCTCGCCGTCGACCCTGGCGTCGAATTCGCCCTCGACGATCAGGAAGAACTCCTCCCCGCTCTCGCCCTGGGTAACCAGCGTTTCGCCGGCCTTCACCTTGCGCTCCTCCATCCGGGAGGCGAGGTCCTCCTGGACGTCGTCGTCGAGCGGGGCAAAGATCGGGACGCGCCGGACGAGGTCGAGCCGGCCAACGCCGCCGGCGAGCGCCTTCTCCGTCGCCTCGAAGCCGCGGACGAACGGGTCGAGGCTCTTGATGACGCCCTGGTCGGCGGCCAGGCCGATCGAAACTACGCCGCCTACGGAAACCACGTTCAGGTGGAGTGCCAGGCCGGCGCGGGGGAGGGTGAAGCTGTGGAATGAAGCAGTCGGGGAGCCGAGTACGTAGAGCTTGATCGGCGGTCCCGGAAGGTTGTGGATCGCGACGTTGGCCTGCCCGCGCCCGGTGACCAGGCCCAGGGCTCGCTGCTTGACCGGCGGCGGAGCGTCACTGACGGTGTTGCGCACGGCCATGATGTGCTCGGGCTCACCGGCCGCCTTGATCGCCTCGGTGGTTTCGCGAACGAGGCGGACGCGACGGACCGGGTCCTCCACCTCCATCGGCAGCGGGACGATCATCGGGGCGACGCCGGGGTTACCTCCCTCGCCCTCCTTGCGGTCCTTCTTGAGGGCGACGGGCACCCGGACCCGAAGGTCTTCCAGCGGGTATCCGTTCTCGACCAGCCACTGGCGCAGACCGCCGGCAACGAGGCCGAGGATGACGTCGTTCATGGTGGCCCCGGTGCCCAGGCCGCGACCCAGGAGCTTGAGCCGGTCGAGCGGGTACTCGAGGGTGTGCAGCTCCAGCGGGGAGCCGGACCCGGTCGCCAGGGGGCTGGGCGGAACCTCTTCGCGGCTCTTCTTCAGGAGGTAGGAGCCGACCTCCGCGGCGTTCTCCGCCGCATCGCGGATCTGCTGGGGATTGGTGACGATCGCGGTCGCCCGGTCCAGCAGGCTGCCGGCTCCGGCGCCTGTGGCGGCGTCCTCACCTTCGCCGTCGGCGGGGCCGACCGCCGCCTTGAACTCCTCCCTGGTCGGAAGCGGCCGAGGCGTCCAGGGAGCCGCATCCTCGCGCTGGGGCTCCTCCGTCACGTCGAACAGGAGCATCGCGAAGAGGGCGATCGAGCCGAGGCCGTCGGCCAGGGCGTGGCTCGACTTGACCATGAGGGCGGCGCCGTCTTCGGTCGGCCCGACGTACTGGACGCGCCAGAGCGGCTTGTCCTCGTCGATCGGCTTGGTCATCCAGTCGGCCAGCAGGACGTCGAGCTCGTGGCGGTCTATCGGGCCGTCGGTGTCGGCCTCGACCACGTGGTAGTCGAGGTCGAAGTCCTGGTCGTCGGCCCAGACCGGGAGGCCCGAGGCGCCGTCGGGGACGTACGGGAACTGGCGGAATCGTGGCGAGCGACCAAGCCGTTCGGCCACGAGGTCGCGGACCTCCTCGTAGGTAGGGACGCTGCCGTCGGCCCGGGGTGCCAGGCGCGCCAGTCCGATCACGAGGTGGTTGATTCCACCACCGAGGTTGGCGGCGTCCGCTGGACCGAGCCGTTCAAGCTTCTGATCGTCGCCCATCGGGGGGGAATGTACCGGTACGTCAGCGGTCGCTGGACGCCCGTAGACTCGAGCGTCCCCAATGGCAACCGAGTCCCACACCCGGGAGCTTCTCTCCGCCAGCCCGCTTTTTTCCCTGCTGCCCGAGGACGTGCTGGCCCTCGTGCAGGGGAAGCTTGAAGCCTTCCCCGTCGAGTCGGGCGACTGGCTGATGCGAAAGGGCGATCCCGGCGATGCCCTTTACATAGTCGACTCCGGGCGTCTCGAGGTCGTGCTCGGGGAGCACGACGGCATCGACCTCGAGGACGATGAGGACGTTCGCGTGCTCCGCGTGCTCGGCCGCGGATCGACCGTCGGCGAGCTGGCCCTGGTAACGGGTGATCCGCGCTCCGCCTCGGTTCGCGCCACCCGGGACAGCGACCTCTTCCGCCTCTCCTACGACGACTTCCACGAGCTGCTCGACTCGAGCCCGGCCTTCGGGCACGCTCTGGTGAAGGTCATGGGGAGGCAGCTACAGGCCAGCGGCGGCTTCCCCGGGGACGTGCCCAGCCCGCGAACGACGGCGTTCATTCCGCTCCAGCCGGAGATCGACCTCGAACTGGTCGCGTTTGTCCTGAAGGAGGCGTTCGGTCCCCTCGAGGATGTGGTCGTGCTCGGCCAGCACACCGCCGAGCAGGGCTCGCCCGACACCTGGGGGCACATGCTCGACGACCTTGAGCAGAGTCACGACCGCGTGATCCTCGTTGCCCAGACCACCGACACCCCCTGGCGGCGCTTCTGTGTCAGGCAGGCCGACAGGCTGGCCTGCGTCACGCGGCCGGAGATGCCGCCCGAGGGTCGCCCCATGCCGCGCCTCAAGGGATGCGATCTCATCCTGGTCGGCCCCGAGTTCCCGGTCGAGATCGCCGACGCCTGGCTCGACCGTCTCCAGCCGAGGGCCCGTCACAGGGTCTGGACGACTCCGGAATCTGTCAATCCGGATGACGTGAGGCGCGCTGCGCGCCGGCTGGCTGGCCGTTCACTGGGCCTCGTGCTGGGTGGCGGCGGCGCTCGCGGCTACGCGCACCTTGGGGTCCTGGAGGTGCTCGAGGAGAACGGGATCCCGATCGACCGCATCGGCGGGACGAGCATGGGCGGCATCGTTGCCTCCCTCTATGCGTACGGGCTGAACGCCGAGCAGCGCCGGCGGGGCGCCGCGGCATTCTTCTCGCCCCGCGTGCGCCACCGCTACCAGGTACCTCCCCGTAGCGCCCTGGCCCGAACCGACGGGGCCGAGGAGATGATGACCAGGGTCTTTGGCGACGCCATGATCGAGACGCTGCCGGTCGACCTCTACACGGTCGCCGCCGACCTCGTGAACGCCGAGATGGTCGTCCAGCGGCGCGGCCGCGTCGCCGATGCGGCCCTCTCGACGGCCCGGATTCCCGCGATGCTCCCGCCTGGGCGGTTTGACGGGCGGCTGCTGGTTGACGGTGGACTGATCCGGAACCTCCCCGTGGGCGTGATGGCCGACATGAAAGAGGGACCGGTCGTCGCCATCGAGGTCGGGGGGCGGTTCGAGCCGGAGATCGAAGACGACGGGCTCCCTGGCCTGCCCGGTGTGGGCGAGACCCTGATGCGTTCGGTGCTGCTGGGGTCGGCAGCGATGGCCGAGTCGGTTACCTCCCGGGCCGACCTCCTTATCGAGCCGGAGGTTTCGGGCCTCAAGATGCTCGCCTTCCACGAGATCGACCAGGCGATCCAGATCGGTCGCCGCGCCGCCGAGGAGAACCTCGACGCGATCAGGGCACTTCTCGAGCGCTGAGCAGGCGCTCGAGCGTCTCCGGGAGCTGCTCGCTGGCCTCGTGCCCCTTCATGAAGAAGGCATCGGCCCCGGCGTCGCTGGCCATTCCGAAAAGCTCGTTGCCTCCCGAGGCCGACCAGACGACGACCGGGAGGCCCTTCAGCCGGTCGTCGGCGCGCACCGCCCGGGTCAGCTCGAAGCCGTCCATCTCTGGCATCTCGAAGTCGGTGACCACGGCATCGACCTCGCCGGCATTCAGGCGCTCGAGGGCCACGGCGCCGTCGGGAGCGGTCTCCACCAGGTAGCCGGCGC
>JBBATA010000038.1:0-12036 GCA_040399005.1 Solirubrobacteraceae bacterium
CGGCGCAGCCACCCGCGCAGCCACCGGCCGCTCCGTCCGGGGAAGGCCCGGCTCCCCCGCCTCCGCCGCCGCCCGCTCCGCCGGCCGCGGCGGCCCCGACTCCTCCCGCGGCCGCCCCGGCCGCCGCTGTGGGCGCAGCCAATCCCGGCCAGCCGGGCCTGGCGATCGCGGCCTTCGTCTGCGGGCTCATCTCCATCCTGACTTCCTGGTGCTGCATCGGAGTTCCGGTCGGCGTGGCCGCTGTGGTCTGCGGCATCCTCGCCAAGGGAGAGGTCGAGCGGCGCGGCGCGCCCAGCTGGATGTGGATAACCGGGCTGGTGCTCGGCGCCGTCTCCCTCGCCGTCTTCGCGATCCTCCTGATCGTCGGGGCCGCCAACACCGAGTGGAACTTCGACACCTCCACCTCGTAGAGGGATGACCGACGCCCCCGCCACAGCCTGCAGCCACTCCGGGCACGTTCACCGCGCGGGGACCCGGCCGGCTCTCCTTGCCGGCCTCGCTTCCGTGCTGCTGGTGGTCCCGCTGCTCATCGCCCGGCTGATGGACCCGGCGATCGCCGAGGAGCCCGGCTCGTGCCCGCTCCTGCACGCAACCGGCGTCCCGTGCCCGGCCTGCGGGGCCACCCGGGCGTTCGTCCTGCTGGCCCACGGTGACGGGGACGGCGCGCTGCGCTTCAACTGGTCCTGGATCCTCGTCTGGGCGCTCGCCGTGACCGCCCTGGCCGTGGCGGCCTGGCGGAGCATTGGAGGCCGGCCGGCGGTGCCGGGGTGGCTGCGGTCGGCCGGGCGCTGGCTCCAGGCCCACCCGGCCGCGGTGGTCGCCCTTCCGTTCCTGCTTCTCGCCGGCCCCTGGCTCGTGGCCATGGCCAACATCGCCGCGATTCGCTGACCTCCTCACCACCGTGCCCTCCGTAGACCCCGAGCTCGCCCACGCCGTCGGTCTGCGCGTGGTCGACCACGACGACCTCGCCGGAAGCGACCAGGCCCACACCGCCGTGCAGACCTCGACGATCGCCGCGCTCCTGGACGGCGCCTATGACGGCGAGGTCACCATCGGCGAGCTGCTGGAGGCCGGCGACCTCGGGCTCGGCACGCTCGATGCGCTCGACGGGGAGCTGGTGATCCTCGACGGCGAAGCGTGGCAGTGCGCCGCCGACGGGAGCGTGAACCCGGTGGACTCCGCAACGGCCACTCCCTTCGCCGTGGTCACCCGATTTGCCGCCGACGAGACGCTCGAGGCGCCCGGCCCGCTGGCCCACAACGAGCTCATGGCCCTACTCGAGGAGCACGCGCCCCCGGCGACCGGCTGCGACGCGATCCGGATCGACGGGCGCTTCTCCCGTGTTCACGCCCGCTCGGTGCCTCGCCAGGAGCCCCCTTATCCGTCGCTGGCCGAGGTGGCCGAGAACCAGGTCGAATGGACCTTCGAGGATGTCGAGGGCACGGTCGTCGGCTTCCGGTTCCCCCGCTCGTCGGCCGGGGTCGAGGTGACCGGCCACCACCTCCATTTCCTGGCCTCCGACCGCAGCTGCGGGGGACACGTGCTGGAATGTGACCTGCAGCACGGGACGATCCGGGTCGAGGAGGTCGACGGCCTGCGCCTGGAGCTGCCGCCGGGAATCGAGCTTCCTTCGGCCGCCGACGCCGACGAGGAAGCGGTTCGCCGCATAGAATCCAGTTAATCCGGGTAGTAGCTGCTGGGCGCCCGGTTGCACCGCTGGCGCGAAAGGGCAGTCCGAACGTATCTTTCAGACGTAGGCGGTGTAGGTGTTTTCTGCGGTTGGAGCGTCACTGTCAGCTCTTGAGGGTGTCTTTACAACCACAGGCAACAATGCCGGTCCAGGGCGGGGCCGTGTGTAGCGCAGCCAGAGGTTGCGCACGCAACGAAAACCCGCTAAAATCCGACTAACGGAATCGGATATATGAAGTCAACGTTCAACATCAATCCCAACGTGCCCGACGAGGTTCGCGAGCCGACCACGGTCGCCGACCCCGTCGACCAGCTGCTGAGGCGTGCCTCGCAGTACCGGCTGCTGCGCCCGAGCGAGGAGCTCGACCTGGCCCAGCGCATCGAGCGCGGAGACCTGCGCGCCAAGGAGCTGCTGATCAACTCCAACCTGCGCCTCGTGGTCTCGATCGCCCGCCGCTACCAGGGGCTGGGCCTCGGCATGAGCGACCTCGTCCAGGAGGGCATGATCGGCCTGATCCGTGCCGCGGAGAAGTTCGACTACCGCAAGGGATTCCGCTTCTCCACCTACGCGACCCTGTGGATCCGCCAGGCGATCCAGCGCGGCCTCGACAACACGGCCCGCACCGTCCGCCTGCCCGCCAACGTCGCCCAGCAGACCCGCAAGGTCGAGCGCGTCGCCGCCGACCTCGCCGCCAAGCTCGAGCGCGAGCCCACCCTCGAGGAGATCGCCGCCGAGACCGGCTTCGAGCCCGACGAGGTCGAGCGCCTGCGCAAGCTGGACACCAAGCCCGCCAGCCTCGACGCCCGTGTCGGCGAGGACGACTCGGCGAGCCTGGGCGAGCTGCTCGACAGCGACGCCCCCACGCCCGAGGAGCAGGTGGGCGAGGACGACGTTGCCAACCAGATCGACCGTGCGCTCGAGGAGCTGCCGATCGCCGAGCGCCAGGTGATCGAGCTTCGCTTCGGACGTCGCGGCGAGCCGCCCCACACCGCCGCCCAGGCCGGGCGCCGGCTCGGGGTGAGCACCGCCGAGGCCCAGCGCCTCGAGAAGCGGGCACTCTCCCGCCTGGCGACGCTGGACCGCATCAACGCGCTCCACGAAGCCGAAGAAGCAGCCTGAGCCGTCGGCGGCCTGCTAGCCGCTGACTCTCACCGCAACCGTGCGGCTGTGTCCCTCCGCGTAGGGGTGGTCGGGCCGTGGCGCCAGGCGAACCCTGAACCGGTAGGTCACGGTGCCGCCGGTGGTGGCCGAGAAGCGGTACCGGGCCTTCCACCGGCCCCTGCCGTCACACCGAAGGCCTTCGGTCATCACCGGCTGCCAGCGCCCGCGGCGCGGGTTGAAGCCCTGTAGCTCCAGCTCCCGCCCCCGGGACGGCAGATGCCCGCCGAGGACCCGGCCGCTGAAGCGGGCGGCCTGCCCGTTGCGAAGGCTCCGCCGGGCGACGCGGATCGTCACCTGCGCGGGAACGTCGACGGCCAGCTCCTCACTCGACGCCCCGGTGCTCGTGCGGGTATCGAGCGCGACGACCTGGATCCTGCGGCTCGGGCCGGCGCCCAGCCGCAGGCCCACGCGCCCGCTGGCCCCGGTAGAGGCGCGGGCGACCACCTTCCAGGCGCCGCTGCCGATCCGCTCGCGAACCTCGATCTCGTTGCCTTCCATCGGCTCGCCGGCGTCGTCGAGCAGGCGGGCCGAGACCGCCACGCGGCTCTTTCGCCCGGCGCGAATCCGGCTTGACTCCCGCCCACGCGAGTCGACGAGCGCCGCACTGAGCCGCGGGCGCATGCGCAGCGGCAGGGTGACGACCCCGGGAAGGCCGCCGGAGAAGGAGGCGACCAGGCCCTCGTTGCCGGCGCAGTCGACCACGCGGAAGCGGGCCTCGTAGCGGCCGCCGGGCAGCCGGTCGTCGGGAACGAGCGCCGACACCGACCCGGGGGCGGTCCGCGCGTCGATCCTCTCCCACTCCCCGCCGGCGAGCGGCTTCATCTCGAGGCTCGCCGAGGCGATGCACCCCTCCTCGACCGATGCCCGCAACCGCCGCGGGTCTTCCTTGAGTGGCTGCTCGAGCACCCCGGCCGGGATCCTGGAGTCCACCCGGAAGCTCGCCGTGCGCGGCGCGCTGGCGTTGCCGGCCGCGTCGACCGCACGAAAGCTCACGGCGTGGATGCCGTCCCGGCTGAAGTTCAGGCGGGCCGTCCCGCCGCGTGTGCGCACCGGGGCCTCGGAATCGGCCTGGTACTCGACGAAGGCGCCGTCCTCCACCGGCCGGTCGGCCGCGGCGGGAGCCATGCCCGAAAGGCCCGGCTGGTCGGCGCCCGCAACGACGACCTCGGCCGGGCCGCGGATCCAGTCCTCGCGGCCGCCGGCCTGGTCGCCGGCGACCTCGACGGAGACGGAAGGGGCGGTGCGGTCGACGCCGACCTCGACTCTCCCCTCCTCCCGCGCCGGGATGCCGGTGGCGCCGATCGCCCGCGCCCGGAAGAGGTGCCGGCCCTCGCCTAGCGGCCCGGGGCGGTGATCGACGGCCGACCCTTCGGCGGTGACCGCGGTTCCGGGTTCGCTGCCGTCGGCGGTGATCGCGTAGCCGGCCACTCCCGAGGGCCCGGCGGTCCCGGGCCGAACCGCCACCACTGCCTGGGAAGCGTCGCGCACCCAGGCCGACGGCGTGGTCAGCTGCGCCGCACCCGGCGTGCTGTTGTCGACCCGCAGCTGCTGGCGGTGGACCGAGGCGTTTCCGGCCCCGTCCCAGGCCGTGGCGACAAGCTCGTGCGTTCCGTCGGCCATGTGGCGGGTGTCGAGCGAGGCGGCCGCGCCGGCGTCCGGGCACGGACGCATCGAGTAGGGGTCGCAGCCCTGCTCGCGGTCGAAGACCGGCGTCCCGTCGACCTCGATCCGGGTGCGCCGGATGCCGGTCGCGTCGGAGGCCGAAAACGAGGCGCTCGTCGGGCCGCTGGTCCAGCCCCCGGCGGCCAGGGCGCCCTGGACGGCACCGATAGCCGGCGGCTGGTCGTCGCGGAGCTCGATCACCGCGTCCCGCAGCGTCGAGGCCGCCCGCACCGAGCCGGTGGAGCAGCCCGAGCCAGAGGAGCAGATCACCATCAGGCGCAGGCGGGAGGTCGAGAGCCCACCGACCGAGAAGGGCATCGCCGGCGGCCCGGCCCAGCTGCAGCCGAGGGGGAGCCCGCACCAGCGGTAGCCCGAGTCGTCGGCCACCCCGGCCTCCCATCCCCCGGTGAGCCCCGTCCCCTGGGTTCCGAACGCCGTGCCCTGCCCCCGGATCCCGGTGATCACCGTGCCGGGCGGGGCCTGGGCCTCGAGCGCTCCCCAGGTGAACGCCGGGAGCGTTCCCCGGCCGACCTGGTTTCGGACCTTCATTCCCAGCGACCAGTCGGCCGAACAGGACGGGTCGGCGGCTATCGCCTCCGAGCCGACCGCCGAGAAGGCCCGGTTGATGCCCGCGCCGTCGCAGGCGCGAACCTCGTAGCTGCCGGCGTGCGCCGGGGGAACGAGAAGGAACAGGAATCCGTATAGGGCCAGGCCGGCCATGGCGGTGCGTGAGGGCATGGCCCTCCTAGGGGCGCGCCGGCGGGATTCACCCCCCTCCCCCAGCTGCGAGAATCGCCAGATGCTCGAAACCGGAGAGAAGGCCCCCGACTTCACCCTTCCCGACCAGGACGGAAACGACGTCTCCCTCGCCGACCTGAAGGGAGCACCGGCCGTCATCTACTTCTACCCGAAGGCCTCAACGCCGGGCTGCACGACGCAGGCCTGCGGCGTGCGCGATCACCTTCCCGACTACGAGAAGACCGGGGCCCGCGTCGTCGGCATCTCGCCCGATCCGGTGGACAAGGTCAGGAAGTTCCACGAGAAGGAGAAGCTGAACTTCACCCTCCTGGCCGACGAGGACCACTCGGTCTGCGAGCTCTACGGAACCTGGGTCGAGAAGTCGATGTACGGGAAGAAGTACTGGGGCGCCCAGCGCGCGACCTTCATCCTCGACGCCGACGGGAAGGTCGTCCACGTGATCCCCAAGGTCTCCCCGAAGAAGCACGACGAGCAGGTCCTCGAGGCACTGGCCGGGCTGTGAGCGACTCCGCCGCGCCCGCCCCCTCCGCGGTCATCTTCGACAACGACGGCCTGACCCTGGCCACCGAGGAGCTCTGGACCCAGGCCGAGCGCGACCTCTTCGCCCGCTACGACACCGAGTTCACGCCCGACCACAAGGACGAGCTGCTCGGCAAGTCGGGCGTCCTGGCCGGCGAGTTCCTGAGCCGAACCCTCGGCCTTCCGGCCAGCGCCGGCCTGCGGCTGGTCGGCGAGATGGACGAGCTGGTCTTCGAGGCGCTCGAGGCCGGCGTCGAGCCGATGCCGGGAGCGGTCGAGCTGCTCGAAGCGCTCGCCGCCGCCGGCATCCCCCGCGCCCTGTGCTCAAACTCTCCCAGGCCGTTCGTGGAGCGCGCAACCGAGCGCGCCGACGTGGCCCGGTACTTCGAGGTGATGGTCACCGGTGACGACGTCGAGAACGGCAAGCCCGAGCCCGACCCGTACCTGCAGACCGCCCGCCTGCTGGGCGTCGCCCCGGCAGACTGCGTCGTGCTGGAGGACTCCCCGCCCGGCGCGATGAGCGGCCACCGGGCCGGGATGACGGTTTACGTGGTCCCGTCCTTCCCGGGGCTCGACTACGAGGGCGCCGACGACCGGCGGTTCGACTCGCTCGAGGACCCGGATCTCTGGGCGCTGCTCGGGCTCAGCCGCAGCTGACGGAGACCCGGCCAGCAGCTGCGGTTGCCAGCCGACGCGCCTCGGCGGTATCCGGGGCGGCGGCGAGCGCCACGCCCATCCGCCGCCCGGGCCGGGCGTCGGGCTTCCCGAAGATCCGCAGCTGCACGTCGGGCGAGACGGCAAGGGCCTCCGCCACGCCCGGGTAGGAGGGGTCGTCGCCGTCGGCTTCGGCCAGGATCACGGCGCTGGCGCCGGGCGAGACCAGCGGGACCTGGCCGTCCGGGACCGGGAGGCCGAGGATCGCGCGGACGTGGAGGGCGAACTCGGAGAGGTCCTGGGTGACCATGGTGACCATGCCGGTGTCGTGCGGGCGCGGGGAGACCTCGCTGAAGAGGACCTCGTCGCCGGCGACGAAGAGCTCCACGCCGAAGATGCCGGTCCCGCCGAGGGCGCCTGTCACCTCGGTCGCGATCCTCTCGGCCTCCTTTTCGGCGGCAGCCGACATCGGCTGGGGCTGCCAGCTCTCGCGGTAGTCGCCGTCCTCCTGGACGTGGCCGATCGGCGCGCAGAACGAGACCCCGCCCACGTGGCGGACGGTCAGGAGGGTGATCTCGTAGTCGAAGTCGACGAAGCCCTCGACGATCACCCGGCCGGCCCCGGTGCGCCCGGCCTGCGCGGCGTAATCCCAAGCCGCTCCCCCGCCATCGGCTTCGCTGACGACCGACTGGCCCTTGCCGCTTGAAGACATCACCGGCTTGACCACGCACGGGACGCCCAGTTCGGCGACGGCGGCCTCGACCTCCTCCCGCGTGTCGCAGAAACGGAAAGGGGATGTCGGGAGGCCAAGCTCCTCCGCGGCAAGCCGGCGGATGCCCTCACGGTCCATGGTCAGGCGGGCGGCCCGCGCCGTGGGCACGACGCGAAGGCCCTCTCCCTCGAGGCGCTCGAGCTCGGCGGTGGCAATCGCCTCAAGCTCCGGAACCACCACCAGCTCGGCGCACGGTCGTGCCATCTCGTCCTCGAGCAGGGCCGCCAGCGCGGCCGGGTCGGTCATGTCGATCACCTCGAAACGGTCGGCCACCTGCATCGCGGGGGCGCCGGCGTAGCGGTCGACGGCCACCACCTCGCAGCCGAGCCGCTTGGCCTCGAGGGCGACTTCCCGGCCCAGCTCCCCCGAACCGAGGAGCACGAGGCGGACCGCGTTGGAGGCACCCGGCGTGCCGATCGTCAGCGACATGGCGCTGGAGCGTAATGACGGGCGCGTAACCTTGCTGCGTGATCCGGGCTTCGATCCTCGACTCGGTGCAGTCGGTGGCCGAGGCGATCGGGAATTTCTTCTCGAGCCTTGCCGACGTCGACCTGCTGCTGCTGGTCGTGGCGATGGCCGTCTTCATCGCCTACCTGAGCATGCGGGCGCTGGCCCTCTACAACACGCTCCGGGCCGCCTACCCGTACGAGGCCATCCCCTACCGGCAGATCTGGGCCGCCTACATCGCCGCCTACGGCTTCAACAACGTCGTGCCGGCGCGCGGCGGCGACGTGATCAAGTTCTTCCTGGTGAAGACGTCGGTACCGGGCTCCACCTACCCGGCGGTCGGCGCCGCGTTCGTGGTGGAGGTGATCTTCGACGCGACGATGGCGATCCCAATCCTCATCTTCGCCTTCAGCCAGGGTGTCTTCCCCGCAGTCCCCGACCTGCCAGACCTCGGCGGCTTCAGCCTCGCCTTCCTGGCCCGCGACCCCCAGCTCACCCTCTTCGTGGTGACCGGCGCTGCCGTCCTCCTGCTGGCGCTCTTCGCGTTCCTCTCGCGCCGGGTCGTCGAGTTCTGGAACAACGTGCGCCAGGGCTTCACGATCCTCTACGACCTGCCGCAGTACTTCCGCGAGGTTTGGCTGGTCCAGTTCGGCGGCTGGCTGCTGCGCTGCACCGCCTTCTGGCTGCTGCTGGAGGCCTTCGGCGTGGGTGGCTCGGTACGCAACGTGCTGCTGGTGCTCGGCATCAACGCCGTCACCGCGCTCGTCCCGTTCGCCCCCGGCGGCGCGGGAGTGCAGCAGGCGCTCCTGGTAACGGTCTTCGGCAGTGCCGCGACGGTTGCGGCCTATTCGGTCGGCCAGCAGGTGGCGATCGGCTTCATCTCGCTGACGGTCGGCTTCGCCGCCCTCTTCCTCGTATTCGGCTTCCGCTCGTTCGGTGACGTGCGCCGGGCCGGCCAGGCCCACCGGGAGGCCGAGAAGGCCGCGCGTCAGCGAAGGCCCTGACGGGCCTCGCGGACCAGGGCGACGGCCTCGGGGAAGATCGTCGCCATCACCGAGCGGACCTGCTCGGCCTGCTCGGCGGTCGTTCCCTGCACGTTGACGCGGTTTACCGCCGCGACCGTCATCTCGACGGCGAGCTTGATGGCGTTATCGGCCCACGCGAGAGTCTGCTGGCCGGCCATCTGCTCGGCCAGCTCGGCCATCCGCCGCTGAATCTCCTCGGGGTCGCCGCCGAAGAGGTCTCCGAATCCACCAGGGCCTTCCATGCTTCAATCGTAGCCGTGTCACCGAGCGCGCCGGGAGCCGGCATCGAGCTGGAGTACCGGGAGGCCGGCGAAGGGCCGCCGGTCGTGTGGGTGCACGGGATCGCCTCGGGGCCCCGCGGGGGCGAGGAGCTCGCTCGGGAGCTGGGCGTACCGGTGAGGATGATCGCCTACTCCAGGCGCGGCTACGACGGAAGCGGAACGCCGGAGCCCTATCTGGCGACCACCGCCGCCGAGCAGGGGGAGGACCTCGGCGCGCTCCTGGCCGCAACCGGAGCCGCGGGAGCCGTGGCCGCCGGGAGCGGGTTCGGTTCGCTGGTGATCCTCGACCGGCTGATTCGCGCTCCCGGGGAACTGGCCGGGGCGGTGCTCGCCGACCCACCTCTCTTCGCGATGGTGCCCGAGGCGACCGAGGCGCTCGCCATCGAGCGCGAGCAGCTCGAGGGCGCGCTCGCCGCGGGCGGGCCGCAGGCCGCCGCCGCCCTGCTGGCCAGCGAGGGAGCCGACGAGGAGGAGCGTGAGCGGGCCGCGCGCAACGCCACCGGCTGCCTGGCCGACTGGTCGGCGATCGCCTCGCTGCCGGTAAGCCGGGGCGAGCTGGGAGCGATCGCCGTGCCGGTGACGGTCGTGACCGGGCCGCAGAGCCCGCCTCACGTCGTCGCCGCCGCCGACGCGCTGGCCGCTGCGATTCCCGCCGCGGGCAGGCGAACCGACGGCGACCTCGCCGCCGCCCTTCGGCCGCTGGTCGGCTGAGCGCGCGGGTCCATAGAATCGCCTGCGATGGCCAACGACCAGAAGCCCGCCCCGCAGCCACCCGACCCCGAGACGACGCTCGCCTGGGAGGCCGAGCACCGCAAGCAGGCATCCTTCAGCGCCTGGGCGGCCGGCGCGCTCACCATCATCGGCGCGGTCATCACCGGCCTCGGCGTCTCCGGCCTCCCGAACTACGACAACCGTGTCGTGACGATCCCCGACGCGATGCGGGACCTCGCGACCGGCCAGCCGATCCCTCCCGGGCGCCTGGCCCTCCAGGTCCAGTGGCTTGGCGAGCACGCGACCGTGCCGATCATCGGTGCGGTCGTCTACGGGATCGGCTCCCTGCTGATCTTCGGCGCCTTCGTCTACCTCTTCAAGGCCACCCGGGCGCGAAACCCCCGCTTCTCGCAGCTGGCGCTGGTTGCCGGTGCGGCGGGGATCGTGATGTTCGCCGTCGGGCGCACGACGGCCGAGATCTCCCGCTACGTCGGGGCGATGGGTTTCGAAGGCGGCACCAACCAGGCGGCCAGCGAGGCGCTGACCGGCGGCGCCTTCTTCGTCTCCCAGATCATCTGGCAGCTCGGGGCCTTCGCCGCCGGCTTCGCCTTCGTACTGCTGGGCCTCAACGCGATGCGCGCCGGCCTTCTCACCCGCTTCATGGGCGTGCTGGCCATGATCGTCGGCGTCACCTTCATCCTGCCGATCGACCAGCAGGGCGTAATCCGCGCCTTCTGGCTCGGCGCCCTGGGCTTCCTGCTGGCACTGAAGTGGCCGGGCGGTGCCCCGAAGGCGTGGCTGACCGGCAATGCCGAGCCGTGGCCGAGCGCCGCCGAGGTTCGTGCCCAGCGGGCAGCCGCTGCGGAGGCCGGGGCCGGCTCGGCCTCCTCGGGCGGATCGTCGGGCTCCGGCTCGGGCGGCAGCTCGAAGAAGCGCAAGCGCAAGCGCTGAGCGGCCCGGGCCGCCACGGCGGCCGCACGGCGGCGGGCGGATAGGATCAGCGCCCATGGCCCTCCCCCCTGCCTCCAAGGAAACCACCGTGCTGATCACCGGCGCCTCCTCCGGGATCGGCGCCGAGCTCGCCCGCGACCTCGCCGCCCGCGGCCACGGCGTGACCCTGGTCGCGCGACGGACCGACAGGCTCGAGGAGCTCGCCCGCGAGCTCGAGGGCGCCTACGGCACCAGCGCTGCAGTGATCCCCTGCGACCTGGCCGACCAGGACGCCCGCGCGGCCCTCATGGACGGCCTCCTGGCCGAAGGGCCGGCGCTGGCCGGCCTGTGCAACAACGCGGGCTTCGGGGTCAACGGGCCCCTGGGCGAGAACGACCCCGACCGCGAGCGTCAGATGGTCGAGCTCAACGTCGACGCGCTCCACGACCTGACGATCAGGGCGCTGCCGGCAATGCTGGAGCGTGGCAGCGGGGCGATCCTCAACGTCGCATCGACCGCGGCCTTCCAGCCGGTCCCCTACTTCGCCACCTACGCCGCCACCAAGGCCTTCGTCCTCTCCTTCACCGAGGCACTGAGCCACGAGCTCGGCGGCACCGGCGTCTCCTGCACCGCGCTGTGCCCCGGGCCGGTGAAGACCGAGTTCGCCGATGTCGCCGGCAGCACCGGTTTCGAGGACGCGATGCCGAGCATCGCCTTCGTCTCCGCCCAGGACGTCGCCCGCACCGCCGTCGAGGGGATGGTCAAGGGGAGCCGGACCGTCGTCCCGGGCAAGGTCAACTGGATCCAGGCCCACGCCGGGCGCATCTCCCCCAGGGCACTGACCCTTCGCATCTCCGACCAGATGGGCCGCGGCGGCAGGTAGCGGCGCTGCCCGAGCCCTCGGGTTGCCCCCGCTCCACGGGCGGGGACCGGCGGCCCCAGCGCTCAGCCGGCGCCGAGGGCGTCCAGCTTGGCCTGGGTGCGCATCTCGCTGAGGATCCGCTCCAGGCGCGGCTCGGCCTCGTCGTCGACGTGGCTCATCGCCCCTGCGACGCCCGGGTGAACCTCGCCGATCGCCCGGTGCATCTCGTGGGCGACCGCCCGGTAGCTCGGGTGGCCCTCGCGCCCTGACCGCAGCTCGATCAGCTGCATCGCCTCACGGGCGTTGAGGTCGAGGATGTAGCGGATCCGGTAACCCAGGCAGAGCGCGTAGGGGGCCGCGTCGGCCATGCCCTCGCCGGCGAGGCGCTCGTACTCGGCGGCCGAGAGCTCGAGGCCGCGGCGGTACTCGTCGGCGACGCCGGCCTTCTCAAGCTCCTGCGGGACGCCGGCCCCGAGGTCCGGGCCGAGAGTCTGCCACTGGACGGTGAGCATCCGGTGGCGCTGGAGGTCGCGGAAGGCGCCGTAGTCCGAGACGATCTCGAA
>JBBATA010000039.1:0-7928 GCA_040399005.1 Solirubrobacteraceae bacterium
AACGGCAACTACCGCTTCCCGGACTTCGCCGCCCAGCCGGGTTACGAAGTGCGCATCTCGCCGCCGGAGGGCTACTACCCGGCCTCCCCCACCGAGGAGAACGTCGATCTTTCGACCCGGGACCGGGTCGTCGACTTCAAGCTCACCACCAGGGAGCCCGGGCCTGGACCGGACCCGATCCCGGGCCCGGAGCCGGACGTCGACCCTGAGCCGATCCCCGGGCCTGCCGGAACCGTCACGCTCAACTACCAGGACGTGACCCGCGACTACGCCTACACGAACGTCGACGTTCCCTCCGCCGGGACCACCAAGCAGACCGTCTACCGCAAGGTCGGGCGACGCTACGTGAGGATCTGCACCACGAGCCGCCCGAGCACCGAGGCCGAGAAGGACATCCTCGTCTACTGCCGGCTGCCGGCCTCCGCGCGCCGTGCCCTGCGGTGCAAGGACCAGCGCTTCCGTGTCCAGGTCGACTTCAGCCTCGCCACCGGCGAGACAACGACCGAGCGCCGCAGCTACGTGGTCGCCAAGGGCAAGTGCCCGCGCCCCAAGAAGCCGAGTTACGCCGGCTGATTCCCGCCCGGCGGCAGTCGCTGCGGCGCCCCGCTAGGGAACGCGGACCGGCAGCGTCTTGATCTGGTTGACGAAGCCGGACTGCACCCAGCTGACAGGACCGGCGATCTCGAGGTCCGGATAGCGCTTCAGGGTCTCCTCGATCAATAGGCGAAGCTCGAGGCGGGCCAGCGCCGCCCCGAGGCAGAAGTGACGCCCTCCGGCCCCAAAGGCCTGGTGCTGGGGGTTGCGCTCTACGTCGAACCGGTTGGGGTCCTCGTAAACGTCCTCGTCGCGGTTGGAGGAGACGTACCAGAGGGCGACGCGGTCACCCTCCTCGATCGTGCGCCCGCCGATCTCCACGTCGCGGGTGGCTGTGCGCCGGAAGTGGGCGAAGGCGGGAAACATCCGCAGCGATTCCTCAACCGCCGAGGGAACCAGCGACGGATCGTCGATCAGCTTCTGCCGCTCTTCGGGATGCTCGATCAGGGCGTGCATCGCCGAGCAGTAGGTCGCCTTGGTCGAGTCGTTGCCGGCGGCCATGAGCAGGAAGAAGCCCATGATGATCTCGTGCTCCTCCAGCCGCTCCCCCTCGACCTCGGCGTTGATCAGCAGGCTCGTGAGGTCGTCGGTCGGGTTCTCGCGTCGGTCGGCGATCATCGCCTGGACGCGCTCGAAGACCTCGGGCACGTCGCGCGCCATGACCGTGTCCACGCCCTCGGGATTGATCTCCGGGTCGCTCGAGGCGAGGATCCCGTTCATCAGGTCGGCCCAGAGCTTGTCGTCCTCCTCCGGGATGCCCATGAAGCGGCAGATGACCCGGGAGACGACCGGCTGGGCCACCTCCTCGACGAGGTCGAACTCGGTGCGGTCGCCCAGGCGGTCAAGGACGCTTACGACGATCTCCCGGATCTCCTCCTCGTGCTCGGAGATCCGCTTGGGGGTGAAGCCTTTCTGGAAGAGCGCCTTGATCCGGTCGTGGCGCGGCGGGTCCATCGCGATGAACATCCCCGACTGGATCTCGGGGGGAAGCACCGAGTCGACGAGGATCACGCCGCCCGTCTCGGTCGAAAAAGCCTCCCAGTTGAGCGATGCCTCGCGGATGTGCTCAGCCTTCATCAGCGACCAGAAGCCGCCCTCCTCCGGAAAGTCCTCCATCCGGTCGGTCCACTGGACCGGGCACTTGCTCCGCGTCTCGGCGAACTCCGCATGAGGCGGCCCCTGGGCCCATGCCGCGCCGCCGCGGCCCATCTCGGCGTCGCCTTCTATCTTCGGGTTGGCCGGCACACCCAGAGCTTACGCCCCTACTGACCGTTCGGTCAGGAGGCGGTGCCGGCGGCAGCGGTGCTGCCCTTGCCCGGCAGGCGCTTGCTTTCCTTGCGCTCGTCGCTGATGGTCACCACGTCCCACACCAGCCCGAGCCGGGCGCACGCCGAGATGACACCGGCGGTCACGTCGAGCTGACCGCGGTCGAGGCCGTGCCTGGCGGAGGTTGGGAATGCGTGGTGGTTGTTGTGCCAGCCCTCCCCGAGCGCCAGCAGCGCAACCGGCAGGAAGTTGGTCGAGTGGTCCCGTGTCTCGTAGGACTGCCGGCCGAAGGTGTGGCCAAGCGAGTTGACCGCGAAGGTGGACTGGTTGAGCGCCCCCACTCGCACCACGCCGGCCCAGAGCAGGCAGCTGAGCCCGGCCCCGAGGGTGCCGGCCACGGCGAAGCCGACGCCGAACGGGATCAGCAGCCCCAGAACGGCCCACAGCAGGAAGGTGCGGGAGATGAAGACGAGGTCTGGGTCGGCCAGCAGGTCGGGCGCATAGCGCTCGTGGGCGCCACGCTGGTCGTGCATGAAGAGCCAGCCCATGTGGGCGTGCCAGAGGCCCTTGATGCTTCCGATGAAACCCTCGCCGTGGTCGACGTGTGGCGAGTGAGGGTCGCCGGGCTTGTCCGAGTGGGCGTGGTGGCGGCGGTGGTCGGAGACCCAGGAGATCAGCGGCCCCTCCACGGCCATCGAGCCGAGGATGGCCAGGGTGATCTTGAGGGTGCGCCCGCACTTGAACGAGCGATGGGTGAAGAGGCGGTGGAAGCCCATCGTCACGCCCAGGCAGGTGAGCACGTAGCCGACGATGAACATCCCGAGGTTCAGGAAGTTGAGCGATTTCCCCCAGGCCTGGATCCCGAACACGATGGCCAGGAGAAACGGGAGGCCAACTACGAAGCCAGTGATGATCCTGTCCCTGGTCTCGTGCTCGCAGGGCTGGATCTCGGCCTTGGTGGACATGTTCCGGCCTAGATCGCCGCGGGCCGTGGGGGGAAGTACGAAGAGCCGGCGGGCATGATTCCGCACCCTACTCGAACCGGTTAGCGGCTTCGCGCCTTGCGCCCGGGGCCCGCCGGCCTGCGCCGGCGGAGAGTGGAGACGGCGGGAATCGAACCCGCGTCCGCGACCGCGTAAGAGGTGATCTCTACGAGCGTAGCCGGCGGTCTAATCTCGCTCTGCGCTCGCCTCGCCGGCGGGGTTGCGCGGAGCCAGCCTCTCTAAGAATTTCCCTGGATCGGCGGAGGCGGTCCTCCCCAGGTAAGTCACCTGATGATCCGGATTCCCCGCCCGGTGACGAAACGGGGGCCAGACCTCACAGTCCTAGCTGTGCGCTAGGCGGCGAGGGCGTACTCGTGAGAGTCCGCACATATGGTTTTCCCGGGGTTTAACGAGGCCACCGGGAACCTCGGCTCGCAACCACCCCCACGAACCGACCGCGTCGAAGCCTGTCGTCCCCTGGGGGCACTGCTATGTCCACCCAGTGTAACCCGGGCGCTTGGGAGGTCGCGGGCGAGCATAGGATCCTGACGTGAGCGAAGCCCCGCCCCGAAGCGCCCGCTCTTCGGTCGACCGCCGCCTGCTTCGCTCGGTGCGGGCCGCGAGACTCCCCTTTGCGATCGCAATCGCCCTCGGGGTCCTCACCGCCGTGCTCGTCGTCGCCCAGGCGTCGCTCCTGGGACGGATCATCGCCGGCGCCTTCCCAGGCGGCGATGACCTCGCCGACTCGGCGCCCCTTCTCTGGCTCCTGGCCGGGGTGATCGCCCTTCGCGCCCTGTGCGCCGGAGGGTTCGAGGCCTCCGGGCGAATCGGCGCCGGGCGGGTGATGAGCGAGCTGCGCAGCCGCATCACGTCGCACCTGCTGCACGCCAGGCCCACGGGGCTGCGCGACCAGCGCAGCGGGGAGCTCGTATCCACCGCGGTGCAGGGAGTAGACGCGCTCGAGGTCTACTTCGCGCGGTACCTGCCCCAGCTGGTGCTCGCCGTGCTGGTCCCGGTGGTGATCCTTGCCTGGATATTCCCGCGCGACTTCGCAGCCGGGATGATCCTGCTCGTCACGCTGCCGGTGATCGTCGTCTTCATGGTGCTGATCGGGCTCGGGGCACGCGCCGCCACCGACCGGCGCTGGCGAACCCTCTCCCTGCTCAGTGCCCACTTCCTGGACGTCGTGCGCGGCCTGGAGACGCTGCGCGCCAACGACCGCGCACAGGCCCAGGTCGAAACCCTCGCCCGGGCCGGCGACGAGTACCGCCGCGAGACGATGGCGACCCTGCGGATCGCCTTCCTCTCCTCCCTCGTCCTCGAGCTGGCCGCGATGCTCGGGACGGCGCTCGTCGCCGCGACGATCGCGATCCAGCTGATCGGCGGCAACCTGGCCTTTTCCACCGGTCTGGCGGTGCTGATCCTCGCGCCCGAGCTCTACCTCCCGATCCGCATGGTCGGGCAGCAGTTTCATGCCAGCGCCGACGGCCTGGCGGCAGCCGAACGCTGCTTCGAGGTGCTCGACACCCCGGCAACCGTCACCGCCCCCGCGGTCGCCGAGCCGGCACCCGACCCCTCCCGCAGCGCCCTGGTGCTCGACGGGGTCGCCTTCTCCTACCCCGAGCGGGACGTGCCCGTGCTGGAGGGGCTGGACCTGCGGGTCGAGCCCGGCGAGCGGCTGGCGCTGGTCGGCCCGAGCGGGGCCGGCAAGAGCACCGTCGCCGCCGTCCTGCTTCGGCTGCTGGAGCCGGCGGCGGGGAAGATCACCTGCGGGGGCACCGACCTGGCCAACGTCGACCCCGAGGCCTGGCGGCGCCGGGTGGCCTGGGTACCCCAGCGCACCACCCTCTTCAGCGGCACGATCGCCGAAAACGTCTCATTCGCCGACCGCTCGGCCCCGCGGGAGGAGGTCGAGGCGGCCTGCCGGGCCTCCGGGCTTGACCGCGTCGCCGCGTCGCTGCCCGAGGGACTCGAAACGCAGGTCGGCGAGGCTGGCCGGCGCCTTTCGGCCGGCGAGGCCCAGCGGGTCGCCCTGGCCCGCGCCTTCCTGCGCGACGCGCCGCTGGTGATCCTCGACGAACCCACCGCCCACCTCGACGCCCGGTCCTCCGCCGAGGTCGGCGAGGCGATCGAGCGGCTCGCCGCCGGTCGCACCACGCTGATGATCGTCCATCGGCCCGCGCTGGCCCGCGGAGCGGACCGCGTGGTCGAGCTCGGGGGGCTTCCGTGAGCACGGTCCCCTCCACCCCCCGTCGCGAATGGCAGGCACTGATGCGGGCAGCGGCGATGGTCGGGCCCCGGCGCTGGCGGCTGGCCCTCTCGATCGGCCTCGGGGCGGGCGCAATCCTGGCCGCCGCGGCCCTCCTGGCCGTGGCGGGCGTGCTGATCAGCAAGGCATCGCTCAAGCCCGCGATCCTCACGCTGACCGTCTTCACCGTCGCCGTGCGGGGACTGGCGATGGCCCGGGCCCTGCTGCGCTACTTCGAGCGGCTCGCCTCCCACGACCTCGCCTTCCGCGTCCTCTCGGAACTGCGCGTGAAATTCTTCGAACGGCTCGTACCGCTGGTGCCCGAGGGGATCAGGCGAATGCGCAGCGGCGACGTACTGAGCCGCTTCACCGGCGACGTCGACACCCTCCAGGACCTCTACCTGAGGGCGCTCGGGCCGCCGATGATCGCAGTGGTCGTCGTGGCGGTGATCGGCGTGGCCATGGCCATCGTCCTGCCGGCCGGCGCCCTCATCCTCGTAATGGCGCTGGTGGTGGCCGGCACGGCGATCCCGGCGCTCGCCCTCGCCCTGACGCGACGGTCCGGGCGCCGGCAGGCGCCCGCGCGCGCAGCGCTGACCGCCGAGCTGGTCGAGGTGATTCAGGGAGCCCCGGAGCTCGCCGTCTACGGGCGGCAGGCGCAGTGGCTCGAGCGCGTCCGGGGGGCCGACGACAGGCTGATGGCCACACAGCGCCGCGACGCGCTCGCCTCGGCCGTGAGCGCGATGCTCTCGGTACTGGTCTCCGGCGCGGCACTGGTGGGCGTAACCGCCGTGGGCGTTGAGGCCGTGGCCGGCGGCCATCTCGACGGAATCCTGCTCGCTGCCGCCGTGTTCCTGACCATGGGCGCCTTCGAGGCGGTAGGCGGCCTTCCCGACGCGGCCCAGAAGATCGCCGCCTGCGCCACCGCCGCCTCGCGCCTGGAGGCGGTCACCGACGAGCCCGCTCCGGTCAGGGGGCCCGCCGACCCGCGGAGCATGGCCGGCGGCGGGCCGCTGGTCGCCGACGCGGTTGGGTTCCGCTACCCGGGATCGGGCGAGGTCGCCCTGGACGACGTGAGCCTCGAGCTGCGGCCGGGCGGCCGGGTGGCCGTGGTCGGTGCCAGCGGCTCGGGCAAGACAACCCTCGCCCGGCTCCTGGTCCGTTTCGCCGACCCGGAGGCCGGCACGATCCGCCTCGGCGCTACCGACCTGCGCGAGGCCGCCCAGGACGACGTCCGCCACCGCATCCGGCTGGTCGGCCAGGAGGCCTACCTTTTCACGGCCACCATCGCCGCCAACGTCCGCCTGGCGCGCCCGGCCTGCAGCGACGCCGAGATCGTGGATGCCCTCACGCGCGCCGGCCTCGGGCCTTGGGTCGCGGGCCTGCCCGAGGGGATCGAGACGCAGGTGGGCGAGGAGGGAGCCGCCGTCTCGGGCGGCCAGCGGGGCCGGATCGCCCTGGCGCGCGGGTTCATCAGCGACAGCGACCACCTGATCCTCGACGAGCCGACCGCCCAGCTCGACCCGGCCGGAGCCCGCGGACTGCTGGCCGGGCTGGCCGAGGACCGCTCCGACCCCCGCGGGATCCTGGTGATCACCCACACTGTCGAGGGCCTTGAGGACTTCGACGAGATCCTCGTCATGGACGCGGGCCGAATCATCGAGCGCGGGCGCTGGGACGAGCTCGTTTCGGCCGGCGGGGCCTTTGCGACGATCGCCGCTGCCGGCTAGGCGGCGGGGCCGCAGGAAACCAAGTCCGGACCGGTGCACTGACCCCAAGCCGCGAAGCGTCCCCGGACATAAGTCGACGCAGCCCCCGAGCCGCTGCGGGTCCCCCAGCTCCTTCACTTTCCCTGTTGCCAGGTTCCGTTCCGGTTGGGGAGGCGCGGCCTTGCAACCCTGGCCGTCGCTCTTTGCAGCTCGGTTGCTGCGTCTGAAGATCAACCTACGCACCACCCCCGGGACGGTCAATACCCCCACAGGCAACGACCCCGCAAAGACCGGGAAAAGGATGGGCTCAGCGGTACTCGAGATAGATGCTCCGGACCCAGGATCCACCCGCCGTATCCCGGAGCCGGGCCGAGAGCTCCTGCAGCTGCGGCGGAAAGGGCGGAAGGCCGGCAGGCATCTCCTCAGCGCAGACCACGGGAGCCAGCAGGGAGGCGGCGGTCAGGTCGGCAACCGAGAAGCGGTCGCCAACGAGGAACCCGGAGCTTTCCACCTGCCTGCCGATGAAATCGATCTCGGCCTCGAGCTCGGCCAGCGGGCCATCGTCCCCGGGGCCGGGAACCCGGAAGCGCTTGCGCATCCCCCGGGCCAGCGCGGGAAAGATCATCGACATCACGCGGCGGCGGGCCGGCGGGCCTCCGATCGAGAGCATCTCGATGGCGACCGGCGGGTCGGCGAGCACCCCCTGGTAGCCGACCTGCCTGACCGTGCGGCCGATCCCCATGTCGAACCGCTCCTCGAGCTCCAGCGCCTCGGCCCGCTCGGCGGGGTCGGATGGGTAGAGAGGCGGATCGGGTGAGATCGCCTCGAGCGCGGCGATTATCTCGGTGGAGTCCGGGTAGACGGCCTCCCCCACGGTCATCACCGGGAAGGTGTCGCGCCCGCCCAGCCGCATCGCCACGAGAGCGTGGGCCGGGGGCATGACGGCGCGGCGAACGTGCGGCACGCGCTTGAAGTCGAAGGCCCACCGGACCTTCTCGTTGTAGTGGGACATCGCCAGGTGCCAGAGCACCGGCCGCTCCCGCGTCTGCGCCTCCATGACGCCAGCGTACGGGCCCGGACATAAGTCGACGCAGCCCCCGAGCCGCTGCGGGTCCCCCAGCTCCTTCA
>JBBATA010000039.1:8028-11025 GCA_040399005.1 Solirubrobacteraceae bacterium
TTGCTGCGTCTGAAGATCAACCTACGCACCACCCCCGGGACGGTCAATACCCCCAACGGCAACGACCCCGCAAAGACCGGGAAACCGATGAGTCGAAAGCTGCGACGAGCCGGCCGCCGGCGGTCAATATGCTCGCCCCATGGCGGCTACCGACGTAACCGAGGTCACCTGGCAGCTGGAGGATCTCCTCTCCGGCAACGGTCCAGACGAGTGCGCCACCCTGCTGGCCGAGGCCGACCGCCGGGCCGGGCAACTCTCTGCCGAATACGCGGGCAAGGTGGCCGGACTCGACGGCCCCGGGCTTGCCCTGCTCGTGGCCGAGCTGGCGGAGATCGCCGACCTGGTCGGGCGCGCCGGCAACTACGCCCACCTGCGCTTCGCCGCCGACACCGAGGACCCGGCGAACGGCGCCCTGATGGCCGAGGTCCAGGAGAAGGCGACCGCGATCGAGACCCGGCTGGTCTTCTTCGACCTCGAATGGGCCGCGCTCGACGACGCCCGGGCCGAGGAGCTGCTCCAGGCCGACGGGCTCGAGCACGCGCGCCACTACCTGCGCAACATCCGCCGCTACCGGCCGCACCTGCTGAGCGAGGCCGAGGAGAAGCTGATGGCCGAGAAGGCGGTCTCCGGGCGTGACGCCTGGACCCGCCTCTTCGAGGAGCAGACCAGTGCCATCCGCGTGAATCTGCCCGAGAGCGAGAAGCCGGTGGCGCTCGACCAGGCCCTCAGCCTCCTTCACTCGCCCGACCGCGAGGTACGACGCGGAGCCGCCGCGGCGGTCACCGAGGCCCTGCGGCCCGGCCTGCGCACCCGCGCCTACATCTTCAACACCCTCATGCAGGACAAGGCCACCAACGACCGCCTTCGCGACTACCCGAGCTGGATCTCAAGCCGCAACCTCTCCAACGAGGCCAGCGACGAGTCGGTCGCGGCGCTGGTCGAAGCCGTCCAGGATTCCTACGAGCTGCCGCGGCGCTGGTACCGCCTCAAGGCCCAGCTGCTTGGCCTCGAGCGGATCGCCGACTACGACCGTGCCGCCTCGGTCATCGACGACCAGGAGGAGATCGGCTGGGACGAGGGGCGGGAGATCGTCCTCGACGCCTTCAACGACTTCTCCCCCGAGATGGGCGCGCTGGCTGGCCGCTTCTTCGACGAGCGCTGGATAGACGCACCGGCGCGGCCCGGCAAGCGCGGCGGAGCCTTCTGCGCCTACACGGTGCCAAGCGTCCACCCGTACGTGATGCTCAACTGGACCTCCACGCGCCGCGACGTGATGACCCTGGCCCACGAGCTCGGCCACGGCCTCCACGCCGCACTGGCCATCCCGCGGGGGATCTTCGAGCAGCACACCCCGCTGACCGTCTGCGAGACGGCGTCGGTATTCGGGGAGACGCTCGTGGTCGAGCGCCTGCTCGAGCAGGCCTCTACCCCGCAGTCCCGGCTGGGAATCCTCGCCGAGAACATCGAGGACTCGATCGCCACCGTCTTTCGCCAGACCGCGATGAACCGCTTCGAGGACGCCGTCCACACCCACCGGCGCAGCGAGGGTGAGCTCTCGGTAGACGACTTCTCCGCCCACTGGGCGCGCACCCAGGAGGAGCTGCTAGGCGATGCGGTGGAGATCACCGACGACTACCGGATCTGGTGGAGCTACATCCCGCACTTCATCGGCAGCCCGGGCTACGTCTACGCCTACGCCTACGGCCAGCTGCTGGCCCTCTCGGTCTACGGGCGCTACCGGGAGGAGGGAGAGCCGTTCGTCCCCTCGTATATCGAGATGCTCGCCGCGGGCGGATCTCGCAGCCCCGAGGAACTCGCGGCGATCGCCGGGCTGGACCTGACCGACCCGGGATTCTGGAAGGCCGGCCTGAACCTCGTAGAGGAGCAGCTGACGGCCGCCGAGGGCGCCGCCCGCGAGATCCTGGAAGCGCGTCAGTGACCGGCGCCTGGGACGGCGTCTCCCTTGAGGGTCGCAGCGCGCTGGTGACCGGCGCCGGCGCGCCCGACGGGATCGGCTTTGCCACCGCCCGCCTGCTGGCTGCGCGGGGTGCCCGGGTGGCGCTCGCCTCCACCACCGACCGGATCGAGGAGCGAGCGGCGCAGATCACCGGGGACGGGGGCGAGGCGGTCGGCCTGGTCGCCGACCTGCGCGACGAGGCTCAGGCCCGGACGCTCGTTGCCGAGGCCGCAGCCGCCTTCGGGCCGGCGGCAATCCTCGTCAACAACGCCGGAATGGTCCAGGTAGGCGAAGAGGTGCCGGAGCCTGCCTTTCTGGAGATGACTCCGGGGCAGTGGCAGGAGGAGATAGACCGCAGCCTCGGGATCACGGCCCGCATGTGCCGCCTGGTCGCCCCGGCGGTGGCGGCCGCCGGGCACGGGCGCATCGTCAACGTCAGCTCTGTCACCGGCCCCTTCGCCTCCTTCCCGGGCGCGTCGGCCTACGCGGCGGCCAAAGCCGGCGTCGACGGGCTGACGCGCGCCCTTGCGCTCGAGCTCGGGCCTTCGGGGGTGACGGTCAACAGCGTCGCCCCCGGCTGGATCCAGACCGGTTCGCTAACCGAGCGCGAAGTAGTACCGGGCAGCTACACCCCTGCCGGGCGCTGCGGCACGCCGGAAGAGATTGCCGAGACGATCGCCTTCCTCTGCGGGGACGGCGCCGCCTACCTGTCGGGGCAGTCGATCGTCGTCGACGGCGGCAACATCATCCAGGAGATGAAGGGCCCCTAGCGGCCGGCGTCGCGCAGCTCGCGGTCGATGTCGCGCCGCGTCTCCCGGGCCTTGATCGCCTGGCGCTTGTCGAAGCGGTCGCGCCCCTTGGCCAGGGCAATCTCGACCTTCGCGTTGGGCCCCTTGAAGTAGATCCGCGTCGGGACGATCGTCAGCCCCTTCTCGCGCGAGCTTGCCGCCAGCCGGTCTATCTCGCGCCGGTGGGCCAGGAGGCGGCGCGGGCGCTCGGGCTCGTGGTTGTTCATCGCCGCCGGCGGGTAGGGCGGGATG
>JBBATA010000040.1:0-8490 GCA_040399005.1 Solirubrobacteraceae bacterium
GTTACCGGTGGCGGGGGAGGGGCGCAACCGGCGGGCTGATCTTCCTCCCGCTCGCTACTCCCGAGGTCGTCCTCGGTGCCGCCCTGCTCGGCTGGTTCCTGACCATGGGCCTGGTACGCGGCTTCGTCACCGTGCTGATCGCCCACGTGATGTTCACGCTCGGCTACGTGGTGATCACAGTCCGGGCGCGGCTCGAGGGGATGGACACCCACATCGAGGAGGCGGCCGCCGACCTGGGCGCAAACCAGGCAACGACCCTGTGGAAGATCACCCTGCCGCTGCTGGCGCCGGGGCTGGCCGCCGCGGCGCTGCTCTCCTTCGCCATCTCGATCGACGACTTCGTCGTGAGCAACTTCACCGCGGGCCAGACGGTCACCTTCCCGCTCTTCGTCTACGGAGCCGCCCGCCAGGGCGTCCCGCCACAGGTCAACGTCTTTGCCACCGCGATCCTCGTGATCGTCATCGGCCTGATGTTCGCCAACCTGGCCTGGCAGCGCCGCGCGGCGCGCCGCGAGGGCATCCCGGTGCCCGAGGCCAAGCCGCTTGGCGTCTGAGAAACGCCTTTCCCCGCGGCTCCGTGCCGGTGCTACGCTGACCGGAGTGTCGTTTCCGCTGTCCATTCGACTTCTTCTCCTCCCCCTTCGGGGGGAATAACGCGCCGGCGGCCGCGCAGCCGCGAGCAACCACGAAGAAGCACGGAAGGCCAGATCGCAGGAAAGGAACGACACGATGGACCGCAGCCAGGTATTGATCTTCGACACGACTCTCCGGGACGGTGAGCAGTCCCCGGGCATCTCGCTGAACGCCTCCGAGAAGCTCGAGATCGCCCACCAGCTCGCCCGGCTCGGGGTTGACATCATCGAGGCCGGCTTCCCGATCGCCTCCCCCGGGGACTTCGAGGCGGTGCGCGAGATCGCGCGACAGGTGCAGGGCCCGGTGATCTGCGGGCTGGCGCGGGCCAACGCGACCGATATCGAGACGGCGTGGGAGGCGGTTCGCGATTCCGAGCGCCCGCGGGTCCACACCTTCGTGTCGACCTCCGACATCCACATCGAGCATCAGATGCAGAACTCGCGCGAGGACGTGAAGGGCCTGGCGCGGGCGGCCGTTGCGCAGGCGCGCGACCTCTGCGAGGACGTCGAGTTCTCTCCGATGGATGCGACCCGCGCCGACGTCGACTTCACCGCCGAGGTCTGTCAGATCGCCATCGATGAGGGCGCCACGACGATCAACATCCCGGACACCGTCGGCTACACGATGCCCGAGGAGTACACGCGCTACATCGAGCGCCTCTACGAGGTCGCCCCGGGGCTGAAGGACGTCACGCTCTCGGTCCACTGCCATGACGACCTCGGGTTGGCCGTGGCCAACTCGTTCGCCGGTGTGCTCGCCGGCGCGCGGCAGGTCGAGTGCGCGATCAACGGAATCGGTGAGAGGGCCGGCAACGCTTCGCTGGAGGAGATCGTGATGCTTCTCCACACCCGCGCCGCCGACCTCGACGGCCTCTACACCGACGTCAAGACCACCGAGCTCTCGCGCACCAGCCGCCTGGTGTCGAGGCTGACCGGCTACGCCGTCCAGCCCAACAAGGCTGTGGTCGGGCGTAACGCCTTCGCCCACGAGTCGGGGATCCACCAGGACGGCGTGCTCAAGGAGCGCACGACCTTCGAGATCATGGACGCCACCACCGTCGGCCTGGAGACCAACCAGATCGTCCTGGGCAAGCACTCCGGGCGTCACGCCCTCAAGCAGGCGCTCGAGGAGCTCGGCTACCGCGTCGACGGCCAGGCGCTGAATACCGCCTTCAAGCGCTTCAAGGAGATCGCCGACCGCAAGAAGCAGGTGACGGCGATGGACCTCGAGGCGCTGATGACCGATGAGCTGCGCGAGGAGACCGGCTACACGCTGGTTTCGTTCGAACTGAACGACGGAACCGGCCGGGCGCCGGTGGCGGTCGTCGAGGTGGAGGACCCGGAGGGCAACGTCCTGCGCGGCCAGTTCGAGGGCGACGGCTCCGATGACGCCAACGGCCCGGTCGACGCCATCTTCAAGGCCGCCAACGCGGCCGCCGGGATCCACGCCTCGCTGCGCGAGTTCCGGGTGGATGCCGTCACCGAGGGCCAGGACGCCCTCGGCGAGGTGAACGTCGTGATCGAGCTGAACGGGGAGGTCTCCTCGGGCCAGGCGGTCTCGACCGACATCCTCGAGGCCGCCGCCAGCGCCTACGTGCGCGCGCTGACGCTGGTGGCGCGCAAGAGCGCCGAGGGCTCCGGGCGCAAGCCCAGGCCCGAGGACACCGAACACGTCCCGGAGGCGACCCCCTGAGGCGGCAACGTCGCCCCGACCATCTCTGACATCCTGAAAGACCTGATTCCGAGGACAAGATGAGCAAGCCAACGACACTCTTCGACAAGATCTGGGCCGACCACGAGGTTTCCGACGGCCTGATCTACATCGACCTGCACCTCGTCCACGAGGTGACCAGCCCGCAGGCCTTCGACGGCCTGCGCCTGGCCGGGCGCCCGGTTCGCCGTCCGGACCGCACCGTGGCCACCGCCGACCACAACGTCCCCACCGACGGCACCCCCGTGGCAGCCCGGATCAAGGACGAGCTGAGCCGCGTCCAGGTCGAGGCGCTCGAGGCCAACTGCGCCGAGTTCGGCATCCCCGTCTACTCGCTGGGCTCCGAGCACCAGGGGATCGTCCACGTGATCGGCCCTGAGCTGGGGCTCACCCAGCCGGGGATGACGATCGTCTGCGGCGACAGCCACACCGCCACCCACGGCGCCTTCGGGGCGCTGGCCTTCGGCATCGGCACCAGCGAGGTCGAGCACGTTCTCGCCACCCAGACCCTGGTCCAGCGCAAGCCGAAGTCGATGCGCATCAACTACGACGGAGAGATGGGCTACGGCGTCACCGCCAAGGATCTGATCCTCGCGACGATCGGCCAGAACGGGGTTGACGGCGCCGTCGGCCACGTAGTCGAGTTCGCCGGCCCGGCGATCGAGGGCCTGACCATGGAGGGCCGGATGACCGTCTGCAACATGACGATCGAGGGAGGCGGCCGCGCGGGGATGATCGCCCCCGACGAGAAGACCTTTGAATGGGTCGAGGGCCGGCCTGCCGCGCCCAAGGGCGCCGAGTGGGACGAGCTCCTCGCGCGCTGGAAGGAGCTGCGCACCGACGAGGGCGCCACCTTCGACACCGAGGTCCACGTGGACGTCGCCGCGATCAGCCCGCAGGTGACCTGGGGTACCAACCCGGAGATGGTCGTCGGGGTAGGCGACTCGGTTCCCGAGCCCGGCAGCGACGGCGATGAGCGGGCGCTCGAGTACATGGGCCTGGAGGCAGGGACCCCGATGCAGGAGATCGAGCTGGACCGTGTCTTCATCGGCTCCTGCACCAACTCGCGGATCGGCGACCTGCGCGCCGCCGCCGAGGTGATCAAGGGACGCAAGGTGGCCGACTCGGTCTACGCGATGGTCGTCCCCGGGTCGGTCCAGGTTAAGAGGCAGGCCGAGGAGGAGGGGCTCGACGAGATCTTCCGCGAGGCGGGCTTCGACTGGCGCGGCGCCGGCTGCTCGATGTGCCTGGGGATGAACCCGGACATCCTCAAGCCCGAGGAGCGCTGCGCCTCGACCTCCAACCGCAACTTCGAGGGGCGGCAGGGCCGCCTGGGCCGCACCCACCTGGTCAGCCCGCAGATGGCGGCCGCCGCGGCGATCGAGGGACGCTTCGTTGACATCCGCGAGTGGGGGGACTGACCGGTGGAAGCCGTGAACGTGATCGAGGGCGACGTCTCGGTGCTGATGCGCGACGACGTCGATACCGACCAGATAATCCCCAAGCAGTTCCTCAAGCGGATCGAGCGGACCGGCTTCGGCGAGTTCCTCTTCCACGACTGGGCCCAGGAGGCCGAGTGGGAACTGCACCCGCACCCGATCCTGGTCACCGGGCGAAACTTCGGCTGCGGGTCCTCTCGCGAGCATGCACCGTGGGCGCTCGAGGACTACGGATTCGAGGCGATCATCGCCCCTTCGTTCGCCGACATCTTCTATTCCAACAGCACGAAGATCGGGCTCCTTCCGGTCGTGCTGGACGAGGCCGACTGCCAGGCGATCGCTGAGGCCGGCGCTGCGCGGATCGACCTGGAGACGCAGACGGTCACCTGGGGTGACGGCGGGTCGGCCTCCTTCGAGATCGACGCCGAGACCAAGCACCGGCTCCTCAACGCGCTCGACGACATCGGCGTGACGCTCGGCGACGTGACCGCGATCGCCGAGTACGAGTCCAGCCGCGAGCGGCCCGGCCCGGTAACCACGGCGCTGTGAGCGACGTAAAGCGCGTCGCGCTCCTTCCGGGCGACGGCATCGGGCCGGAGGTCGCCGAGGCGACGGTCGAGCTCTGCGCCGACTCGTTCCCCGGGCGGCTTCAGTTCGAGTCCCACCTCTTCGGGGGCTGCTCGATCGACGAGAACGGGACGGCGCTTACCGACGAGGTCCTCGAGGCCTGCAAGGGCTCGGACGCCGTCCTGCTGGCCGCGGTCGGCGGACCCAAGTGGGACACCACCGACCCGGACAAGCCGCGCCCGGAGCAGGGCCTGCTCGGCCTGCGCAAGGGGCTGGGGCTCTTCGCCAACCTGCGACCGGTCCGCGCCATTCCTGCGCTCGCCGACGCCAGCCCGCTGCGGCCCGAGGTCATCGACGGGACCAACCTCCTCGTGGTGCGCGAGCTGACCGGCGGCATCTACTTTGGCGAGAAGACCCGCACCGACGACCGTGCCTCAGACGACTGCGTCTACACGCGCGAGGAGATCGAGCGCATCGGCCGTGTCGCCTTCGAGGCGGCCGATTCGAAGGTGACCAGCGTCGACAAGGCCAACGTCCTGGAGACCAGCCGGCTCTGGCGTGAGGTGATCGTTGGCCTCCACGAGTCCGAGTTCCCGGAGGCCGAGCTCGAGCACGTGCTGGTCGACAACGCGGCGATGCAGCTGGTCTCCAACCCCTCGGGCTTCGAGGTGATCGTCACCGAGAACATGTTCGGCGACATCCTCAGCGACGAGGCGGCGATGATCACCGGCTCGATCGGGATGCTTCCCTCGGCGAGCCTCGGCAATCCGGACGGCCCCGGCCTCTTCGAGCCGGTCCACGGCTCCGCGCCGGACATCGCCGGCCAGGGGATCGCCAATCCGCTGGCCATGTTCCTCTCCCTGGCCCTGATGTTCCGGCACGGGTTTGGCTGGGAGGAGGAGGCCAGCGCTCTAGAATCGGCCGTCGACGGCGCCCTGGCCGATGGGCTGCGGACGCCGGACCTGGGCGGCAGCGCCGGCACCGGCGAGGCCACCCGGGCGGTAATCGAGAGGCTGGGCTAGGCCCGGGAGGCCGGCGGCAAAGTGGAGCAGAGCGAATACATCTGGATGAACGGCGAAGTCGTCCCGTGGGACGACGCGCAGGTCCACGTGCTCACCCACGCCCTTCACTACGGGACCTCGGTCTTCGAAGGGGTCCGCTGCTACGACACCGAGATCGGTCCGGCGGTCTTCCGCCACCAGGACCACATCGACCGCCTGATCGCCTCCGGCCGCTACTACTACATGGACCTTCCCTACTCCAAGGAAGAGATCCGCGAGGCAACCCTCGACCTGATCGCCCGCAACGGCCTTCGTTCCTGTTACATCCGGCCGATCGCCTTCCGCGGCTACGGCTCGATGGGGCTCTTCCCCCTCGAGGTGAAGGTCGACGTCACGATTGCCGTCTGGGAGTGGGGCTCATACCTGGGAGAGGCCGGCAAGAAGGAGGGAATCCGGGCCAAGCTCTCGACCTGGAAGCGGATGAGCGACGAGTCCTTCCACCCGAAGGCCAAGGCCGGCGGCCAGTACCTCAACAGCATCCTCGCCAAGGTCGAGTCCCACCAGGGCGGCTATGACGAGGCGATCATGCTCGACCACGAGGGCTTCGTCTCCGAGGGCTCGGGCGAGAACATCTTCGTGGTGCGCGACGGAACCGTCATCACCCCGCCGGCCGGCTCGCCGATCCTCGAGGGGATCAGCCGCGACTCGATCATCACCATCGCCGGAGACTTGGGCATCCCGGTCGAGCAGCGCAACATCGGCCGCGAAGAGCTGATCGAGGCCGACGAGGTCTTCCTCACCGGAACCGCCGCCGAGCTCGTGCCCGTGCGCGAGATCGATGACCGCCCGGTGGGAAGCGGGGGCCCGGGCGAGCTCACCCTTCAGCTTCAGTCCACCTTCGAGGACGCCCTCCACGGGCGCGCCGAGCAGTATCGCCACTGGCTCGACCCGGTGCCCGGGATCGCTGCCGCCGCCGAGCCCGAGGCCGGTGTCGCATGAGCATCACCCGCCGTCGAATTCGGGAGCGGCGCGCGCTCTAGGCGCGCGTCGCGGATTCACCGGGGCGCAAGCGTGCGCCCGTTCCCGAACTTCGAACCGGAAAGGATGTTCCTTAGATGACCAGGGCAATCGAGCTATATGACGCGACTCTCCGCGACGGAATGGGCGGCGGGGGGATGTCGCTGACCGCGGAGGAGAAGGTGCGCGTGGTGCAGCGCCTGGACGAGCTCGGCGTCGACATGATCGAGGCCGGCTTCCCGGCGTCCAACCCCAAGGAGCGCGAGCTCTTCGACCTGCTGGCGCAGGAGAGGCTGGAGAACGCCGTGATCGTCGCCTTCGGCATGACCCGGCGCCGCGGCGTGGGCGCCGCCGAGGACGAAGGTCTCGCCGTCCTGGCCGACTCGTTCGCCCCCGTCGTGACGCTGGTCGGCAAGGCCTCGGCGATGCAGGTCGAGACCGTGGTCCGCGCCGGGCTGGAAGAGAACCTCGAGATGATCACCGAGTCGATCGCCTTCCTGAAGGAGAAGGGCAAGCGTGTCCTCTTCGACGCCGAGCACTTCTTTGACGGCTGGCGCGAAAACCCCGAGTACTCGCTGGCCTGCCTTGGCGCAGCCCTCGACGGGGGCGCCGAACGGCTCGTGCTCTGCGACACCAACGGCGGTTCGCTTCCCTCGCAGGTGACCGAGGCAGTCGCTGCCGTTCGCGAAGCCTTCCCGCGGACACCGCTCGGGATCCACACCCACAACGACGCCGGCTGCGCCGTGGCCAACTCGATCGTCGCGGTCGAGGCCGGCGCCACCCAGGTGCAGGGAACCATGAACGGGATCGGCGAGCGGACCGGCAACGCGAACCTGGTGACGGTCATCGCCGACCTCCAGCTCAAGCTCGGCTTCGAGCTGCTCACTCCCGCGCAGCTGGCCCGGCTGACGCCGACCGCCCACTACGTGGACGAGCTCCTCAACCGTGCCGCCGATCCGGCCCAGCCCTACGTCGGCCGCCATGCCTTCGCCCACAAGGCGGGGATGCACGCCGCCGGGGTGAGCGCCGACAGCGCCACCTTCGAACACGTGGATCCGACCCTGGTGGGCAACCGCAGCGATGTCATCGTCTCCGAGCTCGCGGGGCGCGCGACGGTCGCCGAGAAGGGCGAACAGGCCGGCCTGACCCTCGACGGCGACGTCAGCGCCCGGATCGTCGAGCGCGTTAAGGAGCTCGAGCACGAGGGCTACCAGTTCGAGGCCGCCGACGGCTCCTTCGAGCTGCTGATGCGCCGCGAGACCGGCGAGTACGAGCCGCTCTTCACGCTCGAGAGCTGGAGGGTGGTGGTCGAGCAGCGCGCCGGCGGCGAGGTCGAGACCGAGGCGACGATCAAGATCGAGATCAACGGTGAGCGCTACCTGCGCACCGCCGAGGGCAACGGCCCGGTCAACGCGCTCGACAACGCGCTGCGCAGCGCGATCGTCGAGATCCATCCCCACCTGGGTGAGGTCGAGCTCGTCAATTACAAGGTCCGCATACTCGACGAGAGCCATGGGACCGGCGCGGTCACCCGCGTGCTGATCGACGCCTCCGACGGCGAGTCCTCGTGGGGGTCGATCGGCGTCGGCGAGAACGTAATCGCCGCCTCGTGGCAGGCTCTCGTAGATTCGCTCGAGTACGCCGAGCAGCCCGGCAGGCGGGGCGCGGGGGAGGGCTGATGGACGAGCCGATCCCCCTGGCCCGGCCGGTGATCGGCGAGGCCGAGGAGCAGGCCGTCCTCGAGGTGCTTCGCTCGGGACAGCTCTCCCTGGGCCCGAAGCTCGAGGAGTTCGAGCGGCGCTTCGCCGAATGCGTGGACGCCCCGCTGGCCAGCGCGGTCTCCAGCGGAACGGCCGGCCTCGAGCTCTCGCTGCGCGCCGTTGGAGTCAAGCCGGGGGACGAGGTGGTGACCAGCCCGCTCTCGTTCGTGGCCAGCGCAAATGTCTGCGTGATCGAGGGGGCGAGTCCGGTCTTCGCGGATATCGACCCGGTGACCCTCACGCTCGACCCGCAGGCGGCGGCCGCTGTCGTGACCGACCGCACGACCGCCGTGCTGCCGGTCCACATCTTCGGCTACCCCGCGGCGATGGCCGAGCTCGGGGCGCTGGGGCTGGCGATGGTCG
>JBBATA010000041.1:0-8474 GCA_040399005.1 Solirubrobacteraceae bacterium
GCGACCTGGATGTCATCTGCTTCGAGCCGATGACCGCCCCCACCAACGCGCTGGTCTCGGGCGAGGGCCTGCGGGTTCTGGAGCCGGGGGAATCATCCACCGCGACCTTCACGATCGCGGTCGAGCGGAACTGAGGCGCGGGCCCGCGGAACCTGCACTGGCGCGATACTCCCGCGGTGACCGAGCAGCCCAAGCCCGCGAGCGCGGCTGAGAATACGGCCGGCTGGCTGCGCGGCCTCGACCGCCTGCCGCCCCCGGCGATCGTCGTAACCGCGATCCTCTCGATTCAGCTCGGGGCCGCCGTAGCCACCGAACTCTTCGAGTCGGTCGGGCCGAGCGGCGCCACGTTCCTCCGCCTGGCCCTCGGCCTCGTTGTTCTCCTCATCGTCGGGCGTCCGCGCCTGTGGGGCCGCACCCGCCGGGAGCTTCTGCTCGGGTTCGGGTTCGGCGTCACCCTGGGGGTCACCAACCTGCTCTTCTACGAGGCGCTCGACCGGCTGGACCTCGGGATCGCGGTGACGATCGAGTTCATCGGCCCGATCGGCCTCGCGGCCCTGCTCTCACGCAAGCCGCTCCACTTCATGTGGGTGGCGCTCGCCGGGGCGGGGATCGTGCTGCTGGCCGCGCCCTGGGCCGCGGAGAGCGTTCCGCTGGCCGGCGTCGCCTTCGCCGCAGGCGCCGGGCTCTTCTGGGCGCTCTACATCGTCCTGGCCCAGCGCGCGGGGGCGGCCTTCGAGGGATTTGACGGCCTTGGGCTCGGAATGGTCTTTGCGACGCTGATCGTGCTCGTCCCCGGAGTCGCGGAGGGCGGCTCGGGCCTGCTTGACCTCCACGTCCTGCTGATCGGCCTCGCGGCGGCGGTCCTCAGCTCGACGATCCCTTACGTGCTAGAGACCGAGGCCCTCAGGCGGATGCCGGCGAGGATCTTCAGCGTGATGATGAGCCTCGAGCCGGCTGCGGCCGCGGTGATCGGACTGATCGTCCTGGGCCAGCTGCTGAGCCTCCGTGAGGCGGTCGCCGTGGCGATGGTCGTGGTGGCGGGAATCGGGGTTACCCGGGGAAGCGATGGCGCCCCGCCACCGCAGGCGGCCATTGAGGCGTGAGCTTCCAATGGCGGCGAGGGCGGACCATTAATTGCCACCCCGACGGGTAGTCCGCCTTATTATCGCCAGAGCCGAGTAACCGAAAAGGGAGCCGGAAGTGCAGGGAGCAAAGAGCGGTGTTTCGACGGTAGTTGTGGTGTTTCTCGTGGTTTTCGCCCTTCTTGGCGCGCTCGCTGCCTGGGGGCTGTTGAAGACCGGCTATGCCCTGCGGGAGCAGGCCTGCATCGATCGCGTGATGGCCCAGTACCCGGCTGTCTCGGTATCTGCCTACAACAGCGAGAAGGCCACAGGCGCGCTCAAGCTCTCGTACGACGCAGAGCGCCGGGCTGCCGTCCGCGACTGCTGAGCCACGCGGCTCGGCCCGGCCTCGGGGCCTCTACCGTAAAGGCTGATGGTTGGAAGCCGGATAACTGCCTGGCTCGCCGGGTTGGCCTTGGTCGTGGCCTGCGGCTGCCTTGTGCTCCTGCTGGTCGACTCCGGGGGAAAGCAGGATTCCGTCGTTCCCACCACAACTGCACCCGCAGCCGGCGGGGGCGGCGAGGTTCCCGGGAGCCCATCCCGTACCACCGACTCACAGGGGACGGCAGGAAACACCGGTTCGGCCGGCGTGCCCGAGGCCGTGGCCGTTGAGGGCCCGGCGGGTCCGCGCGGCAAGACCGGTGAGTCGGGTCCCTCCGGGGCGGTTGGGCCGGCGGGTGCCTCGGGGGCGACGGGGCCACAGGGCTGCGAAGGACCCGAGGGCCCGGCCGGTCCGGTCGGGGAGACCGGGCCGCAGGGCTGCGAGGGTCCGGTCGGCGAGCCCGGCGTTGCGGGTCCTGCCGGCCCCCAGGGGACCCCGGGGGCCGACGGAAAGACGATCCTCAATGGGAGCGGGCCGCCCGCCGCCGACCTCGGTGAAGACGGCGACTTCTACATCGACACCTCCAGTGAGGAGATCTATGGCCCCAAGACCAAGGACGGCTGGGGCGTGGGAACGAGCGCGATCGGGCCGGAGGGGCCGCAGGGTGAGGCCGGCACCGCTGGCAAGTCGGTGCTGAGCGGCTCCGGGGCGCCTGCTGAATCCCTGGGAACCGACGGGGACTTTTACATCGACACATCAACCAACCAGATCTACGGGCCGAAGGCCTCCGGTGCCTGGGGCACGCCCGTGAACCTGGTGGGACCCCAAGGTCCGACGGGGGCAACCGGCCCCGAGGGGCCACAGGGAGACCAGGGCCCGCCGGGCGTGGACGCTGCCGACGTACCCCTTTACCGCGGTTCCTTCTACAGCACCGGCGACCAGAGTCCCACAGGGGGCACAAACGTTGTGCCCATCGACCTCGACGAGACCGATATCAGCCAAGGCGTCGAACTGGTTAATCCCGGAGAGGCGGCAGTGAAGGTCGTCCACGGAGGCACTTACAACTTCCAGTTTTCCGCGCAGGTCACCAAGACCGACTCGGGCACCGACGTCCTGTACATCTGGCCACAGGTCGACCCGGATGGCGCCGGGACCGATTACTCGTGGCAGGACGTCCCGTGGTCGAATTCCAGCATTGGACTTTTCGACAAGGATGACCGCACGGTCTCGGCCTGGAACTTCGTAATTCCTGTCAGTGACGGCGGCTACTTCAGGATGGTCATGAGTTCCACCGACACCAAGTTCCTGATCGACTCAGTGCCGACTGCGCCTGTCGGCCCCGCCATCCCCGGCCTGATTCTCACCGTAACCCGGGCCGGCTAGCCAAGCTCCGGGGCGCCTCCTTAGGCTCAGTCGATGTCCGAAAAAGAACAGCGTTCCCTGCGCGATCCGATCGCGCTGCGCCGCCGTGACCGGGAGGTGACGGAAACCCATCCCCTTCCCACCCGCCGCCGCGGGGAGATACTGCCTCCGGGGGCCTCCCGCCGCGGACGCTGGAGTACCGCGGCGACCGCCATCCCGGCCTGGGTCATTTTCGGCCTGATCTGGTGGAGGGCGATCGCCGAGCAGCCCGACCAGCTCGCCGTCGGCGCGATCATCTGGGGCGCCTGTGCCCTGCTCACCGCCGTGGTGATCATTGCCTGGGTTGCCTGGAACCGTGGGCTGGCCCACCGGCGGGAGCGCCGCTACGGCGGGCGGTCCGGCGCCCCGGAGGGAAAAATCGCTTACGGCCACGATGCGCTCGGCCGGCAGGTCGTGATTTCCGACGGCGCACCAACGGCGCGCCACCTCACCGCCGACGTGGTCGACGGCACCAAGCGCATCGGGATCGTGGCCGACTGAGATGTGGCTGGACCTCTACTACGCGCTCTTCGCCCTCGTAGGGCTCTACGTGATCCTCTCGTCGACGGCGTGGGTGGCAAGCGCCCTGCGTTACGCCATCAGCCGCGAAGACCACGACTCCGACTCCTTCTACGAGATTCCCGACGACGAGCTGCCGAGCATCACCGTCCTGGTCCCCGCCTACAGCGAGGAGAAGACGATCGGGCCGTGCCTCGAGGCCCTGCGCGAGGTCGATTACCCCGACCTCGAGGTGATCGCCATCGACGACGGAAGCCCGGATCGGACCGCGGAGATCATTACCGGAATGCTTCCCCTTGATCCGCGCCTGCGGTTCCTGGAGAAGAAGGTCAACGAGGGCAAGGCGATGGCGATGAACGACGCGCTCGCGGTGACCACCGGGGAGGTGGTGGTGGTAATAGATGCGGACGCTCGCATCCACCCCTTCGCGCTGCGATTCATGGCTGCCCACTTCGTCCGCGTTCCCCGGGTCGGGGGAGTGACCGGAAACCCGCGCCCGATCAACCGGGTGAACACCCTCACCGAGCTCCAGGTGGCCGAATACGCCTCAAATGTCTCGCTGATGCGCCGCGCCCAGGTCGTCTGGGGCCGGATCCTCACGATGAGCGGAGTGATCAGCGCCTTCCGGCGCTCCGTGATCGCCGAGGTTGGCCCGTTCGACCCGTCGATGGCCACCGAGGACATCGAGCTCACCTGGCGGATCCAGCGTCGTTTC
Source organism: Solirubrobacteraceae bacterium (assembly GCA_040399005.1). GTDB lineage: Bacteria > Actinomycetota > Thermoleophilia > Solirubrobacterales > Solirubrobacteraceae > F1-60-MAGs163. The sequence goes on from JBBATA010000041.1 coordinate 4,079, forward strand.
TACGACGTTCGCTACGAGCCGCGGGCGGTCCTGGGGATGGTCGTACCCCAGACCCTCCCCGAGCTATGGCGCCAGCGGATGCGGTGGGGCCGGGGACTGGTTGAGGTGCTCAAGAAGCACGCGGGGGTGCTTCGTCACTGGCGCAACCGCCGCCACTGGCCGGTCTATATCGAGGCGACGATCTCGCTCCTCTGGTGGCACCTGCTGCTCCTGCTCTTCGCCGTGCTGATCTTCGCCGAGGCGGCACGCGCCGTCTCGGCGGTTGACTTCACGCCGCTCCCGTGGGGCTGGGTGGCGATCGTCCTCACGGCGGCGATCGTCCAGCTGGCCGTCGGGATCCTGCTCGACCGCCACTACGACCGATCGGCCACCTCGGCGCTGCCGATCGTTCCCTGGTACCCGATGGTCTACTGGTTCATCGTGGGGCTGCCCTCGGTGATCGTCACGATCCCGACCCTCCTGCGCCGACGCCGGCAGGGCACCAACGTCAGGTGGAAGGTCAGGCGCTAGCTCAGGGGGCGCCGAGGCGGTCCGCGGCAACGTGCACGTAGTCGCGGCCACCCTTCTTGGAAGCGTAGAGCTCGCGGTCGGCGATCCGGTAGATCTCGTCCCAGGAAGTGTCGGGACCTGTCACCTCTACCGCGCCGACCGAGGCGGTGACGCTTAGCCCGTCTCCTACCGGCATCCCGGCGATCGCCTCCCGGACGCGCTCGCAGGTGCGCTCCAGCAGGTCGGTGCCCGCCCCACACCCGCTGACCAGCACGCCGAACTCGTCGCCTCCGAGCCGAGCCACCGTGTCCTCGTCTCGCAGGACGGCCTTGATCCGGTGGCCGGCCTCCTCGAGGAGCATGTCGCCGGCCTGGTGGCCGAGCGTGTCGTTGACGGCCTTGAAGTCGTCGAGGTCGAGCATCATCACCCCGAAGCAGGAGCCGTCGGCGGCAGCTGAATCGAGCGAGCGGTTCACCGACTGCACGAAGGAGGGCCGGTTGGCCAGCCCGGTGAGCGAGTCGGTCAGGGCCCGGTGGGCCAGGTCTTCCCGCCTGGCCACCTCGGCTATGGCCGGGGTGACGATCCCGAGGGTCTGGACCAGCCGCCCGACCGCCTCGGCCGGGAGATCACCCTCCTCTTCGGAGCCCGAATGGGCGTCGGTTATCACGACACCGAACTCCTCCTCCGGGTTGTCGACCGGTACGCAGATCGTCACGGCGTAGGGGTCGGCGTGGGCGCAGCGCTGGTCGGGCGGGTCGCCGGGCCTGGTCACGTGCAGCTCACCGCGGGTCAGGGCGAGGCAGGCCTCACGATGAAGGACCGCCTCGGCCTCGGTCTCCGCGCCGTCGAAGCGCGTGAGCCGCTCCCGGCTGTCGCCGATGACGAAGAGGTCGACGCCGGCTCTCGGCTCGATAGCCCCGACAGCGTGCTCGACGATCTCGATCACGTGAGACATGTCCTGGCTCTCCAAAATCGCTTCCACCGCCGCGCTGGTGGAGGTGGCGTCAAATTCGACCTGGCGCGCCCGCCGTCGCTCGATATCCCGGCTGATGATCTGGCTCAGCGAGGCGAAGATCGGCGCCAGGTCGGCAATCAGCGCCTTGTCGTAGCCGCCGGGACGGTTGGCCAGCCCGACCATGCCCACGATCCCGTTCTCGTTGGTGAGGGGTATCCCGACGTAGCGGTCGAGGTCCGGGTGGCCTTCGGGCAGGCCGCCCTTGCGCGGATCGTGGGGAGCGTCGTTGGCGATCACCATCTCCCCGGTGGCGAGCGTGACCCCGAACAGGGTCTCGAGGTTACGAAACTCGAGGCCTCCGTCCTTGAACTCCTCGTAGACGCCGCGAGACCAGTCGTTCCAGGCGATGTTCGTGATCGCGTAGGAGATGAGGTACGGGAGATTCTCCTCGTCGTGCTCGACGCGCCCGATGAACCCGTATTCGCTGCCGGAAAGATCGATGATGCCCCTGAGGGCCTCGTTCCACCAGTCCCGGCTGATCCCCTCCTCGATGTAGCGCTCCTGGAGCTCGGAGAGGACCTCCATCACCAGGCGCAGGCGGTCGCGTTCCAGCTCGGCCTCGCGCTCACGGGTTACGTCACGGGCGGTGGCCAGGTTCAACCCGGTATCCGGGTCGCGACGGGCGTTCCAGTCGAGGATCTTCCAGCCGCCGTCGGGCGTCGCGAAACGCACCTCGAAGGTCGTGGGTTGGCCTTCGGCAATGGTCTCGAGCTTCTCGGTGGCTACGCCAACGTCGTCCGGGTGGATGAAGTCCACCAGCGGCTGGGCGAGCATCTGTTCCCGGGTCCAGCCCACCGTCCTCTCCCAGTTGTCGTTGACCCGCAGGAGCTGCTCGTTGGTACCGACGCAGGCCATGTCCGGCGACTGCTCGAAGAAGGCTCCCGCGAGCCTCTCCATGTGAACCCCGACGGGTCGCGGGGCGCCGAGCTCCGACGGGTCCCGCATGATCGGCTCCTGGCCCGCGGGGGCGGGGTGCCCGAACAGGTACCCCTGACCGAAAGCCACCCCGGCGTCGACGAGCCGGTCGCGCAGGCGCTCATTCTCGATTCCCTCGGCGACGACGTCGATGCCGAGGCTCTTGGCCATGCCGGTCAGGGCCTGGACGATCATGAATGCCCGGCGTGAGTCGGCGCCGTCGATGTCGGAGATCAGGCTGCGGTCGAGCTTCAGGAGGTCAAACGGCAGCTTTCGCAGGTCGCCGATCGAAGTTGCCCCGGCGCCGAAGTCGTCGATCGCGATCCGGACCCCCATCGCCGCCAGCCCGTTCAGGGCCTGGTCGAGATTCGGGTTGTCGCTGAGGGCGGCCCGCTCGGTTATCTCCACGACCAGGCAGTCGGGATTGACACCGTGCCGGTCGAGCGCATCCCGGGTCTGGTCCGGCAGGTCAGGCCCGATCGCCACCGGCGACAGGTTGACCCCGACCGAGGGCGCATTTACCCGGCCTGCTGCGAACTCCTCCAATGCCTTGTCGATCATGAAGGCGTCTATCACTCCGACCAGGCCGTTGGCCTCGGCCAGGGCGATCAGCTCGTCGACCGAGGCGTTCTTGAATTCCGGGCCCGGGAACCGGACCAGCGACTCTGCGCCGACCGTCACGCCGCTGGCCAGCTCGACCACTGGCATGTAGACGGCCGTGATGCGTCCCTCGCTCAAGGCCTTGGTCAGGGCGGTGCGAAGCCTTGCCGTGCGGGCGCGGTCGGTGATCGTCTGGGCACCCGCAGCCACCGTCGAGCCCGGGCCCTGCCGCTTGGCATGGGCGGTCGCCATCTCCGCATCTTCAATCAGGTCCCCGGCCTCTCCCTCGCTCTGGGCGGAGGTGGTTGCCGTCCCGACAACCGTATTGATGGCGATCGGGTCGAATCCGGTGGTGCGGATCGGGGCGGCAAGCTCCCGCGTGAAGTCCCTGGCGAGGGCGGCCGCCCGTGCCGAGTCGGCATCCGGCACCAGCGCGGCGAAGGTGGTGCTCTCGATACGGGCCAGCATGCTGCTGGCCGGGAGCCGGCTGGCCAGCTGGCGTGCGACCGCCTGCAGTATGCGATCGCCGCCCTCGCGCCCGAGCGCAGCGTTCACCTCGCTGAAGTGGATGAGTTCGATCACCAGCAGGCTCGTAGGAAGGTCGGGATCCTGCTCGGCGACCCGCGCCTCCAGCGCCTCGCGGGTGGGGAGCCCGGTGAGCGGGTCCCTGTCGGGGGCGTCCGCGCGGCTGGAGCGCTCCTGGTCGAGCACCGCGTTGAGGTTGCGCGTGCGCCGCCTCAGCTCCAGCAGCGCGGCCGCCTGCCGGCTCAGCCCGGCGAGCGCGTCCACCTGGTCCTGCGTCAGCTCTCCCGGCTTGTCGTCGACCACGCAGATCGTCCCGAGGGCGTGGCCCTCAGAGGTGACGATCGGCACCCCGGCGTAGAAGGCGACATGCGGGTCGCCGGTGACCAGCGGGTTATCCGCGAAGCGGGGGTCGATGCGGGCGTCCTCGACGATCAGCGGCTCGTCGGGAGATTCGATCGCCCGGCTGCAGAACGCCACGTCGCGCGGAGTCTCGGTCGCCTCAAGGCCCTTGCGGGCCTTGAACCACTGGCGGTCCTCGTCGATGAGCGTCATGAGGGCGATCGGCGTGCCGGCGATCAGCGAGGCGGTTTCGACGAGGTCGTCGAACTCCGGCTCGGCCGGAGTGTCGAGGACGGCCAGGTCGCGCAGTTCGGCTAGGCGCGCCTCTTCCTCGGCCGCCGTGATGCCGGTTTCGTCTCCTGTCTGTGAAGGGTCAGCCATGTGCCTGGTCTCCGAGTCTAGACCGGCGGCTATGGTCGGCGTGATGGGTGTCCAGGCGCCGGAAGTTCGGGCGGTTTCCACGCAGATGGGAGATTTCGTGGTCGTCGCAGGACCGGCGGGGGTCATCCGGGT
>JBBATA010000042.1:0-7507 GCA_040399005.1 Solirubrobacteraceae bacterium
GGCGGTGGGCGGCCTCCTTGAGCTGGGGGACGCGGCAGGCTTCAGCAAGGACACGATCGAGAAGCTCGGGAGGGGCGTGGCGGCCTTGGCCAACCCCTACACCGCGGCGGCCGTGGCGGTGGGCGGCTTTGCCTTGGGCCTGGCTGCGGCCGGGGCGGCGGCGGTGGCGCTGGTTCAGGCGGCCCTCGAGTCGCAGAAGGCCCTCGCTCCGTTCCGTGAGCTCGAAGGGTTCCGTGGCCTACCGCCCGAAGCGCAGGCCTCCCTTGAGGCGGCCAACGGCGCGATCGCGGCGCTCGGGACGATTGGCTCCCGGCTTGTCGAGGTCCTTGGGGCGGACCTTGCCCCGGCGGTGGAGCAGGCCGCTACCATCGCGGTGAAGCTCGGCTTGGCACTCATCGACGCGGCGAACGCGGCGGGACAAGGCCAAGGGATTTTCCTCCAGCTTGCCGACTCAATCGGGAACTCCTTTGTCCGGGCTCTGTTGAGCGGCATCACTCTCCTGTTTGATCTGACGGGAGTTCTGGGCAAGCTGGCCAGTTCCGTTGGGCTGGAGACGGTAGGAACCGCACTGAGCGACGTGTCTGAAGGCTTCGATGAGGTGACCAGGACGGCCGGAAAGGCCCTGAGCCGTGGAGTTCTTGGCGCGGCGGCGGAAGGCTTCGATCGCCTGGACGCCTCCACGCGGGACTATGACGCGGCGGCCAAGGCGCTCATCAACACTCAGATCGCGGTCACGAACGCGCAGAAGCAGACGACCAAGGCCACGGAGGATGGCAAGGCGGCGACTGACGCGGCGGCCAAGGCGCAGAAGGCGGCGGCGGCGGCCTACCGTGAGAGCCTCCAGGCACAGCAGGGACAGCAGGGCATCGACGCCCTGAACCTCCAGGTGCTTGAGACTCAGGCCGAAATCACCGGCACCTATGAAGACCAAGTGGCGGCCATCAACGCACGGGCAGAGGCGCAGAAGGCGGCCGTGGACCGGGAGGTCGGCGAGCTGATGAAGCTCGGCCAAGGTGAGGAGGCCCGGCGCCTGGCTGAAATCCGATACGCCCAAATCGCCGTTCAGAAGGAAGGCGAGGTCAAGAAGGCCCGGGACGCATCCGCGGAGGCGGCTGAGCGTGACCGGCTGGCCACCATCGCACGGTTCGAAGACAGCATCCGTGGCATCTCCGGCGTCGTGAGCGCCGCGGCGCAGGCGGCCTCTGCCATCGGGGCGCTCACCTCGCAGCGAGCCAACCAGGAGCTGGAGGCCATCCGGGAGGCGCGGGAGAAGCTCGGAGAGGACATCACCGCGGCCGAAGAGCGGCAACTCAAGCAGCGTGAGCAGGCGGCGCAGCGTGCGGCTATCCGCGGCTTCCGCATCTCCCAGGCGGCCGCCATCGCTCAGGCGGCGGTGCAGGGTGCTCAGGCGGTCATCGGCGCATTGACGCTGCCCGGCCCGGCCGGCCCCATCGCGGCGGCTCTCGTGAGCGCGGCCATCGCGGCACAGGTGGGCCTCATCGCCTCCGCAAGCCCCCCGAAGTTCCACCGGGGCGGCATGGTCGGCAAACCCATGGGTGATGAGGTCATCGCCACCGTGCTCCCCGGGGAGGCGGTCCTGTCTCGGCAGGGCGTCTCTTCCATCGGCGGGGAGGCCGGCGTCCGCGCCATCAACCGCGGAGAGGGCATGGGCGCCGGGGGCGGTCAAGTCATCGTCACGCCGGTGCTCGGCTTCGGGCGCTTCGTGCAGTCCGAGCTTCGGCGCCCGTCGGTTCTTGCCCGCGCCGTCCGGGGCACCGTGGTAAGCAACGCCGGCCGAAAGGGGTTCTGAGATGCCCGCCGTCACTCGCACCGTCTACCAAGCGCTCATCGAGTCGGCCGGGGAGCTTACGTCCATCTGGGCTGACGAGAGCAGCGTCAACGCGGCTGGCTCTACGGCCGGCGTCCCGGTGGCCGGGCAGACGGGGCAGCTCACGCTTCGGGCGCAGGGCAACCAGGCGCAGACCATCAGCACCTACGCGGCGGCCGGTGGACACCCCGGGCCGCGGCTGGACGCGGGCGCCCTCCTCATGCGCCCTGGCACCTCCGGGGACTACTGGGGATGGGAGGCGCCGGCCTCCGTGAGCACCTTGGAGGCGCTCAACTGGGCGGCGGCTGACCCGGTGCAGACCTCGCACATCGCCTCCTTCCCTGACGGCGGTCTCTTGGCGGCCGGGTGCAGCGGGTCCACGGCCACGGATGGCGGCACCCTCTGGGTATGGCGCAGGAAGGCCTCTGAGAACGCCTGGACGCGCTCCGTGGTCTGGGATGCATCCACGACCGGCCTGGACGCCATCGCGCCCTGTATCGTTCCTATCGCGCAGGACAGGGCGCTCCTCTTCGCCTTCGTCGAGACCCCGATGTCGGGCCTGACCCCCCGCCGGGCGACCCTCTACGTCTGGGAGACGACGAACGGCGGCACGAGCTGGACGCTGCGGGGCGAAGGCCTTGGGGGGCAGCTTGACCAGGCCATCAGCCCCGACAACTTCAGCGCATCGACCACGGCGAAGGCGGTGCGGCGGCTTCGTGGCGCGTACCGGGCGGGGCAGGTGCTTCTCGTCGCGCACCTCGTCGCGCTCCAGATTGACGGCACCACTGACCGGGTGGACGTGCTTCGTCAGTGGGCGTCTGACGACTTCGGGCAGGCCCTGAACCTCGTGAGCACTCAGACCGGCGTGTCGGCGGACAACTCGGACGGGGGCTTTCACGAGGTCTTCGTATCCGGCGGCGTCTTCGTGCTGGCTCACCTTCGGGCAGACCTGGAGTACGTCACCCTGCGGCGGCTCGGGAGCGCGTGGGTTCCGCTCATGCGCTCGGAGGCCTACACGACCAACAGCGCCCTGTCGCCTCAGTGGGACAACGATTGCCAGGTCACGACGACGCGCACCGTGGGGGTCAACACCGCCCTCCAGGTGACCGCGGGGGACATCGCCATCGCGGTGGATGACTTCGGGGCGGTCTGGATGGCGCTGGCCAAGCCTGACGCCGGGAACCGGGAGGTGGTTCTGGCCTTCTCGGAGGACTACGCGCAGGCCTGGGCGCCCTTCGGCCGCAACCCGGGCGACTTCACCCGCTCGGATGACGGGGCGCGCATCGCCCGGAGCATCGACACCGGCAACTCCTTCCTGCACCGGCTGAGCATGGCGCCCTCGAAGGGGCGGCTCGTGATGCTGGCTCAACCCACCGTGGACACGGCAACCACGACGGAGGACGGCCTCCTGGTTGCCTACCTTGGCGGGTGGAGCTCGCTCACCTTGCCGCCCGTCGGCGATGCGGGGCGGCCTCAGGACCGGGGCTCATGGGATCAAACCTGGCTCCCCATCGAGGCGCCCGTCGGCATCTCGGGATGGACGGAGACGCAGACGGCGACCTCGAGCGCCACGCTGTCCACGTCGGGCGCCCCGCGGCTGAGCTTCTCGACAACGAGCACGGGCACCCGGTACTATCAGACCACGGCCTCCTTCCTCAGCCGAACGCACCTCATCGGGGAGTGGGCGGTCGGCGCCATCGTGGATGGTGCGCTGGCCACGGCCCGGGTGGCGGTCGAGGTCCGGGTCTCCGATGGCACGGTCACCCGCATCGCCCGGGTCCATCTCGACACGACGGGGTATCGCCTGGTTGACGCCAACGGCGGGGCGACCCTCTACACGGTCACCGGCCTCCCTGACGAGACCCGGCAGTATCGCATCGCCGTGGACCGGGTGACCGGGGCGGTCAAGCTCTGGCACCGGGCCTACACGCTCGGAGATGAGCGGCGGACTTGGACCACGGACCCGGGGAGTCACACCCTCTCGGATGCCGGCGCCGGGGCGAACAACAGCTACCTTGCATGGGGCCACATCACGGCCCCCGGCTTGGGCGTGACGAGCTCCTCGGACTGGCACATGGTCCAGCTCTCCCGCGCCCGTCAGGACAGCGGCACGGCCGACGGCGGCAACGCGGGAAGCCGGGCGCTCTGGTGGACGTTGAGCACGCCCACCGTTCTGCGTGACTCCCTCTTCGGGCGCCCCATCGGCGGCCCCGGCGCACGGTCCTACGTTGGGGAGGGCGTCTTCGTGCTCTCCCAGGACGGCCCGGCGCGGCGTGGCGAGACTTGGACCATCGCGCCCCAGAGCCCCTACCCGGTGGAGCGGGTGCTTCCAGCGCAGAACCGAAACCCTCGCCGTCAGTGGCGGTCGGCGACGACGGGCGCTCAGACCATCGCCGTCCGTTGGGGCGGCGGCGACCGGGAGATGCTTGCCGGCCTTCTCGGCATCGTGCTCCGGGGCGCCAACTGGAGGACGGGCCGCATCGAGGTCCGGCAGGCCGGCGTCTGGGGGACCCTCTTCAGCATCGACCTGGCCGCGGGGCGCACCGCCCTCGCCTACACCCGCTATGGGCGCACCCTGGTTCCCAACGGCGCGGCCACTGACTGGTACACGGCTCACGAGCTCGTTGGCTGCACCGTGGACCTTGGAGGTGGCCTCGTTCGCTATGCCAAGGTCACCACGAACCGGGAAGGCCGATGGTCCAACGCAGCGAACGGCCCCCGGGCACAACTCGCAGTCTCGGGCGACCTGACGAACACCTCGGGCACCCTCTCCCTGTGGGCGCCTGACGCGGCCTTCATCGTCCCCAACCCGGGGCGGTACGAGGGCATCCGCCTGGTCATTGACTCCCAGAACACCGCGGATGGTGACCTGCGGCTCGGGCAGTTCATGGTCGGCGCGTGCCACGTCTTCCCCCTCCCGCCTTCGTGGGGGACGACCCGCGCCACGGACCTCGGCTACACCGTCGGCCGGACGGCCTCCGGCATCACCTCCCTCGAGCGCGTGGCGCCTCCGGCCCGGCGGGTGGAGTTCGCGTGGACGGACGGCCTGGACACGACCTACGGATGGACGGGCGCCGCGGAGCCTGACTTCGTGGACCCGGTGACGGGCGGCTCGTCACCCTCCCCGGGCGCCATCCCCTCCACGCCCTGGCTCCTGGAGGGCCTCCTGAGGCGGTCGGCCGGCCTTCCGTTGGCCTACCTCCCCCGGGTGCCGCCCATCTCCATCTCCGGCGTGTCTCGGTTCTTGCGTCGGGAGGAGCTTGTCGTGGGCGCCATCGGCCCGGAGATTGTCCACGAGACCATCCTGGGTGATGAGCTGGCCACGGAGGTCATGCGCGTTCCCGTGCTGACGCTCACGGAGGAAGTCTGATGCAGAACGCGGCCCGATGGGTGTGGGCGCTCGAGGTCGAGTGGGCCGGCCGGACGCGGCGGGCCGCTGAGGTTGACCTCGAGATGACGACGGACGCCGGGGAGGTGGCCAGCTTCGACGGCGGCCTCGAGCCCGTTGGGTTCGAAGAGTCGCTCAACTTGCTTGAGGTGGAGCCCGCGGCGACGGAGGTGGGCGTCTCCTTCGACTTCGGGCCGGCCCTGCCCTCGTTCTTGGCGGCCGGTCACGACCTGCGCACCGGGTACGGGGTGCTGCGGCTGGTTCCCGTGGACGTCGCCGGGGCGCCGCTGGTGACGTTGGACCGTGCCACCATCATCGCCTTGGGGCCGCTCCTGTCCCCGGCCTACGGCGACCCTGAGCGCCCGACGGTCATCCAAGCCACCTTGGGGCAGGTGGAGGCCCCCACGGAGGCCCCGCTCATCCCTCCCTCCAGCGTCATCTCTGAAGACCGGTTCCCGCTGGCTGAGCCCTCGCACAAGGGCAAGACCTTCCCCTTCGTCTTCGGGCGGCCTGGGTACATCCAGAGCGGGGGCAACCTCATCCAGCGCCCTGGGAGCCCCATCTACTACCTGACGGAAGCCGGCTCGTCAGTCACCGTGCCGCCCGCGGGGCTGATCGCCGGGCATCCAGTCAAGGCGACTACGGTTGACGTCTACGTTGTCGAGACAGACACTTGGGAGAGCGGCGTGGGCGTCATCCAGGGTGATGACTTGCTCCGTGGCTACCGGGAGTTTCTTGCGGCAAAAGCTGAAGGGCGGTCTGCTGAGGGCACGCTGAGCGTGGCGGCAATCTACCTCCTGACCCTCTACGACGCTCAGACGAACTCACAGCGAGACCTAAGCTTTGTGAGCGGCCTCTCGCTGGTTGACTTTACGACCATGACGGCGCCCCCGGTGGGCGCTCAGCAGGCGTGGGCGCGGTGGCCAGAGCCCGCCCTGGTGGGCTTCGATGGCCGGGCCGTGGAGACCGCTGGTGACCTGGTGATGAACCTTCTCCGGGTCTCCGGCGTCACCTTCGACCTTGGGCGCACCCGGGCGGTCTGCGAGGCGCTCACGCACCCGGTCTCCGGCTACCTCAACGATGGCGAGGTCACGGCCTGGGACTACTTGCAGGAGGTGGTTCTCCCGCTCCTCCCGGTGACCCTCTGCGGCGGCCCTGGGGGCATCTACCCGGTGCTCCTGACGCCTGAGGCGCTCGAAGGGGCGGGCGCCTTCTTTGTCTGGACGGAGGGCGAAGAGGTCGAGGCCGTGAGCGCGGCGCAGGCGGAGGCCTCGGATGCCCCGGTGGCGGTGCGGGTCCGCTTTGGGTTCGATGGCCTCAAGGAGACCTACGTGGGGCAGGCGGCCGCGGGGCCGACGGGCAGCGGGAGCCTGGAGCGTTCATCCTCGGGGTGGTCCAAGGCGCTCGCCTCCCGCGGCCTTGGCCGGGGCATCGTGGATCTGGAGGCCACCATCATCACGGACGCAGCGACCGCCCATCGCATCGCGGTGGAGCAGCTCGCCGTTCGCTCTTGGCCGATCGTGCATCGCACCTACGCGGCCCCGGCCGGTACGGTTCTCCAGCTCGGGGACGTGGGGCGCATCACGGACACGGCGGTTGGGTGGACCTCGGAGCCTGCGATGGTGATGGGCCGGGAGTGGGATGGCGCCCGTTGGCTCTATCGGCTCGCTTTGCGGCTGCGTCCAAGGCTCTGACGTGGTAGGCTCCCGGCATCGGAGGCCTCATGGCGAACCTGGACCTGACGGGCCTGAAGGCCCCCATCACGAAGACCTTCATCCCTGGCACCGGGGCCGGCGGCACCATCACGGTGGACGCCCTCCAGGTGGCAGAGGTTCACGTCCTGATGGAGTCGGGCGGCACGTCCACCTTCGCCGTCAACGGCGGCGATCAGGTGGACCTCCCAACGGGGGTTTGGACCCGCGTGTGGGCAGCCCCGACCCCCGGCCCGGCGACGGCCGGCACTCAGACGGTGGTCATCATCGGGCACTCCGGGAGCGCTACCTGTGACGTCCTGACCGTCGGGCGGTCCCGCTGATGCCGAGGGCGCCCATGACGAGCCTCTACTCCATGGCCGGGACGTCCGGCGGCGGTGGGAGCGGTCCAGACCTGACCGCCCCCATCCCTCCTGTCCCCGTGTCGCTGGCCTCCGGCACGACCGCCTTGGGGAGCACCTCCATCGGTTCATGGTCGGCCTCAGTGACCGTCACGGCGACCGTCACGGCCTCAAGCGGGTCTCCCCCGACGGCGACCGTCACCGGCTCCGGGGCGGGTCCCTACAGCGTGTCCATCGC
>JBBATA010000043.1:0-7167 GCA_040399005.1 Solirubrobacteraceae bacterium
GGCGCGCGGGGCCACGGGATGAAGTAGTCGGTGAGCATCCCCGCAGCCAGCGTGATCACCACCAGCAGGGCCACCTCGGCCAGCCTCCCGGGCTCGAGGGCGGCGGTCAGCAGCAGTGCCGAGGGAACCCAGAAGATCGCGAGCGCCCCGATCCGCATCGCCCAGCGGGTGCCCGGGCGCCCCGCCACCAGCGCAGCCCCGAGGAAGATCACCGCCCAGGCGCCCAGCAGCGACCAGAGCGCCGGCAGCCTGCGCGGCTGCACGATCCGCAGGCGGTCGGCCAGGGCCTCGAGCGCTTCGGGGTTGCGTGTTCCCTGAACCTCGATCTGCTGCCCCCTGACGCCCCGGGGCACATCGACCCCCATCCAGTCGAGCGCCGTCGGGAGGATGTCGATCCCGGCGATCACCCCGTCGAGGTGGGTGGTCGAGGAGGTCAGCTCGCCCGGGCCGCCGAGGCCGACTATGCCGACCGGCAGCAGCTGCGGGCTGCCGGCGTCCGGCGGCGTCTGCATCGCGATCAGGAGCGTGTCCTCCGAACGGGTGGCGATAAGGCGGTCAAGGGCCCGGTCCCCCTCGGTTCCCGTGGGCAGCCCCGCGACCACGAGCCGGTGGCGGGCAAGCAGCGACCGCGCGCGGTCGGCAACGTCCCGGGGCGGGCCGAGCGAGACCTCGGAGATCTCCCCGGTCCGGTCGGTGGCCACGATCGACTCCCGCTGGTACCGGCCCCGCACGCCGGCGTATGCGGCCCCGCCAGGGACCGACTGGGCCAGCAACCCCGGCTCCACCCGGGCCGGAGCCGTCCGGGCGCGAAGGTTGGTCTCGAGCCACCCCTGCTGATAGGCGCCGCCTCCCTTCTCCAGGACCATCACCACCGGCCAGGGCTGCTCGGGCGAGTAGGACGAGAGCGACGAGCGGCTGCCCTGGGTTATGTCCAGCAGCGCCTGCACCGACGAATATCGCCCCTGGGTCGCGCTGCTGAGGCCGAGCGACGGAGAGGGCCTGACCGACAGCCGTTCGAGGATCGGGCGAAAGGCCAGGGCCGGCTCGGGGTCGGAGTCGAGCGTCGCCGGCTGGTCGGCGATCGGCAGGAAGACGATCATCACCTTTGGCCCGGGGGCATTGGCAGCGAGCGCCTCGGTTGCCACGCCCGGCAGCAGGGCACACGAAAAAGCCCCGAGAGCGATCAGAGGGCGCGCAAGGCGCCATCGTTTCCGGCGGGCCATCGCCACTATTCTGACTTCATGCCGGGCGGCCCGGCGCAATCGCGCGCCTGCCCCCTGCCAGAATCGCCTCCACACCAGAGTTATGCGCCATTTCGTCAAATACACCTTCATCAAGGTCGACCCGGCCTGGCGGCGCCTCGACGCCGCCCAGCGGCTCTCCGACAAGGAGGAGTTCCTGGCCGCCTGCGAGGACTTCGGCTCCGACCACCTTCTCCAGGCCTTCACCACGGTCGGGATCCGCGGCGACTGCGACCTGATGATCGCGGTGGAGTGCGAAAACCTCGAGCGGATCCACGAATTCGGCGTAGTCCTCAACCAGAGCGGGCTGATGAAGTGGAGTTCCATCCCCTACGCCTACCTGGGGATGCGCAAGGGCTCGGAGTACTCCGACGAGGTCCGCTACGAGCCGCGCCCGTTCAAGGGTGATTACGTCTTCGTCTATCCGTTCGTCAAGAACCGCGAGTGGTACGGGATGGACGCCGACGAGCGCTGGCGCATCATGCAGGAGCACATCAAGGTCGGCAAGGAGTTCCCCGGGGTCGACAACCACACCTCGTACTCGTTCGGGCTCGACGACCAGGAGTTCGTCGTCGCCTTCGACACCAATGACCCCGGCTCGTTCATGGACCTGGTCCACCGGCTGCGGACCACCGAGGCGTCGGCCTACACCGAGCGCGACACCCCGAGCTTCACCTGCATCCGCACGTCGGTCGAGCGGGCGCTGATCGCCCTCGACGGCGATCCGGTCTCCGCCGACGCACTGGCATGAGCCGCGTCCACCACACCTCGCCCGACCACGACCTCGACGAGGTCCGTGACATCACGATCATCGGCGCCGGCCCGGTTGGCCTCTCCGCCGCCTTCTGGGCGGGGATGCGGGAGGCCAGCGCACGGGTCATCGACTCGCTGCCCCAGGTCGGCGGCCAGCTGACCACCCTCTACCCGGAGAAGTGGATCTTCGACGTTCCGGGCCACCCGCGGATCCTCGCCAAGGACCTCGTCGAGGCCCACCGCCGGCAGACGCTCGAGCAGTTCGATGTGCCGGTCCACCTGGAGACCACCGCCGAGAGCGTCTCGTGGGAGGGCGAAGGTGACGATCGCGTCGTCGTCCTTCACACCAACCGCGGTGACCTGCGCTCACGGGCCGTGATCGTCGCCGGAGGCCACGGCGCCTTTGAGCCCAAGCCGCTCCCCGGCTACGACATGGCTCCCTGGGAGGGCCGGGGCGCCCACTACATAGTCGGCTCCAAGCAGGAGTTCGCCGGCAAGCGAGTCCTCATCGTCGGGGGCGGCGACAGCGCGCTGGACTGGGTCGTCAACCTGCTGGACACCGCCGACCGGGTGGGCCTGGTCCACCGCCGTGAAGGCTTCCGCGCCCACGAGGCCACGGTCAAGGAGGTGACCGACGCCGTCGACTCGGGCGACGTCGACCTCTACGTCCCCTACCAGGTGCGCGACGTCGCCGGCGATGGGGCGATCGAGAAGGTCACCCTCTTCCATTCCGAGACCGACGAGGAGGTCGAGGTCGAGACCGACGCCGTTCTCCTCCAGCTCGGCTTCAAGACCGCACTCGGTCCGCTCAAGGACTGGGGCTTCGAGGTCGAGAAGGGCGCGATCAAGGTCTCCCCCACCTACGAGACCGCGCTGGAGAGGATCTGGGCCTGTGGCGACATCACCACCTTCGACGGCAAGCTGAAGCTGATCGCCACCGGCTACGCCGAGGCGGCCACCGCCGTGGCCCAGGCGGTCCACATGATGCGCCCCGACACGAAGATCCAGCCCAAGTACTCGACCAACACCGGCGTTCCGGGGGCGGTCGAAGGCCAGGCCTGAGCGGTGCCCCGCAGCGCCGGGGGCGCCGCCGTCCGCGCCCACCTCAGCAGCGCCGACCCGGTCCTCGCCGCGCTGCTCGAGCGCCATGACGTGTTGCTGGTCGAAGAGGACGACACCGAGCGCGAGCACTACGCGGCGCTGGTGCGCTCGATCGTCGGCCAGCAGCTCTCGACCCACGTGGCCCGGATCATGTGGGAGCGGATGCTCGAGCGTTACGGGGGCCGGCCCCCGACGCCGGAGGAGGTCCTGGCCGAGGACCCGGAGGAGCTGCGGGCGGCCATCGGCCTCTCACGGGCGAAGGTCTCGTTCCTGAGGTCGCTGGCCGAACACGTGACCGCCGGCGAGCTGGACCTCGACGAGGTTGCGGGGATGGAGGACGAGGAGGCGATCGCGGCGCTCACCGAGGTTCGCGGGATCGGCGAGTGGTCGGCCCACATGTTCCTCATGTTCCAGCTTCGCCGCCCCGACGTGCTGGCGTGGGGCGACCTGGCCATACGTCGCGGCGTGCAGGAGGCCTACGGGCTTCCCGAGCTGCCGGACCGCACCCGGCTCGAGGAGATCGCCGAGAGCTGGCGGCCGCACCGCACTGCGGCCTGCCGGGTGATCTGGTGGAGCCTGGACGGGCGCTCGGAAGAGGGCGCCGGCGCCGGCTAGAGGGCGCTGACCGCCTCTTCCTCGTCCTTGACCTGGAACGAGGAGCCGCAGCCGCAGGCGGCCACGACGTTGGGGTTGTTGACCTGGAAGCCGGCCCCCTGGAGCGAGTCGACGAAGTCGATCTCCGAGCCGTCCACGTAGGGCAGGTGCTGGGGGTCGACCAGGAGCCGCAGCCCCTTGTCCTCGAAGGTGATGTCGTTCTCGCGCTGCTCGTCGAAGGCGAGCTGGTACTGGAACCCGGAGCAGCCGCCACCCTTGACGCCGACCCTCAGGCCGGCCACGGCGACGTCGGATCCCTGGGCCTCGAGGTACTCGCGCGCCTTCGCCGCACCTTCATCGCTGAGGGTGATTCCCTTCGCCTTGAAAGTGACTTCCGTACCGGACATCGCTTCAGGAAGTATAGCGGTAGCCTTGCGGGTAGGAGATGGCTACGGCAGCGGAAGTCAAGCAGAGGATCGAGGACGGAATCGACGGCGCAAGCGCCGACGTGAAGAGCGACGACGACGTCCACTTCAGCGCCCGCGTAGTCTCCCCCGCCTTCGACGGCCTCAGCCTCGTCGAGCAGCACCGCCTGGTCTACTCCCTCTTTGGAGAGGGAGAGCTGGGCGGAGAGATCCACGCCCTTTCCCTGACCACGGAGACCCCATGAGCGAGCAGCCCGACTCCAGCCTTCGCGACCAGATCGCCGCCGCGATCCGCGACAACGACGTGATCCTCTTCATGAAGGGCACCCCGGAACAGCCGATGTGCGGCTTCTCGGCCCGCACCGCGGCGGCCCTCCAGTCGCTCCCGGTCGAGTTCGCCGCCGTCGACGTGCTGCCCGACCCCCGCATCCGCCAGGAGCTCTCCTCCCTCTCCAACTGGCCGACCATCCCGCAGCTCTTCGTTCGCGGCGAGCTGGTCGGCGGGGCCGACATCGTCGCCGAGATGTACGAGAGCGGCCAGCTCGCCGAAGTACTCGGCGTCGAGGGCGGCGGTGGCCCGGCCCCGGCCGGCGAGGAACCGCCCGGCCCGGCGCCGATCCAGATCGAGAATCGCCTCGGCTAGGCCCGGACGGCGAAGTTGAGCTCACCCTCCGGCGCGCGCGCCGAGGTGCCCGCGGGCGCGCACGCCCCCGCGCACGACCCGCACCACGCCCGCAGGTGGCTGGTACTGGCCGTCATCGGCATCGCACAGCTGATGGTCGTCCTCGACGCGACGATCGTCAATATCGCGCTCCCCTCGGCCCAGGCCGACCTCGGGTTCTCCGACGCCTCGAGGCAGTGGGTGGTAACCGCTTACGCGCTGGCGTTCGGCGGCCTACTGCTGCTCGGGGGGAGGCTCTCTGACCTCTTCGGGCGCAAATGGACCTTCATTGCCGGCCTCGTGGGGTTCTCGGTCGCCTCGGCGATCGGCGGCAGCGCCCCGAGCTTCGAGGTCCTCGTCGCCGCCCGGGCCCTGCAGGGAGCCTTCGCCGCGATCCTCGCGCCCGCTGCCCTCTCGATCCTCACCACCACGTTCACCGACCCCGAGGAGCGGGGGCGCGCCTTCGCCATCTTCGGCGCGATCAGCGGCGGTGGCGCGGCCATCGGCCTGCTGCTCGGGGGAATCCTCACCGAGTACCTCTCCTGGCGCTGGTGCCTGTACGTCAACCTCTTCTTCGCCCTCCCGGCCGCCGCCATCGCGGTGAGGCTGATCAGCAACGTCGCCCACGCCGCCAACGCCGAGCTCGACATCCCGGGGACCCTGCTGGGCTGCGGCGGGCTCTTCGCCCTGGTCTACGGCTTCGCCAGGGCGGAGACCGACGGATGGGGCGCCACCGTGACCATCGCCTTCCTGGCCACCGGCGTCATCCTGCTCGTGCTCTTCCGGATCTGGCTCGGCCGCGCCAGCCACCCGCTCGTCCCGCCCCGCGTCATCGACGACCGCAACCGTGGCGGCTCCCTGATCACGATCCTGATGGCCGGCCTGGGCATCTTCGGGGTCTTCCTCTTCCTGACCTACTTCCTCCAGCAGAACCTCGGGCTCTCCCCCGTCCAGTCCGGGCTCGCCTTCCTGCCGATGGTGGTCATGATCGTCACCTTCTCCCTGCTGGGACAGAGGCTGCTGCTCCCCGCCTTCGGCCCGCGGATCCCGATCGTTGCCGGGATGCTGCTCGCTACCGCCGGCATGCTCTACCTCTCCCGGCTCGACACCGGCTCGACCTACGCCTCGGGGGTCCTCCCGAGCCTGCTGGTCCTCGGCGCCGGCTTCGGCATGATCTTCTCGACCGCGATCAACACCGCCACCCTCGGCGTGGTCCCCGAGGACGCCGGGGTTGCCTCGGCCCTGGTCAACACCTGCCAGCAGGTCGGCGGGGCCGCCGGGACGGCGCTGCTCAGCACGATCGCGGTCACCGCCACCGCCAACTTCCTCGCCGAGGGCTCCGGCGGCGCCGATGCCGCCGCGATCCACGGCTACACGGTCGCCTTCCAGTTCTCGGCGGCGATCTTCCTCGCCGGAGCGGTGATCGGCGGGCTGATGCTCAGGGGCGGCCGGCTCGACCCCGGCGACGGCGTCCCCGCCGGCGTCCACTGACGCCCCGGCGGAGGCCGCGCGGCGGCGCAGGTGCTCCACGATCCGCCGCGAGTCGCAGATCGTGGCCTCGTCGGTAACCAGGAGCGGGACCACGCGCTGGCCGCTGAGGCCCTGCACCTCGTCGCGGTCCCGGCGCAGCCAGGAGACGCGGACCTCGTCGAAGGCGACTCCCTGCCGGCGAAGCTCGCGGGCCACCTTCCCGCAGGCACAGAGCCGGTCGCCGGGCAGCCGGCATCGGTAGAGGGTGGCCACCGGCGAAGCGTACCCGCGGTCCAATAGGGTTCGCGCAAATGCCAGTAACTGTCGTCACCGACACCACCCACTACATGCCGCGCGACCTGATGGACGCCTACGGCATCGAGCAGGTCAGCCTCTACGTCAAGGACGGCGACGAGCTCACCCGCGAGTCCGACATGGCCGACTTCCAGGCCTTCTACGACCGCCTTCGCGCCAAGGGAGACCTCCCGACCACCTCGCAGCCGTCGGTCGGCGATTTCCTCGAGGTCTGGGAGCCGATTCTCGAGTCCGGCAGTGACATCGTCTCCGTCCACCTCAGCGGGGGAATCTCCGGAACGGTCGAGAGCGCCCGCCAGGCCGCCGCCGAGGTCGCGGCCGGCGGCAGCCAGCGCCGGGTCGAGGTCGTCGACTCCAAGAGCGTCTGCGCCGGGCTCGGGTTCATCGCCATCGCCGCGGCGAGCGCGGCCCGCGGCGGCCGCGACGTCGAGGCGGTCCGCGACCGCGCCCAGCAGGCCGCCGACGAGAACCGGATCTGGTTCTCCCTCGACACGCTCGAGTACGTCCAGCGTGGCGGGCGGATCGGCAAGGCCCAGGCCTGGGTCGGCGGCGCCCTGAAGGTCAAGCCGATCCTGACCATGGACGGCGAGGTCGTGCCGGTCGAGCG
>JBBATA010000044.1:0-6843 GCA_040399005.1 Solirubrobacteraceae bacterium
TTCGGCTACCCCGCGGCGATGGCCGAGCTCGGGGCGCTGGGGCTGGCGATGGTCGAGGACGCCTGCGAGGCGCTCGGCGCCCGCTACGCCGACGGAACGAAGGTCGGAAGCCGGGAGAATCCGGCCGTCTTCGGCTTCTACGCCAACAAGCAGATGACCACCGGGGAGGGAGGCATGATCACCCTCGGCTCGCCGGAGATGAAGGAGCTGATCGACTCCGAGCGCAACCAGGGGCGCTCCCCCGACATGGGCTGGCTGGCCCACGAGCGCCTCGGCTTCAACTTCCGCCTCAGCGACATCGCCTGTGCCCTGGGCATAGCCCAGCTCAGCCACCTCGACGAGATGCTCACCGCGCGCGAGCGGGTCGCGGGCTGGTATGGCGACCGCCTCTCAGGCGTCGAAGGGCTTCAGCTTCCCTGCCCGGACCGGGGGAAGGAGCGCCGGGGATGGTTCGTCTACGTCGTGCAGATCCCGGCCGGCACCGACCGCGACGAGACCATCCGCCGGCTCGCCGACCGGGGGGTGCAGTCCAAGCCCTACCTGCCGGCGATCCACCTCATGCCCCTCTACCGCGAGCGGTTCGGTTACCGGGAGGGTCAGTTCCCGGTCTGCGAGGAGGTGGCGGAGCGCTCGATCGCCCTGCCGTTCTTCCCGCAGATGACCGAGGAGCAGGTGGAACGGGTCGCTGCAGAGCTTCTGCCGGCCATCGGCCGCGCCTAGACTGCCGCCAGATGTCGCGCTTCAGCGAGCCGCCCGAGCCGGGCTTCGATGCGATCAACCGGTCCCTGGAGGTCGACCGGCGCCTGTGGCCGTACGACGTGCAGCAGTCGCGGGCGCACGTCCGCATGCTCGCGGCCCAGGAGGTCATCCCGGCGCAGGACGCCGACGCGATCCTCGCCGCGCTCGAGACGGTGCACTCCGAGCTCGTCGAGGACCGCTTCCCGTTCGAGGATTCCGACGAGGACATCCACATGGCGATCGAGCGGCGCGTTACCGAGATTGCCGGCCCGGCCGGGGGCAGGATGCACACCGGGCGCTCGCGCAACGACCAGGTCGCCACCGACCTGGTGATGTTCACCCGGGACGCGGCGGCCGAGACCGTGCTGCGGATCGAGGCGCTCATGAGGGCGCTCGTCGCGGCCGCACGGGAGGGGACCGAGGTCACCCTGCCCGGCTACACCCACCTTCAGCGCGCCCAGCCGGTCTACCTGGCCCACCACCTGCTCGCCTACTTCTGGATGCTCGAGAGGGACCGCCAGCGGATGCGGTTCGTGGAGGAGCAGTGCTCCTCGCTTCCGCTCGGCGCCGGCGCCCTGGCGGGAGTCAACTTCGACACCGACCGCAGGATGGTGGCCGACGAGCTCGGATTCGCCTCGGTCGTCCCGAACTCGCTCGACGCGGTCAGCAGCCGCGACTTCGTCCTGGACTACCTGGCGGCCGCCGCCACCTGCGCCACCCACCTCTCGAGGCTCGGGTCCGAGCTGGTGATCTGGTCCTCGACCGAATTCGGTTTCGTCGAGCTACCCGACGGCTGGACCAGCGGCTCCTCGCTGATGCCCCAGAAGAAGAACCCCGACGCCGCCGAGCTGCTCAGGGCCAAGGCGCCACGGATCGTGGGCGACCTCGCCTCCCTTCACGGCGTGATCCACGCCCTGCCGCTCGCCTACAACAAGGACCTCCAGGAAGACAAGGAGTACCTGTTCGACGCGGCCGATTCTCTCGCCCTGGCACTGGTCGCCGCGGAGGGAATGGTCTCGGGCGCGGTCTTTAACGCCGAGCGGATGGCCGAGGCCTCCAGCGACGAGATGATCGCCGCCACCGACATCGCCGACATGCTGGTGCGCCGCGGCATGGCGTTCCGGGAGGCCCACGGCGTGGTTGGAGCACTGGTGCGGGAGGCCGCCGGCTCCGGGCGCAGGCTCTCCGAGCTCAGTGACGAGGAGATGCTCGCCCAGAGCGAGCTGCTCGACGCCGAGGTTCGCGAGGTGTTGCGGCGTGAGTCGTGGACCGAGTCGAAGGTGAGCGAAGGTGGGACCTCTTCGTCGCGCGTCGCCGAGCAGCTCGAGGCTGCCGAGCGGCTGCTTCCCTAGGGCGCTAGCCGGAGGGGGCGGCCGTGCCGCCGCCGCTGCCCCCGCCGCCGCCACCGGACGGCGGTGCAGGAGCCGGTGCGGGCGCGGGAGCCGGGGAAGGCGTATTTCCGCCGCCTCCGCCTCCGCCGCCGCGGCCACCACCGCCGGTGTTGCCGCCACCGCCGGTGTTGCCGCCACCGCCGGTTGAGCCGCCGCCCGAGGTGGCCGAGCCGCCGGTATCGCCGGCGCCTGTATCGCCCGAGTCGGTGAGGATCTCCTTGCCCTTGCGCCCGGCCGCCCTCTCGGCCGCACGCCGCTCCTCGATCTCCTTGGCGGCCACGATGAACGCCCGCCAGATCTCGGCGGGGAAGGTGCCGCCAGCCACCGGGCTCCCGTCGTATTCGGTCTTCATCGGCTGCGTGCGGTCGGCGTACCCGACCCAGACCGCCACGGTCAGCTCCTCGGTGAAGCCGACGAACCAGGCGTCTCCGTAATTCTCGGTCGTGCCGGTCTTGCCGGCAGCAAACCCGCCGTATGCGGCGTTCTTGCCGGTGCCTCCGCTGACGACGCTCTCCATCTGCGCGGTCACCTGGTCGCTGATGCCCTTCGGCAGCACCCGGTCGCGGCGTACCTCGTTGCGGGCGACCAGCTTGCGGTCGGCTATCCGCCGGACCTGGCGGATCCCCACCGGCCCCTCATTCGGCGCGCCGAGCGTCCCGTAGGTGAGGACCCCGCCGGCGGCAAAGGTCTGGAAGGCGTGGGCCCAGTCCAGGGCCGAAACGCCCTCCTTGAACGCGCCGAGGGTCATGGCCGGGTTGGTGGAGACCGGCGAGCGCACGCCCATCTTGCGGATCAGCTTCGAGATCCTGTCGGTCCCGGTCTCGAGCCCCGCCGCGGCGTAGACGGCGTTGTCGGAGACGGTCAGCGCCGACCCGAGGTCCATCGAGCCGTTGTACTGATCCTCGAAGTTGTTGACGGTGAACTTCTCCCCGTCGTTCGCCTCAGGGACGTCGAAGACCCGCTTGCGCGACTCCCACACCGAGCCGATCCCCAGGCCCTTCTTGATCGCCGCGGCGAGGATGAACGGCTTGACGGTCGAACCGGGCTGGCGCTGGCCCTGGGTGGCGAGGTTGAAGGGCTGCTGACGGAAGTCGCGCCCGCCGACCAGTGCGCGGACCTCGCCGGTCTTGTTGTCGATCGCCACCAGGGCGGCCGACGGCCCGTCGGGGTTGGGGAGCCAGCTGTTCACCGCCGACTGGGCGGCGTTCTGGAGGTCCATGTCGAGCGTGGTCTTGATCTCGAGCCCGCCCTCGAAGGCGCGGCGGGGCCCGAACTGCTCGACTAGCTGCTGGCTGACCCAGGTCGTGAAGTAGGGAGACTTGGTGTCGACCGACGGCGGGCTGATCGCGCCCGGCAGCGCCTCGGTGAGGGCGGCGTCGTGCTCGGCCTGCGTGATCTTGTTCTCCTTGAGCATCCGGTCGAGGACCAGGTTCCGGCGCTTGAGCGCGGCCTGCGGGCGGGAGACGGGGTCGTAGGCCGAGGGGTTCGCGACGACCCCGGCGATCAGCGCCGACTCGGCCGCGGTGAGCTCCTTGGCGCAGGGGCGGGCCCGGGTTCCGCACCCCAGGTGGTTGGGGTCCTGTCCGAAGTAGACCCGCGCCGCCGACTCGATCCCGTAGGCGCCGTTGCCGTAGTAGATCGAGTTGAGGTACTCGGTGAGGATCTTCTCCTTCGACCAGTTTCGGGTCAGGTGGTAGGCGAGGGCCGACTCGCGGAGCTTCTGGAAGACCGTCCTCTCGTCCTGGGCCTCGAGCGCGTTCTTGACGAACTGCTGGGTGATCGTCGAGCCGCCCTGGCGGGGGGTTCCCTGGATGAAGTCGGCGAAGAAGGCGCGTCCGATGCCCCGCACGTCGACGCCGCTGTTCTCGAAGAAGCGGCGGTCCTCGACCGAGATGATCGCCGCGCGCATGTAGGGGGAGATGGAGCTGTGGGGAACCAGGACCCGGTTGCGTGAGCTGGTGAGGATGCCCAGCGGCCGCCCCAGGCGGTCGTACATCGCCGAGTTGCGGGCCTTCTGGAAGCCCTTGGCGTTTTCCAGGTTGGGCAGCTCGGCTGCCATCGCCATCATCATCCCGAAGGCGATGGAGACGATCGCCAGCGCGCCGACCGGCAGGAGGAGGAGCAGGAGGCGGCGGCGCCTCAGCCTCGGCTTGGGCGGCTCCGGGGGGTCGGCCCCTTCTGCAGCCGGGGAGGGCGGCAGGGCCTCGGTCTGGCCTTCCTCTGGGATGTTGTCGGCTGGTCCTGTGGTCATAGGGGACCGGGAGCGCCGTTCCGGCCCGAGTCACCTGCTTTCGGGGCGGGGTGCGCATCCTTACGGCGCTGCCTTGCGGCGAGCACCGCGGCGTCGCTTCAGACTAGCATTGGCCCCAATGGAATCCGCCGGTTCAAAGGCGGCGTTTCTGGAGAGAAACGCCGCTGAATCCCTGCCTGCCGGCGGGCTGGAGAAGAAGCTGGAAGAGGCCGCCGCCGAAGGCAGGCCCCTGAGGGTCAAGCTCGGGCTGGACCCGACCGCGCCGGACATCCACCTCGGCCACACCGTCGTGCTCCAGAAGCTCCGCGAATTCCAGGACCTCGGTAACAAGGTCGTCCTGATCGTCGGCGACTACACGGCGAGGGTGGGGGACCCGAGCGGACGCTCGGAGACGAGGCCGTCGCTGGAGGACTCCGAGATAGAGGCCAACGCGCGCAGCTACGAGAGCCAGGCCTTCCGCGTTCTCGACAACGACAGCGAGCGCTACGAGCTCAGGTTCAACGGGGAGTGGCTGGACATGCCGATGTCCGACCTCTTTCGCCTTGCCCGCACCACCACGGTCGCCCAGATGCTCGACCGCGAGGACTTCGCCGCACGCTACGGCGCCGGCGCCCCGATCTCGATCCTCGAGCTCCTCTATCCGCTGATGCAGGGCTACGACTCGGTCGCGGTGGATGCCGACGTCGAGATCGGCGGGACCGACCAGACCTTCAACCTCCTTCTCGGCCGGGAGATCCAGCGCGCATACGACAAGCCCGAGCAGGCTGTGCTCACCCTTCCGATCCTGCCGGGGATCGACGGGGTCGAGAAGATGGCGAAGACCAAGGGCAACGCGATCGCGGTTGGAGACCCGCCCGAGGAGATGTTCGGGCGGACGATGCGCCTGCCCGACGAGGCGATGGACACCTGGTTCGAGCTGCTCGCGATCGAGGATCCCGGCGGCGAGCCGCGCGAACGCAAGCGGGCCCTGGGCCGCGCGATCGTCGCGCGCTTCCACGGGGACGAGGCTGCCGGGGGCGCCGAGGCAGCCTTCGACCGGCAGTTCGTCGACCACGAGGCGCCCGAGGAGGTCGAGGACGCAGAGGTCCTGGTCGACCCAGGCGAGATCCACCTGCCGGCCATCCTCTCCGAGGCATTCGGCATTTCGCGCTCGGAGGCCCGGCGCCTGCTGGGGCAGGGGGGAGTGCGGGTAGACGGCGTCGTCCTGGACTCCGGGGAGCTCGACGTGGCCCCTGATACCGTGGATGGGAAGGTCGTCCAGCTGGGCCGCCGGCAGTTCCGCCGGGTCAAGGTTAAGCTTCGATGAAGTGGCTTGAGCCAGGTCGCCGGCCCTGCTATCATCCCGTGAGGTCGCTGGCTCTTTGTGCCTGATGGCACGGGTCGCGACCCCGTCTCCGTGCTACGGAGGCGCTCGGCGGAAGGGTGCACCTCCGCCAGGGCGCGCCGGTCTTTGAAAACTCAACAGCATGCGCACCCCAGGGTCGACTTTGTTGATCTTGGAGTGTGCGTCCAGGTTCGAACCGTCCTTCTGCCGTTCTGCGGCACAGGGATGGTCTGAGCAATACCTAGTCAAGACCGCGGTGCCCGGTGTATGGGTGCCGCAAAGATGGTCATGGCAAACTCTCATTACCGGCCCCGGCGTTCGCGTCGGAGCCGTCTTTCACGGAGAGTTTGATCCTGGCTCAGGACGAACGCTGGCGGCGTGCTTAACACATGCAAGTGGTGCGACGAACCAGGCTTCGGCCTGGGGCAGAGCCGCGAACGGGTGAGTAACACGTGGGCAACCTGCCCTGTTGATCGGGACAACCCGGGGAAACCCGGGCTAATACCGAATGTGGTGCCGGCTCATGAGAGCCGTCACGAAAGGAAGCTTCGGCCTCCGCGACAGGATGGGCCCGCGGCCCATTAGCTTGTTGGTGGGGTAATGGCCTACCAAGGCAACGATGGGTAGCTGGTCTGAGAGGACGATCAGCCACACTGGGACTGAGACACGGCCCAGACTCCTACGGGAGGCAGCAGTGGGGAATATTGCGCAATGGGCGAAAGCCTGACGCAGCAACGCCGCGTGCGGGATGAAGGCCTTCGGGTTGTAAACCGCTTTCAGCAGGGAAGAAGCGAAAGTGACGGTACCTGCAGAAGAAGCACCGGCTAACTACGTGCCAGCAGCCGCGGTAATACGTAGGGTGCAAGCGTTGTCCGGATTTATTGGGCGTAAAGAGCTCGTAGGCGGTCTGTTACGTCGGATGTGAAAACCCGGAGCTTAACTCCGGGCCTGCATTCGATACGGGCAGACTTGAGTGTGGTAGGGGAGACTGGAATTCCTGGTGTAGCGGTGAAATGCGCAGATATCAGGAGGAACACCGATGGCGAAGGCAGGTCTCTGGGCCACAACTGACGCTGAGGAGCGAAAGCGTGGGGAGCAAACAGGATTAGATACCCTGGTAGTCCACGCCGTAAACGATG
>JBBATA010000045.1:0-6775 GCA_040399005.1 Solirubrobacteraceae bacterium
TCTCCACGACCTGGACGATCAGCTTCATGTACTGGTCCACCCCGCTCACCTTCACTTTTCCGGCCTGGAAGGCCTTCTTCCAGGCCTTGACCGAGCCCTGCTCGACCAGGGTGTTGAAATCGTCACGGCGCATCTCTACGCGCAGCCGGGCGTCGGCCGGCGGCTCCATCTCCTTCGTCACCTCGATCTCGGGCATCTGCAGGCGGAAGATCTGGACGTCCCCCCTGCCCTGAAGCTCCACGTCGACCACGATCTTGAGCGGGGCGAGCGCCGGAACCTGCTCGACCGCGTCGCGGGCGGCCTTGGCGATCATGGTGCGCGCGTCACCGGACATGGCCTGAGCCTACCGGCTCACTTGAGCAGTGCCTTGAGGGCGATGATCGCCAGGCCTATCCCCACCGCCAGGCCGACGGCAAGCGCCGACTGGAGCTTTGTTGCCCCGGCCTCCCGGGCGGCGTACCAGGAGGTGCCGGCAAGGCCGGCGATACAAAGGAGGAAGGCTGCGTTGATGGCGAACCGGTCACCCACAACGTCAAAGGCCCCCAGCAGGAGCACGACCACGGGTAGCGTCGCGATGCTCACCATCGGCCACTGGCGCCTGAGCTCCGCCTTCCACTCGGGCCAGCGCGGGACGATCTTCTCCTCCGACCAGCGGCCCATGAGGACGGCGTAAACGTGGGCCAGGTAGAAGACCACCAGGGTCACGGCCACCAGCACGCCAATCTGGGCCGCCCTGTCGCCGCGGTCGACATCCGCCGCGGCGATGATCGCCGCAGCGAGGATCAGGCCATATACCGCGCCCGCGACGTTGCGCGGGTTACCCGGCCGCGTGAGCAGCTCGGGGCGCCTGGCCTGCTCGGGATGCTGAAGGGGACTCAGATCTTGTGGCGCTCGAGGAGCTTCTTGCCGATGACCATCCGCTGGATCTCGGAGGTGCCCTCGCCGATCAGCAGCAGGGGCGCGTCACGGTAGAGGCGCTCAATCTCGTACTCCTTGGAGTAGCCGTAGCCACCGTGGATGCGGAACGACTCCTCGACCACGTAACGGCCGGCTTCGCTGGCAAAGAGCTTCGCCATGCCGGCCTCCATGTCCGAGCGCTCGCCGGCGTCCTTGAGCCGGGCGGCCCGGAGGGTGAGCAGTCGGGCGGCCTCGACCTGGGTGGCCATGTCGGCGAGCTTGAACTGGATCGCCTGGTGCTCGGCGATCGGCTTGCCGAAGGTCTTGCGCTCCTGGCTGTACTTGAGGGCGAGCTCCAGGGCACGCTGGGCGATGCCGACGCCGCGGGCGGCGACGTTGGCCCGGCCCACCTCAAGGGCGTCCATCATCTGGGCAAAGCCCCGGTTGAGGCCCTCCTCTTCGCCGCCGAGGATGTTCTCGGACGGGCAGCGGTAGCCGTCGTAGACCAGCTCGGTCGACTCAACGCCCTTGTAGCCCAGCTTCTTGATCACCGGGGGCACGTTGAGTCCGGCGTAGTCGCCGGTGTTCTCGTGAACGCCACCCTCCTTCTCGGTGATGAAGCAGGTCATCCCCTTGTAACGCGGGTCGGCGTCGGGATCGGTCTTGACCAGGACGAAGACCAGGTCGCTGCGCAGGCCGTTGGTGACCCACATCTTCTGGCCGTCGATCACCCAGTAGTCGCCATCCTTGGTGGCGCTGGTCTTGATCGCCTGCACGTCGGAGCCGAGTTCGGGCTCGGAGAGCGAGAAGGCGGCGCGGATCTCGCCGGTCGCCATGCGGGGCAGGTACTTGTCCTTCTGCTCCTCGGTGCCGTACTTCATGAGGAGGTAAGAGCCGATGAAGTGGGTGTTGATGATTCCCGAGATGGAGATCCAGCCGCGCGAGAGCTCCTCGACGATCATGCAGTAGGTAGTGAGGTCGAGCCCCATCCCGCCGTACTCCTCGGGGATGGTCACGCCGAAGAGCCCGAGCTCCTTCATCTGCTCGACGATCTCCGCCGGGAACTCGTCCTCGTGGTCGAAGTGCTCGGCGTTGGGCAGGATCTGCTCGTCCGCGAACTGGCGAACCATCTCGCAGATCGCCTTCTGCTCCTCGGTCTGCTCTTCAAAGGGAACGGCAATGGCCATGTCGGTGCACCTCGCTGGGTTTGAAGTCGGCTCTCAGGATACGGGTTGGACCCGATTGGCGACCACCGGATTGCTCCCAATAGCCTGTACGCGCGTGCCCGTAAGGCGTTCCACAGCAGCACTGGTGACCGCTCTCTCGGCTTTCGCGCTGCTCGGCGGCTGCGGTTCGGACGAAAGCGACCAGGCCGCACCCGCGCCGGCCAGCGACCTGCGGGTCGGACTGGTGACCGACACCGGCGGCGTCAACGACCGGTCGTTCAACAGCCTTGCCGTGGACGGGCTGCGCCGCGCCGAGCGTGAGCTAGGCGTGGACGGCACCATCGTGGTCTCGAAGACCCCGGCCGACTACATCCCGAACCTCGAGAAGCTTGGACGGGCCGACTACGACCTGGTCATCGGCGTGGGGTTCCTGATCGCCGAGGCGATGGACAAGGTCGCCGCCCGGTACCCCGACACCAAATTCGCGGTCATCGATTACTCCTCCGAGGACCTCAAGGACCGAAGCGAGAACATCCAGGGCTCGATCTTCGACGAGAGGCAGGCCGGCTACCTCGCCGGCTACCTCGCCGGCCTCGTGGCCAACGGGCGCAAGTACTCGGAGGTGTCGGCGGTGGGCGGGGAGCGGATTCCCCCCGTCGAGAAGTACATCGGCGGCTACCGAGCCGGGATCAAGGCGGTCGACCCGGGGATCAAGGTGCGTAGCGACTACTCGGGTAGCTTCACCGACGAGGCCCGGTGCCGCGAGATCGCCGACCGCCAGATCGCTGAGGGATCGAAGATCGTCTTTCAGGTCGCGGGCAAGTGCGGCCTTGGGGCGCTCGCGGCCGCCAAGGCGGCAGGCGCCTTCGGGATAGGAGTCGACGCCGACCAGTCCTACCTGGGCGACTTCGTCCTCACCAGCGCGGTGAAGGAGGTCGATAACGCGGTGTTCGACACGGTGAAGGTCGCAGACGAAGGAGAGTTCCTCGGAGGAAGCGACTTGACCTTCGGCCTTTTCAACCAGGGTGTCGGGCTCGGGAAGATCAGCCCCGCCGCCGCCCCATACGAACGCCAGCTGGCCGACCTCAGGCTCCAGCTGATCTCGGGTAACGAGGGTCCGGCCAACCGCAAGGGCCGCTAGCGCCCGGCCATTCGCGCCCCGCCGTGCGAGAATCCCGGCCATGAGCATCGACGGATGGGACGCAGTCCTCTGGATCCACCTTCTGGCCATGGCCTTCTTCGTGGGCGGCCAGCTCTTCCTCGGCGCCGCCGTGGTGCCGGTCTTCCGAGCCCAGGGCGGTAGCGACGGCCCGGCCCACGACTGGATGGCGCCGATCGCCCGGCGCTTTGGCTGGGGCTCGCTGATCGCCCTGGCCATCGCCTTCATCACCGGGGCAGCGATGGCCTCCAACCAGGACCTCTGGCGGGAGACGGCCCTCAACGTCAAGATGACGCTCGTCCTGATCGCCATCGTCCTGGTGGCCCTGCACGTCTTCGTGACCAAGGGCTCCAATCGGATCCTGCAGACCCTGATCCTCGTCGACTCGCTGGCGATAGTCCTAGTGGCCACCGCGCTCTAGGGCGCGATGAACTTCGTCACCGACGTCCTTCGGTCGCTCCCGGGCGACCGGCCGGCGCTCGTCTCGATCTCCTCCGACGGAGAGCGGGCAGAGTGGTCGCGGGACGAGTGCGACCGCCGCTCGGCCGCGATGAGCGCGGCGCTCGAACAGGCAGGAGTGCCCCGCGGGGGCGTCGTCATGACCATGATCGGATCGCGGCCGGAGTGGGTCTGGACCATGACCGCCTGCCTGCGCTCGGGCTTCGTGGCCCTCGCGGTCTCCGAGCAGCTGCGAGCCGGGGACCTCGAACTGCGCTACCGCCAGGTCGGGCCGTCGGCGATCGTCGCCGACGAGCGGAACCGCTCCGAGATCGAGGCCTCCTCCCCGCCGTGCCCGGTGATCTGGGTCCCGGACGAGGCGATCTGGGCGCTGGACGGCCCGGAGCCGGTTCAGCTTGACGCCCTGGACCCGGCCTTCGTCATGTTCACCAGCGGCACAACGGGCGAACCGAAGGCGGTCGTCCACGGGCAGCGGTACGTGGCCGGCCAGCACCTGCAGGCCGGCGATTGGCTCGACGCGCGTCCCGGAGACCTGGTCTGGTGCACCGCGGCGCCGGGGTGGAGCAAGTCGGCCAGGAACGTCTTCATGGCTCCGTGGACCCTGGGAGCGACGGCGATGATCCACGACGGCAGGTTCGACCCCGAGGAGCGGCTCGAGCTTCTCGACCGCGAGCCGGTCAACGTCCTCTGCATGGCGCCGACCGAATACCGGGTGCTGGTCAAGCGCGCCCGGCCCCGGCCGGTGGAAGGCCTGCGCTCCGCGGTGGCCGCCGGGGAGGCTCTTAACCCCGAGGTCCTCGAGGATTTCCACGCCGCAACCGGGCTCTGGATCCGCGACGGGTACGGCCAGACCGAGACCGGCCATACCGTTGCCCACCCACCGGGCACGGTGCCCCCGCCGGGAGCGATGGGAAAGCCGCTGCCCGGCGTTCGCCTGCGCGTGGACGAAGGCGAGCTCTGCCTGGACCCGCTCAGCGACCCGACCTTCTTCCTCGGCTACGTCGGGGAGGGGGTCAGCCATGACGGTGCCGGACGCTGGGAGGTCACCGACCGCCGGGAAGGCGGCGAGTGGCGCTCGGGCGACCGGGTGCACGAGGACGAGGACGGCTATCTCTACTTCGAGGCGCGGGAGGACGACGTGATCATCTCCGCCGGGTACCGGATCGGCCCGGTCGAGGTCGAGTCGGCCCTGCTCTCGCACGAGGCGGTGGCCGAGGCCGCTGCCGTGGGCGCGCCCGACGAGGAGCGCGGGCAGGTCGTACGCGCAGTGCTCGTGCTGCGTGACGGCTACGAGCCGTCGGATGGCCTCGCTTCAGAGCTGCAGGAGCACGTCAAGGCGACCACCGCCCCGTACAAGTACCCGAGGATCGTCGAGTTCGCCGAAGAGCTCCCGAAGACGACCACCGGCAAGCTCCGCCGCGCATCACTGCGCGGGGAGTAGCCGGCGGAACCGGGGACGCGGCCGCAGCCGCGTCCCCGCCCTGCCGTTTCGGCTAGGTCAGCCGGTGTACGAGGGGCTCTTCGAGCGCAGGAGCGTCGAGAGCTTCTGACCGAGCTTCAGCCTCATCGCACGCCTGACGGTGAGGGCCACGTTCCCCTCGAAGCGCAGACGCTCGGCGTAGTAGATCGTCTTGGTCGAGCGGCCGGCGGCGGCGCGGGCCTTTGACGTGGAGAGGATCAGCTTCTTCTCGCCGAAGTCGACGCCCTCGACCCGCCAATCGCTGGCCAAGCCGCGGAGGTAGACGGTGTCGATTCCGGCATCCCCCCAGACCGTGTCGGTTCCGCGGCCCGGAAGCAGCTTGTCGTTGCCGCCGGCGCCGTGGATGGTGTCGTCATTCTTGTCGCCCTGGTCGCCGCGGATGAGGTTGGCGTCCTGGCCGCCCCAGATCGGCATCGCGCTTCCGTCGACCACCCCTTCAAGGTTGCCCTTGTTGGACCACTTGGTCTGGTGGTAGGTGTTGTCGGCGCTGTCGCGGAAGACGAGGTAGTGGAACGACCCGTCCGAACCTTCGGCCGGGTGCAGGAACTTGTTCTCCTCAAGCGTGCGGGTGATCTTCTTCCAGCCGGCGGGCAGCACCGCCGCCTCAAAGGCGGTCTGGACCTGCGACTGATCCTGCTGGCCCGAGGCGTGCATGATGTACTCGTTGCCCCACTGGTCGACGATGAAGAAGCGCAGCAGCGGCGTCGCCCCGGGGGTACCGGGGTCCACGCCGTTCTCGTTGGCCCAGAACTCCATGTTCTGAGCCTTGAAGTTGGCCGTGACCTTCACGACTCCGGACCCCGGCGTCGTGACCATGTTGCCGGCGTAGTAGGCGTTGAGGTTCGAAGGCGGCTCGTAGGAGGTGCGCTTATAGGGCCACATCGCGTTGATGGCCGTCGACATGGCGCCCCACGTGTACCCGTCCGAGGTGGTGATGTAGTTCGTCTGGCAGATCGGCGCCCCCGGGGAGGCAATGAACTGCGACTCGTTGAACTGAAGGTTCCTCGTCGTGTTGCGGATGTACGGCGAAGGCACGACGTAGCCGTTGTTCCAAACGTCGTCGGAGACCGGATTGGTCCCGGCACCCTTGTAGGTCGGGATCGCCTCCTCGGGGTCGGTGGTGACAGTGGACGTGTTGAGGATCTCGTGGGCAACCTCGAGGGTCGCCCAGGGCGCGGTGTCGCAGTTAGTGTCGGCGGCGGCGCTTCCGGCGAAAACACCCGAGAGAGCCGTCGCTGCAACTGCCGCGACGACGGGAAGACGAGGGAACTTGGGCACGATTGAACTTCTCCTTGCGTGAACTCGAGGCCGGCGGGCTGCCGGCCTGATTACGAGCGTTGCACCGTATATGAAACGCCGGCGTTTATGTGTCGCGCCGTCGGGCCGGTCCTTGCCGGCCCGAGCTCAGCCTTCGGTGATCTCCTTCGCCATCTCGTCGAATACCTCGACGTAGCGGTCGACCGCCTCGTCGGTGTGGGTGATCGAGAGGGTCCACTCCTCCTCGCGGCCCGGGGTCATGAAGATCCCGCGGTTCATGTTGAAGAGCCACGCGAGGGTCGACATGTCCTCGTCCTGGTTGGCCTTGAAGGTCTCGTAGTCGATGACCTTCTCGGT
>JBBATA010000046.1:0-6300 GCA_040399005.1 Solirubrobacteraceae bacterium
AGCCCCACTCGGTGCAGCAGTCCTCGGTGAACGCCAGCGGAGGGGCGGTCATGGCTTGACCTTTGCCACTTGCGCCGCGCTTTTTGCCTGCCTGATCCGTCGTCACAATTCACCTCCCGCCAGCCTCCCAGCCGGCGCCATGTTGTCCTTGTCCTACCGCTTGCGCGCCACCTTCGGCGCTGCCGCCTTCCGTATCGTGACCACCGTGTCCTCCCCCTTCGCCACGTCGATCAGCCGCTTCCCCAGCACCAGGGCGTCCGCCACCGGCAACCGAAACTCGGCTCGCTCCTCCTTGACCTCCGCTCGGATCAGCACGCACGCCCGGTCGAGGTGGTCCAGATACCCCAGCTCGAACGCCAGCCGGACCTCCGACTCGAAGTCCCCGACGATGACTGCCCGCTCCGTGAGGTAGCTCATCGGAGCGACACCCTACGAAGCTTGAACCTCGGATACACCTCGCCGTCCCATCCCCAATAGCGCCGCTCTGGTGGCAACTGCTCAATGAAGCACGCTGCCTTGCCGACTGCGGACTCCCTGTCGTTACCGGGACCGAAGATTCCCAAGGATGTCACCCTCAAGGCGTCCCGATTCTCCAGATTGTCAAAGTCATATCGAAGTGCCTCGCAGACCTCATTGATCTGCGGGTCGGGGAACTGAGAACGCAAGCGCACCTTCTCTTCAAGTTCCTGCGCGCCAATGTGGCAGCAGGGTGATCGCGACGGCGGATGAATCGGAGTCACCGAGTCACGAGCTCGCCTAGCGATGATGTTGAACGCGGCTTCCACCATGTCGAGAACATCACACCAGTCGAGGTCCTGCTCAAACACCTTGGGCGAGAGCACGCCAGCGAGACGTAGCTTGTCGAGAATGGCAGCCCGTGCCTGAGTAGGCGACATCACCGCCCTCCACTGCGACAGACCGGGCAGTGGCTCTCTCGGGGGCCATACGCGTCGCGGTAGCGCAGCGGCAGCGCATCCGGCTGGAAGATTGGCGTCGCAGCCTTCGCCGGGTCGCGCTCGGCCAGCAGCTTCTCGCGCCACTCAACCGCATCCCGCGCCCGCTCCGCCTCCTTGAGCGCCTCCCCCGCCTCCCAGCGCGCCGCCTTAGCAGCCCGGCGCGCCCGCGACTCCGGCGTGAAGAACAAGTCCAGCTCCCAGCCGGCATGGTCGTCGTTCATATCGCCGAAGCCCTTCATCCCAATACCCATCACCGCCTCCTTGTCGGCACGTCGAACAATGCCAAGTCCGCCTCGATGGTCTGCTTTTGCTGCGCCAGCCACTCCAGAGTCGACAGCCGCGGCCGGCGACTTGGATCGAACCAAGTGCCGCCACGGGTCCGCCCGGCAGCCTCGCCACGCCACTCCCGGTCAAGCTCCGGGTCCGTGATGAAGTCCCCGTGATCGTGTGCGTCGCCCATCACAGCACCCCGTACTTCCACGCGCGGATCAGCGCGTCGACCTCAGCCTCAGACTTCGCTGTCGCCACCTGCTCGCGTAGCTCGTTGATGTCTGGCAACTTGGTCAACAGCGGCTCCCAGTTCGGATCGCGCTCCTTGGTCATCGGCGCAGGCATCCGCCCGTATCGCAGCGTCAGCCCGCGCTTCCGTCGCAGCGCCTGTGTCGTGGTCAGCATCACCGCCGCCTGTTCCAGCTTGGCGCCTTCGGCGCGTTCTCGGGGTCGACCACCCGCCGACAGGTCGCGCACTTGCGCCCTGACGTGTCCGGCCGGTAGTCCGCCGTCCGCCGCGCCACCTTGCACAGCGCCCGACCCTCCCCGTCGAACACATGGGCCTGACCGATCCGCCCCTCCGTCTTCCGCTCCCACGTCACCATCACCACCTCCACAACGGCGGGCCGCAGGCGCCCGCCTCGTTGCGACTGCTACGCCGCCACCAGCTGCTCAAACTCCGCGAGCAGGGCTGACAGCGCCGCCTTCACGTCCGCCTTCTTGTAGGCGTCACGCGCCTTGACCAATGCCTCGCGCACCGTGTCCGCGCTGAAGTGCTTGCCCAGCGGCAGCCGCCGGCTCATTCCCGCCTGCTTGATGTAGACGCTGACCATGCCGTAGTCGGCCACCGCGACACTGAAAGTCAGGCCGCGCTCCGTCGTCACGTCGTAGAACATCGTGCTCTCGCTGATCCGCGAACCCGTCAACATGGTCTGCATCGTCGCCTCCGTTGCGGTCTCCCAACCGCGTCATCGACAGACATGACACTAGGCCAGCCGCGCAACGGGCGCAACTAAAAAGCGACAACGCTTTAGAAGCTAAAGGCCGATCAGGTGCGAGTCGTCAGCGCCGACCAGCTGCCGCAGCCGCTTGATCTCCTCCTGCGCCGCCGCCAGCTGCTCCTCGATTCGCCGGTTCTGGGCCGCGAGGTACTGCCCCAGGTCCAGGGCCTCCTCCAGCGCCATCCGGTTCCAGTCGTAGCGACCGTCCCGGTGCTCAAGCCCCGTCTCGTAGGTCTTGCGCCCCTGCCAGCGGCGGGCCTTGACCGTCTGGTCGAAGTACTCCTCCGCCTCGGTCAGCAGCAGGTCGCCCTTCGGAATCCCCGTCGTCGCCATCTCGAACTCCTCGGGCCTCCCAGCCCGGTTGTCTGCCTACAGGGCCGCCATCAGCCGCGCCAACGCCGCGTCTGCCGCAGCCTCCGCCTCGCGCTGCGTGTTGGCGTAGCCGTGACCCGCCGGCCACTTGCTCATCCACAGCTCCCACTTGTACAGCGGGCCGTACCCGTGCCCTGTCGGCATCACCTTTCCCGACACCAGCCCGCCGTAATGCTTGATCGATCCGTCCTCCGTCAGCGACCACTCCATCGCCATCTCCTCGGGCCTCCCAGCCCGTGCTGTCATCTAAGCCCCGGCCAGCAGGTCCCGCACCAGCTGCACCAGCTCCACGACGTGCGGCTCCCGTGGCGCCTTCCCGCGACCCTCGCACACGGGACAGGCGCGACCCTCACGCCAGCGGTCCTCTCCCGAGCCGTAGCAGCTGGTGCACGTCACCAGCAGCCGCGCCTCCGCCGCCCACATCGATAGCTTGTGCTCCAGCGTGGCGTTGACCTCGCGCATCACGTCGCTCCCTTGCTTGTGTCTGTACCGATCCGGATCGCCTTTTCGCGCGACTACTTTTTCTTCCGCGCCGCCAGGCTCCGCTCCCACTTCCCGAGCTGGCCCTCCACCCACTGACGACCCGCCGACCCGCCCCAGAGCCGCCAGGCAATCGACGCCGCCGACGTCTTGTCGCTCCGGTCATCCACATCGTGCCGAGCGAAGAACGAGCGCATCCGCTTCAGCGTCGAGAGGCTGATCCCCTTCCCGTTGGCGAGGTCTCGCGCCCGCGCCACCCCGACCTCGGTGCCTCCCCGCCCGTGCTTGGCCCGGTCCTCCAGCGCGCCCTCGGCCACCTGCTGCACCGCCTTCGGCGGGGTCGGATTCTCAAACGCCATCGTCAGCCTCCTTCGCGCAGTCTACCGCCTCATCGGCATGACGACGTGCCGCGCCTCGCCGCCCGCTGCCGGAGTCCAGACCAGAGGCGACACCTCGTCGCCCACCTGCAACGCCAACCGGAACGACGTCTCCGCCCCGGCAACATCTGCCAGGTAGTGGCCGTTGCACGTCACCGACAGCGCCGGCCCGGCGTACTCCACCGGCACCCGGTCAGTCGCCTCGCCCGCCTCCGCGCTCCGCGCCGAAACCGTCAGCTCCCCGTCCGCCAACGCCAGCGTTACCGCTGACGCCTTGTCCTCCGCCAGCAGCAGCACTCGGCGCAGCACGTCCCGCAGGGCCACCCGGTCGATCGTCAGCCGCGCCGCCTTCGGATCAGCCGCCGGCACCACCTGCGACCACGCGGGGAACTGACCGTCGACCAGCCGCGCCGTGAAGGCCAGCCCCGGTCGCCGGTACAGAATTGACCCCTCGGCGAATGCCAAGTCACCCGGTTCCGTCGAGGTCTCCGTCAACAGCTGCCGCAGCTCCGCGACCGCCTTGCTCGGCACAATCGCCCCGTCACCCGTCAGCCCGTAGCGCGAGGTCACCGCCAGCCGGTCCACCGCCAGCCGATGACCGTCCGTCGCCACCAGCGTCAGCCAGTCGTCCGCCGCCTCGAACAGCACCCCGTTCAGCGCGTACCGCGTTTCGTCTGTCGAGATGGCGTAGGACACCCGGTCGAGTACCGCGACCAGCTCCTCCCGATTCACCGGCGCCCACTTCGCCTTCGGCGAGGTCGTCGGCAGGCCGGGAAAGTCCGCCGGGTCCAGCCCCGCCAGCCGGAACGAGGAGGCATTCGCCGTCAGCACCAGCCGCCGGTTGGCCTCCGCCTTGATCTCGACCACGCCACCCGGCAGCGCCTTCGCCACGTCGGCCAGCAGCTTGACCGGCACCGCTGCCGACCCCGGCTTGGCGACCTCGACCGGGACCTCCGAGACCACCCCGATCTCCAGGTCGTAGGCGGTCGCCTTCAGCCGCCCGCCCTCCGGCGTGACCTCCGCCTCCAGCAGCACCGTCGACAGAATCGGCATCGACGTCCCGCGACCGCCGGCAACGCCCAGCGCCCGCGACAGTACCGACCTCAGAACTCCCACGCCCAGCTTGATCTCCACGTCACTACTCCCTGCCGGCTCCCGGCCGGCGTCTACTGCAACTCGCCCCGCTCACGCGCACCCTGCGCCTCGAGCATGGTGTCCACCACTCGGTCCAACGCCTCGGCCGCTGACGCCATCATGGCGTTGCGCCATGCCTGCAACTGCAACGCGTTCAGCGGCGCCCCGTTCGGCTGCTTCAGAATGGGAGGCGACGCCCCGCCGTTCAGATGCACCGTGTCGTCGATCAGCCGCATCCCAACCACCAGCAGCGCCGAATACCCGTGCTCCGGCGTGTTGGCGATAGCCTCCACCTGTCGCACGAACTCCGGCCAGCGATCCGCCCTACCCGTCATGACGCTCCCTCGGATGGCGCACCGCTACCAGTGCCGCCCGCAGCCGCCCCAACTCCAGCGGGTGCTGCTCCACCGACAGGCGCTCCGCCTCCCGTAGCGCCGCGTCGACTCCCGCGTAGAACGCTTCCCGCGTCCGCGCCTCGCACAGCGCCTCCAGCACCGCCGCGTCATCGAGCGGCGTGACGACGTACTCCAGCTGCCCCTCGGCGCTGCGCCGCTGGTGAATCTTGATCGGGCCGTTGAACGACAGCAGCCGCCGCCCGTCGTCACCCTGCGCCGGCACCATTACGTCACCAGCTTGTGGCCGACCGGCGCGTAGGCGTTCCACAGCGCCGTGCTGTCCGGCAGCTGCGCCCGCATCTTGTGCAGCGCCTCCAGCGACTCCTTGCCCGCGTGATACGCCGTGTGGTCGTCCGCGTACTGATACGACCAATCGTGCGCCCGCAGCGCCGCCACGAATTTCGCTCGCAGCGCCGTCATCTCTGCTTCCGTCATCGGTCTGCCTCCGTCTTCTGCTTGATCGCCGCCAGCCGCGACTCGGCCCGCTGGCGAATCTCCTCCAGCCGGCCCTCCAACTCCGCGACCCGCGCCTTCAGTGCCTCATGTTCCGCGATCTCGGTGCGCGAGTACCGCCGTCCGTACCGATCCCACTCCTCGAACAAGGCCCACGTCCGCGGCCAGAGCTGCGCCACGATCTGCGCGACCGCTTCCGCATACGCCCTGATCTCGTCCTGCGCCCCAGGCTTCAGCCGCTGCCCGAGAAAGCCCAACCAGTTCTTGAGGTTCGCCTTGCACCGGACCTTGGTGTACTGGCTGACCGGCGTGTTCAGCCGGGCGATCTCCCGCGCCAGCCCGTAGTCAATCGCCAGCTGATAGTCGAGCCCGTGCCGCACCTGCTCCGATCGGAACTCCTCGATCAGAAACAATGCCGCCGTCTCCGGCAGCGGCTCCGCGCTCGCCTGCTTGTTCGCCGTCGCCTGCCGCTTCATGCGCGCCGGCCCCGGCAGATAGTACTGCTCCGGCAGCGGCGCATATCGCGCCGAGTGCTCGTTGTAGCTCTGCGTCCGGTGCCGCTCCCACTGCCGCATCACCATGATCGGCGCGTACACCTCGAGCACCAACTCGGCCATCTCGAACGGCGAGCTGTGGCCGTGCCGGTACAGAAACGCCAGCAACCCCTCGTCACCCTTGGGATGCCCCTCATACGGCTCCCAGCTGACGAACCCGCCGCTTGTGCTCATGCGCGCCGCGTCGATGATCGACTCGTCACTTCCCAGCTTGTCGATCAGCCGGACGTACCCGTGATCCAGAACCCCGATCTCCACGCCGCACCTCGCAACTCGAGGCGACGACAGGCCGCGCCCCAATCCCGTGA
>JBBATA010000047.1:0-6295 GCA_040399005.1 Solirubrobacteraceae bacterium
ACCGTTCGCCGCCCCGAAGAGACCGACGCCGCCGTGCTCGTCCTTCCCTCTGGCGCGGGCCTTGGCGTCAGCATCGACGGCAACGGCCGGCGTGTTGCCGCCGACCCCTACCGGGGAGCGGTCGCCACCGTTCTCGAGTGCGCGGCCAACCTGGCCTGCGTCGGGGCAAAGCCGCTGGGCACCACCAACAACCTGAACTTCGGCAACCCGGAGAAGCCACACGTCGCCTGGCAGCTGACCGAGTCGGTCCGCGGGATCGGCGACGCCTGCCGCGCGCTGGACGCGCCGATCGTCGGTGGGAACGTCTCCCTGTACAACGAGGCGCCCTCCGGCCCGATCTACCCGACCCCGGTGATCGGCATGGTCGGCCTCCTGCCCGACGCGGCCCGCTGCGGTCACCTGGGCTTCGTCGAGGAGGGGGAGGCGATCGCGCTCGTAGGTCACTTCCACCCCAGCCTCGCCGCATCGGAGCTGGCGCGGCTTCGGGGCGAGCCGCTGCCCGACGGGCTTCCCGAGATCGACGTATCCCAGGTAGCGGCTACCCAGGAGGCGGTCCGTGAGGCCGTGCGCGGCGGGCGGATCAGCTCGGCCCACGACATCGCCGAGGGCGGCCTGGCCGTGGCGCTGGCCGAGTGCTGCCTGGCCGGCTCGATCGGCGCGACGGTCGAGCTCGACCCGGCGGCCCTCGCCGACGGTTCGCCCGACGCAGCCCTCTTCGGGGAGGCACCGGGCGGCTTCATCCTCTCCGGCCATCAGGGCGCGATCGAGGAGCTCGCCTCCCAGGTCGGGCTCACGGTGATCGGTCACGTAGGGGGAGAGAGGCTCTCGCTCCAGGCCGGCGACCGGCAGCTGGAGTGGACGCTCGAGGAGATGCGCGCGGCCCACGACGGACTGGTGGCCTGCTTCCCGTGAGCGGGCGCCCGCCGGCAGCCGGAACTTCGCCCGCCTTACCCGGCGGAGGCGACGCTTCCCGCTGGTACGCTGAACGTGTTCTGGCGGAACCGGCCTCACCCGCTTCGATCGACCTTCCCGACACCTGGGAGGGTCCGCGCGAAGAGTGCGGGGTCTTCGGCATCTACGCCCCGGGGAGCGACGTCTCGCGCCTCACCTACTTCGGCCTCTACGCCCTACAGCACCGCGGCCAGGAGTCGGCCGGCATCGCCGCCGCCGACCGTGGCTCGTTCATCATCACCCAGCGCGCGCTGGGCCTCGTGAGCCAGGTCTTCAAGGAGCACGACCTGCGCGCCCTCGGGGGCGAGCTCGCGATCGGCCACGTGCGCTATTCGACCACCGGCTCCAACGAGTGGGAGAACTCCCAGCCGGTCCACCGCACCGCCGGCAACGGCCGTCGCCGTGAGATCGCCCTCGCCCACAACGGCAACCTCACCAACGCGGTCGAGCTCCACGCCGAGCTGAAGGCCGACGGCGTCGAGTTCACCTCCACCTCCGACTCGGAGATCATCGCCGCCCTGATCGCCGAGCAGCCCGACGAGGAGATCGAGGACGCGGTCGCCGCCGTAGTCCCGCGCCTGAAGGGCGCCTTCTCGACCGTGATCATGACCAACGAGCGGGTCCTCGCCTTCCGCGACCCGGCCGGGGTGCGGCCGCTGGTCCTCGGCCGCATCGGCGAGCACTACTGCGTGGCCAGCGAGTCCTGCGCGCTGGACATCATCGGCGCCGAGTACATGCGCGACGTACTCCCCGGCGAACTGGTCTCGATCGGCGAGGACGGAATCCGTACCCGGATGCTCGTCGAGGGCGAGCGCGAGGCCTTCTGCGTCTTCGAGTACATCTACTTCGCCCGGCCGGACTCGCGGATGAACGACACCTCCCTCCAGGCCGCCCGCGGGCGAATGGGCGAGGTCCTGGCGCGAGAGGCACCGGCGCCCGGCGCCGACCTGGTCATCGCCATCCCCGACTCCGGCAACCCGGCCGCCCGCGGCTACGCCCGCGAGAGCGGCCTGCCCCAGGACGACGGCTTCGTCAAGAACCGTTACGTGGCCCGCACCTTCATCCAGCCCGGCCAGGAGCTGCGCAAGCACGGCCTGCGGCTCAAGTTCAACCCGCTTCCGGAGATCGTCGGCGGCCGCAAGCTGGTGGTGGTCGACGACTCGATCGTCCGCGGGAACACGATGCGCCAGATCATCCAGATGCTGCGGGAGGCAGGAGCCCTTGAGGTGCACCTGCGGATCTCGGCCCCGCCGATCCGCAACCCCTGTTACTACGGCGTGGACATGTCCACCCGCGAGGAGATGGTCGCCCACGAGCGCACGGTCGAGGAGATCGCCGAGCACATCGGCGCCGACTCCCTGGCCTACCTCTCCCTGCCCGGCGTCTACGAGGCGATCGGCGGCGACCCGGCAGGCCACTGCGACGCATGCTTCTCCGGGAAGTACCCGCTCCCCGGTCCCGGTCAGGGCACCGGCAAGTTCTCCCTCGAGGAGGAGCTGCCGATGGCCCGCAGCTCGGCCTGACCGGAGCCATGGCCACCGCGGAGACCGCGCTCCACGAGATCTTCGGCTTCGACGCCTTCCGGCCCGGCCAGGAAGAGGCGGTCCAGGGCGCCCTTGAGGGACGCGACGTGCTGGTGGTGATGCCCACCGGCGCCGGCAAGTCGCTCTGCTACCAGCTCCCCTCTCTGCTTCGCGACGACCTTTCCATCGTCGTCTCGCCGCTGGTCTCGCTGATGCAGGACCAGGTCGAGTCGCTTCAGGAGCGCGCCCCCGGCCGGGTCGGCCTGGTCAACTCGCAGCAGGACGCGGCCGACAACCGCGAGGTGATCGAGCGCGCCCGGGCCGGTGACCTGCGCTTGCTCTACGTCGCCCCGGAGCGCTTTGCCTCGCCGGGATTCCTCGAGGCACTGCGGGACATCCCGATCGGCATCTTCACCGTCGACGAGGCCCACTGCGTCTCCCAGTGGGGCCACGACTTCCGGCCCGACTACTTCCGCCTCGGTGACGCCGCCCGCTGGCTGGGGGCCGACTCGCTCTTCGCCTCCACCGCTACCGCGACCCCCCAGGTGGCCGCCGACATCGTCCGGCGCCTGGGCCTGCGCGAGCCGGTACGCGTCGCGACCGGCTTCGACCGCCCCAACCTCACCTTCGCCGTGGTGCCGACCCGCTCCCCCGAACATTCACGGGCGCAGCTGGCCGCGGCCCTGGCCGAGCCGGGATCCCGTCCGGCGATCGTCTATGCCGGCACACGCAAGCTGACCGAGCAGGTCGCCGAGGACCTTTCCCACGACCTGGGCATCGAGGTCCTCGCCTACCACGCCGGCCTGGACCGCGAGAAGCGAGCCGAGACCCAGAGGCGCTTCATGGAAGGCGAGGCGCAGGTGGTCGTGGCGACCAACGCCTTCGGGATGGGGATCGACAAGGCCGACGTGCGCAGCGTCGTTCACGTAAGCGTCCCGCAGTCGCTGGAAGGCTGGTATCAGGAGGCCGGCCGTGCCGGGCGCGACGGGCTCCCTTCGCGGGCGCTGATGCTCGCCCAGCCGCGCGACAAGGGGCTGCACGTCTACTTCATCGAGCGTTCGGAGATCGAGGAGGCCGAGCTCGACCGGATCGCGATGGCGATCACCGGTTCGGCCACCGACGGGCGCTACGACATCGCCCTCCAGGAGGTCGGGGGTGACCCCGACCAGGTCCGCGCCACCGTCGGCCACCTCGTTCGTGCCGGGGTGCTCCGCCCCTCGCCGTCGCCGGCCGACCGGCTCGTCGGGCGGGTCGAGGCCCCTTACGACGGGAAGGCGCGGTCGCTGGCCCGCAGCTCGGCCAAGGAGGGGGTGAGCGCGCGCTGGCGCCAGTACCGCTCGGTCTGGTCGTTCGTGGAGGGCGATGGCTGCCGCCGGGCGGCGATCCTGAGCCACTTCGGAGACGAGGAAGCACCCCACACCAATCCCGGCGTGCCCTGCTGCGACGCCTGCGACCCGGCCGCGGTCGCCGACGTGTCCGCAGTCCCGGCCGGGCGCGGCGGCGCTGCGCCCTCGCGCCGCAAGCCGGCCGACGTGGACGAGCAGGGGCTCGAGGCGGCGATCATCGAGGTGGTCGCCAGCGCGAGCCCCGCCGTCGGGCGCACGCGGACGGTGGAGATCCTCCGCGGGGGGCGCTCGAAGGCGCTGATCAAGAGCGGCCACGACCGCCTCGAGCACTACGGGAGCTTCGGCGATCTCCACGCCGACGAGGTGATGGCCCGCGTCGACGGCCTGATCGCGGGCGGGCGGCTGGCCTCCAGCGGCGGGCGCTACCCGAAGCTGTCGGTTGCAGGCGAAAGGGTTACGGGATGACCAGGATCGCCGTACTGCTCTCCGGGCGGGGCACCAACCTGAGCGCGCTGCTCGAGCAGATCCACGGCCTCGACGCCGAGATCGCCTGCGTGGCCAGTGACAAGGATGACGCCCCGGGGCTGCGCCGGGC
This sequence comes from Solirubrobacteraceae bacterium, assembly GCA_040399005.1. Lineage (GTDB taxonomy): Bacteria > Actinomycetota > Thermoleophilia > Solirubrobacterales > Solirubrobacteraceae > F1-60-MAGs163. The sequence continues at coordinate 4,416 of JBBATA010000047.1, forward strand.
GCGCGAGGCCGACATCCCGGTCAAGACCTTCCCGGTCGACGATTACGCCGACCGCGAGGCCCGTGATGCGGCGATGGCCGCCTGGCTGCGCGAACAGGACGTGGAGATAGTCGTCCTCGCCGGCTACATGGCAATCCTCTCGCCGGCGTTCATCGCGAGCTTCCCGGACCGCATCGTCAACGTCCATCCCTCGCTCCTGCCCGCCTTCCCGGGTATGCGCGCCGTCGAGCAGGCGGTGGAGTACGGGGTGCGGGTCTTCGGGGTCACCGTCCACCTCGTCGACGACGGCGTCGACAGCGGAGCGATCATTCTCCAGCGCTCGATCGAGCTGCCGGAGATGAGCGACCCGACCGAGGTCCACCAGATCCTCCAGGGGATCGAGCACGAGCTCCTCCCCGAGGCGGTCCGGCTGCTCGCTCGCGGCGCGGTGACGCGCGACCCGGATAACCCGCGACGGCTGATCGTCACGCCCTGAGCTCCGGTAGCCTCGCGCCCATCTCCGAGGACTACTCGACAACCGCTCCCGGCGAGGTTCGCGTGAGGCGGGCCCTCCTCTCCGTTTCAGACAAGGAGGGAATCGTCGAATTCGCCCGTGGCCTGGCCGGCATGGGCGTGGAGATCGTCTCGACCGGCGGCACCGCCGCGGCGCTCTCCGAGGCCGGGCTCGAGGTCCGCGCCATCGACGACCTCACCGGATTCCCGGAGATCATGGACGGGCGCGTAAAGACGCTCAACCCGAAGCTCTACGCCGGGCTGCTGGCCCGCCGGGACGACGCCTCCCACATGGAGCAGGCCGCCGAGCACGGGATCGAGTTCGTCGACCTGGTCTGCGTAAACCTCTACCCCTTCGAGGAGACAGTCGCTCGCGACGGGGTGGACGAGGCCGAGGTGATCGAGAACATCGATATCGGCGGCCCCACGATGGTCCGCGCCACCGCCAAGAACTTCGCCTTCTCGGCGATCGTCACCGATCCCGGCCAGTACGGGGAGGTACTCGAGGCGCTTGTCGCCGGCGACGGCACCATGTCGCTCGAGCTCCGCGAGCGGCTCGCCGCTGCCGCCTTCGCCCTTACCGCCCGTTATGACGCGGCGATCTCTTCGTGGTTTGCCGAGCGCGCCGGCGACTTCCCGCCCCGTCTGGCCCGCTCGTGGGAGAAGCGGCTCGAGCTGCCCTACGGCGAGAACCCTCACCAGGCCGCCGCCTTCTACGAGGAGGCCGGCGCACAGAGCGGCGTGCTGGCCGACGCGGCCCAGATCCACGGCAAGGAGATGTCGTTCAACAACATCCTCGACCTCGACGGCGCCCGCGGCATGCTCGCCGAGCTGGGCGACGGGGAGCCGGCCTGCGTGATCGTCAAGCACAACAACCCGTGTGGTGTCGCGCGCGGAGCAACGCTCCTGGAGGCCTACCGCAAGGCCTTCGCCGGCGACCCGGTCAGCGCCTTCGGGGGGATCATCGCCCTCAACCGCCCGGTCGACGCGGAGACCGCGAACGCGCTCTCTGAGCAGTTCATTGAGGTACTCGTTGCCCCGGGCTACGAGCCGGCGGCGCTGGAGAAGCTGACCGAGAAGCCGAACGTCCGGATCCTCGAGGCCTCCGGTGACGGCCGGCCCGACGCCGGCTCCCTTGACCTGCGTCCCGTAGCCGGCGGGCTGCTCGTTCAGGAGCACGACACCGTGATCGCCGAGCGCGACGGGATGAAGGTCGTCAGCAAGCGGGAGCCGACCGAGCAGGAGTGGCTCGACCTGATCTTCGCCTGGCAGGTATGCCGCCACGTGAAGTCCAACGCGATCGTCGTCGCCCGTGACCAGGCCACGCTCGGCATCGGCGCCGGGCAGATGAGCCGCGTCGACTCCGTGAACATCGCCCTCGGGCGGGA
>JBBATA010000048.1:0-5770 GCA_040399005.1 Solirubrobacteraceae bacterium
AAGAGAGAGCGAGAAAAAGAGAGAGAGAGAGAGAGAGCTTGCGAGCGAGCGAGAGGGGGGAGCGCCCAAGCAACAGAGCGGCAATCGAACCAGGAACCCAGGCCCCTCGAGCTTCGGGGCCCCTGGCTTGCGCAGTGCGTAAAAGCTTAGAGATCCTCGATTCCCGGGGTTGCTCGGGCTCGGGCCCCTCTCCGCAATGGGCGCCCCCGCGCGCGCAGGGCCCCTCGTATCCTCCGTTGCCTGCTTGGCTCGGACCTTTTTTTTTCAGGCGCCTCGCGGACTTCGCGACATCCTCGCCGCAAGCGCCTCCGGCCGCTTGCTCCCGCGCAGACCCTCGAGCCCCTCGGGCTCCTCCGCTCGCGATGTCGGCCGGTGGCGACGCCAACCCTTGGGCCGCGTACATCCCGGGCCCTCACGCCGAGTCCCGGCAGGGCTGGGGCCCGGGCACCTCGCGCGGCGCCGACTTCGGCAAAGGCGCGGGTGCCTCCGGCAAGGGGAAAGGTGCCTCGGGCCCCTCGGGCAAGGGCAAGGGCCAGGAGCCGCAGGACGCGCGCCGCGCGCGCACCGAACAGCGCCTGACGGCCCTCGGGCTCCTCCAGGCCCTCGGCGATCCTCGGGCGCCCCTCCTGGCCCATACGCGCCTCATGGGCATGAGGCGCCTCGCGACCACCGATTGGGGCCTCGTGCAGGGCGGGTGGTGGCAGGACGCCGAGGACCTCTGGCGCGAAGCGTTCGAGTACCTCGAGTTGGACGCGGACGCCGTGGAGGACCTCATGCTCCTCGCGGCGCAAGGGGTTTGCGGCCGGGCGGAGGCGAACGAGATCCTCTGGAGCCTCTTGACGCACTACGGCGTCGAGACGCCCCTCCGGGACCTCAGCTCCTTCACCTCGAACCGGGTGACCCTCGCGCGGCGGGCGATCGACATGCCGCCTCGGGACCATCCGGACATGCAGCGGTGGAGTTGGCGGAACGCCTACTACCCGAGGCACCCCGAGTTCTCGCCCACGCAGGTGCCTCGGGACCGCCGCAGCCAGGGCGACCCCCAGGGGCGGCCCCTCAAGCCTCCGGCTTGCTGGGTGCCTCCGCCGCCGCCGCCGGCGCCTCAGGGACCCTCGGCCGCCTCCGCGCCCTCAGGCGCCGCCTCGAGTTCCGGAGCTCCAACGGGCCCATCGGGTTCCTCGGGTGACTGGGGCGCCGCGCGCCCCTTCCGCAAGCAGGGCCGCTAGATCGCCAAGTGCCTCGGGCGCCTTTTTTGTTCATGGGCGGGGCGCCTCGGGCCGAGCGCCTACGCCCGCTGCGGCGCGCGGGCCCACAGTGCGCCTCCAGGGCCTCCGTCGACGCGGTTGGCCCGGAAGTGCCTCTCGCGCGAGCGCGGCGCAAAGCGAGGTCCTCCGCGCACCTGGGGAAAATGAGGTGCCTCGCGCGGCGCGTGCCGCGGCTGGCGTGTCTCGGACCTTTAAAAAACCGGACTCCCGGGATGGTCGGGTGTGTTTCTCGTGCTCCTCCCGGCATTTGCGGGTCCCTTGCCTTGCCCCCAAGGTTGCCAGCAGGACCCCAGGCAGCCGGGGCCCTCAGGTCCGCTCGGGCCCCTCGGGTTGAAGCCGCCGAGCCGAGCCGCGACCCGAGAAATTCCCACAACGTTGCGAGCCTGGAGGGCGCAGCTTCTCAAGGAACACGAAGGCGCGAGGGTCCTCGAGGCTCTCGCCTGGTTCCTCGCCTGGGTTCCCGAAGTTGTTTGCCAGGCCACCATTCGTAATTCGCGCCCCTCCTCCGGGTCCCTCGACTGGTCTGACCGCACCGCGGCCCTCAAGTTCCCTTACGGTTCCCCGGCCGGCGTTTCGGTTTCCCAAACTAGGCGGCCGGAGTTTCAAACATCGTGGGTGCCTTTCCGCGCCTCATGTCCACCCACTCACCTCCCGACTCTCCGCGCCCTTGTTTCCCAAACCAGCAAACCAATCTTGCCCGGAATGAGTGTGCCCCAGAAGCCCCTCGTTAGCTCAAGCGTCATCGCTCGCGTCGGCCCTCGCCGCTTACGTCGCCTCGTGCCCTTGGACCGCACCGCCCCTCGTGAGCCATGGGTGACCTCGCGGCAGTGTGGGTCGCGTCGTTGCCCGCAGGAGAAACGACGTTGCCACGAGACCCCTTTTGGGAGGCCGCGCGCCGCCTCGAGCCCCTCGGCGTCCCCGCTTCCTCTCGGGCCTCGTTTCGGACATGGTTGTCGGAGTGCTCCGTGCCGGCGCTGCCTGCGGACGGCCCACGGGACGGGCCCAAGCATGAGCGCTATGGCTTCCACCACTTCGTCGCCTACGCCATCCGGCCCATCTTGGAGCACCTCCAGTGCGCGTCCCAAGGCGTTTCTCCCGCCCCTCCTTGGGGCGCGGTCCACGATGCGACGATGGCGCTGGTGCTTGGGGAACTCGAGGGGGTAGTGGAGGATCGGGAGGAGCACATGGACTTCGAGTCGTGGGTCCTGTACTTCCAAGCCTCTTGCCGCCGTTGGGTTCCTCTCGCCCCCTCCGCGCCTTTCGTGCAAGAGGTCCTCGGAAGCCTCGTTCCCTTCGTGTACCCGGCAACTCGCCCCATGGCGTTGCTCATCTGGGCGTCGCAGGGCTTCTCAGACTTGTTCCTCGGAGCCCATTGCGGTGCAGAAGCGCGACGCCAAGCGGTCGCGACCCTCGCGGACTTACCTTGGCCTGCGGCCCAAGGCGGGGCGCCGCGATCCCCGACTAACGGCGTGGCCAAGGACCTCGGGGAGGCCTTGCACGCCCTTTGGCGCGCGACCCGCAAGGCGCCCCGCGCCAGGAGCCCGCCAACTTCGGCGAAGAAGCTCTCGCGGACCCCTGCGAACCTCCGGCTGCTCACGGAGGAAAAGACGGACCAACTTCGGTTGGCGCTCACGAACAGGGTGTCTCTGGACCGCGCGCCCCAAACCTTGGCCGATGCCGCGGCCTACTTGGCAAGCTTGCGCGACGGCGCCGCCGCGGAGGACCTCATCGAGGACCTCGCGTTCTCCCGGTGGTCCTTGGCGCGCCACTTGCTCCTCCTCGACGTCGCCTTGGAGAAGCAGACCGCACGGGACATCGAGCAACGCCGGGACCTCGGCACCTTCCTGGGCGTCTGCGTCGCGACAGACGAGTCCCCCCCGAGGAGCCTCGTTTCGCAAGTATGCGCTTCCAAGTGACGCACCTGTACTTGGCGTACCTCGAACCGCGGGACACCTGGGAAACCGCCACGCAGGCGCCCGTCCGGACACTCAAGGTCCTCGCGGACATCATGCACAACCCCGGGAAGAAGGGGGAGGACTTGCTCTGGGTCCTCGACAAACAGCTTGCGCGCTTGGGACTCTCCCGCGCCGACGTCCTCTCCGGCACCGGAGATGGCGGCGGCGAGAACGAGGGCCGCTTCGGGATGCATGCGTCCCTCGAGGCGTCCAATGCGGCGTATGTGCGTCGCCGGTGCCTCCCACATCTGGCTTGGCGCGCCGCCGACGCCGCGATCAGCGCGGCGCCAGAGCTCCTCGGGGGCAATCGGGCCCTCGCGAGCTACCTCGCGGATGGCGTCACATGGCGACGACTGCGCGCCTTGGCGAGCCTACCTCGCGCAGACGGCGGTCTGGAACTCATGGGCGAGTTCTCCGACAAGGCGCATGCCATGTTCCATAAGGCGCTTGGGCCCATCGTCGCCACCCGCCCGCAGACAGACATGGCGATCATGGAGCTCCTCCGGAGCCACGAGCGCGAGTTCTTCCTCCTGGCGCGCTGCGACGTCGAGCAGCGCAAGCTAGGAGGGACAGCGCAAGACGCAGTCAAAGCCTTGGGATCCTCGGAGACGAATTGCTTTCGGAGCATCCTCTCCGAGATCATCGCCAAGTCCTTGTTCCTCATGGACTGGGCGTCCGAACATGGAACGGTGGCATCTTCCACAACATGGGAGGACCTCATCGCGCAAGCCACCGCGACCATCGGGGACCTCCAGGTGAACGACGCGGTGTTGCGCCGGTTCCGCTTGTCGGATGGGAGCCTCGAGCGCAAGGGGTGGCCGCACGACACTTGGGTCGAGCTCGCGATTTGGCAGATCCTCGACGACCCGATCCTCGTGGCCGACATGCTCCCCAAGGCGATGGACTTCCACAGGCGCATCGCAGACAGGGCCTCAGCGCACCTCGCGCTGACGGCCGACATCGCCGGCCGCCCGCATTGGCTTGCCGGCGCCGTCTTGCACCGCGATCCGGCCAAGGCGCAAGCCGCGGCGGCGCAGTTGGTGCACCACTTGGCCTCCGCAAGCCCGGGCGCGCGCAGCCCTTTCGAACAACACTTGTTCGAGAATTCGGTGGTGTTCGCAGCCCTTGTCGACTTTTCGACGGCGCGGCCGCCGGTTTGCCTTTGGCAGGGCCAGGGGGCATTTGAGCCCCTCCTGCGCCTCCTCGGTCCTCAATTCTTGTCGAACCCGGACCATGTCCTCGATTGCGAACGCATCCATGCCAGATGGCAGTGGCTGACGCAAACGAAACGGGCTTTAAAACTTCCGGCGCTCAACGGGCTCCTCAAGCTCATGCATTACCTCGAGGCGAACGGAGGAGCGTTCCCGAGGCACGAGGACATGCACGAGCATTTTCATGCGGCTCGCGCGGAGCTCCGTTGGGAGGCCGAGGCCCTCGAGGATCGCGAAGAGTACATCGCGAAGGGGTGGCGACAAGAGGCTTTTTGGGCAAGCCGCTTGAACTTGCGCGCTTCCGACGCTCGCCTCGTCGACGCCCCGCGCGCTCGAGATCCTCCCGGGCAGTCCGCCGGCGGGACATATAGCGCCACATGGAGGAATTATGTGCGCCAAGTCCTCGCGCGAGGCTTTTGGTACTCGTGGACCTCTTGGCCCGACGCCTTCTTCTACGTCCTCGAGAACAAAGTCGTCTCGGGGCGAGGGGAACGGTCCGAGGGCGACGCGGTCCGGCGAAGCCTCGCCATCGCTTTTTACGAGCGCGCCCCGGGCGATGTGGTCCGACGGGTGGATCGGGAGTCCCTCGGAGTCCGCCCGCGCCTCTTGTCCGCGGCCGAGCTCCTCTTGCTCCTTGGCGCCGTCGATCCGCCGGAGGCGGCGACGGAGGCCGAGAAGGAAACAGCTCTGGAGGAGTCCATCGGGGCCTTGGATCTGCGGCGCTTCCGCGGCATTCTCGAAACTGCCGCGGATGAGCCGCATGTGTACAGCCTTGTAGAGGAGGGAAATGCAGAAGACATGTTCCTATCCGAGAGCCCCTTTGAAACCCTCACGAAAATCGCCTTGGCTCGCGCGATAGAGCGCGCCTCGGGGGAGCCTCGCCGCCCGAACTGGGCCTCGAGCCTCGAGGACCTCCGCGACCGGGCGCGTCCCTTGTTGCACCCGCCGGCGGGGCCGGCGCCCAAAGCGGCGCCGGCTCCCGGTCGGGCGCGTGGCCGGGGGCGTGTCGGCGGCCAGGGGCGTGGGCGCGGACGTCGCGTTTGAGGCGGTAGTTGGTAAAGTGTTTCGCGCTTGCGTTGCGCCACCCTCACTTGAACCTCCTCTGCCTTTCCCCCCTGCGCCCACCCAACCGGACACCACCACGCCGAGAACTCGAGCTGCAAAACTCTTAGGTTGAGACTGGCAGGGCGCTTTCGCAACTCACCAAGCGGGGAAGGCCATCAACCGCGCAAAATCGCAGGGGGCCGATCATGACACGCACCAAACAAGGGGGCGACAAAACAGCCGCACAGATGGCAAGGAATCCGACAATGACATACGCCATGGCAAAAACGAGGGA
>JBBATA010000049.1:0-5538 GCA_040399005.1 Solirubrobacteraceae bacterium
TGAGGATCCCATTGAGCGCGGGCACTTTCAGGGCTCGCTTCGTTTGAGTGAGCCATTGCCACCGCGCGTGGACGCGCTCGCAATCTAGAACATGGTCGGGATTCGCCAAAAACGCCGGCCCCAAGAGGCGCAAGAGGGGCTCAAAGTGGCGTCTCCCCTGCCAAACGCACACCGGCGGCCGCGCAGAAGCGAAATCTACCAGGGCTGCGTACAACACCGCGTCGCCGAAGAGGTGCGCCTCAAAGGCGGTACGCGACGTCGGAGCTGTGGCTGCTAAGTGGCGCGCCAAGCGGGACGCCGCGGCCTGCGCCTTCGTCGGGTCGGGGTGAAGGATCGCGGCGGCGAGCCAATGCGAGCGGCCGACGTTGTCCGCCGTCAGCGCGAGGTGCGCGGTGGCCCTATCTGTCACCCGCCGATGGAAGGCGAAGGCCCTCGGGAGCGCGTCTGCGACCAAGGCGGCGTCGCCGAGGATCTGCAGGAGCGCGAGCTCCACCCAAGTGCGAGGGGCCCAACCGTTACTTTCGAGGTCCTCGCGGGACAGCCGGAAGCGTCGCAAGACGGCGTCGTCGACGTCGAGGGCTCCGATGGTCTCGGTCGCCTGCGCGACGACGTCCTCCCAAGTGGTACGCGAGGCGATCGTGCGATTGATGGACGCCCACTCCATGAAGAACAAGCAGCGCGAGAGGATCTCGCACAAGATGCTCCGGTGGCAGTTGGCTTCGCCGAAAGCCAAAGCTGCGATGGCCTCGGGGGTCGTGCCTCCCAATTTCCTTTGCTCCGAATCGAGGCGGGCGAGCAAGTGGAACTCGTGCTCATGCCCCCTGAGGATCTGCATGACCGCCATGTCGGTTTGCGGCCGGGTGGACACGATGGGCCCGGGCGCTTTGTGGAACATGTCGCGACACTTTCCGGAGAACTCGCCCATCAGCCCGAGTCCGCCCGCCTCCGGCGGCTGCGTCGCCAAAGCGCGCAAGCGTCGCCAAGTGACTCCTTCGGAGAGGTAGCTCGCGAGGGCCCGATTGCCCCGGAGGAGCTCCGGCGCAGCGGCCAGAGCTGCGTCCGCCGTACGCCACGCGAGATGCGGTAAGCATCGCCGACGCACATATGCTGGGTTGGACGCCTCGAGGGCCGCATGCATCCCGAGGCGCCCTTCGTTCTCTCCGCCCCCATCCCCCGTCCCGGACATCACGTCGGCGCGCGACAAGCCCCAGCGAGCCAACTGCTTGTCGAGGGCGCGCATGAGGTCCTCGCCGGAATTCCCCGGGCAGTGGACGATGTCCGCGAGGATCTGGAGAGTCTGCATGGGCGCCTGCTTCGCCGTCTCCCAAGTCGCAGGGTCGTCGAGGAACGCGAGGTACAAGTGCGTCACTTGGAAGCGGATGCCCGCGAAGCGGGGCTCCTCAGGAGGGGACTCGTCCGTGGCGATGCACACGCCCAGGAAGGTGCCCGCGTCGCGCCTTTGCTCGATGTCGCGAGCGATTTGTTTTTCCAAAGCGACGTCGACCAGCAAGAGGTGCCGCGCGAGGGCGTAACGAGACACAGCCAACTCATCCACGAGGTCCTTGAGGCCATCGTCACCGCGCGCGGACGCGAGGATCGCGGCAGCGTCGGCCAAGGTCTGAGGGACGCGCTCCCAAGGGATGCGATTCTTGATGGCGTATCGGAGCTGGTTGGTTTTTTCCACCGCCAGCGCTCGGAGGTTCGCCGGTGTGCGGGACGCCTTCTTGCAAGAGGTGGGGGGGGGCTCGCTCGCGACCGAGGTGCTTCCCGTTTCGCCCGCCGGAGACGAAACAAAGCGTCGCTGAGGTCCGCCGCCATGCCCGAAGTCGGACACTCCGGAGGAGCACCGAGCGGTGGCAAGTCGCAGAGGACCCCGACGGCACGACGGCGCGCCTCCGACCCGCAATGCGACCCGAAGAGAAGGTCCGTGAAGGGGCGCGTCGCCAAGATGACGAGGGCCATGCCGCGTGTGGGAGGATAGACGAAGGGCACGAGGTGCGCGAAGACCTCCCGCGCGAACTCCGAGAGAGCGAGGGGCACTCATTCGGCGCACGAGGCTCGCAAGAAGCTCGACCAAGCATCGAAGGCCAAATGTTCCTTGACGCCAACAATGACGCCTTCGAGCTCGCTTTCGATAAGTGCCAACGCCGCCGTCTCCTTGGCCGACCAGGGGAGCGGGTCTTGGGAAACACCCGCGGTCGCTGCGAGGTGCTCGCCGAGGGGCTTGAGCGCGTACTCCATGAAGTGGTGGAATGTGTAGCGTTTGTGCTCCGCGGGTCCCTGCCGGCTGAGGACCCCTGGCGCGGCGGAGTCGGCCAACCACTCGGGCAACGAGGCGCGCGACAGGGGCGACAGCCCGAAGATCTCGAGGGCCCGGGTGGCTTGCCAAAACGCAAGGAAGGGCATCGTGTGGTCGTCGCTCGGCAACTGCGCCGCCCAAGCGGCCGCGAGGTCTCCCATGTTGGTCGGGGCAAGCACCAAGAACGAAACGGAGAAGCGCGGAGGGATCACGAGGGGCCTGAGCCGCAAGCGTGACGCTTGATCCTCATGCAACGGCGACAGCAAAGCGCGACATTGCCCCCGAGGGGCCCCGCGAGATGTTGAAGCCGATGGCTGCCTTCAGAAATTCCCAGGGGTCGGGGGAAAGGCTTGGGTCCTTTGGCTGTGCGCGTCGGTGGCGCCATTCGCAAGCGGCTCCCACATTCCCCAGAAAGCTGAACTTCCGCGGCAACCCCGGGCAACTCGCAACCCATCGACCAAGCAAGCAACGCGCATGCGCAAATGAGGGGCCCCGAGGCCCCATGTGGTCCGGGCCCGTCCGCGTGTTCCTCCCTAGGGCGGGCGCCACTTGATGATCTCGTTCGCGAGACTTTGGGGCCCGAGGTGTCCGAGGGACCCAAGTCCACGGAATCGGCCCAACACTTCTGGCCCCCGCTCGCGGACATGAGGCTCCTCGCCCGCGCCGTTCGGGCGGGCCGCTGGGCACGTTGAGCCCCCCGCGCCTGCCGCCCGTCCCCGAAGCGCGCCTTGCCCGACCTCAGCCGCGCCCGGCTCCCCAATCCCGCCCCGGCGTCGGAAACCAAAGAAAGAATCGTCCCGCGAGGGTCCCGAAGATGCTCCTGGACGAGCTTAAGCGACCCATGCCCCGAGGGTCGCGCACAGGACATTTTCTCCAGGCACGCGGCGAGCCTTGCTTTGTGCCGCCCGCGGGGCTGGCGGGGCGTCCGCCCGAGGAGCTCGGAGGCTCTCGGGTGACTTGGGGGATGCCCGCGGGACGGCGGGCAGAGGCACCCAGCTCGAGGTGCCCGGCCCTTGCGGTCAAAACCGAAACCCGAGGAGCTCTAGCGGCCCTGGCGCCTCGGGAACGCGCGCCCCGCGGGAGGCGCTCCGGACGAGCTCGAGGCTCCCGCGCTGCTCGCCGCCGCGCCCTGCTGCGAGGGCGGCGCGGAGGGCGGCGGAGGCGGAGGGACCCAACAGGCCGGCGGCCTCAAGGGACGCCCTTGAGGATCCCCATGGCTGCGACGGTCCCGAGGAACGCTCGTCGGCGCGAAGGCCGGGTTCCGCGGGAACCACGCCTTGCGCCACGTCCAGTCCTCCATGTCCGGGTGGTTCGGCGGAGGAGCATCGATGTTGCGGCGCGCGAGGGTCACCATGTTGGAGGCCTTCGGGGACAGGTCCCGGAGGCCCTCGATGCCCAACCGCGTCATGAGGTCCCAGAGGATCTCGTTCGCCTCCGCGCGGCCGGCGACTCCCTGGGCCACCAGGAGCATCAGGTCCTGGATGGCGTCTGCATCGAGCTCGAGGAGCTCGAGGCACTCGGCCCAGAGGGCCTCGGCTTCGGGCAGCCACCCGCCTTGGATGATGCCCCACCGTTCCGTCAGGAGGAACTGCATGCGCCGCAAGCGGTCGTGCGCCAACATGGGGGCACGAGGGTCCCCAAGGTGCGTGAGGAGCCCGAGGGTCGTGAGGCGTTGGTCCCGGGGCTGCCTGCGGACCTCCGGTTGCGGCGGCGGCGGGGCCGCGCGGGCGCGCGAGGCACCCCGAGGCTCGCCCCACGAGGCGGCGACGCCCGGGGTGTAATGATCCCAAGGGGAAGCCATGATCGCGAGGAGCGCGCTGCGGACGGCGGGTAGAACCCGAGGGGCGCGAGGGTCCCGGGGACGCGAGAGGGCCGAAGTAAACGCGAGGGGCGCTCGAGGTGCACAGCGGCGCCGGCGCACACAAACATGCGAGGGGGGAGGGGGGGCTGCCTCGTGGGAGAGTTGGCGGGCGCGGGCCCGGGGACGAGGGGCGAAGGCAAGGGCGAGCAAGGCCAAGCGCGGGCGAACGCGGGGCGAGGGCGAGCAACCGAGCAAGCGCAAGGCCAAGCGAGGACGACCGCGGAGCGCGGGGCGAGGGCCAGCAAGGAAGCGAGGGCGAGCAAGCGCAAGGGCAAGGCGAGCGCGGGGAGACCGAGCAAATAGGACAAAGAGGCCGGCAAGCGAAGCAGCGAGAGGAAGCGAGCAAGGGGAGCGGAACAAAGGAGAGATAACCCGAAGATGCCCAACCAAGGCGGGCAGCAACGGGAGAGCAAGTGGAGAGCATAAGGGGGCGGAGCCCAAACGCAAGGAGCCAACAAGGGGAGCGAAGGCGAAGTCGACGGAGCAAGACCTTGAGATGGACGCATGGAGCGCGGCAAGCGTCGGGCAGAGGTGTTCGCAAGGGAAGGGTTGGCGAGGGGGCCCTAGGCGTACTCGAATTATCTTACCGATTCCGGGCCGGCCAGCTTTTGCCCTTACAAGAAACATGGGGCGCGACCTTGCCGAATGGGCTTTGCGGTGACGAGGCCCCCTGCGGTGGCGAGGGTCCCTCCGGTGGCGCGGGCCCTTCCAATGACGAGGGCCCTTACGGTGGCGAGGGTCCCTGCGCTGCGCTGCAATGGACTGATGGGCACAAGACGCTTGGGGAACACAGCTTCGTATCGAGCGACCGCGCTCCTTCGGGGGCGGGTGGCGGGGGAAGAAAGAGAGGGCAATCCCGCGGAAGTTGGGCGGCAGGCTTGGGGGCAAGCCTTGCCGGGCCGGGCCGGCAAGCGACGGGAGGCAAGAGCGCGTCTCGGGGCGAGCGGCCGGGACGCAAGAGGGGCGGCCACAAAGCGGAGAGGGAGGCGCGAGCGTGGGGAAGGCTTGAAGGCGAGGGCGGCCCAAGAGAGAAGCTTGAAGAGTTTGCGCCTGAGGCGCTCGCCTAAGAAAAGACAACGGAGGAAGAGGGAGAAGAGGAGGGAGCGCAAGGGAGGGGAGACCAAGGGCAGAGAAAGGGGCCAGAGCGGCTACTGGGCGATGAGGGGCAAGGAAGGGGCACGCACAAGGCACACAACGGGCGCAAACTCCTCTGCTTCTGACCTCGAACCTCGCGGTGACGATCGGCCCTTGGGACACCGAGGGGCCCTGGGGGGACCCTTGGGAGCCGGGGGCGGGCCCTGGCGCGGACGAGGGCCATCTCGCGGCCGCACAAACGAGCGCTTAGACGCAAACCGAAGGCCCCGGCGCAGAGCTTCCG
>JBBATA010000050.1:0-5359 GCA_040399005.1 Solirubrobacteraceae bacterium
AGTCGTTCACCGACCTGGAGGACGACGTGCGCAAGGCGATCGGGCGCATCAAGGACACCCCGTTCATCCCCCACAAGGACAAGGTCCGCGGCTTCATCTACCAGGTGGAGAGCGGGACGCTGGTTGAAGTAGACGGCTAGAGCCCCTCGCCTTACTGGCGGGGATCCGCAACCTCCGTGGTAGGGTGAATGAACATTCACTCACCACGGAGGAAGCCGTGTCCTGGACAACCGAAGACATCCCCACGCTCGACGGAAAGGTCGCCGTGGTCACCGGAGCCAACGGAGGCCTCGGGCTGGAGACCGCCCGCGCCCTGGCCGGGGCCGGGGCGACCGTCGTCATGGCCGCCCGCAACCCGGAGAAGACCGCGCAGGCCGTGGACGACATCCGCGGCACCGTCCCGGACGCACGCCTCGAGGTGGTCCCCACCGACCTGGGTTCCCTGGCCTCGGTGGAGAGCGCTGCCGGCCAGATCGCCTCGGCCCACGGCTCGATCGACCTCCTCGTAAACAACGCAGGGATCATGGGCATCTCGGAGAGCCAAACTGCCGACGGCTTCGAGACCCAGTTCGGCGTCAACCACCTCGGCCACTGGGCGCTGACCTCCCGCCTGCTGCCCCAGCTCCTCGCCGCCCCGGCGGCGCGGGTGGTCACGGTTACCAGCACCGCCCATCACCTGGGCCGCAGCCCCGACCCCGACAACCCGCACCTCCACGGCCGCTACAAGCCGTGGACGGCCTACTACCAGTCCAAGCTCGCCAACTTCCACTTCGGGATCGGCCTGCAGCACAAGCTCGCTGAAGCCGGGGCTCCGGCCTCCAGCCTGATCGCCCATCCCGGCCTCTCGGACACGAACCTGCAGACGGTCAGCGTCGAGCAGTCCGACGGGGAAGCCATCCAGCGCTTCTTCCTCTGGCTCGCCCACCGCACCGGGATGAGTCCGGCCGACGGGGCGCTTCCCCAGCTGCGGGCTGCGACCGACCCGAACGCCCACGGCGGCGAGTTCTTCGCCCCGCGTTACATGAACACCGGGCCGCCGGTGCGCCGGCCGATCCTCCGGCGAATCGGGATGGACAAGGCGATCGACCGGCTCTGGGCGCTCTCCGAGCGCGAGACCGGGCTGACCGTCGAGCCGGCCGCGGTGATGGGCGCGGCCCGCGGTTGAGCGCCACACCCCAAGCCACCCGTGATCGCGCGGCCGACGTGCGCCGCGCCCTGCGCTCGCTCGTGGCCGAAGGCGGCTTCCACGGCGCAGCGATGAGCGCGGTGGCCCAGGAGGCAGGTGTCGCCACCGGCACGGCCTACACCTACTACGCCTCCAAGGAGGAGCTGGTCGTCGCCACCTACGTCGAGACCAAGACCGAGATGGGCGACGCGGCGATGGAGGCGGCCGACCCCGGACTCGAGCCCGAGCAGCGCTTCGCAGCGGTCTGGCTGGCCATCTACCACCACCTCAAGGAGGACCCCGACCGGGCGCGCTTCCTCGTCCAGCTCGAGAGCTCCCCTTACCTGGAAAAGGCGCGGGAGGCGCCGCTCGGGGAGAACGGTGGCGCGCTGACGGAGATCGTTACCGAGCCGGGCATGGCCGCCCTGCTGGTCGACCTCCCTCCCCAGATCCTCTACGAGCTTGGGGTCGCGCCGGCGGTTCGGCTCGTGGCCGCCGGCACGAAGGCAACTCCGGCCGAGCTCCAGCGCGCCGCCGAGGGCTGCTGGCGCGCGATCACCCGGCCGGGCTGAGGTCTGGACGGCGGCTGACCGGAAACCCGCCACGATCCTCAGGGTTTTCTCAGAGAGCCTCGGGAGCCTGCGGCACATGAGAGAGATACCGGCTACCCGTTACCGCCTTGCCGCGCTCGCCGCGGCGGGCTCGATGCTCGCCGCAGCCGGCTGCGGCTCGACCGCGTCGTCAAGCACTGCCGACGCGGCTACGGCGTCGGGTGCGGCCACCACGGCCCAGGCCTCCGCTTCGGCCTCCTACTCCTCCACGAAGGCCGGCCTCAGGAAGACCAAGTGGGGCAAGAACATCACCGTCACCTACGGCAAGAGCTACATCCGCCTGCGCGCCAGCGGCATCCCCAACCACTCGCGCCCCAAGCAGTACGCGGTGCCCAACGCCGGCGTAGTGGTCCCCAACGCGTCGACCGCCCACGCCGTCGACGACCCCACCAAGGCCCAGAACTACGACTACAAGATCCCCACGAGCCCGAAGAAGGCCTCCAAGACGACCGCCGCCCCGCTGGGCTCGATCGGCTTCATGATCTCCGGCTCACCGCTCTACAACCCCTACGAGGGCGACGGCACTACGGTCGCGATGGCCAACAACTTCTACCTCACCAGCGACGACGGCTCCAAGGCCCCGTTCGTGGATGACTGCTCCGGCCACCCGACCCCAGGGATGAACGGGGGCGGCGGCGCGTACCACTACCACGGCCTTCCCAACTGCGTCGTAGCCGAGACCGACTCCGGCACCGGCCCCTCGCACATAATCGGCATCGCCTTCGACGGCTTCCCGATCTACGGCTCGCGCGACATCAAGGGCAGGAAGGTCCCGGTCGGCAAGCTGGACAAGTGCAATGGCATCACGAGCCCGACGCCCGAGTTTCCCAAGGGCATCTACCACTACGTGCTGCCTGGAACCGACGACGCGACCTCCTCGATCCGCTGCTTCCGCGGCAAGGTCAACAGCAGCCTCATCACCCAGATGCCGAACATGGGTGGCGGTGGGCCTCCCGGTGGAGGCCCTCCCGGCGGCGCCCCACCGCCGGCCGTTGCCGCTGCATCGTCGGCGACCGCCACGAAGCTGCTCTGCGACCTGCTCGGCCTGAACTGACCGCGCGCTTCGGCGCGCGGCAGGCGGCTTGCGCCCAGAGCACGGGCGCACCGTAGCCTTTGACATGAGCGGTGCCGGAACGGCCCGCGCCAGGAAAGAGCTGTGAACCCCCTCGTGAATGGACACCGGACGCTCGTCGCCTCGCTGCTGGCTGCCGGCGCGCTGCTGGCGCTGCCCGCCGCCGCTTCGGCCCAGTTCGAGGGCGGCGTCCAGCCGGGCGACCCGTCGCTGGTGGATGTCGTTCCCAAGCGCTCGGCGATCCTGAAGACCGCCCGCGCCGAGCTGGCCCGCAACGTTCGCGAGCGCAAGGGCGACAACATCCCCCGCTACGACTTCGGAAAGGGCGCGATCGCCCCGTATTCGATACGCGACCAGTGGTGCGTGGCCTTCGGCTCGTGGACCTGGCAGCAGGCCGGCTACACCGACTACCTGGGGACGCGGCTCCTGCGAACCGCTTTCGGCGGCACCCCGCTCGCCATCCAGGTGACCGACCTCGCCCGCTGGGCCAAGCGAACCGGCCACTGGACGCTGCGGGCCACCCCGGGCGACCTCGTGGCCTACGGAGGGGCACACATCGGCGTGGTCACCGGCGTCGACCGCAAGGGCCGTGCCGTGAAGTCGATCGAAGGGAACAAGGGCGACGCCGTGCGCACCGTGGTGATCGACATGTCACGCGTGACCGGCTACGTCAGCCCCTCCCCGGTCACCGCCGCCCAGCGCGTCGCCCGCAGCTCCGCCCTCGCCGACGTGGACTGAGTACCGCAGCAATTCCAGCGCGAAGCGGTCACTGAGAGGTACTAGAGGCGTGCGAAGCGCGCCCGGAGGATCCACGCATGGCGTGGACATTCCGGGACGTTGAGCGAAGATTGCGCCGGGAGGGCTGGATCCTGCGCCGCCAAACCGGATCCCACCGGGTCTGGAAGAGCCCGGACGGCCTCCGGACGGTAGTTGTCGCCGGAAGACCGTCGGGTACAGTCTCACGCGGAATGCTGGCGGAGATCCGTCGAACCAGTGGCATCAAGGAGTTCCGATGAACGAATACCTCGTGATCTACGAAGAGGAAAACGGCTCATGGGGCGCATGGTGTCCCGATGTCGATTGCGTCTTCGCCGCCGGCAAGAGCCGGAAAGAGGTTGAGTCCCTGATGAAGGAAGCGCTGGAGGGGTACTTCTCGTACCTGCGGGAAACCGGCGAGAAGATCCCTGAGCCGACCTTTTCTGAAGCCGGCCTTGTGGCCGCCTGACTACTGACCAGCGAACCGGGCTACACCTCCAATAGGCTCGCAGCCATGAGGGTCGAGAGCGTCGGATACCAGGCCTCGATCGCCGACGCGATCGAGCAGGCCACCGGGGCCGAGCAGGCCGGGTTCGACACCTGGTGGGCCACCGAGACCAAGTCCGACGTATTCCTCTCCGCGGCCGCCGCGGCCGCCGCGACCGACGGAATCCGGGTCGGCACCGGGATCGCCGTCGCGCTGGCCCGAAACCCGATGCTCGTAGCCGTTCAGGCCAACGACATCCAGGCCTTCAGCGGCGGGCGCTTCTCGCTCGGGCTCGGGGCGCAGATCAAGCCGCACATCGAGCGGCGCTTCTCGATGGACTACTCCTCCCCGGCGGCCCGGATGCGCGAATTCATCCTCGCCGTGCGGGCGATCTGGAAGGCGTGGGAGGACTCCTCACCGCTCGACTTCCAGGGCGACTTCTACACCCACACCCTCATGACCCCGATGTTCGACCCGGGCCCCAACCCTCACGGCAACCCGCCGGTCCAGCTCGCCGCCGTCGGGCCGCTGATGACCGAGACCGCCGGCGAGGTGGCCGACGGCGTCGCCGTCCACGGCTTCTGTACTGAGCGCTACCTGCGCGAGGTCCAGGTTCCCGCAATCGAGCGCGGGCGCGAGAAGGCTGGAAAGCCGATGGAAGGTTTCGAGATCAACACGCCGGGCTTCATCGTCATCGGCGACAACGAGGAGGAGATCGCCGCCGGCATCGAGGCGGCCAAGAACCAGATCGGCTTCTACGGCTCGACCCCCGC
This sequence comes from Solirubrobacteraceae bacterium, assembly GCA_040399005.1. Classification (GTDB taxonomy): domain Bacteria; phylum Actinomycetota; class Thermoleophilia; order Solirubrobacterales; family Solirubrobacteraceae; genus F1-60-MAGs163. Next base: position 4,865 of record JBBATA010000050.1, read on the forward strand.
CTACCGCCCGGTTCTCGACCTCGAGGGTTGGGGGGATCTCGGCGAGGAGCTGACCCGGCTGAGCAAGAGCGACGGCTGGGCCGAGATGCCCGCGCTGATCGGCGACGAGGTACTTGCCGCCTTCACCGTCATCGGCACACCCGAGGAGGCCGGGGCCGAGCTGCGCGAGCGCTACGGCGACGTGGCCACGCGGGTGGTGCTGGCCAGCGGACAGGTCACCGCGCAGCAGCGCGAGCGCTTCGCCTCGGCGCTTAACGCCTGAAGCCCGACTCAGCCGGCCTTGGCGTAACGGGTCTTGAGGCCGAGCAGCTCGGAGACGGTTACCGGGTAGAGCCGCTTGCGCTTGAGCGCCTTGAGGATCGGGCCGAGCGCCTGGATCGTTCCCTCGTGGGGCCCCTCGCCGTCGTGCATGAGGATGATCGAGCCCGGCCGCACCTGGTTTACGACGCGGCTGTAGACGGTCTCCTTGCTGACGTTGTCGTAGAGGCTGTCCCA
>JBBATA010000051.1:0-5218 GCA_040399005.1 Solirubrobacteraceae bacterium
GGCAGGCCTCGGGTCGCTCCCCGTAAAACGCGTCGGCCGGTGCAACTTCTGACGCAACAAGGGGCTTCACATGGCCAACGAAATCTACTACTCCGGTCTCGGTGACCTGACCGTCGCCGAAGTCATCCGCAACGAGCTCATGCTCCTTCTCGCCGACCGCGCCGACCTGAGCGCGCACCCGGCCATCATGCAGCTTGGCGACGTGGGCGCCCAGGGCTCCACCGTCGTCAAGATCCCGCTGGCCGGCCTGGACGGCTACGACGTGATGACCTCGGTCAACGAGAACGCATCCAGCTCCAACGTGGCGCTCACCGATGCCAGCGCCACCGTGACCATCGCCCGGTACGCCCTCCAGCGTGAGATCAGCGGCCTCGCTCAGATCACCTCGAGCGTCGGCCTGCGCAACCTGCTCCGCTTCCTCTCGGACATGGTTGGCGGCTACCGCATGGCGAAGACCGCGGCCATCGCCACGGCGGCCTCGGGCTTCACCTCGGTCAAGGGCACCACCGGCACCGCGATGACCGTGGAGACCTTCCTGTCGGCCCGCTACGCGCTCCAGCAGAGCAACGTGAATGGCCCGCTGGTCTCCATCCTGTACCCCAAGCAGGTGACGGAGCTCCAGGACAGCATCGCCTCCCTGGGCGGCGCTCGTCAGTACAAGGAGCCCACGCAGGACATGATCGACCGCTTCGGCCAGGGCTACCAGGGCTCCTTCGCCGGCGTGGACATCTTCGCCTCCAGCAAGGTCCCCAGCGCCAACGCGGGCGCGGACTCGAAGGGCGCGATGATGGGCTACGGCGCGATCGCGCAGGCCTTCGCCTCCCCGCCCCCGGTCCCCGGCGCTGAGGGCTCGATCGTCGTCGCCGACGGCGGCCAGGTGGCGGTTGAGTTCGAGCGCTCCGCTTCGGCGGACCTGACGACCATCGTGGGCCGCTCGTACTTCGGCACCGCGAAGGTCCAGGACGCGCTCGGCGTGGCCATCCTGTCCCGCCGCTGATCGTCTCGGGGTCGGCTGGGGAGGCCCGGGGCCTCTCCAGCTCGGCCGCCTCCCTGGCCGCCCCCGTTTGCCTTCGCCCCGGTTTTCTGGAGAGACCATGCCCATCATCTCGCAGGGAGCGCCGCCGGCTACCGGCATCCTCCCCACCTCACAGGCCTACGGCGGAAACGCCGGCCTCCCCACGGAGCCGTCCAACGAGTTCATGCTCCGGGCGCACCCGTTCTCTTGGAGCATGGATGGGGAGGGCGGCCTCTTCCCGTGCCTCGATCGGCTCTGGAAGACGCCCGGCCTCAACAACGTGGACGAGCACGGGGACACCTCCTTTGCGGAGGCCATGAGCGCCAAGGAGGGATGGAAGGTCATCCCCCTGGACGCCTGTCTCGCCACGGACACCCCGGACGGCCGCCCCGGCTACCTGCGGGGCTTCCCTTGCCGCCGCGGCGGGACGGTCTGGGTCACCGCCTGGGAGCACCCGGAGGTGCTCGCCGACCGGGTGGTCTGGCACACGGACCACGCCGGCTACCGCGCCTGGCTGGAGGCGCTCATCACCCGGGGGACCATCGCGGCCCCTCACAGCAGCGTGCTCGAAGAGAAGACGCAGGAGCTGGTCTCGCAGCTTCAGCAGGCGCAAGCCCAGGCGGCCTTCTCCCCCCCGGCGGCGGCCCGTGTCGAGGGCATCCGCAAGCAGCTAGACGGCCTCAAGGCCTACGCCTCCGGGGGCGCAACCCCGGTCAAAACCGCCCGCAAGTGATAGGAGGGCCGCATGGCCACGTCCGTTCTCGCCTCCCGTGCCATCGGCCGCAACGAGCTTGAGCTCACCTTCGGCATCCCGCTGACGGACTTCGACGCGGCCGCCCTCAACGAGACCCTCGATCTCGGGACCATCCCGGCCTATGCCATCATCCGTGAGGTCATCCTCGAGAAGATGGTCTCCGCGGCTCACCCGACGGCGACCTCGGTGGCGGTTGAGATTGGCACGTCGGCGGACCCGGACGCCTTCGTGACGAGCACCTCCATCCTTGCGGCCGGTCCTACTCGGACCTGGACCCCGACGGCCGCCGGCCCTTACGCCCCGGTGGCGGACGTGGCGCTCAAGGCCAAGGTGACCGCTGACGCCAACCTCGGCAACGGGACGGCCTCCAGCTTCACCGCCGGCTACATCGCCGTCCGCGTCATCTACCGCGCCCTCCCGCTGCTGACCGCCTGATGTCCTACCTCGCCGCCCGCTTCCAGCTTGTGGACCTCATCGTCCGGGGCGTTGACTCCGCTCTGTCTCTGCGCATCGAGCAGAACGGGGCGGCGGTCACGCCTTCGGCGGTGACGGTCTCCGTCTACCGGCCCGACGGGTCGGCGCTGGTGTCGGCGGCGGTGGTGACCCCGGGGGCCACCTCGAGCTACACGGTAGCGGCCGCCACCACGACCGCGGAGGCCCTTGGGGACGCTTGGCGGGTGGAGTGGACTGCTACCGTGTCGGGGGTGCCGACGGTCTTCCGCAACGAGGCGGCCCTCGTTCGCACGAAGCTCTTCCCGGTCATCACTGACACGGACCTGTACAACATCGCGTCAGGCCTTGACCCCACCTCCCCCACGGCGCTCACGTCGGAAACGACCTACGTTCAGTGGCGGGATGAGGCCTGGAACCAGATCAACGGGCGCATCATCGGACAGGGCCAACGCCCCTGGCTGGTGATGTCTCCGGTGGCGGTGCGGGATGCTCACCTCTACCTGACCTTGGCGCTCATCTTCGAAGACCTTTCCACGCGGCTCAACGAGGCCTACGAGATGCGGGCGGCCTCCTACCGTCGGCACTACGAGGCGGCCTGGACGCGGCTCAACTTCCGATACGACGCGGATGAGCAGGGCCAGCTCGTGGACGATGACCGGCGCCGGTCCAGTCGTGGCCCCACGTTCCTCTCCGGGGGGCGGCGCTCATGGCTGTACTGACCCGCACCGCCCTTCGGCAGCGCATTCAGGCGGCCGTGGACGCCGTGACCGGGCTCACCGTGTCGGCCTTCGCGCCTGAGCTCTTCGGCTCGGACACGGCGCGGGAGATGGCCGGCCGGTTCTCCGTCGGCCTGGGAGTCTCCGAGCCTGCCCCCCAAGACCGTCAGGTGCGCACCGCGGAAGGCGTCTACTGTCAGACCCCGGTCACCGTGCGCATCGCCCACAAGCTCCGGGCGGATGCTCAGGTGGCCGACCTTGACGCGGCCTCCACCGTGGCGGATGCTGCGATGGTCGGCGTCATGAAGCCGGGCAACCTGGCCAACTGCCAAATCTACTTCGTCCGTGCCTCGCAAGAGCTCACGCCCCAGGCGGAGTTCGTCCTGTCCACGCTGGACTTCCTCGTCTACCACCGCATCCCCACCGTCTAAGGAGGGCCTCCGATGGCCTTTGATACCGTTGTCCGGCATGACACCGATGGCTCCATCACCCTTCTCGACGGCACCGGCACCCCGGTCACCATCGTCGTGCCCTTCACTCAGGGTGACCTGACGATCGACGGTCTGAGCAAGGACCTGCGGGAAGTGGTCGCCTACCAGTCCCGCGGCACCCTGCACTCGATCCGCTACGGGGACAAGACCTTCCCCACGGTCACCTTCACGGCCATGCTCTCCACCGTCATGAGCACCACGCTGGAGAACGCGGTGGACTTCCTCCGCAAGTCCAACGTGTACAGCCTCAACGTGACGCAGAGCACCAACTCCGCTGAGGTCTTCACCGTCGGCATCAAGCTGACGATCGAGGGCACCAACCACGGCGCCACCAAGGATGACACCATCACCTTGACGAACGTGTCCTGCACCTTCTCCATCGGCGAAGGGCGCCCCAACGTTTTGACCATCAACGGGACCGTCTACGGTTCCGTGACCTACGCCTGATAGCCTCACCTCATGGGTTCTGGAGAGACCATGACGACCATCCGACTCGACAACGGGGAGCACGCCCTCCGGCCGACCTCCCCGGCCTTCGCCTGGGAGCTCGCAGAGCTGGCCGGCAAGAACCCCGCGGCGGCGCAGGGGGCGGCCTTGGGGCTCTGCCTCCCGCCCGGCGTGTGCCCCGTGGCGCCCATCGCCCGTGCTCATGCTCTGCCCTTGGCGCAGTACGGCCGGGAGGTCTTCGACTACTTCCTCGGCCGGAAGCGCCCGTATGCTGAGGTTCGCCTCGCTGCGGCTCAGGCTCTGGAGATGGCGGTCGGGCCGGTGCTGGCCGAAGAGGAGGTCAAGTCGGCCGCGGGTTTCTCAGAGCCCGGGGAGAGTTCGACCGGGTGATACTCCAGGTGTGCCGGGAGTACGGGCACCCTCCGTCATGGTGGGCGTCCCTCTCCCGCGAAGACCAGGTGCTCATCCTGGCTGACCTCCGTCTCCGGGCGGACGAAGCAGAGGCACAGCGCAAGCGCAAGAGGTGACCCGGTGGCCGACTTCGGCGTCAAGATCAACGACCGGGCCATCAAAGCGGTACAGGAGCGGCTCTTGGGGTCGCCTCTCCGCAAGCGCCTCACGGCTGCCCTCGAGGGCGTGGCGCAGCGGGTCGAGGCTGACGCGAAGCGGGAATGGCCGGAAGACCGCAACCCGCGCACCGGCCTCCCGCTCTCCGGGGCGCTCTACGCAGCTCAGGCCCGCAAGAAGGGGCACTCCATCGCAGAGCACAGCGCCGACCTCTTCGGCGTCCGGGTCGAGCAGCGCCCCTTCGGGGTGGCCGTCGTGCTCTACAACCGGGCGGAATGGGCCTACAAGATACGCTCTCGGCAGGTGGGCCTTGGGCCGGGGCAGCGCGTCGCATGGGCGCGGCGCAAGCGTGGGGAGTCCATCGACGATTACTATGCGCGCATCGGGAGTGGGGCGCGGCCCAAGCACGCGTGGAGCGTTCTCGTCCGGGACCCCGGCCGACGGGCTAATAAGGCCCTCGCACAGCAGATGGCCGACGTAGCGGCTGAGGTGGCGAATGGCAGCTAACGAGTCGGTCAGTCTCACCTTCGAAGCAGACCTCTCCGCACTCCGCAAGGAGCTTGCTCAGGTTCCCGGCCTCACCAAGAAGGAGGCAGACCAGGCCGTCAAGCAGCTCGAGGTCGCCTATCGGAAGGCTGAGGTGGCCGCGAAGAAGGCGGCGACCGCGCAGGCGAAGGCGGCCCGTCAGGGCGCGGACGCCACGAAGAAGGCCTACCAGGAGGCGGTGGGCGGCCTCCTTGAGCTGGGGGACGCGGCAGGCTTCAGCAAGGACACG
>JBBATA010000052.1:0-3852 GCA_040399005.1 Solirubrobacteraceae bacterium
CCTCGAACAGCCGTCCGATCCCACGCGCGTGCCGCCTGGGATACACTGATAGGCGGGTGGAGGCTCCTCTCCGCCGGTCTCACTTCTGGAGAGAACGTGGACAAGGCCCAACGAAACGCCATCATCGCGGCCGCGCTTAGCCGTTCGGACTCCCTGGGCGGCGGTGTCGCCGAAGAGCTTGCGGCCCGGCTGGGCTGTGGCGTGGCCACGGTCTACCGTGAGGCGGCCCGCCAGAGGAAGGCGCGCACCGCCCCCACGTTCCAGCTCCACGCCGGGCGTGAAGCGCCGGCCGGCCCGGCGTCGATGCCGGAGGCGGTGGAGCTCCCGCCGCCGGCGGTTGACCTGGCGGCGCTCCCCTACGAAGAGGCCCTCGGTGTGCTGGCGAACAGCCTTACCCGGTTCCTTAGCGCAGAGCGGGGTGATTGGGCCTCGGGGGCGGCGCGCACGATCAAGGACCTCCTGGCGGCCCGTCACGAGCTGGCGGCGCCCAAGGCTGATGGGCTCTCGGTGGACGCGGCGGCGGCGGCGGCGGAGCTCGAGCGTCTCCGTGCTCAGCTCCCGGCCAAGCTCCGGCGGGCGCTCGAGGGCGCCGCGTGAAGCCGGCCGGCGCCGTGCGCTTGCAGACGCGCATCATTGGAGTCGCGCATCCCCTGCGTATGTGCGCGGCCCATCACCGGCACCTCCCCCGCTGCGCTGGCGGTCTTGTCGGCATCGAGGTTGTGCGGCAGGCCACGGGCTGGCCTTGCGCTTGGGGCATCGTCGGCCGCCCGGCCTCCCGTCATCTCCAGGCGGATGGGTGGGTGGAGCTCACGCGGGGGATCGTGCCGCTGGATGCGCCGCCCGGGTGCGCTTCGGCCGTGGTGGCAGCGGCGGCGCGATGGGCGCGCGCACAAGGCCGCCCGATCGTGTCCTACACCTTGGCTGACGAGATCGGCACAAGCTACCGGGCGGCCGGTTGGGTGCAGGTGGGTTGGACTCATGCGAACCGCCAGTGGGCGTGTCCAGCGCGGGCTCGTCAGGAGCGCGTGGGCGCGCTCGCTGAGCGCAAGCGCCGATGGGTGCCAGCCTGGGCGGTGGCGGCGGCCCTCGATCGCGGGTGGCCTGTGGAGTGTGTGGCGTGACGGTGGACACGCTCCAGGCCATTGAGAAGATGCGCGCCATCGTGAAGGCCTGCCAAGAGGACCCGCTGGAATGGATCTCCTGGCTCCCGGTGCAGGCCTCCTTCCTGGCGGACCCGTCGCCGATCAAACTGCTCCGTGCCGGCAACCAGGTCGGGAAGACCATGGCCGGCTTGGCAGAAGTGCACTTCCAGGCGCTCGGCAGGCACCCGCTCCGGCCGGTGGCCGCCCGCCCGCCGGGCGCGCGGTGGGAGGCCTGGGTGGTCTGCGCATCCTGGCCTCAGTCCCTCGCCATCCAGGAGAAGCTCTGGCAGGTGGCCCGGCGCCACCTGATCGACGATTGCCGCTTCGACCCGGTCAACGGCTTCCACGCCAACAAGCCGGCGGCCATCTACAAGAACGGGGCCATCGTCCGCTTCAAGACGAGCAACCAGGACAGCCTCGATCTGGCGGGCGCCACGATCAACCTGGTGCTCTTCGACGAGCCTCCCCGGCCTACGGTGTTCGCGGAGGTACTCCAGCGCGTGAAGCGCCTCCAGGGGCAGGTGTGCCTGACGCTCACCCCTATCGGCGCCCCGGTGGACTGGCTGCGCGCCATGGTCGAAGAGGGCACGATCTCGGAGCACCACACCCGGCTCACCCCGGAGGCGCTGATCCCGATCGGGGAGCACGAACCGCTGAAGCTGCCGGACGGGCGCCCCATGGACGGCGCCTGGATCACGGAGGCGGAGCGAGTCTGCCTGCCCTCGGAGCGCGACGTGCGCATCCACGGCGGGTGGGAGACCCGGACGATCACGCGCGTCTTCGATGCCTTCGACACCGGCCTCCACGTCCGCCCGATCACCGGCCTACCGGAAGGTGAGTGGGAGCTGGTCTTGGGCCTCGATCACGGGACCAAGGAGTACAAGCAGAGCGCCATCCTGGCGGCGGTGCAGCGCCCGGTCAAGGAGGCCGACCCGTACCGGGTGATCGTCTTGGACGAAGACGTGGGCGCGCACGCCAGGTCGCAGAAGGCTGACGCCTTGGCGCTCCTGGAGATGCTGGATCGCAACGGCTTTTCCTGGAAGGACCTGGACGAAGTGTGGGGCGACCGGATCCACATTGGAGGCACCGGCGACAAGAAGGCCAACCGCGACCTCCAGGCCAACCTTGCCCGGCTGCTTCACGTTGACGAGCGGTCCCTCAAGCCCGGCATCCTGACTGTCAAGCGGGGCGTCGGCCGCAACAAGGGCTCCGTCATGGCGGGCTGTCGGTGGGTGTACCAGCTCATGGTGGAGCCGGGCGCGTTCATCATCTCCCCTCGGTGCGCTCACCTAATCGACGCCCTGGAGAAGTGGCAGGGCGCCGACGATGTGCACAAGGACAAGCTTGACGCGCTCCGCTACGCGCTACAATCGCACATCTTCCGCCGTCAGGCTACGCTGTCCCGGGCGGCCGCCGGCCGCACCCTCCGCTTCTACTGAGGCCCGCCGATGTACCCTCGTGATGCCCTCGGCTACGCGCCCCCGTCCTCTCCCGATGAGGTGACCCGCGCCCGGTGGGAAGAGACCAGGCGGCGGCGGCGGCTGCTGGATGGCGTCTGGAGGTCGGACCTCGAGCGCCACCTCGAGCGCCACCTCGGGAGCGTCCGGCGGGAGGCCTGGGGGCCGGTGAGCTTGGCGGCCAACGTGTTCGAGGCCGGGTGCCGAGAGCTCTCCGTGCTCTATGACCATGAGCCCGAAGTCACTCACGAGCGCTCGGAGGCGGTCGGCATCGAGCGCCAACTGCGCATCGCCGGGCTGTGGGGCCTCATGGCCCGGGTACAGTTCTACGTCACCGGCCTCCGGGAGATGATGGTCCGGGCGCACGTCGCCGAAGACGGGCGGCTCCGCTTCCGGCCGGTGTACCCGGATATGGTCTGGGCTGACGCCCCGGTAGATGCGCCTGAGCAGCCCCGGACGGTTCACGAGTACCGGCTCCGGCACGTGGAGGGGCACGGCCCGGAGCCCGTCTGGACCGTTGACGTGCTCTCCGTCGCCGACCCTGAGGCGCCCGTCTACCGGGTCCACCTGCTGACCGGCGGGGGCACCTTGGGGGCTGACATCTCGGAGGCCACCTTGGGCGGTGACTACTCCGGGGAGGCCTACCCGTACCGTCGGGCCGATGGGCGGCCGGTGCTGCCCTACGTGCTGTACCACGCGGTTCGACCTGGTGACCGGCTGTGGGACCCCTACGCCATCCAAGAGGTGGTAGACGGCTCCCTCGATATGGCGGTCTTCTGTGCCTTCGTGGCGCACAGCTTCCGGGACTCTTCGTGGCCCCAACGCTACGTCGTGAACCTCGAGGTGGACGCGGCAGAGGTTGTCGAGACGCAGAACGGGCGGCGGATGGAGGTGGTCACTGACCCCGCCTCCTTGCTCCGCTTCCGTTCCGCTCGGGACACGGAGGATGCCGGCCAACCGATGGTCGGGCAGTTCCAGGCCGGCGCCGATGTCGAGAAGATGCAGGGCGTCCTTGAGTCCATGACGGCGCGGCTCGCCGTGTCCATGGGCGTCCCGCCCTCGGACCTCCAGCGCATGACGAGCACGGCGCGGAGCGGGGCGGCCATCGCGCTCACCAACGAAGGCAAGCGGACGGCGCAGCGTCGGGCCGCGGTGTCCATGCGGGACTCCGACGAGCGGCTCGTGGCGCTCTCTGCCATCCTCCTCAATCGGTTCCTCGGGTTCCCGGCGGGTCAGGGATACCCTGAGTCCGG
>JBBATA010000052.1:3952-5191 GCA_040399005.1 Solirubrobacteraceae bacterium
GCCCCGGTGGCCCCGGTGGTTGAGGCCCATGACGAGTCGGATGAGGATGCGGCGGTGGAGCTGGACGGCGCCCGCATCGCTCTTGCGGCGGCCTTGGCGCTCACGCCTACCGCGGAGGTCGAGGCCTACCTTCGCACCGCCCTCGAGAGCTTGGACGAAGCGGTGGCCGTCCTGACGCGGGAGGATGACTGATGCCGCTCGTCCCTCCGGCGGACGTCGCGGCGGCCGCGGCCCGTGGCCTCGAGGTGCGCGCCACTAAGGCCCCGTCGGAGCGCGGCGGTACGGCCGTCGGCCTGGCCAGGGCGCGGGACCTGTCGGGGCGCCGGGTGGTCTCCTTCGATACCGTTCTGCGGATGGCCAGGTACTTTGCGCGCCACCTCATCGACCGGGAGGGGGCGACCTGGGCTGAGCAGGGCAAGGGCTGGCAGGCCTGGCAGCTTTGGGGCGGTGACCCTGGCGTCCGTTGGGCGCTGACGGTCATGCGGCGGGAGGCCCCGGCCTTGTACGAGGCCTTCGTCGAGACCCGGACGGGGCGCAAGCTCCGTGAGCAGTTCACTTCCTCTGGAGAGCGATAACCATGAGCAGCGAGACCACGGCGGATACTGTCCCCTATGCCCGGTTCCGGGAGACCATCGAGAAGCTCCGGGAGGCTGAGGCGCGCATCGCCAACCTCGAGGGCGAGGTCAAGAGCGCCGGCACCGCGGCCCAACGGGCGGCGGCTCTGGAGGCTGAGCTCACGGCGGCCAAGCAGGCGGCTGAGCACACGGCCACGCGCTTCGACCGCTGGAAGGCGCTGACCTCCACCGGCATCACTCACCCCGACTTGGCCAGCGCCATCGAGGCTGAGTACGAGCGCATCCAGCCCGGGGAGGGCGGCAAGCGCCCGGACCTGGTGGAGCTGGTGAGCGCTTGGAAGTCCAAGCCTGACGAGGCGCCCTTCCTCCTGCGGCCGCACCTCCAGGCTCTAGCCCCGGCGGCGGCCCCGGCGGCTCCGGCGGCTCCCGCCCCGGCCGGCTTCGCTGGCCAGCGTCTACCGGCGGCCCCGGTCCCGGCGGCCGACCGTGGGGCGGTGCAGCAGTCGCCCTCTGCGGGGGCCTCCGGCAAGCTCACGCCTGAGCAGTGGAAGGCGACCCGGGCGAAGCTCATGGGCGGTTGACGGCTTTGGGGCCGGGTGGTAGCATTCGGGCAGGCCTCGGGTCGCTCCCCGTAAAACGCGTCGGCCGGTGCAACTTCTGACGC